>NZ_JAOBTQ010000001.1:5404773-6005303 GCF_033366695.1 Streptomyces sp. SCL15-4
ATCCCGGCCGGGCAGACGGTCGCCTTCGTCGGCGAGACGGGCGCGGGCAAGTCGACGCTGGTCAAGCTGGTCGCGCGGTTCTACGACCCGACCGGCGGGCGGGTCACGGCCGACGGCACGGACCTGCGCGACCTGGACCTCACCTCCTACCGGCACCGGCTCGGCGTGGTCCCGCAGGAGGCGTACCTCTTCCCGGGCACCGTCCGCGACGCCATCGCCTACGGCCGGCCCGACGCCACCGACGCCGAGGTGGAGGCGGCGGCCCGGGCGGTCGGCGCGCACGAGATGATCGCCGGGCTGCCGGGCGGCTATCTGCACGAGGTGGCCGAGCGCGGCCGGAACCTCTCGGCGGGCCAGCGCCAGCTGATCGCCCTCGCCCGCGCCGAACTCGTCGACCCGGACGTGCTGCTGCTGGACGAGGCCACGGCCGCTCTGGACCTGGCCACCGAGGCGCAGGTCAACCGGGCCACCGACCGGCTGGCGGGCCGTCGTACCACGCTGGTGGTGGCGCACCGGCTGACCACCGCGGCCCGTGCCGACCGGGTGGTGGTGATGGACCACGGCCGGGTCGCCGAGGACGGCACCCACGAGGAGCTGCTGGCCCGCGGCGGCCGGTACGCCGAGCTGTGGCGGACCTTCGTCGGCCGGCCGGAGCCGGAGGAACCGGTCGGCGCGGCCCGTTGAGGCCCCCCGCCGAAACGTTCCGCTGACGGTCGTGCAACCATCCGGCACACGTGTGCGTCCGTACATCAGTACGGAGACGGGGGAGTGTGACCGGGTACGGGGAGGACGAAGTGGACCGTGGTGCGATACGCCGGCGACTGGCGCTCGGTGCGGCCGTGCTGGCGGCGTCCGGGGCGCTCGCGCTGACGGCGACGGGGACCGCCGAGGCCGCGTCCGGCGGCTGCGCCGGACGCGAGGTGCGGACCCTGCCGTTCAAGACCGGGATCACCCACGTCTACAAGCGCGACGGCTACGTCTGCGCGGTGACCGTCACCCGCAAGCCCGGCCCGGCCCGGACCATGTCGGTCAGCGTGCAGGCGCGCGGCAACCGGCCGGTCGTCGACAAGGGCCGCTACACCCACCACGCCGGCCCGGTGACCGTGCACGCCGGACACCGCTGCGTGTGGATCAGGGGCGCGGTGGGCCGTTACTCCGTCAGCTCCGGCTGGATCCTGTGCTGAGCCGCTGACCGGCGGCGGACCGGCGGACAGCGGACGTCCTCTGGTGGGGCGGCACGCGCTGGGATAGTTTCCGGCGCACATCTGTCTCACAGGGGAGAGTGCGCATGCGCAAGGCGCTCGGATGGCTGCTGGCGCTCATCGTCCTCGTCGGCACACTGGGCACGACGGCCGGAGCGGCCACCGCCGCCGGAGACGAGCCCACCGACATCAAGGACCGGCTGCTGTCGATACCCGGCATGAGCCTGACCGAGGAGAAGCCGTACCCCGGCTACCGCTACTTCGTCCTGACCTACACCCAGCCGGTCGACCACCGCCACCCGGACCGGGGCACCTTCCAGCAGCGGATCACCGTGCTGCACAAGGACGTGAGCCGTCCCACGGTCTTCTACACCGGCGGCTACCACGTCTCCACCAACCCCTCGCGCCGCGAGCCCACCCAGATCGTGGACGGCAACCAGGTCTCCCTGGAGTACCGCTTCTTCAGCCCCTCCCGTCCCGACCCGGCCGACTGGTCCAAGCTCGACATCTGGCAGGCCGCGAGCGACCAGCACCGGGTGTTCCGGGCGCTGAAGGCCGTGTATCCGGCCAACTGGCTGGCCACCGGCGCCTCCAAGGGCGGCATGACGGCCACCTACTACGAGCGGTTCTACCCGGACGACATGGACGGCGTCGTCGCCTACGTCGCCCCGAACGACGTCGTGAACGACGAGGACTCCGCCTACGACCGCTTCTTCGCCCGCGTCGGCACCAAGGAGTGCCGGGACCGGCTCACCGCCGTCCAGCGCGAGGCCCTGGTGCGCCGCGAGCGGCTGGAGGAGAGGTACGCCGCGTACGCCGCCGGCAAGGGCCTCACCTTCGACACCGTCGGCGGCCTGGACCGGGCCTACGAGGCGGTGGTCCTGGACTACGCGTGGGGCTTCTGGCAGTACAGCCTGCTCAAGGACTGCGACACGGTCCCGGCGGACGCGGCCACGGCGAGCGACGACGCGCTGTGGACCTCGCTCGACACCATCTCCGGCTTCGACGCCTACACCGACCAGGGACTGGCCCCGTACACCCCGTACTACTACCAGGCCGGCACCCAGCTCGGCGCGCCCACCATCCACTTCCCCGCCATCGACCGGCACCTGATCCGCTACGGCTACCAGCCGCCCCGGAACTACGTCCCCCGCTCCATCCCGATGCGGTTCCGGCCGCAGGCGATGCGGGACGTGGACACCTGGGTCCGGCACCACGCCACGCACATGCTCTTCGTCTACGGCCAGAACGACCCGTGGGGCTCGGAGCGCTTCCGGGTCGGCGCGGGCGCCCGTGACTCCTACGTCCTCACCGCGCCCGGCATGAACCACGGCGCGAACGTGGCGGGGCTGGTGGCGGAGGAGAAGAGCCTCGCCACCGCCCGCATCCTGGCCTGGGCGGGCCTGCCGCGGGCCACCGTGGACCAGGCGAAGCCGCTGGCCCGCTACGACGCGCGGCTGGACGCCCGGGACATGGAGCGGGAGCCCGCGCTGCGGCCCTAGTACCGCAGCCCGTGCCCGACCGGGTACAGCACCCGCGCCGGGTCGTCCGCCCGCTGCACCGGCACCGGCAGCCGCCCGCGCGGTGCCACCCGGCCGGCCAGGACCCGTGCGGCGGCGCGCAGTTCGACGTCCGTCCAGCAGTACGTGGCCAGGCAGGCCCGGACGGCGGGCAGTTGCGCGATGTCGTAGGGGTTGCGGATCGCCACCACGGCCACCGGCCTGCCGGTGGCCAGCAGGCGGTCCACCAGAATCCGCTGGGAGCTGCCCGGCGTCACGTTGTAGGTGGCCACCACCACCGCGTCCGCGTCCCCGGCCGCCGCGACCGCCTTGTCGATGCTCGCCGCGGAGGGCGCGGTGCCGGTGGACAGGGCGGTGGCGGCGAAGCCCAGCTCGGTCAGGGCGGCGGCCAGCACACCGGTGGGCGGGCCGGTGGTGCCGGACGGGGAGGCCGGATCGGCGCCGACGACCAGCACCCGGTGTTCCCGGCGGCGGTCGAAGGGCAGCGTGCCGTCCTCGTTGACCAGCAGCGTGGTGGTGCGCTCGGCGATCCGGTCGGCGGCGGCCAGGTGGGCCCTGGTGCCCACCGTGCGGTCGATGCGGTCCGCGCGGGACCAGGGGTCGTCGAACAGTCCGTAGCGGGCCTTCAGCCGCAGGATGCGCAGGATCGATTCGTCGAGCCGGTCCTCGGTCAGTTCGCCCTCGCGTACCGCCGTCAGCACCGCGTTCCAGGCCACGTCCAGCGAGGGCGGGTTGAGCAGCTGGTCCACGCCGGCCTTCAGGGCGAGCACCACCACCCGGTCGTCGCCGTACTTGGCGCGCACGCCCTGCATGCCGAGGGAGTCGGTGATGACGACCCCGTCGTAGCCGAGTTCCTCGCGCAGGATGCCGGTCAGGACGGGCCGGGACAGGGTGGCCGGGTCGCCGGAGCCGTCCAGGGCCGGGAACTGGATGTGCCCGGTCATGACCGTGTCGACGCCGGCCCGGATCGCGGCCCGGAACGGCACGGCGTCCAGTCCCTCCCACAGCTCGCGGCTGTGCGTGATGACCGGGAAGCCGTAGTGGCTGTCGACGGCGGTGTCCCCGTGCCCCGGGAAGTGCTTGGCGCTCGTCGCGACCCCGGCCGACCGGTAGCCCCGCACCTCGGCGGCGACCAACGCGGCGACCGCGTCCGGGTCGGCGCCGAAGGAGCGCACCCCGATGACCGGGTTGGCCGGGTTGACGTTCACGTCGGCGTCGGGGGAGTAGTCCTGGTGGATGCCGAGCGCGCGCAGTTCGGTGCCGGAGATCCGGCCGAGCGTCCGGGCGTCGGAGCGGGAGCGGCCCGCGCCGATCGCCATCGCGCCGGGCAGCAGGGTGGCGGGCTTGCCGATCCGGCACACCGCACCGTGCTCCTGGTCGGTGGCGACGAGCACGGGCAGCCCGCGCGGCTGGTCCAGCGCGGCCCGCTGGATGCCGTCGGACAGGGCGGCGATCTGCCGCGGGTCGCGGGTGTTGTGCGCCCAGGTGAAGTAGATGATGCCGCCGACCCGGTACTTGGCGATCAGCTCGGCGGCGGTGCGGGCGCCCAGCTCCTTCAGGTTGGTGTCGATGTCGGCCTGGTCGGGGTCGGTGGCGGAGTGGCCGTAGACCCGCGTCACGAACAGCTGGCCGACCTTCTCCTGAAGCGTCATGCGGGAGATCAGGGCGCGCAGCCGGCGGTCGTCGGCGGCGTGCGCGGTGGCCGGGACCGTCAGCGCGGCGGTGAGGCCCGCGGTGGCGGCGAGGACGGCGCGCCGGGACGGCCGTACGGTGTCTCTTCGCGTGCTTCCCGGGCCGGTGTCGCTTCCCGTGCTGGTGTCGGGCACGTGCGCTCCTTCCAGAGGAGAACCGCTGAAGGAAACTTCCGAGGAGTCACGAATATCCGGGAAGTTTCTTTCCGTCAAGGGACTGCACAGTAACCAGGAAAGGGCCGCCGGCCGGGGATTCCCGGGGCGCGTCCAGCCTCTGGACGGACCGGGCCGCGCGCCGGACGAGCCGTCATCATGCGGCCATGCCCGCAGTCGAGATTCCCGGTTCCAAGTCCATCACCGCCCGCGCGCTCTTCCTCGCCGCCGCGGCCGACGGCGTCAGCACGCTGCTGCGGCCCCTGCGCTCCGACGACACCGAGGGCTTCGCCGAGGGCCTGACCCGGCTCGGCTACCGGGTCGGACGCGCTCCGCGGGCCTGGCGGATCGAGGGCCGCCCGCAGGGCCCCGCCGCCGCGGAGGCCGACGTCTACTGCCGTGACGGCGCCACCACCGCCCGCTTCCTGCCCACCCTGGCCGCCGCCGGCCACGGCACCTTCCGCTTCGACGCCTCCGCGCAGATGCGCCGCCGTCCCCTCGGCCCGCTCACCCGCGCCCTGCGCGACCTCGGCGTGGACCTGCGGCACGAGGACGCCGAGGGCCACCACCCGCTCACCGTCCGCGCCGCCGGCGTCGAGGGCGGCGAGGTCGTGCTGGACGCCGGCCAGTCCTCCCAGTACCTGACCGCGCTGCTGCTGCTCGGCCCGCTCACCCGCACCGGACTGCGGATCCGGGTCACCGGCCTGGTGTCCGCGCCGTACGTGGAGATCACCCTCGCGATGATGCGGGCGTTCGGCGTGGACGTGGTCCGGGACGGCCCGGTGTACGACGTGCCGCCCGGCGGCTACCGCGCCACCACCTACGCCGTCGAGCCGGACGCCTCCACCGCGAGCTACTTCTTCGCCGCCGCCGCGCTCACCCCGGGCCGCGAGATCACCGTGCCCGGCCTCGGCACCGGCGCCCTCCAGGGCGATCTGCGCTTCGTGGAGGTGCTGCGCCGGATGGGCGCCGAGGTGGAGACCACCGGGGACCGTACGACCGTGCGCGGCACCGGCGAGCTGCGCGGGCTCACGGTGAACATGCGGGACATCTCCGACACCATGCCGACGCTGGCCGCGATCGCGCCGTTCGCCTCCGGACCGGTGCGCATCGAGGACGTCGGCAACACCCGGGTGAAGGAGTGCGACCGCCTGGAGGCGTGCGCGGACAACCTGCGGCGGCTCGGCGCCGAGGTGGCCACCGGCGCGGACTGGATCGAGATCCGGCCCTGCGTCCCGGCGCCCGGAGTGGAGATCAGGACCTACGGCGACCACCGCATCGTGATGTCCTTCGCCGTGACCGGCCTGCGCACGCCCGGACTGACGTACGACGACCCCGGCTGCGTCCGCAAGACGTTCCCCGGTTTTCACGAGGCGTTCGCGGCGCTGCCCGCCGCCGGCTGACGGCGGCCGGTCACCGGTCGCGCGCGACCGCCGGCCCCGGACCGCTCACGGTGCGGCCGGCTCGGCGGCGGGTGCCTTCCGGTCGCGGAGTTCGGGAGTGGTCGTGGCGACTCCGGCGACCGCCAGCACGCACAGCACCCCGCCGGTCACCAGCGCGGTGGTGCCGGAGGTCCAGCCGGCGAGCAGGCCGCCGCGCACGTTGCCCAGGTTCGGGCCCGCCTGGCCGACGATCTGCTCCGCCGCGGTGACCCGGCCGAGCAGCGCGTCCGGGGTGCGGGTCTGCACGATCGTGGTCCGGGAGACCACCGCCGTGGCGTCCGCGGCACCGGCCAGCACCAGCAGCGCCAGGCCCAGCCAGGCGTTGGTGGACAGGCCGAACAGGACCAGCGCCGCGCCCCAGGCGGCGGACGCGCACAGCATCACCGGGCCGGGCCGGGCGAGCCGGGTCAGCGAGCCGGACAGCGCGGTCGCCGTGACCCCGCCCACCGCCAGCGCCGACAGGAACAGCCCGAGGGTGCGCGGGTCGTCGCCGAACCGTTCGGCGTTGACGAGCGGGAACAGGCTCACCGGGAACGACAGCACGGTGGCGGCCAGGTCGGTGATCAGCGCACCGCGCACCACCCGGTGCCCGGCCAGGAACCGCAGCCCGTCCAGCGCCCCGCGCAGCCCCGGCCGGGCGGGCGCGCCCTCGGGCGGCAGCGGCGGCAGCCCGAAGGCGCCGTAGAAGGCGAGGCCGAAGCTCAGGGCGTCCAGCAGATAGCAGACCCCTATGCCGAACCAGCCCAGCAGCACCCCGGCCAGCGCGGGCCCGGCCAGCATCATCGACTGCCAGGCGACCTGTTGCAGCGCGAGCCCCGCGGCCACCTGGTCCTTGGGCAGCAGGCGCGGCACGAACACGCCGGCGGCCGGGGCGCCGAGCGCGCCGAACGCGGACTGCACGGCGACCAGCAGCAGCACCACGGCCACCGGGACGTGTCCGGTGAAGCCCTGCACGGCGAGCGCGAGCGAGCAGACCGCCTGGCCGACGGTGGCCAGGAGGAACACCCGCCGCCGGTCGGCCCGGTCCGCCCAGGCCCCGGCGAACAGCCCGAACCCGGCCAGCGGCAGCGCCTGCGCGAGTCCCACGGCGCCGGTCCAGGCGGTGCTGTGGGTCCGGTCCCACACCTGGTACATGACCGTCACCATGGTCATGAACCCGCCGAGCACGGACACGGTCCGCCCGATCAGCAGCCGCCGGAAGACGGGCGAGGCGCGCAGCGGTCGTATGTCGAGGAGGGAGCGGGCGAGGCTCATGAACGGAGGCGGGCGCACGGCCCCGGCAGCGGTGTCACCGAGGGAGGTTAACCGCACCCCGCCGCACCCGCCAGCGAATATCCCCGCTCAGGCGGCCTCCCGCCGGCAACGCGCCAGGTCCCCGCTCAGGCGGCCTCTCCCAGCAGCCGCGCCAGGTACTCCCGCCCGTCGCCCAGCAGTCCCGCGAGCGGCGCGGCCGACTCGTGCCAGCGCTTCTCGTACTCCCAGCACAGCCAGCCGTCCCAGTCCCGCCGGGACAGCACGTCCACGCACTCGGCGAGCGGCAGCACTCCGGCGCCGAGCGGCACCGGCGTGCTGTCCTCGGCCGAGGCGACGTCCTTGACCTGGACATAGCCGAGGTGCGGAGCGAGGGCCGCGTAGCTGTCGGCCGGCTGCTCGCCGCCCAGCCAGGTGTGCAGCACGTCCCAGAGGGCGCCCACGTGCCGGTGCCCGACCGGGCCGAGGACGCGGATCGCCTCGGCGCCGGTGCGGTGCGAGTCGTGGGTCTCCAGCAGGATGCGCACGCCGAGCGCGGCCGCGTCCTCGGCGGCGGCACCGAGCCGCCGCGCGGCGATCGCGTCGGACTCCTCGCGGGGCCGCTCCGCGTCGGCGCCCGGGAAGACCCGGACGAAGGGCGCGCCGAGGTCGTGGGCCAGCCGCAGCAGCTCCCGGATCTCCGCCAGCACGGGCCCGTCCTCGCCCGGCGCGGCCACCCGGACGTACCCGGCCAGCCCCACCACCTCCACTCCGGCGCTCCGGAACAGCGCGGCCACCTCCGCGCGCTCGGCGGGACCGAGTCCCGGATGCACCGGTTCCTCCGGATGGGCCCGCAACTCGACCCCGTGATATCCGTGCGCGGTCGCGAGCGAGAGAACGTCCGGGAGGGGCAGCCCGGGGACACCGAGAGTGGAGAACGCCAGCTTCATGAGGTCGCCGCCTACCCGCTGACCACCGGTGTCATGCGCCGCCTCGGGAAGCCCGCGGCACTCCCGTGGACCCCCGCACCATCAACTCTCCCCGGATGGACGCGATCCCGCCGGGCGGGGCCTCCTCGCGGCCCATGGCGATGCGGCCCGCCCGGGCGCCCGCCTCCGACAGGGGCAGGCGGACCGTCGTCAGGGACGGGACCGCGTCGAGGCTGAACGGGAGGTCGTCGAAGCCGGCGACCGAGACGTCCTCGGGGACGCGCAGCCCGGACTCGCGCAGCGCGGCGCACGCGCCGAGCGCGACGGAGTCGTTCGCGGCCACGATCGCCGTCAGGGACGGGTCGCGGCGCAGCAGCTCCAGCGTGGCCTCGTAGCCGGACCGGCGGTCGTAGCGGCCGTACACCGTGCGGTGCGGGTCGTCCGCGACGTCCGCCGCCGCGAGCGCGGCACGGTGGCCCTCCAGGCGGTGCCGGGTGGTCGTACGGTCCCCGGGCCCGGCGATGTAGCCCAGCCGGCGGTGGCCGAGGCCGAGCAGATGGGCGGTCAGCGCGCGGGCGCCGCCCCGGTTGTCGAAGGTGAGCGCGATGGCGTCGGTGTCCGGCGCCGGCGGCCGCCCGCACAGCACCACCCGCGTCCCGGCGTCCGCCAGCTTCCGCAGCTTCGCCGCCACCGCCGCCGCGTGCGGCACGTCCTCCACGGCCCCGCCGGTCAGCACCACGGCCGCCGCCCGCTGCCGCTGGAGCAGCGTCAGATACGTCAGCTCGCGCTCGGCCGACCCGCCGGTGTTGCAGACGACCGCCAGCCGCTCCCCGCCCGCGCGCCCGCCCGGCCCGCCGATCTCGCCCTGTATCGCGCTCGCCATGATGCCGAAGAAGGGGTCGGCGATGTCGTTGACGAGGATGCCGACCAGGTCGGAGGTGGCCGCGGCGAGCGCGCTGGCCGGGCCGTTGAGGACGTAGTCGAGTTCGTCCACCGCCCGCAGCACCCGTTCCCGGGTAGCGGCGGCGACCGGGTAGTTGCCGTTCAGTACGCGCGACACCGTCGCGGGGGAGACCTGGGCGCGGGCCGCCACGTCCGCCAGGGTCACGGTCATCTCGTCGTCCTCCGGTCACGCGTCGTGTCGTACACCCTCGTGGACAGCCAGGACGGCGTCCTGGTTCCGACCCGACCTTAAGGCCACGGCACCCGGGTTGTTCGCCCGCTCGAACAACTCGGCGGGGAACACGGTCTTGTACGGACCACGTCCAGAGGCTAGCTTCTCATCCGATAGAAAGCGCTTGCTACACCGGCCCACGAAAGGGACTCACGTGACACGCAAGACGGTGCGAATCGCCATGAACGGCGTGACCGGGCGCATGGGCTACCGCCAGCACCTCGTCCGGTCCATCCTCGCCCTGCGCGACCAGGGCGGCCTCGATCTCGGCGACGGCACCGTGCTGTGGCCCGAGCCGATCCTGCTCGGCCGCCGTGAGCACGCCCTGCGGGAGATCGCCGGCCGGCACGGCCTCGACCACGTCTCCACCGACCTGGACGCCGTCCTCGCCGACCCGTCCGTCGACATCTACTTCGACTCCCAGGTCACCTCCGCCCGCGAGGAGGCCATCGCCAAGGCGATCGCGGCCGGGAAGCACGTCTACACCGAGAAGCCCACCGCCACCGGCCTGGACGGCGCGCTGCGGCTGGCCCGCCTCGCCCACGACAAGGGCATCCGGCACGGCGTCGTCCAGGACAAGATCTTCCTGCCGGGCCTGCTGAAGCTGAAGCGGCTCATCGACGGCGGCTTCTTCGGCCGCATCCTCTCCGTGCGCGGCGAGTTCGGCTACTGGGTCTTCGAGGGCGACTGGCAGCCCGCCCAGCGCCCCTCCTGGAACTACCGCGCCGAGGACGGCGGCGGCATCGTCGTCGACATGTTCCCGCACTGGGAGTACGTGCTGCACGAGCTGTTCGGCCGGGTGAAGTCCGTGCAGGCGCTGGCCACCACCCACATCCCGCAGCGCTGGGACGAACAGGGCAAGCCCTACGACGCCACCGCCGACGACGCCGCCTACGGCGTCTTCGAGCTGGAGGGCGGCGCCGTCGCCCAGATCAACTCCTCCTGGGCCGTGCGCGTCCACCGCGACGAACTGGTGGAGTTCCAGGTCGACGGCACGGAAGGCTCCGCCGTGGCCGGGCTGCGCACCTGCCGCGTCCAGCACCGCAGCGCCACGCCCAAGCCGGTGTGGAACCCGGACATCCCCGCCACCGAGGTCTTCCGCGACCAGTGGCAGGAGGTGCCCGACAACGCCGAGTTCGACAACGGCTTCAAGGCCCAGTGGGAGCTGTTCCTCAAGCACGTCTACGCCGACGCCCCCTACCACTGGGACCTGCTGGCCGGCGCCCGTGGCGTGCAGCTCGCCGAACTGGGTCTGAGGTCCTCCGCCGAGGGCCGCCGCATCGACGTCCCGGAGATCTCGCTATGACCCTCCACCTCCCCGCCGCCGACGGCACCCTGCGCGCCTACGAGCCCCGCACCGAGCCGCTCGCCTTCTCCGGCGGCACGCCTTTCACCTCCCGTACGGTCTTCTCGGCGGCTCATGTCGTCGCCGACCCGTTCGCCGACACCACGCCCGACTCGCCCGCCGCCGTCGACTGGGATGCCACCCTCGCCTTCCGCCGCCACCTGTGGTCCCACGGGCTCGGCGTCGCCGAGGCGATGGACACCGCCCAGCGCGGCATGGGCCTGGACTGGGCGGGCGCGGCCGAGCTGATCCGGCGCAGCGCGGCCGAGGCCCGCGCCGTCGGCGGCCGGATCGCCTGCGGCGTCGGCACCGACCAGCTCGCCGCCGGCAGCCTCGCCGAGATCCGCGCGGCCTACGAGGAACAGCTCGCCGTGGTCGAGGAGGCGGGCGCCCAGGCCATCGTCATGGCCTCCCGCGCCCTGGCCGCCGCCGCCCGCGGCCCCGAGGACTACCTGGAGATCTACGGCCACCTGCTGCGCCAGGCCGCCGAGCCGGTGATCCTGCACTGGCTCGGCCCGATGTTCGACCCGGCCCTGGAGGGCTACTGGGGCTCGTCCGACCTGGACGCGGCCACCGGCACCTTCCTGGAGGTCGTCGCCGCCCACCCGGACAAGGTCGACGGCGTCAAGATCTCCCTGCTGGACGCCGGCCGCGAGGTCGACCTGAGGCGGCGGCTGCCGCACGGCGTGCGCTGCTACACCGGCGACGACTTCAACTATCCCGAGCTGATCGCGGGCGACGAGCAGGGCTTCAGCCACGCCCTGCTCGGCGTCTTCGACCCGCTCGGCCCGCTGGCGGCGCAGGCGGTACGGGTCCTGGACACCGGTGACGTGCCGGGCTTCCGCGCCCTCCTCGATCCCACGGTGGAGCTGTCCCGGCACCTCTTCCGGCCTCCGACCCGCTTCTACAAGACCGGCGTGGTCCTCCTCGCCTGGCTCGCGGGCCACCAGGACCACTTCGCGATGGTCGGCGGCCTCCAGTCGGCCCGCTCCCTCCCGCACCTCGCCCGCGCCTACGAACTGGCCGACACCCTGGGCCTGTTCCCCGACCCCAAACTGGCCGAGGAACGCATGAGGATCCTGCTGTCGCTGTACGGAGTGACCCGATGAACCCCGCCCTCGCCCGCTTCTCCATCAACCAGATGACCGTGAAACAACTGTCGATCCCCGAACTGGTCGACGCCTGCGCCCGGCTGGGCATCACCCACGTGGGCCTGTGGCGGGAGCCGGTCCAGGCGTACGGCGTGGAGGCGACCGCCAAGCTGGTCCGCGACGCGGGCCTGACGGTGACGACGCTGTGCCGGGGCGGCTTCCTCACGGCGACCGACCCGGTCGAGCGGGCCGAGGCGCTGGGCGACAACCACGCGGCCGTCGAGGAGGCCGCCGCGCTCGGCACGGACACCCTGGTCCTGGTCTCCGGCGGCCTCCCGCTGTTCAGCAAGGACCTGCACGGCGCCCGCGAACGCATCGCCGACGCGCTGGCCGTCCTCGCGCCCTACGCGGCCGACCGCGGCGTACGCCTCGCCATCGAGCCCCTGCATCCCATGTACGCCGCCGACCGCTGCGTGGTCTCCACGCTCGCGCAGGCCCTGGACCTGGCGGAACGCTTCCCGGCGGACCAGGTGGGCGTCACCGTCGACACGTACCACATCTGGTGGGACGACCAGGCTCCCGCCCAGATCGCCCGCGCGGGCGCGGCGGGCCGCATCCACACCTTCCAGCTCGCCGACTGGACCACGCCGTTGCCCGCGGGCGTCCTCAACGGCCGGGGCCAGATCGGCGACGGCGCGATCGACATGCGCGAGTGGAAGGGCTACGTGGAGGCGGCCGGTTACACCGGTCCCATCGAAGTGGAGCTGTTCAACGAGGAGTTGTGGGCGAGGGACGGACGGGAGGTGCTGGCGGAGACGGCCGAACGCTTCCTCGCGCACGTGATCTGACGAGTGGCCTGACCGGCACGCCGCATGGGGCATCCCGACGAGATCGCCGCGGCGATCGCCTTCCTGGCGAGCCCCGCCGCGTCGTACGCCACGGGCGCGGTGCTGGACGCCCACGGCGGCTACAACGCCTGAACGGAACACCTGCCGCGCGCACCGGAGGACATCGCGCCTCCGGTGCGCGCGGCAGTGCTTCTATCCGGTCGCGGAAAGGGCGCGCAGGTCGTCGAAGGCTCGGACGAGATGCGCGTCCAGGCTCTGTGAGGGGTCGTCGATCCAGGCTCCGGCCGCCTGGTGGAAGGCGGCCCAGCCGGTGTGGGCCGCCAGGCCGGCCAGCCGGTCCGGGACTCCGCGCCGCCGCAGCGCCTCCGCCAGCGCTTCGGTGAGCGACGCGGCCTTGGCCAGGTCGCGTTCGCGGAGCGCCGGTGTCACCGCGATGATCTTCAGTCGCGGTTCGGCGAACGGGCGGTTGTCCTCCAGGGTCCGTCCGGCTTTCCGGAAGGCGCGGAGCAGTACGTCGAGCGGCCGCAGGCCGTCGGGTGCGCCGGCGACCTCGTGCGTCAGCGCGGCGCGGAGGTCGGCTTCTCCGTCGAAGAGCACCTCGCGCTTGTCCGGGAAGTGCCGGAAGAACGTGCGCTCGTTGACACCGGCCCGGGCGGCGATCTCGGCCGTGGTGGTCTGGTCGAACCCGCGTTCCCGGTACAGCTCCAGGGCCGCCTGCTGAAGGCGGCGGCGCGCTTCTGCTCCGCTCCGTGGCATTCCTCGAGGATACCGGAAGTGTCAGTTGCTGGCGCTTCTTGACGTCAGTCACTGACGCTACCTAGAGTCCAGCGGTAGATAGTGTCAGTCACTGGCGTTAAGCGGGAGGGTGTCATGCATGTCTTCGTCACCGGCGGTACCGGCCAGACCGGTCCAACGGTCGTCGCCGAACTCGTCGCGGCCGGCCACAAGGTCACCGGCCTGGCGCGCTCGGACGCCGCCGCCGCGCGGCTGGAATCACTGGGAGCCACACCGCACCACGGCTCGCTGGACGACCTCGACAGTCTGCGCAGCGGTGCCGCGGCCGCCGACGCCGTCCTACACATGGCCTACGGTGGTGACTTCTCCGACCTGGACGGCATGACGCGGCGCGACCGCACCGCGATCGAGACGCTCGGCCGGCCGCTGGAACACTCGGGCAAGCCGTTCGTCGTCACCTCCGGCACCCTGGTCATGCCCGCCGGCCGGGAGAGCACCGAGCTGGACGAGCCCGACACGGCCGGGATCGCGGCCTTCCGCATCGCCGGTGAACGAGCGTGCCTGGACTTCGCCGCCCGGGGCGTGCGCGCGAGCGTGGTCCGCCTCGCTCCGACCGTCCACGGTCCCGACGACCACGGGTTCATCCCCATGCTCATCGCCACCGCCCGGAAGACCGGCGTGTCGGCCTACGTCGGCGACGGCACCAACCGATGGCCCGCCGTACACCGGCTCGACGCGGCGGTCCTGTTCCGCCTCGCACTGGAGAAGGCGCCTGCGGGCAGCGTGCTGCACGGAGCGGCCGAAAGCGGCGTCACCCTGAAGAGCATCGCGGAGACGATCGCCCGGGGCCTGGACCTGCCCACGGCCTCGCTCACTCCGGCCGAGGCCGCCGGCCACTTCGTGAGCCCGTTCATGGCCACCGCCTACGGCTTCGACGGTCCCGTCTCCAGCGCTCACACGCGGGAACTGCTCGGCTGGACGCCCACCCACCCGACCCTGCTCCAGGACCTGGAGCACGGAGATTACCTGGCGGGCCCGGCGTCCTGACGTCAGCCCAGGCGGCCGTCCTTGACGGCGTTCACGAACGAGACCCAGCCGTTCGCCGAGAAGAGGACGGCGGGTCCGGCGACGGCTTTGCTGTCGCGGACGGGTACGTGAGCGTGGCCGCGGGCGACTTCGAGGCACTCACCCTGATCACCGCCGCTGTAGCTGGACTTGTACCAGCCGGTGAGGCTGGACGAGTCGGGGACGGTGTGCTCACTGCTGACCATGCGCATGTTCCTCTGCTGCCGCCCTGACGAGGGTCAGTGACTCCTGTTGCGACAACGCGTCGCTCAGGGCCAGAGCGTAGGCGGTCTGGCAGCCGCTCACCAGCGCGGGATCATCCATCAGGTTCCCGCTCTGGAAGCCCTCTACGTAGGCCACAGGGGCGGAGTCATCAAAGGCCATGAGAGTGAGCAGACTCTGCATAAGCGCATGTGCTCCCACCTCGTAGGGCAGAACATGCAGCCGTAGCCGACCGGCCTCGGCCAAGTCGGCAATGCCGTGCAACTGCTTGGCCATGACGTGTGGGCCGCCTACACGGCGTCGAAGTACGGACTCGTCGAGCAGCGTCCAGACGACCGGATGGGCGGGTCCGTCGAGGATCCGGCGGCGTTTCGTTCGGATGACGATGAATTCGTCAAGCTCCTCGGCCGTGTAGTTGGGCCAATAGGCGCGGAAGAGGGCACCTGCGTACTCGTCGGTCTGGAGCGTTCCGGGGACCAGCGTCAGCGCGAACTGCTGGATCAGTGACGCCTGTCGCTCCAGCTCCGCAACTGCGGCGAAGTGATCGGTGTATTTCGACTCCAAGTCCTGCAGCCACCGCTCGAAGAACCCGTCCGTCCCCAGCGCCTGGTCGATCCGACGGGCGTCATCCGGCTTGGGAAGCCTTCTTCCCGCCTCCCAGTGGCTGACCAACGTGGGCGAGCAGACCACGATCTCGCTCAGTTGCTCCTGCGTGAGTCCGGCCGCGATGCGCCGCAGCCTCAGCTCCTCCCCGTACTTCTCGCGCGGCGTCTTCGGCCTGCGGACAACGCTCATCCGGCCAACTCCCTTGGTGACAGGCGCAATGTCAACCCCCCGCCCCTGGCAGCGTAGCCACAACCGACCCCAGTCTGTGAGGAAATCAGCACACACCGCAGTCACCGCAGGTGAGAAAGCAGGTCGGCATGAGTCGTCTCCTGGCCCGGTTGGTCAGGCCGTCGCGTCGGCGCCGCAGGCCGGTCGCGCCCCCGCCGTACCCGGACGTGTCCCCGTACTCGTGCCCGTACGTCGGCGGACCCACGACGTACCGCAGGGGCGAGGCTCCCTTGCGCGGCGAGGACAGCCCGCTCGTCCGCCCGTATCTCCACCCGGTGGAGACCTGCGCATGAACGGCCGGACGTACGACGACCCGCCGGCGGACGGACGCCTGCTCCCGTGGACCGGTGACGAGGGCAAGCCCTGTTATGTGCTGGGCGACGGCACGGGATACGTGTCCCGGCTCGCGGACCAGGTCGAGAGCGTGCAGCTCGGGATGGCCGGCGACCTGCTCGACCACGCGGCCGAACTCCTCGCCGAGGACCGCCTCACGGACCGCGAACTGCGCTACCTGGCCCGGCGGCTCACCGAGTCCCTGCGGGAGGT
Source organism: Streptomyces sp. SCL15-4 (assembly GCF_033366695.1). Lineage (NCBI taxonomy): Bacteria > Bacillati > Actinomycetota > Actinomycetes > Kitasatosporales > Streptomycetaceae > Streptomyces > Streptomyces sp. SCL15-4. Next base: position 5,420,801 of record NZ_JAOBTQ010000001.1, read on the forward strand.
CAAGCGGGTCGCGGAGAGCCGGGGAGCACGGCTGCCGAGCGCTCGTTGAGGATGGCGGGGCGCCTGTTCGTGATCCAGAATGACCTGCGTGATCACGCTGGAGACGTCCCGTCTGATCCTGCGTCGCTGGCGCGAGGAAGACGTCGGGCCCATGGCCGCCGTCAACGCAGACCCCGAGGTCATGCGGTGGATCCGTGACGGCGGCGTCCTTGACGAACAGCAGACGCGCGGCAGGATCCGGGCGTGGGAGAGCGAATGGGAGTCCCGGGGCTACGGCCTGTTCGCCGTGGAGATCCGGGCCACCGGCGAGCTGGCCGGGTTCACCGGCCTTTCGGTGCCCGACTTCCTGCCGGAGGTCCTGCCGGCGGTCGAGGTCGGCTGGCGGCTGGGACGGTCCCACTGGGGTCAGGGCCTGGCCACCGAGGCCGCCGCGGCCGCTGTGCGGTTCGGGTTCGAGGAACGGGGGCTGGAGCGGATCGTCAGCATCGTGCAAGTGGGCAACGACGCCTCCGAACGCATCACGGCCAAGCTGGGGATGCGCCTGGTGCGTGAGACCGTGAGCCCCGCCGGCGGCCGGCGGGTCCGGGTGTTCGAGGCGTCGTCGGCCGCCGGCTGACGGAACGCCTCCGGCCGGGACGATCCCGGCAGACGCGCCGTCCGCGCCGCACGTCCCTAGAAGAACACCCCGCACCGCAGCAGCACGTTCGCGTACGGGCGGGCCTCGCCCGTGCGGACGATCAGCCGGGCCCCGGCCGACAGTTCCTTCAGGCGCTCGTGCGGGACGTGGGCCAGGCCGGGAAAGCGGTCCGTGAGCAGGGCCGCCGCCTCCGGATTGGCCTCCCGGACCTCCTCCGCCGCCGTCGCGCCCTCCACCACCAGCTCGGCCAGCAGGCCGTCCAGGACGTCGGCGAAGGACGGCACGCCGGCCCGGAACGCCAGGTCCACGACCCGGGGCCCGTCGGGTATCGGCATGCCGGCGTCACACACCAGCACCTCGTGCCCGTGACCGAGTTCGGCCAGCGCACCGGCCAGATGACGGTTGAGGATGCCCGCCTTCTTCACAGCGCCTCGACCTCCGCCGCCGTCGGGTACGACTCCTGCGCGCCCCGCCGCGTCACCGCCGCCGCGCCCACCCGGGCCGCGTACGCCGCCGCCTGAGCCAACGTCGCCCCCGCGCCCAGCCGCCAGGCCAGCGCGGCGGTGAACGCGTCGCCCGCGCCGGTCGTGTCCACCGCGTCCACCTTCACCGACGGCACCAGGGCCGTCCCCGAGCCGTCGCACACCAGCGCCCCGCGCGCGCCCAGCGTGACCACCACCGAGCGCGGCCCCTCGGCCAGCAGCAGCCGCGCCCAGCCGGCGGGGTCGTCGCCGGCCCGCGCGTCACCGAGGATCACCCGGGCCTCGTGCTCGTTGACGATCAGCGGATCACAGGCCGCCAGCACCTCGGCGGGCAGCTCGCGCGGCGGGGACGGGTTCAGCACGAACCGGCTGCCCGGCGCCAGGCTCCGCACCACCTCCACGACCGTCTCCAACGGGATCTCCAGCTGCGCCGACACCACCCGGGACGCCCGGAACAGGCCGCCGGCCGCCCGCACGTCCTCCGGCCGCAGCCGCGCGTTGGCACCCGGCGACACCACGATGCTGTTGTCCCCGTCCGGGTCCACGGTGATCAGCGCCACGCCCGTCGGCGCGCCGCCGGCCAGCACGCCCGCCGTGTCCACTCCGGCCGCGCGCAGCGACTCCAGCAGCAGCCGGCCGTGGCCGTCGTCGCCGACCCGCGCCAGCAGGGCCGTACGAGCCTCCAGACGGGCCGCCGCGACGGCCTGGTTGGCGCCCTTGCCGCCCGGATGCACGGCGAGATCGCCGCCGAGCACCGTCTCACCCGCGGCCGGCCGCCGCTCGACGCCGATCACCAGGTCCGCGTTGGCCGAACCCACGACCAGCAGGTCGTAGTCGTACATCAGTTGACTCCCCTGAGAGATGACCCGAGGCGGGCGGCCCCGGAAGCTTCCCGGGGCCGCCCGCCCTGCCGTGGTCCGTCAGCCGGTGAACCCGGCCACGTTGTCCTTCGTGACCACCTTCACCGGCACCTTCACCGTCGGCTCCACCTTCTCGCCGCGGACCGCCTTGAGGGCGTTGTCCACGGCGATCCGGCCCAGCTGCGAGGGCTGCTGGGCGACCGACGCGTACAGCGTGCCGCCCTTGACCGCCGTCAGGCCGTCCGGGGTGCCGTCGAAGCCGACCACCTGCACCGACCTGCCCGCCTTGGAGCCGAGCGCCTTGATCGCGCCGAGAGCCATCTCGTCGTTGGCGGCGATGACGCCCTGCACGTCCGGATGGGCCTGGAGCAGGTTCGACATCACGTCCAGGCCCTTGGTCCGGTCGAAGTCGGCGGGCTGCTGGGCCAGCACCCGGATGCCCGGGTAGGCCTTCAGGCCCTTGGCGAACCCGGCCGCCCGCTCACGCGCCGCCGACGTACCCGCCTGCCCCTGGAGGATGACGATCTTTCCGTGCCCGCCCAGCTTCTCCGCGACGGTCTTCGCGGCCAGCTCACCGCCGGCGACGTTGTCGGAGGCCACCAGCGTGGCCACGGACGCCCGGTTGACGCCCCGGTCCACGGCGACCACGGGAATGTCCGCCTTGCCGGCGGCCTTCACCGAGTTGCTCGCCGCGTCCGAGTCCACCGGGTTGACGATGATCCCGTCCAGGCTCGTACTGGTGAAGTTCTGGAGCTGGTTGGCCTGCTGGGAGGCGTCGTTCTGCGCGTCGGTGACGGTCAGGTCCACGCCCAGCTTCTTCGCCTCGGCCTGCGCGCCGGACCGGATCTGCACGAAGAACGGGTTGTTCAGCGTGGACAGGGACAGGCCGAGCCGCGGGTTCGCCGACGACGACGAGCCGCCGTGCAGCAGCGAGGTGGCGCCGACCACGGCCACGGTGACCACGGCCGCCAGCGCGTACGTCACCGCCTGCCTGCCCTTCGGCCCGCCCGCACCGGCGGCCGCCGGCCCCGCACCGGCCTTGCGGCGCACGGTGTCCAGCAGCACCGCGAGCGCGATCACCACACCGATCACGACCTGCTGCCAGAACGCGGAGACGGACAGCAGGTTCAGCCCGTTCCTGAGCACCGCGAGGATCAGTGCGCCGATCAGCGTGCCGGACGCCTTGCCGGTGCCGCCCGCCAGCGAGGCGCCGCCGATGACGACGGCGGCGATCGCGTCCAGCTCGTAGCCGTCGGCGGCCTGCGGCTGCGCCGAGGACAGCCGGGCGGCCAGCACCACGCCCGCGACGGCGGCGAACAGCCCGGACAGGGCGTAGATCGCGAGCTTCTGCCGCTTGACCCGGAGGCCGGAGAGCCGGGCGGCCTCCTCGTTGCCGCCGATCGCGTACATGGACCGGCCGATGTAGGTCCGGCCGAGCACGACGGCGGCGATCAGCCCCATCACCACCATGACCAGCACCGGCACCGGCAGCCAGCCGCCGAGGGTGTCGCCGAGGTGGGAGACCGAGCCGGGGAACGCGATGGGGGAGCCCTGGGAGATGACCAGGGCCAGACCGCGGCCCACCGACAGCATGGCCAGCGTCGCGATGAACGGCGGCAGCTTGCCGTAGGCGATGAGGAAACCGTTCACCAGACCGGCGACGACGCCCGTGGCGACCGCCAGGACCACCGCGAGCGCGACCGGCACCCCGTGCGAGGTGGCGCTCCAGCCCAGCATGGTCGCCGACAGCGCGGCCACCGACCCCACGGACAGGTCGATGCCCGCCGAGACGATCACGAACGTCACACCGAAGGCGAGGATCGCCGTCACGGCGGCCTGCACGCCGATGTTCAGCAGGTTGTCCGTGGTCATGAAGTCACCCGACAGCGCCGACAGGGCGATGACGAGGACGATCAGCGCGGTGAGCGCGCCGTTGTCGAGGAGCAGCCGGCGCAGGGTCCCCGGGGCGCCACTCGCGCCCGACCGGCTCTTGAGCGTGTCAGTGGCCACGGGGGGCCTCCTTCTCGGTGGTGGGGGTGGAGACGGCGAGGGACATCACCGCGTCCTGGGTCGCCTCTTCGGCGCTGAGTTCGCCTGCGATCCGGCCCTGGGCCATCACCAGCACCCGGTCGCTCATGCCGAGCACCTCGGGCAGATCGCTGGAGATCATCAGGACGGCGGCACCGGCGGCCGTCAGTTCGTTGATCAGCTGGTAGATCTCGACCTTGGCGCCGACGTCGATCCCGCGCGTCGGCTCGTCGAGGATCAGCACCTTGGTGTCGGCCAGCAGCCACTTGCCGATGACGACCTTCTGCTGGTTGCCGCCGGACAGGGTCCGCACCCGCTGCCCGAGGCCCGCCATGCGCACGCCGAGCTGTCCGGCGATCCGCTCGGCGGCGGCGTGCTGGCCCTTGCGGTCCACCAGCCCCGCCCGGGTGGCCGAGCGCAGCGTCACCAGCCCGAGGTTCTCCTTGACGGAGGCGTCCAGCACCAGCCCCTGGCCCTTGCGGTCCTCCGGCACGAGCCCGATCCCGGCGTCCATGGCGGCGTTCACGTCGTGCCGCCTCAGCTCGGCGCCGGAGACCCGTACGACCCCGCGGTCGTAGGGATCGGCGCCGAACACGGCCCGCACGACCTCGGTCCGCCCGGCACCCACCAGCCCCGCGATGCCGACGACCTCACCGGCGTGCACCTCGAAGCTCACGTCATGGAAGACGCCGTCCCGGCTCAGCCCCTGGACGGACAGCAGCGGATCACCGGTGCCGGTCCGCTGCCGCGGGTACTGCTGCTCGATGGACCGTCCCACCATCAGCCGCACGAGTTCGTCCTCGGGCGTGGCGGCGGGCACCTGCCCGACGCTCTTGCCGTCCCGGATGACGGTGACCCGGTCGCCCAGGGCCGCGATCTCCTCCAGGTGGTGGGTGATGAAGACGATCCCCACCCCGTCGGCCCGCAGCCCCCGCACGATGGCGAAGAGCCTCTCCACCTCCTCCGAGGTGAGCACGGCGGTCGGCTCGTCCATGATGAGCACGCGCGCGTCCAGGCTGAGCGCCTTGGCGATCTCGACCATCTGGAGCCGCGCGATACCGAGTTCCCGCACCCGGGCCCGCGGCGACACGTCGACCCCGACCCGCTCCAGCAGCGCCGCGGCCTCGGTCTCCATCCGCTTCCGGTCGATCATCCCGAAGCGGCGCGGCTGCCGTCCCAGGAAGATGTTCTCGGCGACGGTCAGATCGGGCACCAGGTTGAACTCCTGGTAGATGGTGGCGATCCCGAGCCGTTCGGCGTCCTGCGCCCCGTGGACGCGCACCTCCGCACCGCCCACGAGAATCCGGCCGGCGTCGGGGGTGTAGGCACCGGAGAGCATCTTGATCAGCGTGCTCTTGCCGGCCCCGTTCTCACCGAGCAGCACATGGACCTCGCCCCGGCGCAGATCGAAGTCGACGCCGTCGAGCGCGACCACGCCGGGGAAGGTCTTGCGTATGCCCTCGATGCGCAGCAACTCGTCCGGGTTGCTCACGTCGTGCTCCTTTGCACTGGGGAGGGGGTGGGAGGCTCACCGCACGAGCGGCGTACGACGAGCCGGGCGGGCAGCGTGACGGAGCGCGGGGTGCGCCCCTCGATCCGGTCGGCCAGCGCGCGTACGGCGGCCCGTCCCAGCTCACCGGTGGGCTGGGCGATCGCGGTGACCGGCGGATCGGTGTGCACGAACCACGGGATGTCGTCGAACGCGGCCAGCGCGATGTCGTCGGGCACCCGCAGGCCCCGCGCGCGTACGGCGTCCAGCGCGCCGAGCGCCATCAGGTTGTCGGCCGCGAAGACGACGTCGGGCGGCTCCGGCAGATCGAGGAACCCCTCGGTCACGCGCCGTCCGCTCTCCGCCTGGAAGTCGCCCTGGCCTGTGTAGGCGCCGGGCAGAGGGAGCCCGTACTCGGCGAGCGCGGACCGGAAGGCCTCGACGCGCTCGCTGCCGGTGGTGGTGGCGGCGGGCCCGGCGATGATGGCGAGCCGCCGGTGCCCGAGCCCGTACAGATGCGCCACCAGATCCCGCACGGCGGCCCGTCCGTCGGCCCGCACGACGGGCACGTCCACGCCGGGGATCCACCGGTCGACGAACACCATGGGAGTCCCCGCCCGGGCGGCGTCCAGCATCAGCGGCGATCCGCCGTCGGTGGGGGAGACGAGCAGCCCGTCGATCCGCCGGTCCAGCAGGTTCCGCACGTGGTGGTCCTGCAGCTCCGGCCGCTCGTCGGCGTTCCCGATGATCACGCTGTAGCCGAGCGACCGGGCCTCTTCCTCGACGGACCGGGCCAGCTCGGTGAAGTAGGGGTTCAGCACGTCGCTGATGACGAGCCCGAGCGTGTGGGTCTGGTCGGTCCGCAGGGACCGCGCGACGGCGTTCGGCCGGTAGCCGAGGGCGGCCACGGCGGCCATCACCCGCTCACGGGCGTCGGCACTGACGGACGGGTGGCCGTTCAGCACGCGTGACACGGTGGCCACGGACACCCCCGCCGAAGCGGCGACATCCTTGATGCTCGCCATCGCCGGCTCCACCTCCTCGTGGACTCGTGGAATCGATTACATCCCTGCCGTACGAGGATTGGAAACGATTACACGAGGCGTGGGCAAGGGGGTGCGGGTGGCCGAAACCCAATCGTGACCGTGGGGGCCGGGGGTGGGGCCGGGGTGGTGGTGGCCGGGCGGTGCCGCGGGGGCCGTGGGCGGCGGCGGCCGGTCGGCGGCGGAGGGGCTGTCCTCGGTCCGTGCCGGCCGCCGACGCGGCCGCGGGCGGAATGACACAAATGAAAAAACGCTCTCCCTAAGGTTTTCCGGGAGGTGCGTTCACTCTTTTGCCACGCATCTGGAGGAGAGGCGGCTGCGTTAGCCCGAATATGACGACGACGAGGCTCCACAACCTGCTGCACCGGGACACGAGGAAGGATAACCGCTCGGCGAGCAGTTTGCTGACATTCAGTCCAACAATGCACCCGCCCGGTGGCGCCGACTCGGCGCACGAAGATCACGCGGGAGCCGAACCTCCGGGGGCCGAGACGCTGCTGCGCGAATTCCTCGCGCTGCTGGAGGCGGCCCAGGAGGAACTGAACCAGCGGTGGAGCGCTCAGGAAAACACCGACTGCCACTCGGACCGCGCCTGACGGGGGAATTATTATGAATCAAGAATATACGGGCCACTCCTTCACGCGACGTGAATGGTATGCCGACCCGGCCCCGTACCCGGCGGCCACCGGCTGGTACGGCGGCCCGGCCGACTCCATGGGCTCAGGGGATGTGCTGGTACCTCCCGACGCCTACTGGGACCCGGCGGAGGAACTCGCCTTTCTCTTGCAGGAGGCCGTTCCGGCCGAACAGGCGGCCACGATCCCGCCGCCGCGCAGTGAGCCGTCATCCGGTGTCGACTTCGCCGACCCGATGGAGAATATGGCGCAGATGACCGCGCAGTTCTCGTCCGGCCCGAGCGCTTCCGCCGGGACGAGGCACCGGAAGAGGCGCGTGCCTCAGACTCGCGTCACCTGGATGCGGGCCGGCAGCTTTGTGATCGCGGCGCTCGTGTCCGTCCTCGTGGCGATGGTCAGCGTATTCGGCGGAATGGCGGCCTACGGCCCGCTGCGGAATGCCACCACGGGTGTGAACGGCGGAATCGCCGCCTGGTGGCCTCTTCTCGTGTACGGCCCCTGGATGGCGGCCACGCTCTCCATCCTGAGAAATGCCCTGCATCAGCGCAGGGCCCTGCACTCGTGGTTCATCGTCCTGCTGTTTTCCTCGCTCGCGATGACCCTGTGCGTGCTCCAGGCCGACCGGACCATCATCGGTGTCGCCGCGGCAGCCCTTCCCGCGTTCGCGTCACTGGCGTGCTTCCAGCAACTGGTCCGCCAAGTCACCCTGACCCTGCCCCCGAGCAACGAAAAGCCCCGCCACCGCAGATGACGCCGCGATGCTCTCGTGCACGGGGGAGGGGGCGGGGGCTCATCGCGAGCGGCGTACGACGAGCCGGCCGGCAGCATGCCCATGCCGAGACGGCGGCACTGCCACGCGCATCGGCGGTCACCGAAGGTCCGACCGGGCCGCAGTGCCGGGGTCGGCGCACCTCGGTACGGCTACGGCGGCTGTCGTACCCGGGCCGGCCGCGCCGGGAGCGGCAAAGGACCGGGGCGGGCCCTCGGCTCAGCCGTCGTGGTGGGACACCGACGGGGAGGGAGAGGAAACCGGGGCGTTCCGCGACCAGAAGTCGGAGTGGACGTACGGGAGCCCGTTCGACTTGACGGCACGCGGGTCCAGGGGTTTCCGCGAAGGCTCGGTCACCTTCGACTCGGCGACACAGGGAGAGACCACGTCGAAGCTGGCCTGCCCCGCGTAACCGAACTCCAGGCTGACCCGGAAACCGTTGGGCGCGGTGGCGAAGATCGCCGGCATCTCCTTGTGGTTGCGCACCGACGTGATGGTGTAACCGAGCTTCTTCCAGTAGCGCTCCACAACGCCCAGGAAGTTGCCCCGACGCTCGCTCGAAATGATCGTCACCACGTAACGTCGGCGCGTGACCTGCCCGGTGCCGGTGGAGTCGTTCTTGGCGTCGGGGCATGCCGCCGCGTTCGACGGGCCTGGAACGGCCTCCACGGAAGGGTGGATCACCTTGATGATGGCGTCCAGCATCTCCTCCGCGTGGACGCCGGCCTCCTGCATGTCCATGTGAACCTCCTTCGCCGACCCTCCCCGATCACCCTTCTCGGCGCCATCGCCCACGAAGCCGCAACCAGAAACAAGGAGGGCCGTCACCAGAAGGCCCAAGGCGCGCTTCTTCATCGATATTCGTCCCACTTCACAAGTTCGGGCCGGTCGGCGACGAGGGCCGCGATGTTCGCGGCCGACTGAGGATCTTTCTCCGGGTTGAAGTAATTGGAATGTGCCGGTGTCGGTCCCTGTCCGTCGATCAGTGGCCTGGGACCGTCGGCGACCTGGAAGCGCCTGCCTCCGAACGCCTCGCTGGCCGGGTCCTTCCCGAACCAGAGGTCGTCGTCTCCCTGGTCGGCGAGGTCCCCGATCAGGTACGCCCCCAGCGGTCCGCCACCGAAGAAGCCCATGGTTCCCGCGATCGCCTCTTTCTTCGACGGCAGGTGGCTCACCGGGTCGTTCTCCGCGGCTCCGACGAAGACGTGGTCCTTACCGACCCCGAGTTGCTCTGCCTTGTCCACGCCCGTTCCCGGGCTGCCCAGCAGAATGATGTCGTCGGCCCCCGGAATGCCTCCCGGTTCCTGCGTCGCCGCGCCGACCAGGCGGGAACCGTATGAGTGCCCAATCGCCACGAGATGCGGATCCTTGTGGTCGTTGGTCGCCGCGAGCCCGGCCATGAACGAGTTGTACGCCGGGGCACCTTTCTTCGCCTTGTCGGCAGACATGACATCCGTGTCGGACGCCAGTGTGGGGAGATCGCCGGGCGCGGAGAGCTGGGGTGCGTCGTAGCCAAGCCACACGATGGATGCGCTGGAGGGGTCGTACTTCCGCGCGCCGACCGCCGTTTCGTGTGCCCGCCTCAGGTCATTCCTTGTGAAGTCGGTGTCCAGAGCGGTACCGAGCCCAGGTGCGTACGCGGACACGTTCCTGGACGTGTCAGGGTTCCCATAGGAGACGATGGCCCGGCCCAGTCCTTCGTCGCTGACTCCGAGCAGGTACATGGGCGGTTCTCCCGCGTTGGTGAGCCGTTGCGTGACATTGTCCTGAAGTTGCTGCCGAATGCTCTTGAGCGCATCCAACTGCGTCTTGGTCTTCTCGCCGTCCTCACCCGACAGCTTGCCTATGAGAATGTCCAGGTTCTCCCGGTTCACCTCGTCGCGCACGGCCGACGGGATGCCGTCCAGGTTGCCGATGTACTCGGGAAACGCTCTTTTGTACTCGTCGTGTTCCTCGCCACTGAGACTGTCCCACCACTCCTTGCGCTCGGCCGGCGACCTGTCGAGAGGAAGGCGGTCTCGGAGATAGTCCACCGCGGCCGTGCCGAGAGCCTCCGTGTCGGTGGCCACGTCGGTCCACGTCTTGGCGTCGACCGTCAGTCCCGGAGCCGCCTTCAGCTTCGTCAGCACCGCGCTGTATCGGTCGTCGATCTCCGCCGCTTCACGGAGAGCGCGCGAGATTCTGTTGGCGATGTCCTGCGCCTTGGCCTGGTGCGGGTTGGGATGGATCAGGCCGGACATGTCCGGACCCAGCCCGGGCCCGTGGTACATGCCGTCGTTCCCGATGGCAGTCCCGCCGGGGATGTCTTCACCGGTCAACTCGTTCTTACCATCGGCGGGAAAGGCCACACTGCCGTCCGCATGGACGGTGTAGGACAGTGCTTTCGCCTCGTCCAGTGCCTGCAGCACTTGGCGTTGTGGAGCGGCGATCTCCAAAGAAAAGGCATTCAGCGCGCCGCTGATTAGACCGCATTCGAGCTGCGTGTAGTGGAAGTTGTCGGACAGCTGCCGCAACTTCCGCTGTGCGGCATCTGCCGCCTCACCCTCGTTCGCCTCGCGGATCGCCTTGGCGATGTCCTTGTCGACACGCTCCCTCGCGGCATCAGCCGCGTCACTGATCGCACGGTAACCGTCCGCGGCGTCCGCGTACTCGGACGGCTTGATCTTCTGCAAGGTCTTGAGGTCCATGCCCGTGGGTCACCGGCCCTTGCCCGGTTCTCCGGAGGCGGGACTGCTCTCGGATCCGACCCTGAGTCCCGTGATCTCGGCTTTGATGGCTTCGTCGGTCCTCAACTGGTCATGGCCCGTTTTGTTCAGTACTCCGGCCAGACCGCGGCACAGGTCGCCGATGTCGGTGACACGGCGTTCCCACGATTCGTACACCCTCTTCTGGGCAGCCGCGGTAAGGCATACGGACCCCTCGTCCAAGCCCGCCTGCCCCTGTTCCAGCTTTGCCAGCGCCTTGCTGAGACTGTCCTGCAGCGAGCCGACGCCCTCACCGGCCGCAGACCACGCTGCTTTGTCGGACCGGAGTCTGTCCTTGCCGCCGCCGGCCATGGGTAACTGGTTGAGTTGCATGCGCGCGGAATGCCGATCGGCAGCGGTCGTCTTGAGCTGCTCCCACTCGTCCCACGCCACGCTTGGCCCCCCCAGGTCGTCGTGAAGCCCGCCGCACCGAAGTGTCCGACGGCGGTGATCCATTAGTCCGTTGGGAGGGTACGTGTGCCTGGTGTGCAGAGACATCCGCACTGGCCCCCAGTCGCCCGTGAGTATGTGTACTCATATGGGTTTCAGCCACTTGCATCCGGTCTCGGCCGGCTCGGTCTCCGTCAGGGAGCCGCACGGGCAACACCCGCCGAACCGCCCGCGCATGCGGCACCGAGGTCTCCTGCGATGCGCCCGGCCGACGATCCGGCGCACGCGGATCAGGAGGCGGGAACGGGGCTCAGCGGCGTACCGCCAGTGCCGCGCCCAGCAGGCGGGCCAGGACCTCCACCAGGCGGATGTCCTCCTTGCGGAGGTCGCCGGGGTTCGGCGCGTCGACGCACAGGACGCCGAACGCGTCCTTGCCGGCGGCCGTGATGGTGGCGGTGATGTAGGTCTTGTACGAGTCGGTCTCCGGGCGCAGCTCCGGCGCGAGCGCGTCGACGTTCTCCACGAACGTGCTCTTGCGGTCGTCCATCAGCTTGAGCAGGGACGCCCCGCGCGCCTGGTCCTCGCGGAACACCGTCCGCGGTGCCTCCGCCCGCCCCATCCAGAGCCCGGCCAGGCACTTCATCTCCCGGACACCGGGCGAACCCGGGGACGCCGGGGCGATCTCCAGGACGCAGGCGCGCGCGTTCTCCGGCCCGATGAGCTGGGCGGTGAGGGAGACGATGGCCAGCTTCATCTGCTGCTGGAGCGGACTGCGCGCGCTCTTGCTGTTCGCGCTGACGATCTCGCCGATGTGGTGGACCAGCACCGTGAGCACGTCTTCCATGGCCCCGCGGGCCCGCTCCGCGGCGGCCTTCGCGGCCTGTTCGGCGGTGACCAGGTCGCGCCGGGCGGCGACCGCCTCCTGCCGGGACATGATGACCGTGGCCACCGTGGCCAGCACGCCGACACCCATGATCGTCATGGCGATCCATATCGGCAGCTTCAGGCCAAGACCGAGGACGATCGGCGCGACGTACGTGACGACGCCCAGCGTCCCCATCGTCGCCGTGCCCCAGCCCACGCGTAATCCACTCAAGGACATAGCGACGGAGCCTACACGCAGAGTTAGGCCATGTGGGTGCTTCCGTCGTTTCGGAGGGCGTGTCTCTGGGTATCAATACGGTGACGGAAGGTGTCCGGACCGTGACCGGGAAGTAGACGGCTCGTTCAGGGACGATGTCGGCCTCTTGAACCGGGCCGACAGTCAATCCGTAGGCCATACCGTCGGATTGACGCTGACAAGCCATCAGCCGAGACTGTACCGTCAACGCTTGGAGGGCGCATGCCGACCCAGAACGGCGGGAGCCACCCGTCCTCCGAGTCGAACCCGGGGGGGAGCGCGAGCATGAGCACTGCGCACAGTGAGGTGTGGAGCGGGGTCGTCTTAGACACCGACCCGGCGGTACGCGAGTTCGAAAGAGACCCGGCCGAGTACATGAAGCGGAAAGCGACGGCGCTCCGCTCCGTCGATTTCGAGAGCGTGCGAGCGAGCCTCAGCGGATCCCATGAGCCGCGCACCTCGCTGCTCACGCGTCTGAAGACGCTGCTGTCGTCCGGCGACAAGGACGAGAAGAAGGCCGGCTGAAGCGCGAGCGGACACACCCCGCGCTCACCTGACCGTCCCGACGCGGTGACCACCGCCCGGCAAACCGGGCTGTCGGACCCCACCGGTACCGTCGGACCATGGCTCACCAGGCGGGGAATCCCGGCGGCGAACGGCACCTCGCCGTCCTCGAAGGCGTGCTGGAACGCATCACGTACGCCAATGAGGAGAACGGCTACACGGTCGCCCGTGTCGACACCGGCCGCGGCGCCGGTGATCTGCTCACGGTCGTCGGTGCGCTGCTCGGCGCCCAGGTGGGCGAGTCCCTGCGCATGGAGGGCCGCTGGGGCTCGCACCCGCAGTACGGCAAGCAGTTCCACGTCGAGAACTACACGACCCTGCTGCCGGCCACCGTCCAGGGCATCCGCCGCTATCTCGGCTCCGGCCTGGTCAAGGGCATCGGCCCGGTCTTCGCCGACCGCATCACCCAGCACTTCGGCCTCGACACCCTGCGCATCATCGAGGAGGAGCCGAAGCGGCTGATCGAGGTGCCGGGCCTCGGGCCGAAGCGGACCAGGAAGATCGCCGACGCCTGGGAGGAACAGAAGGCGATCAAGGAGGTCATGCTCTTCCTCCAGACCGTCGAGGTGTCCACCTCCATCGCCGTGCGGATCTACAAGAAGTACGGCGACGAGTCGATCGCCGTCGTCAAGGAGCAGCCGTACCGGCTCGCCGCCGACGTCTGGGGCATCGGCTTCCTCACCGCCGACAAGATCGCCCAGTCGGTCGGCATCCCGCACGACAGTCCCGCGCGCGTGAAGGCCGGCCTGCAGTACGCGCTGTCGCAGTCCGCCGACCAGGGGCACTGCTTCCTGCCGGAGGAACGGCTGATCGCCGACGCCGTCAAACTCCTCCAGGTCGACACCGGGCTGGTCATCGAGTGCCTCGCCGAGCTGTCCCGGCCCCCGGAGGACGGCGCCGACCCCGGAGTCGTACGGGAGAAGGTGCCCGGCCCCGACGGCGACGACGAGCCGGTCAGCGCCGTCTATCTGGTGCCCTTCCACCGCGCCGAACTCTCCCTGTCCGCCCAGCTGCTGCGGCTGCTGCGCACCGACGAGGACCGCATGCCGGGCTTCCGGGACGTCGACTGGACGAAGGCGCTCGGCTGGCTGAGGTCCCGGACCGGCGCCGACCTCGCGCCCGAGCAGGAGGCGGCCGTCAGGCTGGCGCTCACCGAGAAGGTCGCCGTCCTCACCGGCGGACCGGGCTGCGGCAAGTCGTTCACCGTCCGCTCGATCGTGGAACTGGCCCGCGCCCGGCGGGCCAAGGTGCTGCTGGCCGCCCCGACCGGCCGCGCGGCCAAGCGGCTCGCGGAGCTGACCGGCGTCGAGGCCTCCACCGTGCACCGACTGCTGGAACTGAGGCCCGGCGGGGACGCGGCCTATGACCGCGACCGTCCGCTGGACGCCGACCTGGTGGTGGTGGACGAGGCGTCCATGCTGGACCTGCTGCTCGCCAACAAGCTGGTCAAGGCCGTCCCCCCGGGCGCCCACCTGCTGTTCGTCGGTGACGTGGACCAGCTGCCCAGCGTCGGCGCCGGGGAGGTGCTGCGGGACCTGCTCGCCGAGGGCGGACCCGTTCCGGCCGTCCGGCTCACCCGGGTCTTCCGGCAGGCCCAGCAGTCCGGGGTGGTCACCAACGCGCACCGGATCAACGCCGGGCAGCACCCGCTCACCGACGGGCTGAAGGACTTCTTCCTCTTCGTCGAGGACGACACCGAGGCCGCCGGCCGGCTCACCGTGGACGTCGCCGCACGGCGAATTCCCGCCAAATTCGGGCTGGACCCGCGCCGGGACGTGCAGGTGCTCGCGCCGATGCACCGCGGCCCGGCCGGCGCCGGCGCGCTCAACGGACTGCTCCAGCAGGCCATCACGCCCGGCCGGCCCGATCTGCCGGAGAAGCGGTTCGGCGGCCGGGTCTTCCGCGTCGGCGACAAGGTCACCCAGATTCGCAACAATTACGAGAAAGGGAAGAACGGTGTCTTCAACGGCACCGTGGGCGTCGTCACCTCGCTCGACCCGGTCGACCAGCGCCTGACGGTGCTGACCGACGAGGACGAGGAAGTCCCGTACGAATTCGACGAACTGGACGAACTGGCCCACGCGTACGCGGTGACCATCCACCGTTCGCAGGGCAGCGAGTATCCCGCGGTGGTGATTCCCGTCACGACGGGGGCATGGATGATGCTCCAGCGGAACCTGCTGTACACGGCGGTCACCCGGGCCCGGCGGCTGGTCGTGCTCGTCGGATCACGCAAGGCGATCGGCCAGGCGGTGCGCACCGTGTCGGCCGGACGGCGCTGTACGGCCCTGGACTTCAGGCTCGGCACGAAATGATCGATCAAATGAGTCGTGAAGGTCACAGAGCACTTCCGGAACCACCCCGAAGGGGGCAGGATGGGCAGGCTGGCGGCACTGAGTGCCGCCAATAGGCCCAATGGTCGACCCCGAGTGCACTCTCCTGAGCCAAATGGGGGATGGTAGAGACAGTCAGGGCACCTCGAAGATGAGGCACTACGTCGGTGAGGGAAGACGTGAGCGACAACTCTGTAGTACTGCGGTACGGCGACGGCGAGTACACCTACCCGGTGGTCGACAGCACCGTCGGCGACAAGGGCTTCGACATCGGGAAGCTGCGCGCCCAGACCGGTCTGGTGACCCTGGACAGCGGGTACGGCAACACGGCCGCCTATAAATCCGCGATCACCTACCTCGACGGCGAGGCGGGCATCCTCCGCTACCGCGGCTACCCCATCGAGCAGCTGGCCGAGCGCTCCACCTTCCTCGAGGTGGCGTACCTGCTCATCAACGGCGAGCTTCCCACCGTCGACCAGCTGACGGCGTTCAAGAACGACATCACGCGGCACACGCTGCTGCACGAGGACGTCAAGAACTTCTACCGGGGCTTCCCGCGCGACGCCCACCCGATGGCGATGCTCTCCTCGGTCGTCTCGGCGCTGTCCACCTTCTACCAGGACAGCCACAACCCGTTCGACGAGAAGCAGCGCGACCTCTCCACGATCCGGCTGCTCGCCAAGCTCCCGACCATCGCCGCGTACGCGTACAAGAAGTCGATCGGCCACCCGTTCGTCTACCCGCGCAACGACCTCGGCTACGTCGAGAACTTCCTGCGCATGACCTTCTCGGTCCCGGCGCAGGAGTACGACCTGGACCCGGTCGTGGTCTCGGCGCTGGACAAGCTGCTGATCCTGCACGCCGACCACGAGCAGAACTGTTCGACCTCGACGGTCCGCCTGGTCGGCTCCTCGCAGGCCAACATGTTCGCGTCGATCTCGGCCGGCATCAACGCGCTGTGGGGCCCGCTGCACGGCGGCGCCAACCAGTCGGTGCTGGAGATGCTGGAGGGCATCCGCGACTCCGGCTCCGACGTCGACACCTTCATCCGCAAGGTGAAGAACAAGGAGGACGGCGTCCGCCTGATGGGCTTCGGCCACCGGGTCTACAAGAACTTCGACCCGCGCGCCAAGATCATCAAGGCCGCCGCGCACGACGTGCTCTCCGCGCTGGGCAAGGAGGACGAGCTTCTCGACATCGCCCTGAAGCTCGAGGAGCACGCGCTCTCCGACGACTACTTCACCGAGCGCAAGCTCTACCCGAACGTGGACTTCTACACGGGTCTGATCTACCGCGCCATGGGCTTCCCGACCGAGATGTTCACGGTCCTGTTCGCCCTCGGCCGGCTGCCGGGCTGGATCGCCCAGTGGACCGAGATGATCAAGGAGCCGGGCTCCCGCATCGGCCGTCCGCGCCAGATCTACACGGGCGTGGTCGAGCGCGACTTCGTCCCGGTCGAGGAGCGCTGAGCGCACCGGGCACGGGGTCCGTCCGCACCGGCGGGCCCCGGTTCCGGCGCTTCGCGGTGATCACCCACGGGTGATCGGGGCGCGGAGCGGCGGATAAGACGGATAAGCGGGAAAAGGCGGAAGGCGCCCCGAGACGCCGGTCCCCCCACGGGCCGACGACCAGGGCGCCTTCCCATGTCCCGGTGCGGATTCCCCCCACGGGATCCGGCCGGGCGCTTGGAGAGGACAGCGCCTGAATCGCTGTCTGAGCACGCGCGAGCGAACTCGCCGTACTCCAGTGATGCGGTGCGGTCTGCCGGGACAGCGCACGCTGGGAGGGCCGCTCAAAGCTTCCCGGTGTACGTGCCCCGGCAACGCTCCCCCAAGCTCTCAACGTCGTGCGAGCCGGGAGGTACCCCCTTCTGGGAAAGTCCCCCAAGACATCCCCAGACGCCAGTCAGCGCCCCCCAAGACGCTGGTCTGACATCGCCAACTTAGACCTTCGAACCCCTTCGATGGTTACGTTCGCATCACTGTGATGTGCGTCTCTTGCATATGTCCCTTTGATGCGCAAGAGCCCCGATACGGCGATCGGGACTCTTGCGTAAGGAAGATGCGCGAGCCTTGTGAAGAGCTTATGTGAGGTGCGCGTCTGACTCCAGGGGGATCAAGGGATCGATCCGGACGATTGCCCCCGGTTTTACCGGAAGGCCCGCAATCGCAGGCTGTTCGTCACCACGAACACCGAGGAAAAGGCCATCGCGGCCCCGGCGATCATCGGGTTGAGCAGCCCGGCGGCGGCCAGCGGCAGCGCGGCGACGTTGTAGCCGAAGGCCCACACCAGGTTGCCCTTGATGACGGCCAGCGTCCGGCGGGACAGCCGGATCGCGTCCGCGGCCACCCGCAGGTCCCCGCGCACCAGCGTCAGATCGCCGGCCTCGATCGCCGCGTCCGTGCCGGTGCCCATGGCCAGGCCCAGGTCCGCGGTGGCCAGCGCGGCGGCGTCGTTCACGCCGTCGCCGACCATGGCCACGGCCCGTCCCTCGGCCCGGAGCCGCCGCACGACGTCCACCTTGTCCTCGGGCAGCACCTCGGCGAACACGTTCTCCGCGTCGATGCCGACGGTCTTCGCGACCGCCTCGGCGACCGTGCGGTTGTCCCCGGTGAGCAGCACCGGCGTCAGGCCCAGCCCGCGCAGCTCGCGGACGGCCTCGGCGCTGGTCTCCTTGACGGCGTCGGCGACGGCGAGCACCCCGCGGGCCCGCCCGTCCCAGCCGGCCACGACGGCCGTACGGCCCTGCTCCTCGGCCTGGCGGGCCGCGCGCGCCAGCTCCGGCGGCAGCTCGTCGTAGAGCCGCCCCACGGCCACCTCACGGCCGTTCACGCGCCCGCGCACGCCCCGTCCCGGCACGTTCTCGAAGTGCTCGACCGGCGGCAGCACCCCGGCCCGCTCCTCGGCGCCGGCGGCGACGGCGCGGGCCACCGGGTGCTCGGAGGCGTGCTCCAGTGCGCCCGCGAGGCGCAGCAGCTCCTTCTCGTCCTCGCCGTCGGCCACGTGGACCGCCTGGAGGCTCATCCGGCCGGTGGTGACCGTGCCCGTCTTGTCCAGGACGACGGTGTCCACCCGGCGCGTGGACTCCAGCACCTCCGGTCCCTTGATCAGGATGCCGAGCTGGGCGCCGCGGCCGGTGCCGACCATCAGCGCGGTCGGCGTGGCCAGGCCCAGCGCGCAGGGGCAGGCGATGATCAGGACGGCGACGGCGGCCGTGAACGCGGCGACCGTGTCCCCGGTGACGCCGAGCCAGACGCCGAAGGTGCCGAGCGCGATCAGGATGACGACCGGGACGAACACGGCGGAGATCCGGTCGGCGAGCCGCTGCACCTCGGCCTTGCCGTTCTGCGCGTCCTCCACCAGCCGGGCCATCCGGGCGAGCTGGGTGTCCGCGCCGACCCGGGTGGCCTCGACGACCAGCCGGCCGCCGGCGTTGACCGTGGCGCCGGTGACCCGGTCGCCGGGGCCGACGTCGACCGGCACCGACTCGCCGGTCAGCATGGAGGCGTCCACGGCGGAGACGCCCTCCACCACCGTGCCGTCGGTGGCGACCTTCTCGCCGGGCCGTACGACGAACCGGTCGCCCACGGCCAGGCCGGACACCGGCACCCGCACCTCGCGTCCCCCGCGCAGCACGGCCACGTCCTTGGCGCCCAGTTCCATCAGGGCCTTCAGGGCGGCACCGGCGCGGCGCTTGGAGCGGGCCTCCAGATAGCGGCCGAGCAGGATCAGCGCGACGACCCCGGCGGCGACCTCCAGGTAGATGGTGGAGGCGCCGTCCATCCGGGAGACGGTGAGGCGGAACTCGTCGTGCATGCCGTGCGTGCCCGCGTCGCCGAAGAACAGCGCCCACAGCGACCAGCCGAACGCGGCGAGCGTGCCGACGGAGACGAGGGTGTCCATGGTGGCGGCGCCGTGCCGCAGGTTGGTCCAGGCGGCCCGGTGGAACGGGGCGCCGCCCCAGACGACGACGGGCGCGGCCAGGGTCAGCGAGAGCCACTGCCAGTTGTCGAACTGGAGCGCGGGGATCATCGCGAGCAGGACCACGGGCGCGGCGAGCAGCGCGGAGACGAGCAGGCGGTGCCGCAGCTCGCCGAGTTCGGCGTCGCGTTCCGGGGTCCCGGCCGCGTCCTCGGTCTCGGGTTCCGGTGGCCGGGGTTCCTCGGCGGTGTAGCCGGTCTTCTCGACGGTGGCGATCAGGTCGGCGACCTCGACGCCGTCGGCGAAGGTGACCTTCGCCTTCTCGGTGGCGAAGTTGACGGTGGCGCTCACGCCGTCCATCCGGTTGAGCTTCTTCTCCACCCGGGCGGCACAGGAGGCGCAGGTCATGCCGCCGATGAGCAGCTCGACCTCGTCGGTGCCGGGTGCCGTCGCCGTCGGCTTGGCGGTGGTGCTGGTCATGTCCGGACTCCAGACATCGGACCGGGCCGTACGGATCCAGTATCAGCTGGTCGGCGCGGCCCGGTCGGGGAAGGGGAGGGTGGTGCTCAGGCCTGGCCGGCCAGCTCGTAGCCGGCCTCGTCGACGGCGGCGCGCACGGCCTCCTCGTCGAGCGGGGCCGCGGACACGACGGTCACCTCGCCGGACGACGCGACGGCCTTCACCGAGCTGACGCCCGCGATCCGGGAGATCTCCTCGGAGACGGAGCCCTCGCAGTGGCCACAGCTCATGCCGGTGACCTTGTAGACGGTGGTGACGGTGCCCGGCGTGCCGGTCTGCGCGGTCATGTCGTTACTCCTCTTCGAGGCGTGGGTGGGGCCTGTGGGGTGCCGGAGGAACCCCGACGTCCTCCACTGTATACCCCTAGGGGGTATCAAGCCAAGCGGCTCCCCGGAGCGTCTAGCTTTCATGCGGGTTCCCGGAAGGAGCAGGCATGCGAGCCGTGGTCTTCGAGGAGTACGGAAAACCGGCAGGCGTCCGGGAGGTGCCCGACCCCGAGCCCGCCGCGCACGGCGTCGTCGTCCGGGTGGAGGCCACCGGCCTGTGCCGCAGCGACTGGCACGGCTGGGCGGGACACGACCCGGACATCACGCTGCCGCACGTGCCGGGGCACGAACTCGCCGGAGTGGTGGAGGCGGTGGGCGCCCGGGTGACCCGGTGGCGGCCCGGCGACCGGGTCACCGTGCCCTTCGTCTGCGCCTGCGGCACCTGCCCGGCCTGCGCGGCGGGCGACCAGCAGGTGTGCGAACGGCAGACCCAGCCCGGCTTCCACCACTGGGGCTCCTTTGCCGGCTACGTCGCCCTCGGCCACGCCGACGTCAACCTCGTCGCGCTCCCCGACGACATGGCGTACGCCACCGCCGCCGCCCTCGGCTGCCGCTTCGCCACCGCCTTCCGGGCCGTGGTCCAGCGGGGCCGGGTCGCGGCCGGGGAGTGGGTCGCGGTGCACGGCTGCGGCGGGGTCGGCCTGTCGGCGGTGATGATCGCGGCGGCCTCGGGCGCCCGGGTGGTGGCGGTCGACGTAGCGCCCGGGGCGCTGGAACTGGCCCGGCGCTTCGGCGCCGCCGCGTGCCTGGACGCGAGCGGCGTGCCGGACCCGGCCGCCGCCGTCCGGGAGCTGACCGGCGGCGGCGCCCATCTCTCGCTCGACGCCCTCGGCTCGCCCGCCACCTGCGCCGCCTCCGTCGACGGGCTGCGCCGCCGCGGCCGGCACGTCCAGGTCGGCCTGCTGCCCTCCGCCGACGGCACCACGCCGGTGCCGCTGGCCCGCGCGATCGCCCTGGAACTGGAGCTGCTCGGCAGCCACGGCATGCCCGCCCACGCCTACCCCGGCATGCTCCACCTGGTCCGCGCCGGCGTCCTGCGCCCCGACCTCCTGGTGACCCGGACCATCCCGCTCGACGCGGCCCCGGCGGCGCTCGCGGCGATGGGTACGGCGGCGGGGGCCGGGGTCACGGTCATCGAGCCCTGGAGCTGACGCGCCCGGCCGTCAGCCCGTGCCGCGCCCGCGGTTGCCGGGGCGCGCGGCCACCCAGGCGCGGACGGTGTCGGCGCACCAGTAGGGCCTGCCGCCCTCGACGCGGTCGGGCGGGGGCAGCAGTCCGTGCTTGCGGTAGGACCGTACGGTGTCCGGCTGCACCCGGATGTGCGCCGCGATCTCCTTGTAGGACCAGAGCCGCCGGTCGGTCATGAGCCGCACCTCCTTGTGCGCGCCGCGGCGGCGACCGGTACGGCCGCTCGGGGGACCGGGCGCTGCGTCGGCCACCAGCCTGTGCCCACGCGGCGACGGTGAGTGACCGATCGCTATGACCTGTCGACGGGATGTGACGGAGAACCGACGCGGGCGTGACATGTGTGACAGGAGTGAGATGTTTGTGACGAATACGCCACAAAGGGCAACCATGCGGAAAGGGTGGCCCCGCGAACCGGAGGCCGGTGGTCCATATGTCCGGACAAAACGTTGACAGCGTTCCGGGTACGGGACTAGAAAGCCGGGGGGAGCCGTGACGAAGGGGAGCCGATGGCCTACGACCTGATCACCATGGGGCGGATCGGGGTGGACCTCTACCCGCTCCAGACCGGCGTCCCGCTCGCCCGGGTGTCGTCCTTCGGCAAGTTCCTCGGCGGCTCCGCGGCCAACGTCGCGGTCGCCGCCGCACGGCTCGGCCGGCACACCGCCGTGATCACCCGTACCGGCGACGACCCGTTCGGCACCTACCTCCACGAGGCGCTGCGCGGCTTCGGCGTCGACGACCGCTGGGTCACTCCCGTGCCCGGCCTGCCCACCCCGGTCACCTTCTGCGAGATCTTCCCGCCGGACGACTTCCCGCTGTACTTCTACCGCCGGCCCAAGGCTCCCGACCTGGAGATCCACACCCGCGAACTGGACCTGGACGCCATCCGCGAGGCCGCGATCTTCTGGGTCACCGGCACCGGACTGAGCGAGGAACCGAGCCGTACGGCGACCCTCGCGGCCCTCGCCCACCGGGACAGGGCCGGCATCACCGTCTTCGACCTCGACTGGCGCCCCGTGTTCTGGGCGGACCCCGACACCGCCCGCCCCTTCTACGCCGAGGCCCTGCGCCACGCCACCGTCGCCGTCGGCAACCTGGACGAGGTGGAGATCGCCACCGGGACGCGCGACCCGCACGCCGCCGCCCGCGCACTGCTGGCCGCCGGGGCCGAGCTGGCCGTCGTCAAGCAGGGGCCCAAGGGCGTCCTCGCCGTCAGCCGCGCGGGCGAGTCCGCCGAGGTGCCGCCGCTGCCCGTCACCGTGCTGAACGGGCTCGGCGCCGGCGACGCCTTCGGCGGCTCCCTGTGCCACGGCCTGCTGGCCGGCCACGACCTGGAGACGGTCATGCGGCACGCCAACGCGGCCGGTGCCATCGTCGCCTCCCGCCTGGAGTGCTCCTCCGCGATGCCGACCTCCGACGAGGTGGCCACCGCACTCGCCACCGGAGCGGTCCGGTGAGGGCCGGCCGGGTCACCGGCACCCACACCGACGGCGGCGCCGGCAAGCCCCCACACGCCACACCCCCCGGTGAGCCCGCGCCCGCCGAACCCGCGCCCGGTGAGGACCCTCGTCGCGAGCCCGCTCAGGGTGAGGCGGTGTCCCGCGAACATGCCGCCGGTCACCGCACCGCCCGCACCCCGGCCGGCCCTCGCGAGGGCCGCGCGGCGGGTTCGGGGACCACGCCCGCCACTACGGCCCCCGGCGTGCGCCCTCGCCGCGAGCCAGCGCCCGCCGAGCCCACGTCCGCCGAGCCCGTGCCCGCCGAGCCCGTGCCCCGTGCAGCCCCGGCCGGGCATCGCGCCGTACGTGACCCGGTCGTGCGCCGTGAGGGTGGGGTGCATCACGAGGTCGACGTTGCCGAGCTGGTCCGGGTGCGTGCCCGGTATCCCGAGGCCGTCGCCGAGGCCGCCGCCCGTCGGGCGCGGCGGCCTCTGCTGGGGGAGAGCGGGCGGCTGGTGATCGTCGCCGCCGATCACCCGGCCCGCGGCTCCCTCGATGTCGGCGACCGGCGGCTCGCCATG
Organism: Streptomyces sp. SCL15-4; assembly: GCF_033366695.1. Lineage (NCBI taxonomy): Bacteria > Bacillati > Actinomycetota > Actinomycetes > Kitasatosporales > Streptomycetaceae > Streptomyces > Streptomyces sp. SCL15-4. The sequence continues at coordinate 5,443,869 of NZ_JAOBTQ010000001.1, forward strand.
GCCAACCGCGCCGACCTGCTCGGACGCCTCTGCCTGGCGCTGTCCCGGCCCGGAGTCGACGGAGTCCTCGCCACCGCCGACATCCTGGACGACCTGCTGCTGCTCGGCGCCCTGGAGCACAAGGTCGTCATGGGCTCCATGAACCGCGGCGGACTGCACGGGGCCAGCTTCGAGCTGGACGACCGGTTCACCGGCCACCGGCCCGAGGACATCGAACGGCTCGGCTTCGACGCGGGCAAGCTGCTGCTGCGCGTCGACTACGCCGACCCCGGCTCCCTGGCCACCCTGGAGTCCGCCGCCCGCGTCATAGACGCCATGGCCGCGCGCCGGCTGCCGGTGTTCGTGGAGCCGTTCATCAGCCGCCGCGGCCCCGGCGGCGCGCTGGTCAACGACCTGTCCGCCGAGGCGGTCACCCGGTCCATCGCCATCGCCTCCGGCCTCGGCGGCTCCTCCGCCTACACCTGGCTGAAGGTGCCCGTCACCGAGGACCCCGGCGACATGGCCCGGGTGATGGAGACCTCCACGCTGCCCGCCGTCCTGCTCGGCGGGGACGTCGGGGACTCGGCACGGGACCGGGCCGCCGCCTACGAGAAGTGGCGCGGCGCGCTGCGTCTGCCCACCGTGCGCGGCCTGGTGGCGGGCCGCTCGCTGCTGTACCCGGCGGACGGCGACGTGGCCGCCGCCGTGGACACCGCCGTAGGACTGCTGTGAGGGGCGCATGACGAGCACCGATCTGCATCTGCCCAGGGGCGCGACCGCGAACGCCTGGTACGCCGTCGACATCGGCCCCGAGTTGGCCGGCTGGACACACAGCAGTCTGCGGGTCGTCGAGTTGGCGCCCGGTGCCGGCCATACCTTCACCACCGGCGACAGCGAGTGGATCGTGCTTCCGCTGGAAGGCGGCTGTACCGTACGAACGGAGCAGGACGAGTTCCAACTCCTGGGCCGGAAAAGCGTGTTCGCGGACGTCACCGACTTCGCGTACGCACCCCGGGACGCCCGGGTCCAGATCGCCTCCGGCGCGGGAGGCCGCTTCGCCCTGGCAGGAGCGAAGTGCGAGCGACGACTCCCCGCCCGCTACGGCCCCGCGCCGGAGGTCCCCGTCGAGGAACGCGGCAGCGGCGACTGCGCCCGCCGGGTCCGCAACTTCGCCGCCGCCGACGCCTTCGCGTGCGACCGGCTGATCGCCGTGGAGGTGGTCACTCCCGGCGGCAACTGGTCCTCGTACCCGCCGCACAAACACGACGAGCACCGGCCGGGCGAGGAGTCCGAGCTGGAGGAGATCTACTACTTCGAGATCGACGGCCCCGGCGGCCTCGGCTACCAGCGCGTGTCCCCGTCCCGTCCGGGCGGCGCGGACCTGCTCGCCGAGGTCCGCTCCGGCGACGCCGTCCTCGTCCCCGACGGCTGGCACGGCCCGTCCATCGCCCAGCCCGGACACGACATGTACTACCTGAACGTCATGGCGGGCCCGGGACGGAACCGGGAGTGGCTCATCCGCTTCCATCCCGACCACACCACCGGGGGGTACCGATGAGCACGGTCCGGCTGACCGTCGCCCAGGCGCTCGTCCGCTTCCTCGCCGCCCAGTACACCGAGCGGGACGGCGCCCGGCAGCGGCTGATCGGCGCCGTCTGGGGCATCTTCGGGCACGGCAACGTCGCCGGGATCGGCCAGGCGCTGGTCGAGTACGCGGACGTGATGCCGTACCACCAGGGCCGCAACGAGCAGGCGATGGTGCACGCGGCCGTCGGCTACGCCCGCCAGTCGGGCCGGCTGTCCACCCACGCGGTGACCACCTCCATCGGCCCCGGCGCGACCAACCTCGTCACCGGCGCCGCCCTGGCCACCGTCAACCACCTGCCGGTGCTGCTCCTGCCCGGCGACGTCTTCGCCGCCCGCCCCGCCGACCCGGTCCTGCAACAGCTCCAGGTGCCGTACGCGGGCGACGTGTCGGTCAACGACACCCTGCGCCCGGTGTCGCGGTACTTCGACCGCGTCACCCGTCCGGAGGCCCTGATCCCGTCGGCCCTCCAGGCGATGCGGGTGCTCACCGACCCGGTGGACACCGGTGCGGTCACCCTCGCCCTGCCGCAGGACGTGCAGGCGGAGGCCTTCGACTGGCCGGAGCGGTTCTTCGCCGAGCGGGTGTGGACCGTACGGCGGCCCGGCGCGGACCCGGCCGAGCTGTCCGAGGCGGTCGGGGCGATCCGCGCGGCCCGCCGGCCGCTGCTCGTCGCGGGCGGCGGCGTCCACCACAGCCGCGCCGAGAGCGCCCTCGCCGAGTTCGCCGGGGCCACCGGCATCCCGGTCGCCTCCACCCAGGCCGGCAAGGGCTCGCTGCCGTACGACCACCCGCAGGACGTCGGCGGGATCGGCCACACCGGCACCGCGACCGCCGACGACCTGGCCCGCACCGCGGACCTGGTGATCGGCGTCGGCACCCGCTACACCGACTTCACCACCGCCTCCGGCACCCTCTTCGCACGCCACGACGTCCGCTTCCTGAACCTCAACATCGCCGCCTTCGACGGCCACAAACTCGCCGGACTCCCGCTGATCGCGGACGCGCGGGGCGGCCTGGAGGAGCTGACCGAGCGGCTGCGGATGCACGGCCACCGGGTCGCCGACGCCTACGTCAGCGAGTACACCGAGGCCAAGGAACGCTGGGAGCGGATCGTCGACGCCTGCTTCGAGGCCGCCGACCCCGGTCTGCGCCCGACCCAGCCGCAGGTCGTCGGCGCCCTCGACGCGCTGGTGGACGAGACGGACATCATCGTCAACGCGGCCGGCTCGCTCCCCGGCGACCTGCACAGGCTGTGGCGGGCCCGGTCGGCGGACCAGTACCACCTGGAGTACGGCTACTCCTGCATGGGCTACGAGATCCCGGCCGCGCTCGGGGTGAAGCTCGCCGCGCCGGAGCGCAACGTATGGGCACTGGTCGGCGACGGCACGTATCTGATGCTGCCGACGGAGATCGTGACCGCCGTGCAGGAAGGCATCGCCGTCAAGCTCGTCCTGCTGCAGAACCACGGCTACGCCTCCATCGGCGGGCTGTCGGAGGCGGTGGGCGGCGAACGGTTCGGCACCGACTACCGCTTCCGGGGCCCGGACGGCGCCTACACCGGTGCCCCGCTGCCCGTCGACCTCGCGGCCAACGCGGCCAGCCTGGGCATGCGGGTGCTGCGCGCGGGGACCGTGGGCGAGCTGCGGACGGCGCTCGCCGAGGCGCGGGCCGCCGAGGTCCCCACATGTGTCTACGTGGAGACCGAAACGTCCGACACTGTGTCGGGCGCGCCGCCGGCCCAGGCCTGGTGGGATGTTCCCGTGGCCGCGACCGCGACCCGCCCGTCCGCGGTCACGGCACGCGAGCTGTACGAACGGCACGTCTCCACCCGACGCCGCCATCTGTGAGAAGGAGTCCCCGGACATGACGAAGATCGTCAACCACTGGATCGGCGGGAAGGCCGTCGACGGCGCGTCGGGTACGTACGGGCCGGTCACCGACCCGGCGACCGGCGCGGTGACCACGAAGGTCGCGTTCGCGTCGGCCGAGGAGGTGGACGCGGCGGTCGCCGCGGCCAAGGACGCCTTCGCCGCCTGGGGCCGGTCCTCGCTCGCCCAGCGCACCTCCATCCTGTTCCGGTTCCGGGCGCTGCTGGACGCCCACCGCGACGAGATCGCCGAGCTGATCACCGCCGAGCACGGCAAGGTGCACTCCGACGCGCTCGGCGAGGTCGCGCGCGGCCTGGAGATCGTGGACCTGGCCTGCGGGATCAGCGTGCAGCTGAAGGGCGAGCTGTCCACGCAGGTCGCCAGCCGGGTCGACGTGGCCTCGATCCGGCAGCCGCTCGGCGTCGTCGCGGGCATCACGCCGTTCAACTTCCCGGCGATGGTCCCGATGTGGATGTTCCCGATCGCCATCGCCTGCGGCAACACCTTCGTGCTGAAGCCCAGCGAGAAGGACCCGTCCGCCTCCGTCCGGATCGCCGAGCTGCTGTCCGAGGCCGGTCTGCCCGACGGCGTCTTCAACGTCGTCCACGGCGACAAGACGGCCGTCGACCGCCTCCTGGAGCACCCGGACGTCAAGGCCGTCTCCTTCGTCGGCTCCACCCCGATCGCCCGCCACATCCACGCCACCGCCTCCGCGAACGGCAAGCGGGTGCAGGCCCTCGGCGGCGCCAAGAACCACATGCTGGTGCTGCCGGACGCCGACCTGGACGCGGCGGCCGACGCGGCGGTGAGCGCGGCCTACGGCTCCGCCGGCGAGCGCTGCATGGCCATCTCGGCGGTCGTGGCGGTCGGCTCCATCGGCGACACGCTGGTGGAGAAGATCCGCGAGCGCGCCGAGAAGATCAAGATCGGTCCGGGCGGCGACCCGGCGTCCGAGATGGGCCCGCTGATCACCAAGGCGCACCGGGACAAGGTGGCCTCCTACGTCGCGGGTGCCGCCGCCGAGGGCTGCGAGGTCGTGCTCGACGGCACCGGATACACCGTCGAGGGCTTCGAGGACGGCCACTGGATCGGCATCTCGCTGCTGGACCGGGTCCCGACCAGCGCCAAGGCGTACCAGGACGAGATCTTCGGCCCGGTGCTGTGCGTGCTGCGCGCCGGCACCTACGAGGAGGGCGTGGCGCTGATCAACGCCTCGCCGTTCGGCAACGGCACCGCGGTCTTCACCCGGGACGGCGGCGCCGCCCGGCGCTTCCAGCTGGAGGTCGAGGCCGGCATGGTCGGCGTGAACGTGCCGATCCCGGTGCCGGTGGGCTACCACTCCTTCGGCGGCTGGAAGGACTCGCTCTTCGGCGACCACCACGTCTACGGCAACGACGGCACGCACTTCTACACCCGCGGCAAGGTCGTCACCACGCGCTGGCCCGACCCGGCCGACGCCCCGGCGGGCGTGGACCTGGGCTTCCCGCGAAACCACTGAGCCGGCCCGGTGCCCCGTCCCCGCGCGTCGCGGCGGGCGGGGCACCGGCGCGTCCGGATAGCGGACGCCTGACATTTTTTTGAAACGTCCGCTGCGGTTCCCGTGCAGTGCGGACGAAACGGGTGACGAAGGGGTTGCCGCAGTGACGCCTTTGAAAGCAAGGTCACAACCGGTCTGGGCTTGATGGATGCACCTGTAGGGCGTAACGGCCTAGGAAAGTGATGCCGTCCCCGGGAAACCGGAGCTGCGAATTCCGAAGGTAAACGGCCATTGACGTGGGGGTTTTCGTCAGGGTTCTATGCAGCGCCGGGAGCGGACGAGACCGAACATTCGACGATCCGCCGGAGGCGATAGCGCTCCCGAGCCCACCCTCACTCGCACCAGTCGATCGGAACCGCCGCATGACCGACACGCACCAGAAGACCGTGGCCGACGCCGCGACGGCCCCCGCACCCGGGCTGAAGCGCTCCATCGGCGTCGTGGGCGGCACGCTGCTGACGCTGTCGTGCGTCACGCCCGCCTCCACGCTCTTCGTCGTGGTTCCCGACCTGTTCGGCTCCCTCGGCACCGCCACCGCGCTGACCATCGCCATCGGCTCCCTGCTCTGTATCGCCGTGGCGTTCTGCTACTCCGAGCTGGGCACCCTCATCCCCAGCGCGGGCGGCGAGTACGCCATGGTGTCGACGATGGCCGGGCGGCTCGCGGGCTGGCTCGTCTTCGTGCTCTCCCTGCTGGTCGTCATGATCGTGCCGCCGGTGATCGCGATGGGCACCGCGGACTACCTCGCCCCGATCGTCCACCTCGACCCGTCCATGACCGGCGCCGGCGTGATGCTGCTCGCCACCCTCGCCGGCCTGCTCGACCTGCGCGCCAACGCCTGGATCACCGGCATCTTCCTGGTCCTGGAGGTCATCGCGGCCGGCGTCGTCGCCGTACTGGGCTTCTCGCACGGCCACCGCGGGATGGGCAGCCTGGTCTCGATGCAGGTGGCCGGCACCGACGGCCACACGGACACCGTGACGGCCATGCTGGTGGTCTCCGGACTCGCCATCGCCCTGTTCATCACCCAGGGCTTCTCCACCGCCGTCTACCTCTCCGAGGAACTGGAGAACCCGCGCCGCAACGTCGCCCGCACCGTCCTCGCCACGCTCGCCATCTCCACCGTGGTCATCCTGGTGCCGGTCGCCGCCATCACCCTCGGCGCCTCCGACCTCGGCGAACTGACCGGCGGCGACATCAGCTCCATGGTCACCGCCTGGTCCAACTCCGCGGTCGGCACCTTCGTCAGCCTCTGCGTGGCCCTCGCCATCGTCAACGCGGGCATCGTCATGGTCATCCAGAACTCCCGCGTGCTGTTCGCCTCCGCCCGCGACAAGGCCTGGCCCGGCCCGGTCAACACGGTCTTCTCCCGGCTCGGCCGCTTCGGCTCCCCGTGGGTGGCCACCCTCGCGGTCGGCGTCCCCGGCGCGGTGCTCTGCTTCGTCAACCTCGACACGCTGTACGGCGTCACCGGCGTCTCGGTGACCGGCATGTACCTGCTGGTCGCGGTCGCCGCGCTGCTCGCCCGCCGCGGCTCCCACCGGCACACCCCCGCCTGGCGGATGCCGCTGTGGCCCGCCGTGCCGGTCCTGCTCATCGCCGTCCTGGCCTACATCCTGACCCAGCAGGAGGCGGGCTACCTGCTGTGGACCGGCGGCATCACCGCCGTCGCCACCCTCTACTGGGCCCTGTACCTGCGGCCCCGCCGCGACACCCGCTGGCTCGTGTCCATCCCCGAGGACGCGCGGATCGCGGACCCGGCGGACACCCCGGCCACCATCCCGGCCCAGTCCGGCCCCGCGCAGCCGGCCCCGCTCACCGCACCGGTCACCGCGCCGGTCACCGGCGAGGCACAGGCCTGAGAAGCGCCCGAGGAGGCGGCTGCCGGAACCGGACGGGCCCCGGCCGCCGCACCGGCGCGTACCGCACCCGCGGTACGCGCCGGCACCGCCGTACCCCTCAGGGACGGCCCGCCCCTCCCCCCGGCGGCAGCAGCGCCCGCCGGCGCGGCCCCGTACCGTAGTCGCATGGATCTTCGACCTCGCGCACCGCGGACCCCGTGGCGCCGGCCGCGCCGGCTCGTGGCCGCCGTCGCCGCCGCCGTGGTCCTCGCCGGTGCCGGGACGTGGACGGCGGCCGTCGCCTCCGACGACCGCCCCGCCGTCCGCCACAGCGACCGGGTCCTCGCCGTCGACGGCGCCCGCCTCGACACCTCGTACGTCACCCCGGCCGACGCCGGCCGCCACCCCGCCGTGCTGCTCGCGCACGGCTTCGGCGGCAGCAAGGACGACATGCGCCGGCAGGCCGAGGACCTCGCCCGCTCCGGCTACGCGGTGCTCACCTGGTCCGCGCGCGGCTTCGGCCGGTCCACCGGGAAGATCGGGCTGAACGACCCCGAGGGCGAGGTCGCCGACGTCTCCCGGCTCCTCGACTGGCTCGCGAAACGGCCCGAGGTACGGCTCGACCGGCCCGGCGACCCGCGCGTGGGCATGGCCGGCGGCTCCTACGGCGGCGCGGTCTCCCTGCTCGCCGCCGGACACGACCGCCGGATCGACGCCATCGCCCCGGCGATCACCTACTGGAACCTCGCCGACGCCCTGTTCCCGCACGGCGTCTTCAAGAAGCTGTGGGCCGGCGTCTTCGTCAACAGCGGCGGCGGCTGCGCCCGCTTCCGGCCCGAGCTGTGCCGGATGTACGAGCGGGTCGCCGCCTCCGGCACCCCCGACCCGGCCGCCCGCGCGCTGCTCGCCGAGCGCTCGCCGTCCGCCGTCGGCGACCGCGTCAAGGTGCCCACCCTGCTGACCCAGGGACAGACGGACTCCCTGTTCACCCTCGACCAGGCGGACGCCGCCGCCCGGGCGATCCGGGCGTCCGGCGCACCCGTCGCCGTCGACTGGATCGCCGGCGGACACGACGGCGGCGACATGGAGACCGACCGGGTCGAGGCACGCACGCGCGCCTGGTTCGACCGGTACCTGAAGGGCGACAGGAACGCCGGCACCGGCCCGGCCTTCCGGATCACCCGCACCGGCGGCGTCGACTCCACCGACGGCACGGCCCGGCAGCGCGGCGCGAGCGCCGACACCTACCCGGGCCTGCGCGACCACCCGCGGGCCGTCCCCCTCACCGGCGGCACCCAGCACGTCGCCAACCCGGCCGGCGCCAGCCCGCCCGGCGTCTCCGCGCTGCCCGGCCTCGGCGGGTCCGGCCTCGGCCGGCTGTCCGCGCTCGGCGTCGGCCTCTCCATGGACTTCCCCGGCCAGTACGCGCGCTTCGACTCGGCACCGCTCACCCGCGACCTGCGGATCACCGGCACCCCGACGGCCACCGTGCACATCACCTCCACCCGCGACGACGCCGTCCTGTTCGGCAAGGTCTACGACGTCGGGCCCGACGGCGGCCGGCCCGTGCTGCCCGCCCAGCTCGTGACCCCCTTGAGGGTGACCGGCGCCAAGGCCGGCAAGGACGTCACCGTCACCCTCCCGGCGATCGACCACGAGGTGCGCAAGGGCCACCGGCTCCGCCTGGTCCTCGCCTCCACCGACCTCGGCTACGCCTCACCGGCCGCGCCGGCCGGCTACACCGTCTCCCTGAAGGGAGCCCTGAGCGTGCCGACGGCGCCGGAGGTCGCCACCGCCGCCGCGCCGCTGCCCGCCTGGGTGTGGTGGCTGCCCGCGGCCGGCGCCGTCGCCGCCCTCGCCCTGCTGCTCACCGCCCGCCGCCGCACGGCCGCCCCCGCACCCGACCCGGACCTCGCCGAGGTCCCGCTGGTCATCGAGGGCCTGAGCAAGCGCTACGCCAAGTCCGCCGACCGGTATGCCGTCCAGGATCTCTCCTTCCGGGTCGAGAAGGGCCGGGTCCTCGGCCTGCTCGGGCCCAACGGCGCGGGCAAGACCACCACCCTGCGCATGCTGATGGGCCTGATCCGCCCCGACGACGGCGAGATCCGCGTCTTCGGCCACGCCGTCCGGCCCGGCGCCTCGGTGCTCTCCCGGGTCGGCGCCTTCGTGGAGGGCGCGGGCTTCCTGCCGCACCTGTCCGGCCGGGAGAACCTGGAGCTGTACTGGCGGGCCACCGGCCGCCCGCCCGAGGACGCCCACCTGGACGAGGCCCTCGAGATCGCCGGGCTCGGCGACGCCCTGGCCCGCGCGGTGCGCACCTACTCGCAGGGCATGCGCCAGCGCCTGGCCATCGCCCAGGCCATGCTCGGCCTGCCCGACCTGCTCATCCTGGACGAACCCACCAACGGCCTGGACCCGCCCCAGATCCGCGAGATGCGCGAGGTGATGATCCGCTACGCGGCCGACGGCCGGACGGTGATCGTCTCCAGCCATCTGCTCGCCGAGATCGAGCAGTCCTGCACCCACCTGGTCGTCATGGACCGCGGCCGGCTGGTGCAGGCCGGACCGGTCCGGGACATCGTCGGCTCCGGCGACACCCTGCTGGTCGGCACCGCCGCACCCGTGGAGGAGCCGGTGGCGGAGAAGGTGGCCGCGCTGTCCGGCGTCGCCTCCGCCGTGCGCACCGACGGCGGGCTGCTGGTCCGCCTCGCACCCGGCGGCACGGCCGAGCGGCTGATCGCCGAACTGGTGCGGCTGGAGCTGCCCGTCACCTCGGTCGGCCCGCACCGCCGCCTGGAAGACGCCTTCCTCACCCTGATCGGAGGTTCCGCATGAGCACGCTCACCGAGGTCGCCTCCGGCTATCAGGCGGGGCGCACCCTGCCGCTGCGGGTCGAGCTGGTCCGCCAGCTCAAGCGGCGCCGCACCCTCGTCATGGGCGCGGTCCTGGCCCTCCTGCCGTTCGTGCTGCTGATCGCCTTCGCGGTCGGCGGCGACCCGGGCGGCCGGAACAACCAGGTCACGCTGATGGACACGGCCACCGCCTCCGGCGCCAACTTCGCCGCCGTGAACCTCTTCGTGTCGGCCGGCTTCCTGCTCGTCGTCCCGGTCGCCCTGTTCTGCGGTGACACGGTGGCCTCCGAGGCGAACTGGTCCTCGCTGCGCTACCTGCTCGCCGCGCCCGTGCCCCGCGCCCGGCTGCTGTGGTCCAAGCTCGTCGTGGCGCTCGGGCTGTCCCTCGCCGCGATGGTCCTGCTGCCGCTCGTGGCGCTCGCCGCCGGCACGGCCGCCTACGGCTGGGGCCCGCTCCAGGTCCCCACCGGCGGCGCGCTGGACACCGGCACGGCGGCCCAGCGGCTCCTGGTGGCCGTGGCGTACCTCTTCGTGTCCCAACTGGTCACCGCGGGACTGGCGTTCTGGCTGTCCACGGCGACCGACGCCCCGCTCGGCGCGGTCGGCGGCGCGGTCGGCCTGACCATCGTCGGCAACGTCCTGGACGCCGTCACCGCCCTCGGCCACTGGCGGGACTTCCTGCCCGCGCACTGGCAGTTCGCCTGGGCGGACGCCGTCCAGCCGGCCCCCGAGTGGTCCGGCATGATCCAGGGCGCCGCGCTCTCCGTGACGTATGCCCTGGTGCTGTTCGCCCTCGCCTTCCGCACCTTCGCCCGCAAGGACGTCGTCTCCTAGCGGGCGCCCCGGCACGCCGGAGCGGGCCGCCGGGAATTCCCGGCGGCCCGCTCCGTGCCGTACGGCGGATCAGCTGCCGGACTCCGAGTTCCCGGACAGGATCGACACGTCCTCCAGCAGGTGCGCCAGCGCGCCGTCGCGCTTGACGTTCGAGGAGTTCTCGGTGCACTGCTGCGTCATGTCGTCGGACAGGATCGGCAGGTCGTTGATCGGCACGATGTTCAGGATCGGCACGCTGATGTCGTTCAGACCGATGCACGGCTTGTTGAAGGAGCCCTGGATCAGGGCGATCTGCGGGCTCATGTTCCCGTACGTGGCCGAGTTGCCGTAGCTCTGCCAAGCGCCGTTGCCGTTGGCGGCGGTCGGGCCGCTGTCGTTGCCGATCGCCAGCGCCTGCGGTGCCACGGCAGCCGAGGCGCCCACGGCCGAGGCGGCGACGGCCGCGGTGGCAACAATCTTCTTGATCACTGGCCAGTCCTTTCTGAGAAAACCCCGTTCACCGGAGCGCATTGGTCAACTCCCGGGCTGCCGCATGGTTTCTGCCGTTCACCCCGTCGGCCGATACGCCGGACTGGTGGTGCGCTTTTCGCATTGGTGGCCGCCGTCACCTCGTGCGCACCGGGGAGCCAACCGAGTGAATCGGCGGAACCATTCCCGATGCGCCGGGTTGATGAGGCCGTAGGGCATGCGTCGCTACGAGGAAAGGAACGCGAAGTGCTCAAGAAGGCAATGGTCGCCGCCGCGACCGCCGCTTCTGTTGTGGGAATGGCGGTGGCGGCCGCGCCGCAGGCGCTTGCCATCGGCAACGACGACGGCCCGACCGTCGCGAATGGCAACGGTGCCAATTCGTCGTGGGGCAACTCGGCCACCAAGGGCGCGATGAGCCCGCAGCTGTCGCTGGTCCAGGGCTCGCTGAACAAGCCGTGCCTCGCCCTCGAGGACATCCAGATCCCGATCCTGAACATCGTACCGATCAACGATGTCCCGATCCTGTCGGACGATCTGGACCAGCAGTGCAGCGACAACTCGTCGAACATCAAGCGCGACGGTGCGCTCTCGCACATCCTGGAGGACCTGTCGGTCCTCTCGGCCAACGGCGAAGGCTGAGCCGAGCCAACCGGGCCCGGGCTGTCCGCTGCGTCGTCTGCGGGCCGCCCGGGCCTTTTTCCACTACCTCAGGCGAGGGAAGAATGCACGAGGAAGCGGTGCGATCGAGTGATTATCGCGCCGTCCGTGTTCAGCGGTCTCTTGTTGTGTCAATCCCTCGTTCCGTGCCACGACCGCTCACGTCGGGCTCGCACGGTTCTGGCCGTCATCGGGGCATCGCCCCGGAGAAGGGAACAATCATGAAGAAGACCGCCGCCGCCGTCACGGGCGCAGTTCTGGCACTGGGTCTGGCCGGTCCCGCCTTCGCCGATGCCGGTGCCTCCGGTGCCGCCGTCGGTTCCCCGGGCGTCATTTCCGGCAACGTCATCCAGGTGCCGATCCACGTGCCGATCAACGTGTGCGGCAACACCATCGACATCATCGCGCTGCTGAACCCGGCGTTCGGCAACGTCTGCGTCAACCACTGACGTTCGCACGTCCCACCAGCTTCCCCGGCTGTGTACTGGCCGGCTCCGGACCGCCGATTCGTCGTCCGGGGCCGGCCTTCCCACTTCTCCGAGCAGGAAGACCACGAAATTGCGACACACTCTCAGCAAAGGCATGGCCGTGGCCGCCGCCGCGACGGGCGTGCTGTCCTTGTACGGCGGCTCAGCGCTCGCCGACACCCACGCGCACGGCACGGCCCAGGGCTCGCCCGGTGTGCTGTCCGGCAACACCGTCCAGGTCCCGGTGAACGTCCCGGTCAACATCTGCGGCAACTCCGTCGACGTGGCCGCCGCGCTGAACCCGGCGTTCGGCAACTCCTGCGCCAACGTGGCCTCCCGGCCGAAGCCGCAGGAGTCCGACCACCACCAGGACGGGTACGGCGACGACTCCGACGACTCGGGCTACGGCACCCGGCCGAGCCCCGGCGGCACGCCCGCCACCACACCCCCGTACGGCGGCGAGGAGACGACGTCACCTCCGTACGGCGGCGGCGAGACGACGTCACCTCCGAAGGACGGCGGCGAGACGACTTCGCCTCCGTACGGTGGTGAGGAGACCACGTCGCCTCCGTACGGTGGTGAGGAGACGACTTCGCCTCCCTACGGCGGTGACGAGACCACGTCGCCTCCCTACGGTGGTGAGGAGACGACCTCGCCTCCCTACGGTGGTGAGGAGACCACCTCGCCTCCCTACGGTGGTGAGGAGACCACCTCGCCTCCCTACGGTGGTGAGGAGACGACCCCGCCGCGCGGAGGGGACAGCACGCCCCCGGACACCGTCCACACCACGCCTCCCGTGCTCGCGCAGACCGGTGGCGAGTCCCGGACCATGTTCGCGGCCTCGGGTGCCGGTGCCCTGCTGATCGGAGCGGGGACGGTCCTGTACCGACGCGGCCGGGCCGCCTGCCGTCACTAGCGCACCGGGTGCCGGACCGAGCGCCCGGCACCCCGCGGCGCCCACCCCGCCCCCGCCCCGCGCGTTGGACCGTGCGAGGGGTTCCGAGGGCGGACGCGGCGACCGGACTGGCGTTTTTCCTATTGATGTGACTGAGTGTCAGGAGACCGGAACGTGTCGTGACGTGGAGAAGGAGCGGTGGACATGGCCTCACAGCGGCACCGGGCGACAGCCCTCCGCATGGCATCGGCCATCGCGTCGTTCGTCGCGTTCGTCGTCCCGGCGCTCGTCGGGGCCGGCCCCGGTTTCGCCGCGGACGGCCCCGGGACTCCCGCCTCGGAGCGCTCCCTCCCGGTCTTCGGCGCGTTTCTCGACTCCGGGCCCGCCGGTGTCGCGCGGATGGCGGAGCTGAGCCGCTGGCTCGGCGGAGCCGAGGTGAAGGTCGCCCACACCTATCTGCCCGGCGGTCTCTGGCAGGACATCGAGGGGCCGCCCGGCTTCCTGGACGCCTGGGCCGGCTGGCGGCGCGAGCAGGCGGACCGGACGCTCGTCCTGAACGTGCCGATGCAGGAACGCAACGAGGAGGACGTCCCGGACGAGGAGGTGCGCGAACTGCTGCGGCAGGGCGCGTCCGGCGCGTTCGACGGGCACTTCCGGACCCTGGCCGAGCGGCTGGTGGCGCTCGGGGTGCCGGACACGGTCCTCGTGCTGGGCTGGGAGATGAACGGCATCACCTACACCCACCGCTGCGCACCGGACCCGGCGGCCTGGAAGACGTACTGGAACAGGATCGTCACCACCATGCGCGCGGTGCCGGGCCAGCGGTTCCGGTTCGACTTCGCGCCGAGCCGCGGCCGGGACGCCGTGCCCTGGACCGAGTGCTATCCCGGGGACGACACGGTCGACATCATCGGCATGGACTCCTACGACCAGCCGGCCGGAGTGACCTTCGACGAGCAGGTGAGCGAGCCCTACGGACTCCAGCGGCACGTGGACTTCGCCGCGGCCCACGGCAAGCCGGTGTCGTACCCGGAATGGGGCCTGTTCCGCAACGGCGACAACGCCGAGTACATGCGGCGCATGCTCGCCTGGATCGACGAGCACCGGCCGGTGTACAACACGCTGACCGACTACTGCCCGCACGGTGTCTGGCAGTGCCCGGCCAACCCCCGCTCGGCGCTGGTCTACCGGACCGCACTGTACGGCCGTCCCGAGGGCCCGCCCCTGCCGCCGCCCGCCTGTCCGCTGAGCCTCGGCGACTGGGCCGCGTACTGGTTCGGCCGCGAGATGTGCCTCCGCTTCGACCGGTGGCCGCGGATGCGCTAGGACCGGTCCCGGCCGCGTTCCCGCCACCGGTGCCGCACCGTTCTGCCCCGCTGCCGGGCGACCGCCTCGTACAGCGCGGCCGTCAGCAGCGGAGCGGTGGGCCCGCGGGCCATCAGCAGACGCCGGCTGACGACGCGTTCGGGATGCCAGTGCCGCTTGTACGGCTCGTCGCCGCGCAGCAGGCTCAGCGTGCCGTGCCCGCCGCCGACCGTCAGCTCAGAGCAGGCGTCCAGCAGCATCACCGCCACGTCCGCTCGGCGTTCCCGCAGATCCGGATGGGCGCCGTAGAGGTAGCCGCCGGCCATGCCGTCCGAGAGCAGGGTCAGATCGACGGCCACCACCTCGTCGCCGATCCGGAACTCGGTGACCACCGCGTTTCCCGAGCGCACCATCGAGCCCACCGCGCGCAGCAGATGCTCGCGGAACCGGGGCCGCAGATGCTCGCCCGTCACGTCCCGGCCCTGCCACTGCAACCGGTGCAGCGCCAGCAGCCGGACGAGGGCCGTCTCGACCTCCGCCGGGCCCACCGTCCGCCGCCGCACGCCCAGCGCGGCCAGCCGGCGCAGCTGGGCCCGCGCCCGCTGGCCGGACTTGGCCGACGGCAGGCGGGCGATCAGTCCCTCCATGGGCAGCGCGGGCAGCTCCAGGCACGGCGAGTCGGGAACCGTGCGGCACGGCCCGGGCCAGCGTTCGTAGACCCGTTCCATGGCTCCGCCCGGGCGCACCTCGCGGAAGTCGACCAGGGCCGTGCGGGCCGCGTCCGCGAGCGCCGTGGTGAGCGCGTCGGCCACCGGCCCGTCGTCGGCGTCGTCCAGCAGCACGTCCGCGTAGTCGGAGATCCCCGTGCCGAGCGGCAGCAGCGCGGGCAGCGGCCGGCGGACCAGCATCAGCGGCGCGGCGGCCACCAGGTCGCGGCCGGCCCGCACCACCAGCAGCCGCAGCCGCCCCGGCCGGCCGTACGACAGCCACCACGAGTGCAGCCAGGCGTGGCTCTGGAACGGGGTCGCGGCGGCGCACCGGCCGAACAGCCGCTCCCAGGCCGGCGCCAGGGCGGCGAACGCGTGGGCGTCGGTGACGAGGTCGGCGGTGAGGCGGACGCTGCGGGCGCGCGCCGTGACGGTGGCGGTCACCGCCGGCCGCGCGCGTCGGCGGCGACGGCCGGTCCGGGCAGCGGGGCCGGTCGCGGCACCTCCGTCCCGGGCCTGCGGCCCGGCCGCACCAGCAGCGCCAGCCCGCCGAGCAGCCCGCCCCCGCTCGCCCCGACCAGCCCGGTCAGCCCGGCGGACGGCGAGGACGGCTCGGCCGGCCGTACCGCGCGGGTGAACGGGACCAGGGACACCCGGGTGTCGGCGCGGACCGCGCCGGCGCGCCGGGTCAGCGCCCCGGCGACCGCGTTGGCCATGGCGGCGGCCTCGGCCGGGCGCGGCGAGGTGGCGGAGACGGCGACCATGGGCGCGTCCGGCGAGGTCGCGGTGCGCACTCCGGCGTGCAGCGCGTCCGCCGGCACCCCGGCGTGCGCTTGGGCGTCGGCGAGCACCGCGGGCTGTGTGGCGATACGGCCGTAGGCCTGCGCGAAGCCGAGCGCGGTGGCGGTGTCGGACCGGTCGCCGGGTACGGCGAGCAGATAGCTGGTGGCCGTGTACTGGACGGGCCGCAGCATCCCGTACCCGCCGCCCAGCAGCCCGCCCGCGAGGACCCCGGCCGCCACCAGCGACCAGGGCGGGAGCGGGCCGGGGCGGGTGAGGCGGGTGCCGCGGTGGCGCCGGGTGTGGTTCTCGGTCATGAGAGGACGGCTTTCTGCGGGGAGCGGGACGTCGGGGCCGGGTGGGCGAGCGCCGCCGCGTAGACGTCCAGGAGCCGGGCGGCGCTGCGGGTGACGCAGTAGTGGCGGGCCGCCTCGGCGGCGGCCCGCGGACCGGGACCGGCGGCGCGGACCTCGGCGAGCGCGCGGGCGTACGCGCCGGCGTCGCACGGGATGCGCGCCGCGTCGGGAGCGGCCCCGGGCGGCAGGTCCTGGAGGGCCGGGCAGGAGGTGTAGCGCACCGGCAGTCCGGCCGCGAGCGCCTCCACCACCGCCAGTCCGAACGCCTCCTCGGGCGAGGGGGCGGCGAGCACGTCCATCGCCGAGGCCAGCGCGGGCAGCAGGGGGCCGGGCGAGCCGTCGGGCGGATACGGCCGCTCTCCGGTGAACAGCACCCGCCCGGCGACCCCCGCCCGGTGCGCGGCCCGCCGCAGCGCGCCCTCCTGCGGGCCGCCGCCGACCAGCAGCAGCCGGCAGTCGGCGGGCAGCCCGGCGAGTGCGTGGACCAGGACGTCGAAGCGTTTGCCGGGGACGAGCCGGCCGATGCCGCCGATCACGAACGCGTCCTCGTCCAGTCCCAGCGCGGCCCTGGTGCGGCGGCGGGCCGCCGGGTCGTAGGCGAACGGCGCGGGCTCGATGCCGTTGGGCACGACCGTGATGCGCGGCTCGGGCACGCCCCAGCGGGCCAGCCGGGCGGCGACGGCCGGGGAGACCGCGACGGTGGTCCGGCCGAGCCGCTCGCCCAGCAGGTACAGCGCGCGGACCCCGGCGGTGAGCGGCCGGCCCTCCGTCTGGGTGTCGCCGAGGGAGTGCTCGGTGGCGACGACGGCGCGGACCCCGGCCAGCCGGGCGGCGATCCGGCCGTACAGGCAGGCCCGGTAGAGATGGGTGTGCACCAGGTCGTACCGGCCGTGCCGGATGAGCCGGGCCAGCCGGGGCAGCGCGCCCAGATCGCGGTTGCCGGCCATCTCGAGGTGGGTCACCCGCACCCCGTCGGCCACCAGCCCGGCGGCGACCGGCCCCGGCTCGGTCAGTGTCACCACCTCGCACTCCACCGGAAGATGCCGCAGCAGCAGCCGCAGCTGGGTCTCGGCACCGCCCACGCCGAGCCCGGTGATGACGTGCAGGACCCTCACCGCAGTCCCTCCACCGGCCGTCGGCGCAGCCGGTGCAGCCGGCGCTTCAGGAACAGGCGTACGGCGGTGTCGTCCTGCCCGATGTGCACCCGGGGCAGGACGTGCCGGCCGCTCAGCGCGCCGGGGTCGATGGCGCAGCCGTAGGCGTAACCGGCCTCCCGCACGGCCGCCACGACACGCCGGTCGACCGTGCCGTACGGATAGCAGAACCCGGTGACCGGGGTGCCGGTCAGCTCCTCCAGCACGGCGCGGCTCTCGGCGGTCTCGGCCTTCAGCCGGATGTCGTCGATGCGGGTGAGATCGATGTGGGCGAGTCCGTGGGAGCCGATCTCCACACCCCGGTCGGCGGCCCGCCGGACGCCCTCGGCGGTCAGCAGCGGCTTGCGCGGACCCAGCGGATCCCAGGCGTTGTCGCCGCCGAACCGGCCGGGCAGCACGAACAGCGTGGCCGTGCACCCCCAGCGGTCCAGCACGGGAAGGGCGTTGCCGAGGAAGTCGGCGTACCCGTCGTCGAAGGTGAGACCCACCAGGTCCCGGCCGCCGCCCCGGTCCCGGGCGGCCAGCAGCTCGGCCACCGACACTCCGCGCAGGCCCCGCCGGCACAGCCAGCGCAGCTGCCGCTCCAGCCGGTCGGGGGAGACCGTGACGCGGTAGGGGTCGTCGGAGCAGTCGCCGACCGAGTGGTACATGGCGATCCACGGGGCCGGGCCGGCCGCCGGGGACTTAACGGGTGAGGGCATGGGCGAGCCTTCGGGGCAGGGAACGGACGGGACGGAGGGCGGGGAGCAGGCCGCGGGCGCCCGGCGCCCCGCCGAGCAGGACGAAGACGACGGTCACCGTGACCGCGCCGGCGGCGAGCCCGGCCGGCGCCGCCGCCGGCAGGCCCGCCGCCGGACCGCCCGCCACGGCGGCGGCACCGGCCGCCCGCAGCGGCCGGCCCAGCCCGCGCAGCACGGCACGGGCCCGCAGCGGCACACCGCGGCGGCCGGTGCCCGCGAGGAGCAGTACGGCGGTGAGACTGATCCCGGCGGCGTTGGCGGCGGCGATCCCCGCCGCCCCCCGGGAACCGGCCGTCCACGCGCCGATTCCCCAGGTCGCCGCGATCCCCGCGGCCATCGCGGCCAGCGGGTACCAGGTGGCGCGGCCCGCCGAGAAGTACGAGCGGACCAGGACACCGGTCAGCGTCTGGCCGAGCAGCCCGAGCGCGTAGACCCGCATCACCCCGGCCGTCGCCGAGGTGTCGCCGGCCGTGAACGCGCCCCGCTGGAACAGCACGGCGATCAGCTGCGGGGCGCAGGCCACGACGACGGCCGTGCCGAACAGCACCAGGCGGGCGGCCACCGCCACGTCCCGCTCCACCCGGCCCCGGGCCCGCTCGGTGTCGCCGTCGGCCAGCGCCCGCGCCACCACCGGGAAGGTGACCGTGGACAGCATCATGGACAGCGTCATCGGGATCTGCGCGACCTTCTGCGCGTAGTTCAGGTGCGAGATGGCCCCGGCGGGCAGCCCGGAGGCCCAGAACCGCTCGATGAGCACCTGCGACTGCCGGCACAGCGCGAACAGCAGCACGGTGGCCAGCAGCGGCACGTCCAGCGGGGGCGCCGCGGCGGCGGGCCGCGCCTTTGTACGGCCGTGTCCGCGGCGGCGCAACAGGACGGCCAGGGACGGGACTTGCAGCGCCACCATCAGCAAGCCGCCCACCGCGACCCCGAACGCGGCCGACCGTACGCCCCAGCGGCCGCCGAGCGCGTACATCGCGGTGATGATGGCGACGTTGTGCGCGATGTAGATCGCGGCCGGTGCCAGGAAGCGGCGGTGTGCCCGCAGGGCCGCGCTGCAGTACCCGGCGAGACCGAAGCTCAGCACGCAACTCGCGGTCATCCGGGTGCAGTCCACGGCCAGGGCCGGATCGGGCAGGCCCGGCGCGAGCACCGCGACGCACCACGGCGCGGCCAGCGCGAGCAGCGCCCCGGCCGCCGTGAACGCCAGCGCCAGCCGGGGCAGGGTGCCGGCCACCAGCGAGCGCACCGGGTCCCCGGCGGCGCCCCGCGCACGGCGGGCCAGGGCCGCGCTGAACGCCGGGATCAGCGCGAACGCCAGCCCGTCCTCGATGAGCAGCGTGGCCGCGAACTCCGGTACCGTCCAGGCGACCAGGAAGGCGTCCGTGTCCCGTCCGGCCCCGAACAGCCGCGCCAGCGACTGGTCCCGCACCAGCCCGAGCAACGCCGCCGCGACGGAGAGGGACGCGGTGAGGAACGCGGCCCGGGCCAGGAGCCGCGGGGCGACGGCGGAGGATTCCCCGGGGTCCGCGGCCGGCCGCGGTGCCGTGCCGGTTCCTGGTTCCGGTGTGCCGTCGGTCGGGGCGGAGGGGTCCGGGGCGGAGGGTTCCGGGGCGGTGGCCGGCTGTGGTGCCGTGCCCGGTCCCGGTGGTCCGCCGGTCGTGCGGCTCGTCATCGCACGGCCGCCTCTCGTGGTGCCGCCTCGGTGGCGAGGAAGTGTTCCGCTTCGCCGGCGTGGACGGTGGCCGGCAGGGCCCACCAGGCGGTCAGGCCCAGGGACACCGCCGTCAGGACGGTCGACGGGCCGCCGATGTCGGCGTAGACGAAGTCCACGAGCTGCCAGACCAGCAGCCCGCAGGCGATCAGCGCGCAGTCCAGGTCCCGGCCGCCGGCCGCCCGGGTCCGGCGCAGGCCGCGCAGGGCGCACACCAGCAGGGCCAGCCAGCCGCCCGCGAGGCACAGCAGACCGATCAGCCCCTGCTCGCCGAGAACGAGCAGGTACATGTTGTGCGGGGAGAGCAGCGGCTGCCGGCGGAAGGCGGCGCCCGCGCCCTCGGTGTCGCTGCCCGAGGACAGCGCGAGCGAGGCGTGCCCGTCGCGGTACTCCGGGAACGCCTTCAGGCCGACGCCGGTCAGCGGCCGGTCCCGCCACATGCCGGCCGCCGCCGCCCACATCGTGTACCGGTCGGTGACCGACTGGTCCGGCGCGTCGGCGACCCGCGCGATGCTGTCGATCCGCTCCCGGAGCATCACCGTCCCCACACCCAGCCCGCCCACCAGCACCACGCCCGCCGCCAGCACGGCCGCCGCGACCCGCGCCGCCCGGCGCACCCCGGCCAGCAGGAGCTGGACGACGAGGGTGACGGCGGTGGCGATCCAGGCGCCCCGGCTGAACGACAGGGCGAGCGGCACCGGCAGGACCAGCGCGCAGACGACGGCGACCGCCCGCTCCCGGGGAGCGGTACGGCCCAGCGCCAGGCCCACCGCGCACACCAGCCCGCAGGACACCACCGTGGCCATGCCCATCACGTCCGCGACCCCGAAGGTGCCGACCGCCCGGACGTCCTGGCCCTGGTAGGAGGCCCCGGTCCGGGTGACGTACTGGTGCGCGCCCACCGCACCCTGCCAGAGCGCGAGCGCCACGAACGACCAGGCCAGCAGCCGGAAGTCGGCCCGGCCCCGGAGCAGGAGCACCACGGCGGCCGGGACCAGGACGAAGATTTGGAGATAGCGGCCCAGGCCGGTGATCGCGGCGTCGGCCGAGGCGGCGTGCAGCGCGGCCGGCACCAGTCCGGCCACCGGCAGGCCGAGGATCACCGCGGCGGCCGGGGTGAGCGGGCGGCGGCGCGCGCGCAGCAGCCGTACCGCGCAGCAGACGACCACCAGCGCGGACAGCGCGTCGGCGGGGCCCGCGTTGGTGGCGCCGCCGGGCGCGACCGGCAGCGCGAGCAGCGCCACCACGGCCACCGGCGGCAGGACGGGCAGTATCGCGGTGAGCCGCGCGGGGCGGCGCGGCGGCGGGGCGAGGGCCATCGGTCAGCTCCCCGTGGACCGCACGACCGCGGCGGCGGTGCGCAGCAGGATGCAGATGTCCTGCCACAGCGACCAGTTGTCGATGTAGGCGTTGTCGAAGCGGGCCCGGTCCTCGATGGAGGTGTCCCCGCGCAACCCGTTGACCTGGGCCAGCCCGGTGATGCCCGTGCGCATGCGGTGACGGGCCGCGTAGCCGGGGTGGAGACGGCTGAACCGGTCGACGAAGTACGGGCGTTCGGGACGCGGGCCGACCAGGCTCATGTCGCCCCGGAAGACGTTCCACAGCTGGAGCAGCTCGTCCATCGAGGTCTGCCGCAGCAGCCGGCAGAAGGGGTTCATCCGCGCCTCGCCGGCCACGCTCCACCGGGTGGCCGCCTCGCGCTCGTCGGCCGGGCGGTGGGTGCGGAACTTCAGCATGGTGAAGGGACGGCCGTCCTGGCCGACGCGCTCCTGCCGGAACACCACACCGGGACCGCCGGTGAGCCGCAGCACCGCCGCGCACACCAGCAGCAGCGGGCCGGCCAGCACCAGCAGCGTCCCGGACACCACCACGTCCAGCAGCCGCTTGGCGGCACTTCCGCGCCGGCGCGCGCAGTGGTCCAGGCGGCGCACGGCGAACCCGGCGAGCTGGTCGCGCGCCTCGTACGCCGAGGTGTCCGCCTCCACCTCCCACAGCGCGCAGCCCGCCCCGGCGAGCGCCCGCAGCAGCGGTGCCCGCTCGGTGCGCACGGCCGGGTGGACGGTGAGGACGACCCGCACCCCGTGCCGGACGAGCGCCCGCTCCACCTCCTCGCCGCCGGTGAGAACCGGCAACCCGGCGGCGCCCTCCGGACGCTCGGCGACCACGCCCACCGGCCGCACGCCGCAGCGGGGATGGCGCAACAGCGCGGCGGCCACCCGCTGCGCGGTCGCGGCCGCCCGATCACGAGCGCGGTCCGCGGGTGCCGCAGCAGCGCGACCCGGCGCCGCCAGTACACCGCGCCCCGGCCGGCCCCGGCCGCCGCCGCGTGCAGGGCGCAGCCCAGCAGCAGGGTCCGGGCGGTCAGGGCGCGCCCGGGGTCGTAGGCGGCGAGCAGCGCGGCCAGGCCCAGCCAGGTCACGGCGATCCGCCCGCACACGGCGGGCAGTTCGTCGAGGACGGCGGGCACCGGCCGGGCGGCGGGCGGACGCAGCAGCAGCGCGCCGGCGACCAGCGCGGCGACCGGCACCGGCCGGCCGGCGGCCTCCGCCGGGACGGCCGCGCCCGCCAGCGCGGCGAGCAGATCGGCGGCGAGCAGCGACAGCGGCGAGGCGGACCGCGCGGGCGGCGGCGCGAGGGGAACCGGAAGCCGCCGGCAGGACGCGCCGGCCGGACCGGGCCGGGCGGGACCCCGGGCGCCCACGGCTGCGTGCCGGACGAGGGAACGGTGGTTTCCGCGGTCACGGGCGACTGGACTCCCTGCACTGGGCGGGCACGGGCCGCCGGGGCGCGCTGCCGTCGGCGGGCGCGGGCCGGCCCGCCGTGCCACGCTCGGCGGATGTGGACCGGCCCGCCTCGCCGCGCTCGGCGGACGGGGGCCGGTGTGTGGCGCCGGGGTCGGGTCCGGGTGGTGCGGGGCGGCCGGCCGGGCCGGGTTCGGTGGGGGCGGGGTGGTGGGGTCCGCCGCTGCGCGGGGGCGTGCGCCCGGCGGGTGCGGGGCGGCGCGTCCCGCTGTCCCGCACCCGCGCGGACCCGTCCGCCGTGCCGCTGCGAGCCAGGGGTGGGCGGCCCGGTCCGGCGCTCGGCTTCGTGGCGGGCGCGAGGAGTCCGGCGTAGACGGTCGTGATCCGTGCGGCGGTCTGCCGCACGTCGTGCCGGGAGACTACGTGCCGGCGCCCCTGGTCGCCGAGCGCCGCGCGCAGCGGCGGGTCGGACAGCAGGGCCGTGATCACCCGGGCCAGTGACCCGGCATCCTCCGGCGGTACCAGGCAGCGCTCGGCGAGCGCGGGCGGCAGGCTCTCCCGCGCGCCGTCGACGTCGGTGAGGACGACGGGCCGTCCGCAGCCCAGCGCCTCCAGCGGCGCGAGCGCCATCCCCTCCCAGCGCGACGGCAGCACCACCAGGTCGGCGGCCCGGTACCAGGGCACGACGTCGGCGACGGCACCGGCGAACTCCACCGAGGGATGCGCCCGGAGCCGTAGCGCCTCGCGGTCCGGGCCGTCGCCGACGAGTGCGAGCCGGGCCCGGGGCAGCGTGGCGAGCACCGTGTCCCAGGCGCGCAGCAGCACGTCCTGGCCCTTCTGCCGGCAGAGCCGGCCCACGCACACGACGAGGGGCCGGTCCGGTCGGCCGGCGGCGCGGGGCGACGGGGGCGCCACGGGGCCCGGCGCGAAGCGCGCCGTGTCGACGCCGTTCGGGACGACCGCGTACGCGGCGCGCACCCCGGCGCGGACTCCGGTCACGCGCTCCGCCTCGCTGACGCACACCACCCGATCCGCCCAGCGCGCCCCCCACCGCTCCCAGCGCAGGGCCAGCGCCCCGGTGAGTCCGCCGGCCGCCTCGAAGGACCACGCGTGCGGCTGGTACACCGTCGGTACCCGCCCGCGCAGGGCGAGCCGCGCGGCCAGGCCGGCCTTCGCGCTGTGCGCGTGCACCAGTTCGGGCCGCACCTCCGCCACCAGGCGCGCCAACCGCCGTACCTCGCCCGGCAGTCCGGGCCCCGGGGACCGGCGCGCGGGCCAGTCGCGGACCTCGGCGCCCAGCTCCCGCAGGTCCGCGGCGAGCACGCCACCGGGACAGCCGACCGTGACCGGCAGACCCGCCGCGAGCTGGGCCCGTACCAGGTCGCGCACGACCCGGGCCACACCTCCGTCGACGGGTTGCGCGAGGTGCAGGACCCGGGGCCGGACGGAGGGGGCTGACTGGTGCATGCGCGGGGTACCTCGCTCACGGGGCGCTCGGGACTGCGGTCGTGAACGCGCCCACGGCTCGGGGCGTACACGGCGGCGCAGAGCGCGCGGGCCCACGCCGCGTCCGCGTGGCCAACGAGCCGGGAGGCCGGCGGGTCACCGCCGCGCCGGGTGAGCCGGACCCGATCGGGCGGATCGCCGGCCCTGCCGAGCGGATCGGCGTAGGCGCGCCTCGGCAGGCGCCGGTATGCCATCCGGTGCGCCGGGCTGCGCGCGCTACGCCAGGTGAGGGAGCGGCCGGGTCCCGGGCGCGCGCCCGCCGTGGTGCGACCCCTCCGGTGACTTCACTCCTTTGGCGGCACAACTCCCGGCAGCGCCAGGCGTTGACACAACGCCGGGTATCCGCCCGGATGTTGTGTCGATCCCAAGGAGCACCTCTCCATGTCGCGTATTGCGAAGGGTCTGGTTCTGACCACCGCCGCCGCCGCGGCCGTCGCCGGCGGTGCCGGTGTGGCGTCCGCCAGTGCCGGTGCGGGTGGCGCCGCTGTCGGCTCGCCGGGTGTCATCTCCGGCAACGTCATCCAGGTGCCGATCCACGTGCCGATCAACCTGTGCGGCAACACCATTGACATCATCGGCCTGCTGAACCCGGCCTTCGGCAACACCTGCGTCAACGGCTGACGCCGGCAGCGCACTCCCCTTCGGCCGGCCGTCCGTCCCGCGTTCGTGGCGCGGAGCGGACGGCCGGTTCGCGCTCCCTCGTACGGATCACGGTCGGTGGACGAGCGGTTGCGCGGTGCCATCGGTGAACAGACGGTGGGCTCAGGTCCCACCGTTCACCGAAAGGAATCCCCATGCGTGATCTGCCCGTCCGGCGTCTCGCGTCCACCGTCCTCTGCGCGTCCGTCCTCGTCGGCATCACCGGCCCGGTGGCGCTCGCCGCCGACACGGCCGGGGAGCACGGGCGTACCGCGTCCCGGGCGTCCGTCCCGGCGGCGGAGAAGGACAGGCTGCTCACCCGGGCCAGGGCCCTCGGCCGTACGCACCCGGAACTGGGTCCGGTCGCCGAACTCCTCAGCCGGTCGCTGGAGGAGGGCAGACTCCCCGCCGGCGAGGCCGCAAGGCTGGGCGAGGCGGCGAAGGAGGCGATCACCAGGGCCGCCGGGACCGCCGGGGTCCCGAGGCCGGTCGCCCCGGCCGAACCGGCCGCGCAGCCGCAACCGGCCCCGGCGGTGAAGCCCGCCGCCCCCGCGTCCCCCGCCGGCCCCGCGAGCCCGGCCGCCCCGGTGACCGTCCGCCACGCGAGCGCCGGTGCCCCCATGGCCCGGGATGTCCTCGACGACACGATCGGCGCGCTGCTGACCGCGATCGACGATCTGGTGAAGTCGATCACCGACGAGGCAGCCGCGGCCCAGACGGCCGCCGACCAGATCACCGCCGATCAGACCGCCGCCGATCAGACCGCCGCCGACCAGACCGCCGCCGATCAGACGGCCGCCGACGAGTCCGACCAGATGCTGCCGTCCTTCGACGGCCTGCTGTCCGGGCTGTTCGATCTGCTGACGGGTCTCTTCGGCACCGGCGGTTCCGGACTCGCCGTGTCCGAGCTGCCCACGACGGCCACGCCCGCTCTCGTACCCGGCCTGGCCCCGACCGGCTGACACGGCGGACCCCGGCCATGTCCCCGGGGGATCTCATATGTCTTCCCAAGGCGGGGTTTCCGGCCCGCCCGGACCTCGTTGAACAGGGCGTCCGCATTCCCTGGGTGACGTGAGTTGCCAAGAAAGGAACACGATGAAGTCCCTCAAGGCCGCCGCCGTTGTCGCCGGTTCCGTGGCCCTCGCCGGCGTCACCGCACCCGCGTTCGCCTACGACGCCCAGCACCTGCCGCCCATGAGCCTCAACGGCGGCATCAACCACCTGCTCGCACACCCGCCCACCGCCAAGGACCTGATGCCGCTCCGGCACCAGTCGGACGCGCTCGACACCGAGAACAAGGACTCCGTGCTGAGCGGTGTCAAGGGCGCCACCGCGTCGCTCAACCAACGGCTGCTCGGCGGTCTGCCCCTGCGGCACTGACGTCCCGTCCCCGTCCCCGGCGCGTCCGGGACCCCGTCGCCCGATCGTGTGGCCGGGTCCCGGACGCTGCTCCGGATGGGTGAGAAGCCGCCGGGCCGCGCCCCGGCCCGTCGGTATGGTCGCGCGATGACCTCAGCATCAAGCGAAACCCGCCCCTTCCGCGCCGCCGACCTAGGCACGCTCGCGCTGCTCGCCTGGATGGCCCGGAACGAGGAGGGCACCGGCCGGACCCCTTGTCTGCTCGCCTGCTCCCTGGGCGACGGCCCGGGCGGCCCGGAGGTCGCGTCCGCCGCCGTCGCCCGGCTCCTCGACGACATGGACCTGCCCGTGGGCGGCGAGCCCGTGATCGGCATGGACCGGCCGAGCCTGAAGGTCCGCATGCTGGTCGTCGCCGGGCAGATCGTCCTGCAGATGCCGCAGATCAGCCGCCAGTGCACCCCGCCGGCGGACTGGCTGGGGGCGGTCGGCGAACTCGGCTACGCCTACTTCATGTTCACCACCCGGATCTGCCCGTCGGCCGGCCCGCGCCGCTCGGCCGAGGGACCGGAGCTGGCCGCGTTCGCCGGTTCACCCGAGACCACCAACGCCGCCGCACACGTCTATCTGCCCGCCGGCGGCCTGCGCGCCTGACACCCCGGCACCCCGGCAGGGCACTTCCGCCGGATTCTGCGCACCGCCCGGCGTCGGCGATGGGACTTCTGGACGAGCTGACTATTACGGCACCCGGGGGAATTGTGAGATGCGGGCCTTTTCCGCTCGTTACGCGGTACAGACGTCGAACCCCCGCATTCCGAAAGGCCCCGTACCCGACATGAAACCGACCACCCTCGCCGCCGTCGTCACAGGCCTCGCGGCCACCGTGGGAGCCGCCGGCCCCGCCGCCGCGGCCGGCACCGTCCCCGTCTCCCTGCCCCTGGGCGGCGTCTCCCGGGCCCTCGACATGGAGGTGCCCAGGCTCCGCGCCGAGGTGCCGCTGGTGAAGCCCGGCGTCCCCGACGGGCCCCGGTACGTCACCGGCCGCCTCTTCCCCGAGCGGACCCTGCCCCAGCTTCCGGTGCGCGGCGGGCTGCCCGGCCTGGACGGCAGGGCCCCGCTGCCGCGCCTCCTGGGCGACGACTTCGACCACCTCGACGTCCGGTCACCGGCCGGCGACGTACGGGCCCTCACTCCCGGCCTGGCCGTGGACCCTCCGCTGACCGCGCCCGACCCGGGCCGCTCCGGACTCCCGGCCACCAAGCTGCCCGAGGCCGGCCTCGTCGCCCCGGTCCTGCGGACCGTCGCCGACGGCACCCTGGCCACCGGCCCGGGCCGGTGACCAAGCCCCCCACGGCCCGCTCCGCCCCGCCCGCGGTGCCCGCACGACTCGTACGGCCCGCACGACTCGTATGGCTCGTATGGCGCTACGGCGGTGACCCCGCGCGCCCTCGGCCGGTTAGCCGGTACGGACATCAGCACCCGGACGAGGAGCGAACATGGTCGTCGGTGTCGGCGAAGTGGCAATGGGTCGGCGGGAGGCCGGGGCGGGGCCGGGCGGACGGTCCCGCAGAGAGGTGGCGCGGGGGCTGCTGGCCTCCGCCGCCGCGCTGGCGCTGACCCCGGTGGTGGCCGCCTCCCGGCCCGCGCGGCCGGCCGGCGGCGGCGCCTTCGACGAGACCTACCGGGGCCGCCGCATCCAGGGCGTGCCGGTGCCGGCGGCGGGGCGCGGCGTGGCCGCCGGCACGTGGCGGATCACCGTGGACGGCCGGCCGCTGCACCTGATGCGCCGGGCCGACGGCACCTGGCTCAGCATGGTCGACCACTACACGTCGTACCGGACACCGCTGGAGGCGACCCGGGCGGCCGTGGACGAGATGGGTCCCGGCCGGCGGCTGCGCGACCTGACGGCGACCACGGACGCCGCCGGACACTCCGGTGCCGGACACTCCGGTGCCGGACATTCCGGTGCCGGGCACTCCGGCGGCCACGCGGCGGCGGAGGGACGGCATGGCGTACGTGCGTAAGAACGTCGGCGCGCTCACCGCCGGGGAGCGGCGGCGGTTCGTGAACGCGCTGCTGGCGCTCAAGCGGCGCGGCGAGTACGACGAGTTCGTCCGGATGCACATCGACTACTACAGCGCCGACGGGGAGGCGGCCCTGCGCAGCGCCCACATGGCACCGTCCTTCCTGCCCTGGCACCGCCGGTTCCTGCTGGAACTGGAGCGGGCCCTGCGCCGGATCGACTCCTCGGTGACCGTGCCGTACTGGGACTGGACCCGGGACCGTACGACGACCTCCGTGCCGTGGACCAAGGACCTGCTCGGCGGCAACGGGCGCCGCTCCGACCGGCAGGTGACGACCGGGCCGTTCGCCTACGCGGCGGGCCACTGGACCATCAGGGAGGGCGTCACCGACGGCCGGTTCCTCACCCGGGACCTGGGCCGCTCGGCCGCGCCCCTCCAGCTGCCCACCCGGAGCGAGCTGCAGTGGGCCCTCGACGACCCCGTCTACGACGCCTGGCCCTGGGACTCGACCGTCCGCAAGGGCTTCCGCAACAAGCTGGAGGGCTGGGGGAGCGGCCGGGGCAGCGCCTCCTGGCACAACCACAACCGGGTGCACCGCTGGGTCGGCGGCGCCATGCTCGGCGGCGCGTCCGTCAACGACCCGGTGTTCTGGCTGCACCACGCCTTCCTGGACCTCCAGTGGCAGCGCTGGCAGCGGGCCCACCGCGGCCACCGCTATCTGCCGGCCGAACCGCCCCGGGCCGGCGACGCCCAGCACGGCCGGGTCGTGGCCCGGCACCAGAGGCTTCCGCCGTGGGACGAGACACCGGACCAGCTGGAGGACATGAGCCGGGTCTACCGGTACGCGTGAGCACGCGTGGCCAGGACACGGCAAGGCCCCGGCGCTCGGAGTGCCGGGGCTCTTGTCCGCGGGGTGCCGGGCAGTTCAGCGGCTGTAGCCGTTGTCGCCGTACCCGCCGTTGTCGTGGTGGCCGGGCTTGACCTCCTTGCTCACGTTGGCGCAGGTGTTGCCGAAGGCCGGGTTGAGCAGGCCGACGATGTCGATGGTGTTGCCGCACACGTTGATCGGGATGCCGATCGGGACCTGGATGACGTTGCCGGACACCACGCCCGGCGAGCTGACGGCCGCGCCGTGGGCGTCCGCGTCGGCCAGGGCCAGTCCGGACCCGCTGACCACCACGGCGCCGGCGCCGAGGGCGACGGCGGCCGCCTTCGTGATGCGAGACATCACGTTCTCCTTCTGTAGCTGAGGCTGGGATGTGCGCGACGGCAGCAGGCCGCCGCACTTCCCGTTCAACGGCGTCGCGCGGGGCGGGTCACGGTGATCGGCGGGGGATCACTCTTTCAACGGCAGGGCGCGGGGCCGCACCGCCGTCCCGGCGGCCGTGCACGGCGAAGCGCCGGCCTGAGGCGGCCGGACGGGAAGATGGGCTGTTCGTGTGAGGCCCGGACGGCGTGGTGTTGACCCGCGTGCGGTGCCCGCCGCGCCGGACCTCAGGGGAGCCGTCGTAGCGGGGAGCCCGCCAGGTACGCCTGGATGTTCTCCACGGCCTGGCCGTAGTACGTCGTGTAGTTGGCGCGGGAGACGTAGCCGAGGTGGGGTGTGGCCAGGAGGCGGGGCGCGGTG
This sequence comes from Streptomyces sp. SCL15-4, assembly GCF_033366695.1. Lineage (NCBI taxonomy): Bacteria > Bacillati > Actinomycetota > Actinomycetes > Kitasatosporales > Streptomycetaceae > Streptomyces > Streptomyces sp. SCL15-4. The sequence goes on from NZ_JAOBTQ010000001.1 coordinate 5,473,504, forward strand.
CGCATCGGGTGGCCGGCGGGCAGCGGTTCGATGTCGAAGACGTCCACGCCGGCCCCGGCGATCCGGCCCTCGCGCAGCGCGGCCAGCAGCGCGTCCTGGTCGACGATGGCCGCGCGGGAGGTGTTGACCAGATAGGCGGTCGGCTTCATCAGGGCGAGTTCGGCGGCGCCGACGAGACCGCGGGTGCGGTCGCCGAGGGCCAGGTGGACGGAGACGAAGTCGCTGCCGGCGAGCAGTTCCTCCTTGGAGGCGGCCAGTTCGACACCGGCCTCGTCGGCGCGCTCCTCGGTGAGGTTCCGGCTCCACGCGCAGACCCGCATCCCGAAGGCGAGCCCGACCCGTGCCACCCGGCTGCCGATCCTGCCCAGCCCGAGCAGCCCCAGCCGGCGGCCGTGCAGATCGGCGCCGACGGTCGACTGCCAGGGGCCGCCCGCGCGCAGCGCGTTGTTCTCCTGCACGATCCCGCGGGCGAGGCCGAGCAGCAGCGCCCAGGTCAGCTCGACCGGCGGGGTGCCCGAACTCTCCGTACCGCACACGGTGACGCCCTGCGCCTCGGCGGCGGCGTAGTCGATGACGCCGTTGCGCATCCCGGAGGCGATGAGCAGCTTCAGCCGCGGCAGACGGGTGATCAGGGAGGCGGGGAAAGGGACGCGTTCGCGCAGGGTGACGACGATGTCGTAGTCGGCGAGGGCCGCGGCGAGGGCGTCCTCGCCGTCCAGGTGCTCGCGCAGCGCGACGACCTCCACCCGGTCCCCGAGCCCCGACCAGTCGGCCATCTCGGCGGCCACCTGCTGGAAGTCGTCCAGCACCGCGCAACGAAGCCGCACGCTGTCACCCCCCTCTTCCGGAGCACGACTCTACCGATCACCGGGACTGCGCCGCCGACGCACCCGCCAACCACCGCGGCAGGCAGGTCAGTTGGTGCACGAACAGTGGCACGTTCCACCGAAGTGAGGGATGCTGGAGGGGCCCCAGCTGACCAGCGGAAACATCGCGTGTCCCGGCTCTGCTCACCGAGCCGGGCGTTTTGCCGGCCGGGCGGCAGGTCGTGATCCATGGACAGGGTGACTTCTCAAAGGGGGAGCCATGGAAGAAGCGCGTCCGCAGCGGCTGGTGTTCGCCGTCGAGGTGCACCGCAGGAGCGCGGGTGACTGGCGCGTGCAGGCCGTCACCCCGAGCTGGTTCTACGGCTACCACGCCGCCGACGCCGCCGTGCAGGCCTTCGACCGCTACATGGCCCACTACCGGCAGACGGTGGCGGACCTGGTCGCTCCCGGGGCACCCGCCCTGCGCATTCTCGTCCGGGTGCAGGGCGCCGACGGCCGGCCCGTGGTGTTCATCCTGCGCAGCGTCCTGGAGCACAAGGTGCGCAGGGACGCCGGCCGCCGCCGCGAGGCCCTGGCCCGGCTGGAGGAGGCGACGGAGGCGCTCCAGTCCTCGCTGCGCGACGCGGCCGCGGCCGGCGTCCGCCAGGCGGACCTGGCCCGTATCTCCGGCTGGAGCAGGGAGACGCTGCGGAAGCTGAACCGCGGCGAGCGGCCCGAGGAGGCGGGCCAGGGGTCGTAGCGCGTCGGAGTCCTGGCCGAGCGGCCCCCATGCCCCGGCCGGCCGCGCCCGGCGGAGCGGTACCCCGGTGCGAGGGCTGGAGCATCGTGCCCGGGCTCACCGTGTGCGTCGTGGACCGGCCCGCCCTGCTCTCCTCGGACACGACCCGCGGCGGGTTCCTGCCGACTGCAGGCTGATCGCCGTAGAGCCGTGAAGCCGTGAGCCGCAGAGGGGTGGAGGCCGGCGGGTGGCGAGGCGCTTGGCCCGGGTGCGACGCGTGTCGGGCCGGAAGGGAAATGACCAGCGTTCGCGCTGGTCAGTGGATGTGAGCGCCCCCGGCAGGACTCGAACCTGCGGCCAAGCGCTTAGAAGGCGCCTGCTCTATCCACTGAGCTACGGGGGCCGGGTGGGGTGGCCTCGTGCCTGGTGGCCTGGTGGGGGCCGATCCGTGACGTTGCCGGGGTCAAGGATAGGGCTCCCGGTTCCTTGACCCTGTCGCCTCGCCTCCGTGGCTCGATGTGGAGGTTCGGTGAAGCGGTCCTGATAATCGCAGGCAGGTACGAATCGTGCATCGCTTTTGGCCCCTGAGGCGCCGGGTGTTGTGCACTCGTTATGCCTGGACTGTGCCAGTGTCCCACTCGTCCCTTCTGCCCGTTCTGTTCCGTCGGCGCGCAGACATGTCCATATGCTTCAGAATTCCCCTAAAATTGGGCATTCTTCGCATGTGGTGACCTTGGACGTACGGCCTCAGCTGCTCGACACACTCTCCGCACTGCGCGACCGTGTTGCCGCCGCACGCTTTCCGCTGCCCCTGGCCGGGGCGCCACGCGCGCGCGCCAACCGCGACGAACTCCTCGCGCAGCTCGACGACTATCTCGTACCCCGATTGCGGCACCCCGAGGCGCCGTTGCTCGCCGTCATCGGCGGCTCCACCGGGGCGGGAAAGTCGACGCTGGTCAACTCCCTCGTCGGCCGGCGGGTGAGCGAGGCGGGCGTGCTCCGGCCGACCACCCGGACACCGGTCCTCGTCTGCCATCCGGAGGATCATCACTGGTTCAGCGGCATGCGCGTGCTCCCCGCCCTCACCCGCGTATGGACCCCCGACCGGGACCCGGCCGAGGAGTTTCCGCCCACCGAGGACGACCACGCGCGCGTACTGCGCGTCGAGACGGCCGACACCCTCCCGCGCGGCCTCGCCCTCCTCGACGCCCCCGACGTCGACTCCCTCATCGCGGACAACCGCGTCCTCGCCGCGCAGCTGATCTGCGCCGCCGACATCTGGATCATGGTCACCACGGCCGCCCGCTACGCCGACGCCGTCCCCTGGCACCTGCTGCGCACCGCCAAGGAGTACGACGCGACCCTCGTCACCGTCCTGGACCGGGTGCCCCACCAGGTCGTCTCCGAGGTCTCCCGGCAGTACGGCGCCCTGCTCACCAAGGCCGGGCTCGGCGACGTACCCCGCTTCACCGTGCCCGAGCTGCCGGAGTCCGCCTGGGGTGCCGGACTGCTGCCCGCCACCGCCGTCGCGCCCCTGAAGAGCTGGCTCGCCCACCACGCCCAGGACCCCGCCGCCCGCCAGCACGTCATGGCCCGCACCGCCTACGGCCTCCTCGACTCGCTGAAGGCCCGCATGCCCGAGCTGGCCGGCGCCGCCGCGGCCCAGTACGCGGCGGCCCTCCGGCTCACCTCCGCCGTGGACGCCGCCTACGACAGCGAGCACGCGCGCGTGCGCAGCCGCCTGCAGTCCGGCGCCGTCCTCGCCGGCGACGCCCTCAAGCGCTGGCGCGCCTTCCCCCTGGACTGCACCGCCGGCGAACTACTCGACGCCCTCGTGGAGAGCCTGGCCGCGCTGCTGCTGTGCGCCGTCACCGCCGCCGACGAGCGCGTGGACGACGCCTGGCGGCGCGAACCCGCCGCCCGCGCCCCCGAGCTGACCCCCCGCGGCACCTCCCTGCAGAGCGCCGAGCACCGCATCGGGCTCGCGGCCCGGCGCTGGCGGCGCGAGCTGGAGGAGTACGCCGAGGACGAGGTACGGGTCCTGGAACGCACCGGCGCCCCCGATCCCGAGGTCGTCGCCGCCCTCGTCGCCACGGCGGTACTGGGCGGGCGCCGGGCGCGTACCGCCGGCGAGGGGCTCGCCGAGCGGCTCGGCGCACACGGTGTGCTCCGGCTGCGCGACCGGGCCGGACGGCTGCTCGCCGACCACGTGGACCGCGTCATGCACACCGAACGCGAGCGGCGCCTCGCCCCGCTCGACGCCCTGGACGTCCATCCCGAGCCCCAGGCCGAACTCATCGCCGCGCTGTCCGTACTGCAGAAGGAGAGGTGACCGATGACCGCCGTCACTGACCAGGACCACACGGAGCACACCGACCACATGAGGCGCACCGACAGCGGCAGCGGCGACACCGGGTCCCTGGAGCACGGCGGTCGCGCCGGCGCGGGCCCCGCGGACGGCACCGGGCGCGCGCGCCTGAACCCGGTGAAGGAGGCAGGCGGGGACGACGCCCTCCCCGCGCCCCAGGGCAACGGCGAGGACGACGGGGGCGGGGGCGGAGGCGGAGGCGGCGGTGCGGGCGTCCTGCACGCGCGCGTGCGGGACGAGCACGGCGACGGCGGCCCGACCACCGGCCGGGAGGGTCCCGCGCGCGTACGGGACGACAACGCCGACCGCGAGCAGGACCAGCCGGACCAGCCGGACCAGCCGGACCAGCAGGACCAGCAGGACCAGCAGGACCAGCAGGACAGCACCGACCACGACCACGGCCGTGGCGCCGAGCAGGACGGCGGTCGTGGCGCCGAGCACGACGGTGGCCGTGGCGCCGAGCACGACGGTGGCCGTGGCGCCGAGCGTGAACACAGCCGTAGCGCGGACCGTGAACACAGCCGTGACCGTGACCGCGATCGCGGTCACGGTCTCGGTCGGGAGGCCGACCGTGAGCGGGACGGTCACGCCGTACGGGACCCCGACCGCGACCGTGACCGGCGCGCCGTACAGGAGCGTGACCGGCGTGCCGAGCACGGCGGCAGCGCGGACCCGGACCGTCCCGCGCGCGGCCGTGGCGCCGGGCAGGGCGTCTCGGTGCCCCGTCCCCACCCCCCGCACTCCGCGAAGCCCGGCGGTGCCACGCCTCCCAAGACGGCCGCCACCGCGGGCGCCGCCACGGACGGCGACTCCGCCACCCCCACGGAGACCTGGGACGACGGTCTCATCGCCCGGCGCGTCACCGAGGCCGGCTCCGCCGCCCTCGCCGCCGAACGCGCCTCCGCCGCGGAGCAGCCGCACCGCGGGCCGGGCGCGCACGTCCCGGTCCCGCTGGCGTACGACGGCCCGCTGCGGTCCCGGCTGAACGCCCTGCGTGAACTCGTGGGACTGTCCAGGACCCGGCTGGACAGCCACACGCTCGCCGAGGCGGGCCGGGTCCTGGACGAGGCCGCCGCCCGCCGCAAGCTCTCCGGCCGGCACACCGTCGTCGCCCTGGCCGGTGCCACCGGCAGCGGCAAGTCCCAGCTGTTCAACGCGCTCGCCGGGGTGGCCATCTCGGAGACCGGCGTACGCCGTCCGACCACCGCCGCGCCCATCGCGTGCAGCTGGAGCGACGGCGCGGCGAGCCTCATCGACCGGCTGGGCATCCCGGGCCGGCTGCGCCGCCGCCCCATGCACAGCCCGGACAACGAGGGGCAGTTGCGCGGGCTGGTCCTGGTCGACCTGCCCGACCACGACTCCGCCGCCGTACAGCACCGCGAACAGGTCGACCGGATCCTGAAGCTCGTCGACGCGGTGATCTGGGTGGTCGACCCCGAGAAGTACGCCGACGCCATGCTGCACGAGCGCTATCTGCGGCCGATGGCCGGTCACGCGGAGGTCATGTTCATCGTCCTCAACCAGGTGGACCGGCTGCCCGGTGACGCCGCCGACCAGGTCCTGGACGACCTGCGGCGGCTGCTGGACGAGGACGGCATCGCGCTCGGCGAGCACGGCGAACCGGGCGCCACCGTGCTCGCGCTGTCCGCGCTCACCGGCGAGGGCGTCGGCGAACTGCGCGAGACGCTCGGCCAGTTCGTGGCGGAGCGCGGCGCGGCGGCCCGCCGGGTGGCAGCCGACCTGGACGCCGCCGCGGTCGGACTGCGGCCCGTGTACGCCACCGGGCGGCGGGCCGGCCTCACCGAGGAGGCGCGCGAGGAGTTCGCCGCGCGGCTGGCGGACGCGGTGGGCGCCACGGCGGCGGGCGAGGCCGCCGAACGGGCGTGGCTGCGCAACGCCAACCGCGCCTGCGGCACGCCCTGGCTGCGGCTGTGGCGCTGGTACCAGGGCCGCGGCGAGGCCACGACGGGCCGCCACGCGGCCCGTACCCAGGCCGACGAGGAGGCGACGGCCCGCCAGCGGGTGGAGCAGGCGGTCCGTACGGTCTCCGACCGGGCCTCGGCCGGGCTGCCCGCGCCGTGGGCGCAGGCGGTGCGCGAGGCGGCCGTACGCGGCTCCCAGGGGCTGTCCGAGGCGCTGGACGCCCTGGTGGCGCGGGCCGGGCTGCCGCCGGGCCGCCCGCCGCGGCCGGGCTGGTGGCCGGCGGCGGTACTGGTCCAGGCGGCGATGACGCTGCTGCAGATCGTGGGCGGCGGATGGCTCACGGGACAGATCGCCGGGCTGATGGCACCCAACCTGGGCGTTCCGGTGCTGCTGATGGTGTGCGGGATCGTCGGCGGGCCACTGGTGGAGTGGGGGTGCCGGATCGCGGCCCGGGGGCCCGCCCGGCGCTACGGCCAGGAGGCGGAACGGCGCTTGCGGGAGGCGGCGGCGAGCTGCGGCCGGGCCCGGGTGCTCGATCCGGTGGCGGCGGAGCTGCTGCGGTACCGGGAGGTGCGGGAGCAGTACGGGAGGGTCGCCCGGAGCAGGGCCGGGGTGGTGTGAGCGGCCTGGGGGTGGTGTGGGGCCGGGATGGAGCGGGGGCTGGGGGAGAGCGGCTCGGGTGGTGCGGGGCCTGTTGGCCTGTTGAGGGGGCTGCGGGAGTGGGTTCCGGGTGGTGCGGGGGCCGGGGGAACGGCTGGGGTCTCACCCGTGCGGGTGGCGGAGTTGTCCACAGGCGGGCGGCCGTCCACAGCGCCCGGCGGTCTCGGCCCGGCGGAGGCAGTCTGAGGGCACGGCGATCGCGGGGCGGTCCGGCCGCACAGGCGGCGGGCGGTTCCGGTGATCGGCGGGACGTGCGGGCGCGTACGGCAGTCGTACGCGCCGGCACGGCAGACGCAGCCGTACGGGACGGGCCCGTACGTGTGTCCGCCCGGCCGGAAGCGCGCGGGCGGGGGAGGGGAGCGAGACATGAACGAGACCATCGTCTGTGTGGTGGGCAACGTGGCGACCCAGCCGGTCTACCGCGAGTCGGCGGCGGGTCCGTCGGCCCGGTTCCGGCTGGCGGTGACCGCGCGGTACTGGGACCGGGAGAAGAGCGCCTGGACGGACGGGCACACCAACTTCTTCACGGTGTGGACCAACCGCCAGCTCGCGGTCAACGTGGCCGCGTGCGTGGAGGTGGGCCAGCCGGTCGTCGTGCAGGGCCGGCTGAAGGTGCGCACGGAGACACGGGAGGGACAGCAGCCGTGGGCCTCCGCCGACATCGACGCCGTGGCGATGGGCCACGACCTGACGCGCGGTACGGCGCTCTTCCAGCGCGCGGCCAGGCCGGACGCACCGCCCGCGGCGACCCGCCCGGAACCGAACTGGGAGACACCGCGCCCACCGGACCCCAGGGAAGAACAAACGGACCAACAGGCGCCTGATCCGGTATCGGTGACGTGACGTCAGGTGTGTCGATGACGGTGCGTCACGTGCCGTCGGTGATGTGCCGTCATGTGCCGCAGGTGACGTGTGCGCCAAGCCACCGGAATCGCTTCCGCCGCTTGCCGAACTGCCCGAACGTGCCGTGGGAAGCGGTGGATTTGTCGATATGGCCAGCTCGTGGACGGGGCCGGCGATAACGATTGCGGATCGGATCGGCCATCGGATGATCAGACCGACGGGTCGGACTCCGAGTGATCCATAGGATGCCGGGCGTGCCCCTAGGGGGCTGCCGATTTCTGCTGGTGGGACCGTCCCCCACGTCCAACGGGTCCTGCTCGAAGGGGAATTCTGTGCTTGCTGCGCTCTCTGGGCTGTGCCGGTCCACCGGAACGGCCCGCCTGGCCGCCGCCGCCACGGTGTCCGGCCTCATGGCGGCCGGTGTGCTGTCCGGCGCCGGTACGGCGGTGGCCGACGAGGCGCCGCGGTCCGGAGGCGGGGCGACGGCCACCAACAACGGCCTGAAGACCTACGGCGAGGCCGTGATCCACGAGGACGGCGGCGACCGGCGGGTCTCGGCGGGCCTGTTCGAGATGTCCGTGGACGGCGGCGGCACGCTCCAGACGTACTGCGTCGACCTGCGCAACCCGACCCAGCGTGACGCCCGCTACCAGGAGACGTCCTGGAGCGGCACCTCGCTGGGCACCAACAAGGACGCGGGCCGGATCCGCTGGATACTCCAGCACTCCTACCCCCAGGTCAACGACCTCGCCGCACTGGCCCGGAAGGCGGGCACGCACGGGCTGACCGAGCAGGACGCGGCGGCCGGCACCCAGGTGGCCATCTGGCGCTACTCCGACGGCGCCGACGTCGACGCCGTTGACCCGCAGGCCGAGAAACTGGCCGACTACCTCCAGAAGAGCGCCCGGCGCGTCGCCGAACCACGGGCCTCGCTCACCCTGGACCCGCCCGCGGTCGCCGGCCGGCCGGGTGAACGGCTCGGCCCGGTCACCGTGCACACCGGCGCGAGCGCGGTCACGGTGAGCCCGTCGGCGGACGCGGCCACCAGCGGAGTGCGGATCGTCGACAAGAACGGCAAGGCGATCACCGCGGCGAGGAACGGCAGCCGGCTGTACTTCGACATCCCCGAGGACGCGGCGGACAGCACGGCCGAGCTGACCGTGCAGGCGTCCACGACCGTGCCGGTGGGCCGGGCGTTCGCCTCCGAGAGCCGCAGCCAGACGCAGATCCTGGCCGGCTCCAGCGAGTCGACCGTCTCCGCCACCGCGACGGCCGACTGGGCCGCCGAGGGCGCGATACCGGCGGTGTCGGCCCGCGAGAACTGCGCCAAGGGCGGGGTGGACATCACCGCGGTCAACAAGGGCGACCAGCCGTTCACGTTCCAGCTGATGGGTGCCGTCCACACGATCCCCGCGGGCGCGACCCGCACGGTGACCGTGCCGCTCCAGGAGGACCAGGCCTACGATTTCACGATCACCGGCCCCCACGGACTCAGCCGCCGCTTCACCGGCGTCCTGGACTGCAAGATCCAGGGCGCGGTCACGACCCAGACGGCCCGGCTCCCCAACGAGCCCGGCCCGGCCTCGGTCGGCGGCAGCGCCGTGGAGACCACCGACCTGGCCGCGACCGGCGGCTCCGCCATCACTCCGCTGATCGCCGGAGTGGCCATCGGCCTGGTGGTGATCGGCGGCGCGGTCCTGGTCGTCCTGCGCAGGAAGGACACGACGCCGGAGGCGTGAGGGGCCGGGCGGGCCGATGGCGCGGGGCGGAGAAACGGCCCCGCCCCGTGAGTTCGGGCCACCGTGAGTTCGGGCGGCCGTGAGCCCTGGCGACGGTGCGCCCGGCCGCCCGGTATCGATCGCGGTGCGCGGGAGATTGAAGCGGCCGGGACCCGGGCCGCTGAGCCGCCGGGACCTCCGGACCGCCGGGACCCCGGGCTGCCGGGATCCCGGCCGTCAGGATCCCGGTGCATGGGTCCCGGCGCCTCTTCAGCAGCCGATCGGTGACGAGCCGACGGCCACGTCGTCGAACCACAGGGTGTCGTCGCCGGTGCCGTAGCTCTCCCAGCCGAGCCGGAGGGCGGTCGGCCGTGGCGGGGTGGTCCGGGAGAGCCACTGCTGGTCGATGTCCTGGGTCGGTACGCCGTCGGCGTGCAGCCCGGGCACCTGCTGGTCGCCCAGCCAGGTGTCCAGCTTGGGCGCGGAGGTGTCGACGGCGAACCGCAGGCACTGCCAACTGCCCGTCGGCAGCGGCTTGCTCAGCGCCACCCCGGCCGGGCTCTGCGCGGGGAGCGTGGCGTCGTCGCTCTCCCGGTTCCACTGCAGGGCGCCGTTCTGACCGCCGACCCTGAGCGCCCGGCCGCCCTGGGAGCTGTCGGGCATCGAGACGAAGGTGACATGGGAGGAGGGGAGCGCGGTGGTGTGCCGCACCCACATACGGACATACAGCACCGGGCCGGCCGTCGACAGGTCGGTGGTGGCGGCGACGAAGGCGTGGTTGCAGTAGCCGGCCCGGCCGTCCACCCGGATCGACCTGGTGCCGCTGTGCGCGACGGCCGTGTCGACGCTGGCCGTGCCCGTGCCCTGGCAGTCGGGCGCGGTGAAGCGCCAGGCGCCGGAGGGTGAGGTGCCGGCCTGGTCCTCGAAGTCGGCGCACAGGACGGCGCTGCCGCAGCCGGCCGGCGGCTGGGTGGGCGGCGGGGTGCCCGGTGTGGTGGGCGGTGTGGTCGGCGGCTCGGTGGCGTCACCGCCGCAGGAGACGCCGTTGAGGCTGAAGTCGGTGGGCGCCGGGTCGGCGGACTGCCAGGTGCCCTGCACACCGAAGTCGGCGGCGGCACCGCTGGGCAGGGCCGCGTTCCAGTCCGTGCCGGCGGCGGTCACGGAACGGCCGGTCTGGGTGACGGTGGCGTTCCAGGCGGAGGTGATGCGCTGGTCGCCGCCGTAGGTCCAGGTGAGCCGCCAGGCGCTGAGGGCGGAGCCGAGGTTGGTGACGCGGATCTGGGCGGTGTAGCCGCCGGACCACTCGTTGACGGTGTAGTCGACCTTGCATCCGGCGGCGGCTGCGGTGCCGGCGCCACTGGCGGGCGCCGCGACCAGGAGGGACACCGCCAGCCCGATGAGGGCCACGGCTGCCGTCAAGGGTCCGCGCACCCATCGCGGGCACCGCGCGGGCAGTAGGGGCATGTGCTGCTCCTGGGGAGGTGGGGAGGTGGGGAGGGCGGGGGAGGGGGGAGGGGGAGGGGCCCCCGTCTGGGAGCGCTCCCAGACGGGGGGACGCGACCCGGTCGGCGCCGGGTCGCGTCCGGTGGGGTGGTGAGGCCGGTGAGGGCCGGGATATGGGCCGGGATATGGGCCGGGGTCAGCGGAAGTTCACGTCACTGCACAGGAAGTAGGTCTGGTCCATGTGCGAGGCCTGCCAGATGGTGTAGACGACGTGGCGGCCGGTGTAGCCGGACGTGCTCACGGGGATCGAGTAGTTCTGGCTGGGCGCGTACCGGCCGGTCTTGGTGACCAGTTGCAGGTCCTGCCAGGTCAGCGGCTGGGTGGTGGGGTCGAAGCCCTGCCGGGTGACGTAGACCAGGAAGTAGTCGGCGCCGTGGCTGGCCTGGTCGTAGAGCTTCACGGTGAAGTTGGAGCTGATGTCGGTGGTCTTCCAGGGGCCGACGGCGTCGAGGGCGTTGTAGCGGCCGCTTTCGGTCTGGCCGCCGCTGCACAGCTGTCCGTTGGGGATGACGGCCTGGAAGTTGCCGGCGGAACCGTTGCGGTACAGGCCGTTCCAGTTCCACATCGCGTTGGGGTTGGCCTGCCAGGCCTGCCAGCACATGGGGTCCTGCTGGGCCATGGCCGGGTTCTGGAAGTCGCTGCCCCAGCGCTGCCAGCAGCCGTAGTTGCGGGAGGCGGGGTCGATCACCGAGCCGTGCGCGGAGGCGGTGCCGCCCCAGGTGATCAGGCTGATCAGTACGCCGACGAGGGTGCTCAGGACGAGCGTGAGCCGACGGCCGGTGCGGTGAGGTGCATGCTCATGACAATGCATTGCGGGTTGCTTCCTGTGGGGGACGTCTTCGCTGTGGGGGCCGGGATGCGTGGGAGCGCTCCCGCGCATCCAGGCTGCGCGGCCCGCACCAAGGCGGCAACGCCTTGTTTCCGCCAAAACTGAGGCCTCCGCCCCTGGGGCAAACCTCTATAAATAGCTCGGAATCTCACGCCGCGTCCTCGACTGGGCACACCGAAGCCGTCGGTGAACTCCGTGTGGGAGGCGAGTGGCGAGTTCGCTTCGGCCGGGAGGGGGGAGGGTACGCATCAGGGGTGTGTGCCGAGTGCGAGTCGGGGTCGAAGCGGGGTGAAACCGACGAGGCCGAGTGCGAACACGCCAGGCTTGACCGTTGTCACGGTGTGAGCCTTGGGCCTGCCTGCCGTAGTCGTTCGGCTGAGACGGCGTCAGCCGGTGCCTGACCCAGAGGGAACCGCAACCGAAACAACAGCCGTGAACCGCCATGTCTCCGGCGGCAGACCGGCCGCGGCAGCGTGCTGCTCTCAGTTCGTTTCGTCCTGCCGCTGCCAGACACGAGGCCAGTTGCCGGACGGTGGAGGGGGCCCCGCGATGCCCAGGTCACGCCGTGCGAGAGCGTAGAAGTCATCACGTGCCCGGCTCATGTGCCCGACTGCCCTCTCCCAGCCGGCAGGGTCATCCTTCAAACCGCGCGCGTAAAGTTCGACGTTCCACACGGCTTCATGCCACTTGCGAGCTGCCGCGATAGTCTCCGCATCCCCGACGAGCAGCACCGTTTCCCACTCGGCCGCACGCCGCGCCTCGGCCTCGGCGAGCTGTGCCAGGCCCTGCTCCGGATCCAGCGGGTCCACAGCGTGCTGGAACCCCCGTGCGGCCCCTATGCGCTGTGCGATGTTGATCTGATGCTTCAGGCTGTTCGCGTAGGACGCGTAGGTGTCCAGTCTCTTCTGGTCCCAGCGTTCGGCTCTTGCCCGTCGCCACCTGCTCCGTTCCGTGAGGCTGGTTGCCACGTAGGAGCCGATGGCTCCCACGAGAACGCCGGCCAGAGCAGGCAACTGCTCCCACAACGTTGATCCCCCATCACTGACGCGGACGGTCGGAGAAACAGCGACGCCAAGCAGTCACCGGCAGCGGAGTATCGACCGGCCGGCGACGCTGACCGGTCGTGGCACGAGTCGACGGCGGCGGCGGGAGCGGGCCCGGACAGGACTCATGAATCGGGTGACGCCGAGGGCCGGCGTCATTCCTCGCGGTGCTGAGCGAACACCCGCTGCTGTTCGTCCCGCCAACTCCAGTCGGCCGGCCGGGAGAAGGGCAGGCTTCGGGCAAGGCCGGAGAACTGGTCGGATGGCTCGCCGGTGGCCTTGTTCACCACGATCGCCGAAAGCATCGGTGCTCGTCCGTCCTCGTTGTGCCGGAGGCAGACATCCTTGAGCAGATACGTCATGACTCCGCGGTGAGGCGGGATGGAGTCGAAGCCTTGTGCCGCCAGTTCGGCGCTCAGTTCCCCGTACGTGATGGTCCGTCCCTGCCGGGCCTGCTTCCGCAGGATGTCCACGGCGGCCTCGACCGCTGCCGGGTACTCCGGGTCCTTGATCCTCACGGTCCCTCCCCCATCTGGTGGACACTGGTCAGCCTGCGCATCGTACCGGCCGGGCACCGTCCCGGTGCGGCTTCGAACAGACGAATAGGCCGACCAGCCCCCGAGCCCGCTCCACCGCACGTCACAGGCTCAGCGACCGTCCGCAGACACCAACCCGGGCTTCCCGAGCCGAGAACGAGTCCTGCCTACGGCATCGGCTGCCCGGGCAACGGGCGCGCCCAGACTTCCGACGCCTCTCCGTCGCCTAACCAGCCGCACAGAATCCGAGCTTCCCAAGCCGAGAGCGCGAGTTCGGTTCTCGGAACCCCCTCCAGAGCGAAGGCCCAGTGCAAAGAGCCGGGCCTTGTTGTTGTGGTGATCAGTGGCCGTGTGTCAGATCCGTGGCAGAAGGCTTGTCGGTCGCCTTCTCGGTCGCCTCCGCCCGAGTCTTGCGAACGGTGGCGTCGTGGTCGGCGAGGGTGGCGCCGGGCCGGGTGGAGAGGATGTGCGCGGTGTGGCGAAGGCCGTAGGGCTGGACGTCTTGCGGAGTGCCCGTGGTGTTCCGCGTCGCGCCGGCCGGCGGGTGACGTCGCGCCGGAGAGCGGCTGTTGCGTGCCCGCCCCGTCGTGCGGGCGCGACGCCTGCGCGATGCGACCGCGGTACTCGAAGCCGCCTGGTTCCAGCCTGCGCATGATTTCGGCTCGCACATCATGTGAGAGGCATTGACGTCGTTCACCTGATCCTTATCATCCACTCTGCTCGGCATCTCGATCGTTGTTCGTCATATCGAACATGATGGTCGTGTCGCGGTCCGCACGACCAACCGGACACCCGCTCGCTCAAGGAACACGAGGTCTCCATGCGCAGACGTAGTTCTCACCGCCGACATCTGTCCGCAGGGCTCGCCGCCGCGGTCGCGGCCATGGTCTGGCTGGCGGCGGTGCTCGTCGCCGGCCCGGCCCAGGCGGCCACCAGCGGGGCCTTGCGCGGTGCCGGTTCCGGCCGGTGTCTCGATGTGCCGGGCGCCGGCCGGACGGACGGCACAGCCCTGCAGATCTGGGACTGCACCGGCGCGGCCAACCAGCAGTGGACACTGACGGACGGCAACCAGCTGACCGTGTACGGCAACAAGTGCCTGGACGTGCCGAGCCATGCCACCACGGCCGGTACCCGGGTGCAGATCTGGAGCTGTAGCGGCGGCGCGAACCAGCGGTGGCGGGTGAACAGCGACGGCACGATCGTGGGCGTGGAGTCCGGGTTGTGCCTGGACGTCTCGGGAGGCGGGACGGCCAACGGCACGGCGGTGCAGATCTGGAACTGCACCGGCGCCGGCAACCAGAAGTGGACCGGCCTGTCCGGGGCGGGCACCACGTGTTCCCTTCCCTCGGCCTACCGGTGGACCTCGACGGGTCCGCTGGCCCAGCCGGCGAACGGGTGGGTCGCGCTGAAGGACTTCACCACCACGACGTACAACGGCAAGCACCTGGTCTACGCGACGGCCTCTGACGGATCGTCCTGGAAATCGACGGGGTTCAGTCCCTTCACGAACTGGTCGGACATGGCGACGGCCACCCAGACCGGGATGAGCCAAGGCGCGGTGGCACCCCAGCTCTTCTACTTCGCGCCCAAGAAGACCTGGGTGCTGGCCTCGCTGGGATGGGGCACCGCCTGGCCCTTCACCTACCGCACGTCCAGCGACCCCACCAACCCCAACGGCTGGTCCGCGCCGCAGCCGTTGTTCACCGGCAGCCTCTCCACCGGCACCCCGATCGACCCGACCCTGATCGCCGACGACCAGAACATGTACCTGTTCTTCGCCGGCGACAACGGCAGCATCTACAAGTCGACCATGCCGATCGGGAACTTCCCGGGCAGCTTCGGCTCCTCGTACACCACGGTCATGAGCGACACGGTGAAGAACCTGTTCGAGGCTCCGCAGGTCTACAAGGTCCAGGGCCAGAACCAGTACCTCATGATCGTCGAGGCTCGGGGCGCGACCGAGCAGCGCTTCTTCCGCTCGTTCACGGCCTCCAGCCTGAACGGACCGTGGACCCCGCAGGCCGCCACCGAGAACAACCCCTTCGCGGGCAAGGCGAACAGCGGTGCGACCTGGACCAACGACATCAGCCACGGTGACCTGGTCCGCGACAACCCCGACCAGACCATGACCGTCGACCCCTGCAACCTGCGGCTCCTCTACCAGGGCTACGACCCCGGCACGCCGAAGGACACTCCCTACATCCGACTGCCGTACCGGCCGGGCGTGCTCACCCTGCAACGCTGACCCGCCCGGTCCACGGTGATCGACGTGGTGCGGTCCGCCGGCGAGTGGACGAGTGGACGAGCGGTCCACGGCGTGGGCGACTCCACCCGCTGACCGATACGCACCGGTCCGAGGGAACCCCAGCCGCGCGTCGGCTGGGGTTCCTCTCTTGTCGAGACCTCGTCACCGGGCGAGCCGCAGGAACGCGTCGAGCATGTCCTCGCGCGCCGCCCAGCGGGTCCAGGAGCACGGCTGCCGCGCCGCGGAATCCCGGTCGCCGGCCGTGCGGGTGCCGTACGACGGCGGGCGCACCTGTGACGACACGGCACCACGAGGTGACCGCGGAAAGTTCCCGGCTCGGGGCAACCCTTTGCGGAGCCTGTGACCACAAGGGATCGGACCAGCCGGTTCCGGTGTCTGGTCCGTTCGCCCCTGGTATGAGCTAGGCAAGGAGCACACCTCCCCATGAACCACCCCACGAGCCGCGGGCGCCGCGGGCGTCACCGCCGGCGCTGGGCCGCGACCGGTCTGCTGCTCGGCGTGCCCGCCATCGTCGTGCCGTTCCTCCTGTTCGCGCAGGAGGACTCGCAGGCCGCGACGGTCGACGGCAGGGCCTACTACCGCCTGGTCTCCGTGCGCAGCGGCAAGACGTTGGACGTCAACGGCTTCTCCACCGCCGACGGCACCCGTATCCAGCAGTGGACCGACCAGAACACCGCCAACCAGCAGTGGAGGCTGAAGCCCGCCGGGGACGGCTACTACGAGCTGGTGAACCGCAACAGCGGCAAAGTGCTGGGCATCAAGGGCGGTTCCACCGCGGAGGGGGCCGTCGCCGAGCAGCAGACCGACACCTCCTCGCCCTCCCAGGAGTGGAAGATCGAGGAGGCGGGCGGTTCCGGCGCCGTCACCTTCACCTCCCGCAGGAGCGGCCAGGTCCTGGACGTCTCCGGGGGCTCCACGGCCGACGGCGCGGCGGTCGTCCAGCATCCCGGCACGGGCCGCACCGAGCAGCAGTGGAAACTGGTGCGAGCGGCCGAGAGCCGGACGGCCGGGACCGGCGGGGCGCGGACCACGGCCGCGGCCGGACCGTATGTGTGGAAGAACACCCAGGTGGTGGGCGGCGGTTACGTCACCGGGCTGGTGTTCAACCCGCGCGAGAAGGGTCTGCTGTACGCGCGCACCGACATGGGGGGCGCCTACCGCTGGGACACCGCGGCCGAGCAGTGGATCCCGCTGACCGACTGGGTCGGCGAGAAGGACTGGAACCTGCTGGGCATCGACTCGCTGGCCACCGACCCCGTCGACTCCAAGCGGCTCTACCTCGGGGCGGGCACCTACACCAACGAGTGGGCCGGTAACGGCGCCATCCTGCGCTCCACCGACCGGGGCCGCACCTTCCAGCGCATCGATCTGCCCTTCAAGCTGGGCGGCAACGAGGACGGCCGCGGGGCGGGCGAACGGCTCGTGGTCGACCCCGCGGACCATCGCACCCTGCTGCTGGGCACCCGTAAGAACGGACTGTGGCGCAGTACCGACTACGGCGGCACCTGGCGCCAGGTCTCCTCGTTCCCCGTCAAGGACGGGGCGGGCAGCGGCGCGGGCATCTCCTTCGTGACGTACGGCCCGGCCGGCAGCAGGACGGTGTACGTCGGCCTCGCCGACAGGTCCGTCCCCCTGTACCGCTCCACCGACGGCGGCAGCACCTGGCAGGCCGTGTCCGGTCAGCCCACCGGCCGGCTGCCGCAGCACGGCGTGGTCTCCGGTGACGGCTCGCTGTACCTGACGTACACCGACAACCTCGGACCCAACGGCGTGACGGCGGGCTCGGTGTGGAAGTACACGCCGGGCAGCGGGACATGGAAGGACGTCTCCCCTTCCCGGGGCTCGTACGGGTTCTCCGGCCTGGCCGTCGACCCGCGCAAGCCGTCCACGGTGATGGTCACCACCCTTGATCGCTGGTGGCCCGAGGACGAGGTCTACCGGACCACCGACGGCGGTACGACCTGGAAGGCGCTGGCCCCGATGTCGGTGCGGGACGCCTCCGCCGCCCCTTACGTCGGCACCCACACCGGGCACTGGATGACCGCCCTGGCCATCGACCCCTTCGACTCCGGGCATGTGCTGTACGGCACCGGCAACGGCATCTGGCGCAGCGAGGACGCCAACGCCACCGACAGCGGCGGCACCAGCCACTGGAGCGTGGGGGCCAGGGGACTGGAGGAGACCGCGCTGGCGGACGCGATCGCCCCGCCCGGCGGCGCCACCGTCATCACCTCGATGGGCGACCAGGGCGGTTTCCGTCACGGCTCCCTGGCCGAGGTGCCCGCCGGGCGCCTGAAGAACCCGCTGATGAGTAACAGCAGCGACATCGATTTCGCCCAGTCCAAGCCCTCGGTGATGGTCCGTGTCGGCCGGGGCGGCGCGCAGGACGGCGCCTACTCCACTGACGGCGGCGGCAGCTGGAAGGGCTTCCCGGCGGAGCCGGTGGCCGGCGCGGACAGCGGCCACGTCGCGCTCGCGGCGGACGGCTCCGCCATCGTCTGGACGGAGGCCGGCCAGGCCCCGTACCGCTCGACCGACAAGGGCGCGAGCTGGTCCAAGGTCAGCGGCCTGGGAACCGGTGCCGTGGTCGTCGCCGACCGCTCCTCGGCCAGTACCTTCTACTCACTGGCCGGCGGCACGCTCTACGCCAGCACCGACGGCGGCGCGAGCTTCACCGCCCGCGCCACCGGCCTGCCCGCCGCCGGCCGGCTCTCGGCCGTCCCCGGTGTCGCCGGGGACCTGTGGATCGCCGGCGACGGCAAGGGGCTGCTGCACTCCACCGACGGCGGCCGCACCTTCACCACGCTCACCGGGGTGCGGTCCGCCTCCGCCCTCGGCTTCGGCAAGGCCAAGCCAGGCGCCTCCTACCAGGCCCTCTACCTGATCGGCACCGTCAAGAACGTCACCGGGGTCTTCCGCTCCACCGACAAGGGCGCCACCTGGCTCCGCGTCAACGACGACGCCCACCAGTGGGGCGGCATCGGCGCCGCCGGCATCATCACCGGCGACCCCGACACCTACGGCCGCGTCTACATCGGTACCAACGGACGCGGCCTCCAGTACGGCGACCCGTCCTGACACAGGCGCCCCGGCGGGGCCGCAGGCACCGACCGCCTGCGGCCCCGGCACGGACCTGCGCGCGGAGGGGGCCGGGTCCGCGACGGCGGTGCCAACGCGTGCCCGGCCGGCCGGCGCGTTCGCCGTCGTCGCCGACAGCGGCCGGGGTTCGTGCGGCCCGTCCGGCGGTGGCCGACGTCCGCCGATGGCCGGTTCCCGGTGATCTGCGCCGAGTCGTCCCCGGGTCCCGCGAGGTCGCACGAGACGGGCCAGCGCCGACCGACAGTGACCGGTGCGCCACTGCAGTCAGTGGAGAAGGCCCAGGTCACAGGCCCCGGATGATACGGGTTAACACCCAAGGCTGGCGTTCAGGCAAGATGGGGTGTTACTTGCCAGGGGAGGGCACGAAAAGGGCCCCTCACCAGCGGTTTCTTCGCCAATGAGGGGCCGTGTCAGGCGACTCGGGCCGTCTCTGGGCCGTCGTCCGCCTCCCGGCCGTCGTGAGCGTGACCGGCCGCCCGGTACATCGCGGAGATGGCCTTCCGGGTCCGGGTCTCACTCGACGGCATGAGGTGCGTGTAGACGCGGAGGGTGAACCCTGGGTCGCTGTGGCCGAGGTAGAGACTCAGGGCCTTGATGCTCTCCCCGGCGTCCAGGAGGACCGAGGCGTAGAAGTGGCGGAGCGCGTGCATCCCGTGCTCACGGGCAGATGCGTAACGCTCACCCTTCTCCGGCACCGGGATGATGCCGGCGGAGGCCAGCGCAGGCTTCCATGCCTGGTCGTTGAACCCCTGGCTCCAGATGGCGGCGCCGATGCCGCTCGTGAAGACGAGACGGTGTGTGACCTTGGGGCCGGTCGGCGTCAGCCAGGGCAAGTTCACCTCGACGGGCGGGAAGTGCTCCATGTGCTGGCGGAGGGCGGCCGACACCTCGGGGTCGAGGGGGACGTCACGGAGCTTGCCGCGCTTGGGCGGGGCGAAGACGAGCGTGCCGCGAACCTTCTTCACCTGTTGGCGGACGTACAGCCAGCCCAGATCCCCGATGTTGTCGACGGCCAGGCCGAAGATCTCCCCCTGCCGCAGGCCGCATCCGGCGCCCAGGTCGACCATGGCCCGGTACCGGTCAGGCAATCCGGCCCGCACACCGAAGACCTCTTCCACGGACCACGGACGGACGCGTGTAGGCGCGGGACGAGGTGCCTTGACTGATCGGACCCTGCACGGGTTCGAGGCCAGCAGACGGTCATCCACGGCCGCGTTCAGCACGGAGGACACCGCGTCGAAGATGAGGCGCCGGTACTGGGGCGAGGCCACGGCCTCTTCCAACCGGCGGTTCCAGTCGCGGATGTGTTCGGGCTGGAAAGAGCCGATGGGGCGAGAGCCGAGGTACGGCAGGGCGTGAAGACGTAACCTCCCTTCGACGGCTGCCCGGCTGGTCAGGTCAGTGGTGAGCGCGGCGATCCACCGTTCCGTGTACTCCCGGAAGGTGATCCGCGCGGCTCGCGGGTCGATGTACTGCCCGCGCGCCATGTCCGCTTCGATGTTGGTCAACCACTGGTCGGCAAGCCGCTTCTGTTTGTCTGGAAAGCTCTTGGACTTCTCCGTGCCGTCTGGGGCGACGTAGCGAGCGCGATAGCGCATGCCCGTGCCGTAGCGCTCGGTCTTGACCTTGTGCGGCTTGCCGTCCGGGCCCTTCTCGACCCTGAACCAACGATCTTGGATATGTCCGGCCATCAGGCAGCAGCTCCCTTGATCTGGGACTCGACCCATGCGCGTACGTCGTCCGGGTCGAAGCGGAGATGCCGGCCGACCCGGAATCCTCGCGGACCGGTGCGCTTGCGGCGCCACTGGTAGACCGTCTCGACGCTGGGCAGCTCGAACATCTCCACCAGGTCGTCAGGAGTGAGGAACCGCGAGGGCAGGGCGCGCGGTTCGGCTTCCGCCTTCGCGTTGCGTCGGTCAGCCACGAGTGGGTTCTCCTTCCGTTCCGGGGGCGGGGTCGAGGGATGCGGCGAGCCAGGCTTCGGTGTCGGACAGGCCGGTGCCGGCGAAGACCCAGTGGGCGAGGACGTACGTCGTGTCTGCCGGGCGTTCGTCGGTTGTTGCTTGGGCGCGGCGCCATGCGGCGCGGGCGTCGCGGAGGGCGCCGAGGGTGGTGGAGTAGCGGCGGGACTTGGTGGAGAAGTGGCCGCGGAATCCGAGCATGTGGGCCCAGGCGCGCAGGCGGAGGTGTTCGAGGTCCTTGCGGGCGCCGAGGGTCCAGGCGGTGCGGATGAGGCGGCGGGCGTGGTCGCTGATGTCGAGCTGGGCGAGTTCGGCGGCGAACTTGAGTGGCCGGTCGAGGGCGCCCGTCGCGGTTTCGGCGCCCTTGGTGGCGTACTTGGCGATGTACGCCGCCACGGCGCGCTCGGTCAGCTCCTGGCCGTCGTTGAAGTCGGCGGAGCGGATGGTGCGTATGTCGAGCTGACGGCCGAAGGTGAAGGTGTGGGCGCGGCCGTCGATGACCGGGCCGTCGACGCGTGCCCTGGTGGCTGCCGCGTGGATGGCGTCGGTGAGGAGTTCGGCGGTGGCCCAGGGCGGGGGCGGGGTGTCGGCGCCGCCGGGGCCGTCGAGGCGGATGACCGCGTGGAAGTGGACCGCTCCACGCTTCTGGTACTCGGCGACCTTGGCGAAGGACACGCGGGCGTGGTCGCGGAACCGGCGCTGTGACAGGCCCGCGCTCTTGGCGACCTCCCGGCGGAGGTGGATGGAGAAGCGGCGCCAGAGCTGTCCGGCGTGGGCGTTCCAGAGGACGGCGGCTTCGTAGTCGTAGGTGTCCGGGTCGAGTGGGGTGCCGAGTGTGGTGTCGACCTGGTCGTGGTGGGTGCCGCAGCGGCAGGGGCGGCCGTCGGTGCGGCGGTTGTGGACCGGGCCGAAGCCGGGGGCGGTGAAGGTAGCGAAGACGCGGGGGTGCGCGGCGACGTGTTCGGGGGTGCCTTTGCCGCCGCGCAGCCCGGCGGTGATCAGGTGGAAGGTGTCTCGGCGGTAGACCTCGGCGCAGGCCGGGCAGCGGGTGGTGCGGCGGTTGTTGCAGCGAACGAGGAGTTGGCCGGCCGGGAGGGTGGTCGAGTCGAGGTGGTGGAGGACGCGGCCGATCTCTCCGGTGGTGGTGTCGATGTCGTACTCGGTGCGGTGGCCGTCGAGGCGGATCGGGTGGGTGCAGCCGCCGAGCCCGGAGAGCTGCCGCAGGATGCCCGGCAGGTTGCCGTTTTCGGCCAGCCTCGCGAGTTCCGGGAGCGGGGGCGGGGTGGTGCGGGTGAAGATGGCGGTCTCCTTCTGACTGGATCGGTCAGGGGTGATGGGCCCGGGGCGGCCGGATGCTTGGCCGTGTCGCGGCCGTCCCGGGTGCGGTCGGACGGGTCAGCGCCGGTGCTGCTCGCGGAGCAGGGAGCGCAGGACGACGGTGGCGACGGCCACGGAGATGGCCGTGACGGCGACGGCGGCCAGGAGCGCGGTGAGGACGACTCCGCCGACGAGCAGGGCCACGACCGTCTTCTGGTCGACGGGAAGGGACGCGAGGCCGCGTCGGGCGGGCGCCGGGTCGGTGGGCGCGTCGATGTGGGTGGACGGCGGGGTCGGGTTCTCCGGGTACTTGGGCAGGAACACGGCTTGGCCTTACTTATCTACTCGTCTAGTCATGTGAGCCGTTTACGACGCCGACGCCGGACCGGGTGCCGGACTCGATGGCGGGGGCGAGGAAGGTGTGCGAAAGCCAGAAACCGAACAGCGCGATGAGGACGACGATCCAGGGGCGGACGCCGAGGAACTTGATCGCTCCCCAGGCGAAGAACCCGAGGATGAGGACGAGCGGCAGGCTGACGGTCACGGTGGTCCGGGGCCTTTCAGCGGACGGGGCAGCGGTGGGTGCGGGCGGCCAGTTCGGCGGCGGCGCGGCTGTCGTAGTCGGCGGAGAAGCCGCAGCGCGGGGCGGTGCAGGCGGCGGTGTGCTTCTCACGGCCCCGGTTGTCGTAGGAGGTGCCGACCTGGACGGGGCCGATGCGGGTGACGTTGCGGAAGCTGCGGTTGGCGGACACGTGGTCTCCTCTCAGAGGTGGGCGGCGATGGCTTCGGCCATCGGAGCGGGGACGCCGAGGCGGGCGCGGAGGGTCGGGGTGTCGATCGGGGCGCCGGTACGGGCGTGGTGCTCGGCGGCGACCTTGCGGGCGTGGTCGATCAGGGCGGACGGGACGGTCACGGGTGTCGGTCGCGGCGGTGGCTCGATGGTGGGTGAGACAGGCGCTTCCGGTTCGGGGGCGGTTTCCGGCTTGTCCACCTGGTCCTCGGTGACTTCCGCCTCGGGGTCCGGCTTGGGTGCGGAGTGGGCGAGGAGGGTCCCGCCGAGGAAGGCGAGGGCGGGCCAGCCCGCGACGAGGATGCGCAGCCAGGCCGGGACGTTGCCGAGGTCGAGGAGGCCGGCGGTGGCGACGTTGGCGCCGAGGGAGGCGGCGAGGGCGACGACGAACCAGCACCAGGCCGCGGCTTTGCCGTTGCCGGAGCGCAGTCGACGCCAGGCGGCGACGAGCAGCAGGTCGACGGAGACGGGATAGGCCCACGCTTTCCATCCGTCCTGCCCGGCCGCCACGGCGACATCGTGCAGGTGTGCGAAGGACAGCGCGGCGGCGATGAGCGCCTGGACGAGCACCGCGTCGACACGGGCCAGGTGGGCGCGCATGATGCGGCTCCTTCCGGAGTCGGGCGGGGGTAGGTCAGTCGGTTACCGGGTGGGGCAGGACGACCGGGGCCGCGTGCTCGACCGGACGCTCGGGCAAGTCGGGGCGGAAGGGGGCCAGCGCGGGCAGGTCGGGCACCAGTCCGGCGGACGTGCGGCAGGTCTCGGCCGCGTCGGTGAGGGAGAGGTACGGCGTGCGGATGCGGGACCAGCCGCCGGAGGTGTCACCCGCCACGGCCAGGCCGGGCCGTTCAGGGGCGATGGAGCAGGCGGCCATGACCGCCTCGGGGGCGATGTCGCCGAGGGCCATCTTGGCGGAGGCTTCGTCGTTGACGCGGTGGCAGACGCGGCCGGTGAGCTGGGCGCGGAGCATGGTGGCGCCCTTGCCGAGTTCGGCGCCAAAGCGCTGCCCGCAGACCTCCAGGTACATGCCGGCCGCGCGGCCGAGCTGGGCGAGCCGGATGAGCTGGGTGACCATCTCGTCCCGGCGTTCCTCGTCCTTCTTCGTGGCGACCAGGAAGAGTTCGGCCACCTCGTCCACGAACAGCACGACGGGCACGGGTCGCTCGTGCTCGGGCAGTCCCCAGATGTCGGAGGTGATCTCCTCGTCCGGGGTGCCGGGGGCGATGCCCTGCCGGGTCTTGATCAGGTCGTATCGGTCCTCCATTTCCTTGACCAGGACGGGCAGCAGTTCGGCCGCCTGCTCCGGGTCGGTGGCCAGCGCGGAGAGCCGGGGTGCGAAGGGGGCCAGTTCGACGCCCCGCTTGCAATCGATGCCGACCAGGGCGACCGGCTGAGGGGCGAGGCCGGCGAGGAGGTGGCGCAGGTACATGGACTTGCCGGACAGGGTGGCGCCGAGGGTGAGCTGGTGGGGGATGGTGCGGTAGTCGCGTACGAACGGTGTTGCGTCCTCGCGCAGGGCAACCGGCACCTGGAGGAAGCCGCCCGGGACCTTGCGCGGCATGCGGACCCGCCGTAAGACGTCGTAGCCGACGAGCCGCAGCTCGATGACACCCGGCTTGACCGGGGTGACGTAGACGGCGTGGACGCCCCAGGCGTGCCGCAGCCGTTCGGCCGAGGCGGCGAAGTCGGCGGGTTCCTGGCCAGGGGCCAGGCGGAGGCGTATCCGCAGCCCGGTCGTGGTGGGCCGGAGCAGGCCCCGGCGAGGCGGTACGGGCCGCACCTCACGCCGGGTCATCGCCTTGGCGGCGAGCACCCGGAGCCGGGACGGCGCCACGGTGAGGCCGCACGCCTCCATCACCGAGCCGTACGTGCTGAGCAGCCGGACCGTGGACACCGGGAGGCCGACCGTGGACCAGTACGCCGCCGGGTGCTTGGCCCGGGCGTAGGCGGCCCCGCCGCCGAGCGCAGCGACAGGACCACCCACTTCCAGAAGCGTCGTCAGGTCGGACATCAGGCAGCGGCCCCGGTGGCGGCCGGGAAGACGGCGGGGGTGACGGCGGCGGCGCGGTAGGCGATGCCGTGGCGCTGCTGACCGTTGAAGACGGACTCCCACGGCCGGGCGACCAGGCCCGGCAGCGAGACCGGCGCCCCAAGGGTCAGCCCCTCGGAGATGCCACCCTCCGGAACGGTGACCTTGATCAGCGAGGACTCGCCGTCCTCGATGTAGACGACGCCGATGGTCATCAGCGCCTCACCGCTGTTGGCGTCCTTGGCGATCTCGCCGGTCTGCCGGTCGCGGACCTTCGGTTCGGGGGCCTCGGTGAGAAGGATCGTGGCGCCAGAGGTCTCCACGCGGATGGTGCGCAAGACACACTCCTATCTACTCGTCTATACAAGATGGGTCCTGCGAACCCCTTGATCGGGATCGCGGAATCACCTTGCCACACAACTCGCCCACTCGTCTATACGAGTAAGCGTGTTGGGGTGTACGAGTTCGGGAGAACGTCCCCGCGCACCACCGCAAATCGTGACGATCAGGTCGCCGGAAGCTGGTACGAGAGGACGTAGGCGTCCGCCGCCATCACCGTGTCGCAGACCTCCACGGCCCGACCCTCGGTGTCGAAGGCGGTTCGGATGAGGTGGATGACCGGGACGCCAGCCGCGAGTCGCAGCGTCTTCACCTCGGCGGGCGAGGGCATCCGGGCACGGATCTCCTCGTCGAAGTGGTCGAGGCGGTGGCCCAGCTCTTCCAGGCGGGCGTAGATGCCGCCGGGGCCGGGGTTGGGTTCGGCGATGGGGGTCCCGCGGGCGATGTCGAGCGGGAGGTAGGAGGTGGCGAACTCGACCGGCCGCCCGTCGAGCAGGTACCGGCGCCGACGGGCCAGCACGCGCCGCACGGAGCCGAGCCGGGTGGAGATGTCCTGGCTGGCCTTCTCCTCCTTGACCTCCAGGCTGTCGACCTGGGGGTGGCCGCCGGCCGCGTCGGCTTCCACGATGAACGCGGACTTGCCCTGCTCCCTGTGCCGCCGGGCGAAGCGGTCCGAGGCGAGCCGCCGCACGGGCGGTCGCGGTCGCACGAAGACGCCCCTGCCGTGCTCGGCGTGCACCAGGCCCTCGCCCTGGAGGATGGAGAAGGCGTTGCGGACCGTCATCCGGGACACCCCGAAGTGGTCCACGAGGTCGGCTTCGGAGGGCAGCTTTTCGCCCTCGCGGAATCGCCCACGGTCGATGGCCTCGCGCAGCTGGTCGGCGATCTGCCTAAAGACCGCACGATCGCTCGTGGGGTCGAGATCACCGAGGAGGCCCGAAGAAAGAGGGCTCACGTGAATACTCCTTTAGGTATCTAGACGAGTGGGCGAGTGCTGTTGCTACGGTGGAGAGCCTAGCCATCCGAGAGGGCCGAGGAACGTGAGCACTGAACGCCCGCACTCCGTGAGCGTCGCCGGGGTCGTCGTGGACGACCAGGGCCGGGCCCTCCTGATCCAGCGCCGGGACAACGGTCACTGGGAGCCGCCGGGCGGTGTCCTCGAACGCGAGGAGACCATCCCGGAAGCCCTCCAGCGCGAAGTCCTCGAAGAGACCGGCATCAAGATCGCGCTTCCCGCGACCCTGACCGGCGTCTACAAGAACATGAAGGGCCTGATCGTCTCGCTGGTCTTCCGCTGTGAAGCCGCCAACGGTGTGCCCACCACCGGTGACGAGACCCGCGCACTGCGCTGGGCCACCCGCGAAGAGGTCACCGAGCTTGCCGACGAGGCGTACGCGATACGCGTGCTCGACGCACTCGACGCGGCGACCCCGCCGGCCGTTCGCGCCCACGACGGCGTGAAACTCGTCTAGCCCGAACCCGCTGCACATGGCGGCCTACCAGCACGAAGGAACTTGTATGCACGAGTATACGAGTACGGCCCGGGTCTGGGAGCTGAGTTGCCCAGGATTCCCGGAAGAAGTGAGCCGGGCCCGCCGCTGGACCCGGGACATCCTGCGCGACTCCCCTCTGGCCGACGACGCCGAGCTGATCGTGAGCGAGCTGAGCACCAACGCGATCCGCCACACGGCCAGCGGCTGGGAGCCCGGCAGCTTCCACCTGGCCGTCGCGGTCTCGGCCCAGGTGGTCGCGGTCTCGGTCACGGACGACGGCGGCGCGGCCACGGCCCCCAAGGTCGAGCACCAGGACCACGAGGCCGAGCACGGCCGGGGCCTGGGCATGGTGAGCGCCCTCGCCCACCGGGTCGTCGTCCACGACACCGACCAGGGCCACACGGTCACCGCGGAGCTATACGCCGACGCACGGCTGGGAGGCCAGCGATGCTGATGAAGCTGCCCCGGTGGGGTTTCTGGTGCGAGTGCTGGACGGAGAGCCTGACCGAGCAGGGCCCGCCGGCACTGGTGGCATCGTTCGACGCCTACTCCGCTCCACAGGCAGACCGTTGGGTAGCGGTCGCCCTCGAAACGATCTCCCCGGCACTGGACGCGGACGCCTCCAGCGCAGCGTGGGAGTGGATGTATGACGGCCGGATCGCCACCCGACGAGCCCTGCTGCGGGCCGAGCCCTGCACGGTGTCCCTGACCCACGCCGGCACCCGCATCACCTGGACGATCCGGCCAGCGTTCTTCCTGCCCCTCGCGCACCGCCAGGGCACCGAACTCCCGGCATGCACGCACGGCTTCACGCCCCGCCCAGAAGAGTGAGTTACAACTTTCTCTACTGGTTCAAGGCGGCTCGCTCCGCTCACCGCGCGCGGCCCGGCCCCCGGCCGGGCCTGCGCTCCTGTCTCCGCCCCGCTCCAGCCCGGCCGGCGCCCGTGCCGCGCTCTTGGCGATCAGCCACCTGACGTCAGAGAAAAGGTACGTCGTGGCTGGGGCGGTCGGCTCCACGGCTTTAGGCAGCCACTTTGGCGCGAGCCTCGAAGATCATGGCCCCAACGTCGTGCTTTAGCGGGCAGGTCCACAGACTGCCCGACGCGCCGGAAGCTTACGGGGCCATGATCACTCGCGCCAAAGCAGCTCCAGCCCAAAGCCGCTCCGCCGACCTTCGCTGAGCGCTTGGCGTTGTCTCCTTACTACAGCTGGCTATGTCGTTTCTAGTCCCGATACCCAGACAGCTCATGCCACAGCTCCTTGCACTGCTTCCCAGTGAGCCGAGACTCAGGGGGCAAGGTGGAGGACCACTCCTGCTCAGTGCGACTCGCGATCCATTGCCGAAGATCCCTGAAGGTCGTTCCGATCTGCCCAGATCTTTGCCATTCGATTCCCATTCGATGAGCCGCCGCTCGGGGAACACCACCCATGCGCATCGCTACTGCCCCAGTAGACGGCACACCATAAAAAACCATGGCTGCAGCGTATGCATTACCGCCTTCCGGACTGCCCGACGCTGAAGTCAATTTCTGCAGTGCACCCATTCCCCAAGGCACCTGACCTACCAGCCTGCTATGCACGTAAAGTCCAGCCGCCCTAAGGCGTTCCATTGCACCGCCGGGCTCGTGACGGAACCATTTATCTGCGATGGTCCGCAAGGATTCCCCATTAACCCAGTCTCGGGTCACGCCCGCCACAGTGCGAGCGTTGAACGGTGCGGATGCGTCTTCAGTCACACCAAGTGACAGTTCAGGAATGTCTGCCAGAACCTCAATCACATGCGTCAGCCCCTCCGCGTCGGGGCCGAACAGGTTCTCGGCGTCCCAAAAACCTTCGCGCCGAAACTCGGGATATTCAGCAGATCGGGCAAACGCATAGTTCACGGAAGGTAGACTAAATCCCGTACCGTCGGCCAGCGCAAGGTATCCGCGATCATATTGCTCAAGTTCCGCCATGAACGTTCTGGCAATAGAAATAAGTTGATCCGCAAGCTGCCTGTCCGACTCTTGAGTCTGATGATAGACGAGACTCGACCTAAGAAGTTCCTCGATGTCACGACCAGACTCCTCTGCGCCGGCGACACGGGCCGCATGGGCCAAGTATTGAAGGAATACAGCCAGTGCGGAATTTTGCCTTACAAAGGAAAGATCGAAACGCTCCACAACATTTGCGAGGTCGTGCGTGGCTTGCATTAGGTGGCTGCAGATGTCGGCAGCTTGCCTACGGAGGAAGCGTTGCACTTCCTCTCGGTCATCTTTAGAGAGCGTTGGGAAAACCACCAGACCCAGCGAGTCCTGCAAAGCTCGACCGGCCCTACCCGCAATGTTCCAGAACTCGGCGTAGCTAAGGGGCTTCGTGCCATTTCCGATCCCCTGATACTTGGACATTGTCTCAAGAATGACGCTACTGATAGGAAAATTAAGTCCCTGCGCAAGCGTAGTTGTCCCGCAGACGATGTCCACATCGCCCTTTTCGATCAATCCTTCGAGCAAGAACCTGAGATCATGAGAAACACCCGCATGATGGTACGTGACTCCCCGTTCTACGTGTCGCACCAACGGATGTGTTTCCCCATACTCAAGAGCGATGTAGTTCCGAACTGCCTCACCGAACTGCGACATTCTCCTCGGGTGCCGTAGTGCAGCCACCTCAGCCGCCCGATCTTCGGCTGGTTTACGCCCCCGCACCAGCACTAGTACCGAGCCTTTCTCCGCGAGTTCAACCGCCACATGCGCACTTGTTTGTGATTTGGTGCGCTTAATGGAACCAGAGACTCGCAGCAGTTCAACTGTGTGCCCGGCAGCGACGTCGACGTTGTCAGCACTTTCCAACGTGGTCAGACTTAGGACGTAAGGTCCCTTGCGGATCTTCTTCCACTCCGTACAGGTCACTACCCGCTCGCTGGGACGCCAGTTAACCGAAATTGTGGCGTCGGCTCCATCCCCCAGCCAGCGTCCCAATTCAGATGCATTGGGAACAAAGGGGGTGAGCATGAGAAAGCGAGTTTCGGGACGTTCCCGCTTTAGAGTACCGAGAAGAAGCTCCATACGAACTCCCCGGTCCCCGTCCGCCAGATTATGCGCCTCATCGACAACGGCCAATGACAGGTTATGTACCGCGTCGTGCCTTGATTTAATTAGAAGATCCAACTTCTCTGGTGTGCACACCAACACGTCTATGTGCTGCTGAAGGAGTTGGTCCTCAGTGGGATCTAGCTCGAAGACAGGAGCAGCTGCTTCAACCACGAGGTTGAGCGGCCTGAAGTCGCGCCTCAGCCGCTGAGTTATCTGATTGACTAAGGCGCGGGTCGGCACGATGTAAGCCACTGTAGAGCTTCGGTTCAAGGCATGCGCTTGAACGATGCTGAACTCGGCGAGCAATGTCTTGCCGGCCGATGTGGGCATCTCCACTACGATGGCACGTTTCGCCGGATCGAGCAGATGTTGATCCAGGGCAGTTCGTTGGCTCGGCCAAAGCTCAAGCGTCGGGTGTTTCTGATGGGATGCGAGTGCCGCAACGAACGCCCTGAAATCCTGACCAAGCAGCCGCGTATTCTTCCAGATACTTGACGAAACAACGGCCCGGCATGCTGCAACGACGGCATGGCAAAGCTCTTCGAATCGCAGATCCGAACGAATCTTGAATAGATCTCGAAGGTTCCGCTCGTGCCGGTCAATTTGAATTTCGGCGTCCACCGGCTGACCGTTTACTGTATAGCTCGACGCGATCTCGACTACCTTGGCAAGGTTGAATCGAGCGATAAGCCTGACTCCAGCCTCAGTCTTATCGTTATAGCGAGTAAGAAAGCTCTCTTGCCCTTCCTGATGATAGTTTCGCAGATTGGAAATAGCTTGCCTACACGCGTCGAGATCTGCCCACCCGCTACCTCTACGAGCCAGCAGAAGGAAGGCGCGCAGTACATCTTTCTCTAGCTGTTCATCCAAGGGATCCGCTGATGTGATCAGCTCCTCTCTCGTGGGGATCCCAGACTCCCGCAGAGAGAGCATTACCTCTGGACGGCGAAAAGACAAAATCCCGTCAGATGCCAGTAGAACCAAATG
Organism: Streptomyces sp. SCL15-4; assembly: GCF_033366695.1. Taxonomy (NCBI): domain Bacteria; kingdom Bacillati; phylum Actinomycetota; class Actinomycetes; order Kitasatosporales; family Streptomycetaceae; genus Streptomyces; species Streptomyces sp. SCL15-4. Next base: position 5,503,827 of record NZ_JAOBTQ010000001.1, read on the forward strand.
TCGAAGTTTCTCCGCAGGCTGTTCCGGCGCCTCCTTGCGTCGACATAGAAAGGCATGCTCGTAGAGAAGCGCTTGGTCGCTCTGATCTTCCGTATCTGCGGCAATTCCTTCTAGCGACGTAGCCAGGACATCCAACTCAAAATCAAGTTCGGCATCCGCAAGCAGATCCAAGTTGCTGTGCCCGATGCGAGACAAGAGGTAGGACGCTTTAGATATCCGGGATGCAGTTTCTGCGCCTGTCTCCCGGAGCAGTTGGAGGGCCATCGATTCCGTCATGCCACTTCCCTCGCCCTCGCATAGACACGTTCAGCGAAGTCTTCGAGGGTCCCCGGGATACGTATGATAGAAAACCGAACTTGCGCAGGCCCGTACTCTTCGGGAGCTTCCTTGAAGCATCCGAAATCGTCTACCCCATGCTTATCCATTGGTCTTACCAGTACAGGCGCGGCGATAGGCGGTTCGGCATCCTTCCGAGAAAGTAGGATAAGAGCCCTGGCTACCTCGCCGCGCAGGTTAGCCGTCGTATGTTTGTGCGCCCAGGCGAGTTCAGCCAGCAAGCCTTTCTGATCTTTGAGGCGCTTTTTAGTCTGCGCATGCATGCTATCATCCCCGCCCCCTACAACCGCAGGGGGGCTAGCCGAGGAAGAGGAGGCCTTCACTTCACAAATGACGGCTCGAACCTTCGGCGTCATCAAGAGAGCGAAAATATCCAAACCTCGCGTGGGGGCCTGAGATATCTCCTTCTCTCGTATACGGGAAGCCGGTATTAGAAACTTGTGAATCTGTCGCAGAACGTCAAAGGCAAGGATCTCCGCGACCTCGTTACGGGGCGTCTGGAGATGCACTCGTTCCGCATCCAGATCCATTTGTGGAATAACGGCGGACGCTACCTCGCTCATCAGGCTTGCTAGCTCACCGGATGAAGCAACACTGTCAAGGTCAGCGCTCGCGCGGCGTAGCGAATCCATAAGAGTGTCTGGGTCGACGTATAACTCAGCGACTATTCGTGCGACTTCGTCTATCACGTCATCGTCTGCTGTTACGTCGTAGCACTCAAATGTGTGCTCGCCCACGACTGTCGAGCTCACGAGTTCGTAGCGACTAGGCACGACCGGCCCGCCCCCCTCTGCACTGTTGTCGCCGCAGCCGAGGCCCCTCCCCCTGCGCCGATAGGTGGACAGTACCGATAAGTGCCGGATCCTGCCTAGACCGCGGACGCACACCCGCGGTGAGCACATGCAGTCGAAAGGCCAGCAGGTACCTGAGGCACCACTGAGTGCCGCGCTAGAACTACACGGTAGGCAACAGCACCTTCGCATCTGATTCCAGCACGCCGAGCCTCACGTCGAGCGCTACGGCTGTGCAGCTCAAGCCGAGCAACCCGTGTCCAGCGCCGGCAACGAGCTGTAGCCGTTGCTCATCGACACGTGCTATGCCCTCCATATGGATCAAGGTGTAGCCGCGTTCGTCGCCGGCATAGCTGGCATGGTCGGCGCTCTCGGCGGAGCAGTAGCCGGCGGAATAGCAGCTGTTCGAGGAGCTCGTATCGGTGCGGAGAGGACTGCTGAAGCCACGCGTCAGGCCGTCCAGGACCAAGCCGCTGCAGAGCACGGACATTGGCTGCGTGAACAGCGGCGTGATGCGTATGCATCGTTCATCACAGCCACACAAGCGGTCACGGATGCCGCCAAAGCTGTGACAACCATGCAACATGACCAGCTCATCGCTCTCAACCAGGCAGTGCAGGACCTCATCAAGATCAGTAGCCTCATCACTTTGATGGGCCCCGAAGAGGTCATCGCCGCAGCTGGGCGCGTCATAGGCGCTGCGGAGAACTTCAGGGGGTGCCTATGGGACGAGTCACGCATCACCGACCATAGGTCGCAGGAGTCGATCGACGCCTCTGACAGGACGGATGAGGCTGCCGATGGCTACGCCGAGATGGTGCAGCACTTCATTGCCATAGCCCAAGGAGTGCTGGGCAGATGAGGTCGTATCTCAGTGGCTCGCACCACCCGCACCACAAGCGCACCAGATCGAGCGGGGAGCCACGGGGAATCACGGTGAAAGCAGGCGCCTGCGACGAGGCCGCAGCTCGACCGTTTACCCAGGTCAGCGGCCGAACTTGCCACAAGTGATCGCAGCTTCCCAAGCTGAGGGTTCGGGTGCGGTTGGCTCCGGCTCGTCCCCACGGCCCGGCCGGCGTGGCTGCTCCCGTCGACGGCGCTGCACCGTGGCTGAGGCCGGTGGGGGTGCAGCGAGACATACGCGCGCCTGGTCGTTCGGCGCGTCCGCCGTCGTGGCTGGCTGTCGGTGGCTTGAGGTTCATACGGCCTGTCGATGGCGCCGCTGTCAACCGATGACCGGTTCCTGGTGATCGACTCTGGGCCGTCCCTGGGCCGTGCGAGGGTGCCCGAAGCTGACCGACGGCGACCGGCAGTGACAGGCGAGACGCGGCGCGCCACAGTGAAACCCCAGGTCAGGCCCCCCGGACGGAACGGGTTTCCCCGTAGGGGTGGCGGTACGGCAAGATGGGGTGTATCTGCCCACTGCCAGATTTCAAGCTGCCGGACGGTTTCTCTTGGCTGAGTTCATTTACACCATGCGCAAGGCGCGCAAGGCGCACGGCGACAAGGTGATCCTCGATGACGTCACCCTGAACTTCCTCCCCGGGGCGAAGATCGGCGTCGTCGGCCCGAACGGTGCCGGTAAGTCGACCGTGCTGAAGATCATGGCGGGGCTGGAGCAGCCGTCCAACGGCGACGCCTTCCTCTCGCCCGGCTACAGCGTCGGCATCCTGCTCCAGGAGCCCCCGCTGAGCGAGGACAAGACCGTCCTGGAGAACGTCCAGGAGGGTGTCGCGGGGATCAAGGGCAAGCTCGACCGGTTCAACGAGATCGCCGAGCTGATGGCGACCGACTACTCCGACGCGCTGCTCGACGAGATGGGCAAGCTCCAGGAGGAGCTGGACCACGCCAACGCCTGGGACCTCGACGCCCAGCTGGAGCAGGCCATGGACGCGCTCGGGTGCCCGCCCGGCGACTGGCCCGTCACCAACCTCTCCGGTGGTGAGAAGCGCCGTGTCGCGCTCTGCAAGCTGCTGCTGGAGCAGCCTGACCTGCTGCTCCTCGACGAGCCCACCAACCACCTCGACGCCGAGTCGGTGAACTGGCTGGAGCAGCACCTGGCCAAGTACCCGGGCACCGTCGTCGCCGTCACCCACGACCGGTACTTCCTGGACAACGTCGCCGGGTGGATCTGCGAGGTGGACCGCGGCCGCCTCCACGGCTACGAGGGCAACTACTCCAAGTACCTCGAGACCAAGGCCGCCCGTCTGAAGGTCGAGGGCCAGAAGGACGCCAAGCGGCAGAAGCGGCTCAAGGAAGAGCTGGAGTGGGTCCGCTCCAACGCCAAGGGACGCCAGGCCAAGTCCAAGGCCCGTCTCGCGCGGTACGAGGAGATGGCCGCCGAGGCCGAGAAGATGCGGAAGCTGGACTTCGAGGAGATCCAGATCCCGCCGGGCCCGCGCCTGGGCAACGTCGTGGTCGAGGTCGACGACCTGCACAAGGCCTTCGGGGACAAGGTCCTCGTCGACGGGCTGTCCTTCACGCTGCCGCGCAACGGCATCGTCGGTGTCATCGGCCCGAACGGCGCCGGCAAGACCACGCTGTTCAAGATGATCCAGGGCCTGGAGACGCCGGACTCCGGCGACATCAAGGTCGGCGACACCGTCAAGATCTCCTACGTCGACCAGAGCCGCGAGAACATCGACCCGAAGAAGACGCTGTGGGAGGTCGTGTCCGACGGGCTCGACTACATCAACGTCGGCCAGGTCGAGATGCCGAGCCGGGCGTACGTGTCCGCGTTCGGCTTCAAGGGCCCGGACCAGCAGAAGCCGGCCGGTGTCCTCTCCGGCGGTGAGCGCAACCGGCTCAACCTGGCGCTCACCCTGAAGCAGGGCGGCAACCTGCTCCTCCTCGACGAGCCCACCAACGACCTCGACGTCGAGACGCTCTCCAGCCTGGAGAACGCCCTGCTGGACTTCCCCGGCTGCGCCGTCGTCGTCTCCCACGACCGCTGGTTCCTCGACCGCGTCGCGACGCACATCCTCGCCTACGAGGGTGAGTCGAACTGGTTCTGGTTCGAGGGCAACTTCGAGTCGTACGAGAAGAACAAGATCGAGCGGCTGGGTGCGGACGCGGCGCGTCCGCACCGGGCCACCTACAAGAAGCTGACCCGGGGCTGATCGGTCTTGCGCCACATCTACCGCTGCCCGCTGCGCTGGGCGGACATGGACGCGTACGGCCACGTCAACAACGTGGTGTTCCTCCGCTATCTGGAGGAGGCCCGGATCGACTTCCTGTTCCGCCCGGACAAGGACTTCAAGCAGGGGTCCGTGGTGGCGCGCCACGAGATCGACTACAAGCGGCAGCTCCTGCACCGGCACGAGCCGGTGACCATCGAGCTGTGGGTCAGCGAGATCAGGGCCGCCTCCTTCACCCTCGCCTACGAGGTGAAGGACGGCGATCTCGTCTACGCCCGGGCGTCGACGGTCATCGTCCCGTTCGACTTCGCCGCCCAGCGCCCGCGGCGGATCACCGCGGAGGAGCGTGACTTCCTCCAGGAGTACGCGGACGGCGGCGAGGGCGCGGCGGAGTCCGAGGGGGAGGCCGTCGCCGCATGACGGTGCTGCACCTGGCCGACGAGACGGAGGCGGCGGACCTCGCCGCCTTCCTCTCCCGGCTGCTCCACTACGACCGTGGGGCCGCGGTGCGCCTCCAGGCGGCCGGCACCGCGCTGGCCGTCTTCGGCCGGCCGCCGTCCTTCGAGGTGCTGGCCATTCGCGCGGTGCGGCTGGCGAAGCCGTACGAGGACGGGCTCGACGTCACCCTCGACACGACCGTCTCCGCCGGCGAGTTCCTGGAGCTGGTGGACGAGCGGGCGGCCACCGCCGGTGTGCCGGGTGCGGTCACCGGACCGCCGTGGGCCGGGCTGCTGCCCCCGCGCACCGGCTGGCGGCCCGAACCGGGGCTGCCCGCGCGGGACGCGCTGCGCGCCACCGTCGCCGCCGCGGTGGCCGAATTCCGCTCCCGCACCGAGGAACTGGCGCCCGAGGCCCGTACCCGTGCGGAGCTGGACCGGATCGGGCGGGACATCTGGTCCCGGCGGATCGGGGACACCGGGCTGCCGGTGCGGGCCGTGCACGCGGCCCAGTCCCTGGGCTTCCTGCGGCCCGGCGGCGGAGCCGACGACACCGGGCTGTTCTCCTCGGGCGCGTGGCTGCGGCTGCGTACGCCGTACGGCTCGGTGGCCGTACGGCGGGCGGGCCCGCTCGGGGGCCTCGGGGTCAGCGTGCGCTGAGCCCGGCTCGCGTGCCGTGGCGTCAGTCGGGAGTGTTCACCATCGACGCGGCGGCGTACGTCAGGTAGTTCCACAGCGTGCGTTCGTGCTCCTCGGACAGCCCGAGGTCGTCCACGGCCGCCCGCATGTGCTTCAGCCAGGCGTCGTGCGCCGCCCGGTCCACGGTGAACGGCGCGTGCCGCATGCGCAGCCGGGGGTGGCCGCGGTTGTCGCTGTAGGTCGTGGGTCCGCCCCAGTACTGCATCAGGAACAGGGCCAGCCGCTCCTCGGCCGGGCCCAGGTCCTCCTCCGGGTACATCGGCCGCAGAAGCGGGTCCTGGGCGACCCCTTCGTAGAAACGGTGGACGAGCCGGCGGAAGATCTCCTCACCGCCGACCTGCTCGTAGAAGGTCTGCTCCTGTAGCGTGCCGCGCCGAATCTCATTCACCCGTCCATCGTCTCAGACCCGGTGACCCAGGACGGAAGACTTAGGACCGCTCCGGGCGGGGGCCGTCCGCCCCTACTGTGGACGTATGGGCGCCTACGACACCGAGACCGAGGCTCTCGCCGACGCGGCGCGGGCCGAACTGGTGCGGGAGATCGACGCCGACGGCGCCTGGGCCGGGGACCCGGTGTGGCGGGAGGCGTTCGCGGCGGTGCCCCGGCACCTGTTCGTGCCGTACTACTACGTCCCCGGGCCGCGCGGCTACGAACGCCGCTGGGGCGAGAGCCCCGGACCGGCGGCCCGGGAGCGCTGGGTGCGCGGCGCCTACGCGGACGTGCCGCTGGCCACCCGGCTGCGCGACGGCGAGCTGGTCTCCTCCAGCAGCCAGCCCTCCCTGATGGCCCGGATGCTGGTCGCCCTGCGGGTCGAGGACGGTCACCGGGTGCTGGAGGTGGGCGCCGGCACCGGCTACAACGCGGCCCTGCTCGCCCGCCGGCTCGGCGCCGACGACCTGGTGACCACGGTCGACCTGGAACCGGAGATCACCGAGTCGGCCCGGCGGCACCTCGCGGCGGCCGGCTTCCGGCCCGTCGTCGTCACCGGCGACGGCGCGCGCGGCGTGCCCGAACACGCTCCCTTCGACCGGATCATCGCCACCTGCGAGCTGTGCACGGTGCCGCGCGCCTGGCTCGCCCAGTGCCGTCCGGGCGGGCGCGTGCTCGCTCCGCTCGCCACCGGTCTGCTGGCGCTGACCGTGCGGGACGCCGGGCACGCCGAGGGCCGCTTCCTGCCCGGGGCCGTCTTCTTCGTCCCGCTGCGCGGCCAGGGCGGGACGGAGGCCGGGAGCGTCAGCCTGGCCGGACTGCCCGCCCGGGCCCGCGCGCAGGAGCCGTTCCGCTTCCTGCTCGCGCTGGCCCGTGGCGCTCTCGGCCCCCGGGACGCCTACGCGCTGTGGGAGCGCGAGGGCGAGCCGGGCCACGGCCGCTACGGCGTCACGGTCCGCGGCGAGCACGCCTGGGCCTGGCTGGACGACCCGGAGGGGCCGTACGCCTGGCCGCTGTCCTGAGCGCGGTCAGCCCCGGCGGACGGTGATCGTCGTCCAGGCGCCGACGTGCACCCGGTCGCCGTCCTGGAGCGGGACCGGCACGAACGGCTGGATCGGCTCCTCGGACATGTTGACCGTGGTGCCGTTGGTCGAGTTCTGGTCGACGACCGCCCAGCTGCCGTCCGGCTGCTGCACCAGCACCGCGTGCTGGTGCGAGACGCCCGGGTCCTCCGGCGGCACCGACAGGTCGATGTCCGGTGTGTCGCCGGTGGAGTGCCGGCGGCGGCCGATGGTCAGCTGGTTGCCGGTGAGCGTGCGCTGCTGCTCGGGCGAGTACGCGGGCAGGTTCAGGCCCGCGGCCTCGGGGCCGGAGCGCTGCATCATCGCCATGAAGTACTCGCGGTCCGGACCGATGGTCGCGGTCCAGGTGGCCGGCCCGGTGCTCCGGGGCTGGTGCGGGGCCTGGGGCGGCTGCGAGCCCTGGGGTGCCTGCGGGAAGCCGCCGGGGCCGCCCGGTCCGGGCGGTGCCTGGGTGGCGCCGGGGTGCGGGTAGCCGTAGCCGCCGTCCTGGCCGCCGGGGTCCTGGCCCGGGCCGCCGGACGACGGAGGGGAGATCACCCAGTCGTCCTCGCCGGCCGGGGGCCGGCGGTTGCCGCGCGGGAACGCGGGCGGAGCCGGGGCCCCGGCCTGCTGGAACGCCTGCGGGGCACCGCCGGGGCCACCGGGCCCGGCGGGCGGCGTCGGACCCGGCGGCGGCGGAACGGGCCGCGAGGGGTCGCCACCGAAGCCGGACGGGCCGGGACCACCGGGCGCACCCGGACCGGACGGACCGCCGGGGCCCTGCCCCGGACCACCACCGAACCCGGGACCCTGTCCCGGCCCACCGCCGAAACCGGACGGCGGACCGGACGGACCACCGGCGCCGGGCCCCTGTCCGGGCCCTCCGCCGAAGCCGGACGGCGGCCCGGCCGGACGACCGGCACCAGGACCACCAGGACCACCGGGACCGCCGTGACCACCCGGGCCACCGGGCCCACCGGCTCCCGGGCCACCGGCCCTGGGACCGCCGGAGGTCTGGCCCATGCCCTGCCGGCCCTGGCCCGGGAACCCGCCCGGACCGGACGCGCCGCCGGGGCCACCGGGACCACTCGGGCCGCCGGGGCCCTGTCCGAAGTTCTGCGGGGGTGTGGGCGGGCGGCGGTTGCCGGGCGGGAAGGGGGGTGCGCCGGCGGGGCCGGGAGGTGCCGGCGGGGTGGAGGGGGCGCGGTCGGCGCCGAACGGGGTCGGGCCCGACGGCTCGCTGCCGAAGGACGGGATCGGCTCGGCGGGCCGGTTCACCTGCGAGGGCCGCGAGCCCTGGTACTCGTACCCGTCACCGCCGCCGTACGTCGCGCTCGGCGGCTGGAACCGCGGCTGCGGCGGGCGCGGGGCGGCCGGGGTGTACGAGGTCGCCGTGTTGGTCAGGAAGTTCCACCGGCACTCCTCGCAGAAGGGCGCGCCGCCCTCGCGGGGCGTACGGCACTGCGGGCACAGCTCCGCTTCGGCGCCGGCCGCGGCGGGCCGGCCGCCGCTCGCGGGCGGCGGGAAGCCGTAGCCGCCGGCGCCCGGGGGCGGCGGCGGGGGCGGAGGTACGGCACCGGCCATGCGGTGACCGCAGACCTCGCACCAGTCGTCGGAACCCGACTGGTGTCCGTTCGGGCAGGTCGGCATGTCGGTGCTTCCCCTTCTCCTGAAGGTCCGTTCTCGTGCCCGCCGGTGACGGCGGGGTCACTTCTTTACACGAACAGTCTTGGTGGACCGGGTCTCCAGAGTCATCTCGTCGGCCTCCGTGACCCTCGTCTTCAACCGCACAGTACCTGTCGAGGCGTCGACCACGTCCACCACCTTCGCAAGCAGTTTCGCAGTATCCGCGTTCCCCGAGGCGTTCGCGAGCTGAACGGCCCGGCCCAGTTTGGCCGTTGCTCCATCGAAATCGCCCGCTTTGCGCAGATCGATGCCCTGCTGGATGGCTTGTGCCAGTTCGGCCTGGCCGGTGTAGTGGGCGACTTGGGGGCTCATGGCGGTGGAGGCGGCCACGTCGTCGGTCCACACGGCCCGCACGAGGCCCTGCGCGCCCGCGTTCTGTACCGATCCGTCCGGTTGCGGGACCACCAGGGAGACCCGGGCGGCCAGCATCTCCCGGCCCAGCCCGGCCGGCGGGACCGTCACGCACAGGTGGTAGTCGCGGGACTCGTCGCCCCAGGAGCCGGTCGGATAGTCCCCGGCGCGCGGCCCGGCCTCGGTGCGCCGGCCGGTCAAGTCCTCGACGGCGGGCGCGACTTGCTTGACGAACCGGATGGCCGCCCCGACCGGCGTCCACACCCGCAGCGCGACGTCGGCGACCTCCTTGTCCATCGCCGTCTCCATCATCCGCGTGAAGTCGTCGGCGAGACGGGCCGGGTCGGCGACGATGTCGGCGGTGCCGAGCAGCGCCGAGGCGATGCCTGTGACTTCTTTCACGTCCCAGTCCGTGCCCACGCCGCGCGCGTCACAGGTGAACCGGCCCGCGCAGGCGTCCAGGGTGGCCCGCAGGTCCTGCGGCGACTCGTGTTCGTTGCGGCCGTCGGTGAGCAGGATGCCGTGCCGGATCGTGACGTCCGCCGAGGACAGCAGCCGGTCGGCGAGCCGCAGCCAGGTGCCGATGGCCGTGCCGCCGCCCGCGCCCAGCCGGCGCAGCGCCTGCTTGGCCTGCTCGCGGGTGGTGGCATCGGCGACCGCGAGCCGCCCGCCGCCCGGATAGACCTCCCGGGCGACGTGGGTGCCGCCGATCACCGCGAAGCGGGTGCCGTCGCGCAGGGTGTCGATGGCGGCGGCCGTGGCCTCCCGGGCGCCGCGCATCTTGGCCGGCGGGTAGTCCATGGAGCCCGAGCAGTCGACCATGACCGCCACCGCGGCGGAGGGCGGACGCACCGCCGCGGTCGCGGCGCCGCCGCCGGTCGCGGTCACCGTCACTATGGCGTCGACCTCGCTGCCGCCCTCGGGCAGGTACTCGTTCTGGTAGACGTCCACCGAGAACCGCGGCGCGTCCGACTTCGCGAAATTCGCCATGCTGTGACGCATCCCCCTCAAGCGCCTCGCCCGCGCGAGGCGCCGGCCGTGAGCGGACCGGTCCCCTCCGGTCCGCCCTGCTTCCCCGTGCCGCCGTCCCGTCGGACGCGGCCTTCAGGCCGATCCTGCCCCTCGCGGCGGCACGGGGAACGGCAGTACCGCCACTGTTACGTTGTCGTGGCCCCCGCCGTCCAGTGCGTGGCCGACCAGCACCTGGGCGCCGTGCAGCGGGCGGGTTGCCGCGTCCGGCGGGACGACCTCGGACATCTCCCGGGCCGTCTCGGCGTAGTTCCACAGTCCGTCGGTGCACACCACCACCGCGCCGGGCCGGTCCGGGCGGAAGGAGGCGGTGTGCGGCTCCAGTTCGTAGGCGTCCGCGCCGAGCCAGCCGGTGATCGCGTGGGCGCGCTCGTCGGCGTACGCCTCGGCCTCGCTCATCAGTCCGGCGGCGACCATCTGCGCGGCCCAGGAGTCGTCCTCGGTGAGCCGCGCGGGCGGCGCGGCGCGGTCGGTGGGCACCCAGTAGACCCGGCTGTCGCCGACCCAGCCGACGACCAGCAGCTCGGAGGTGACCACCGCGCCGACGATCGTGCAGGCCGGCGCGTTCTGGTGCGGGGCGTGCTCGCGGGCCGTGGCGGGTTCGCCGGCCAGCGCGTTGACGGCGTGCGCGGCGGCGACGATCGCCTCGTGCATCGCCGTCTGCGGGTGGGTGCCGCGCGGCAGCGCGGCCAGCAGCGTGTCGCTGGCCGCCTGTGAGGCGGCCAGGGAGGCCTCGTCGGGGCGGGTCGCGGAGGACACGCCGTCGCAGACGATCGCCAGCGCCGCCGGGGTGCCGTCCGGCAGCGTGGTGTGGGCGACGGCGAAGGCGTCCTCGTTGCGGTGGTGGCGCAGCCCGCGGTCGCTGACGGCCGCGACCGGGCCCGTCTCCCGCTCCAGGTGGTCGCGTTCGCGGGGCTGGGCGTGGCCGCAGTTCTCGCAGTAGCCCTCGCCGTCCACCCGGCCGGTGCGGCAGGCTACGCACAGCCGTGCGGGAGCGGCGGGGGCGGCCGGCCTCGGGTCCGGTGCCTGCAACGGGTACTCCTCGGGCTCGTCCGGCCGGTCGAACCGGACCCCGGTCTCCGGCTGTTCGTTCTCGGGCGGCTGCCCGTGCGGCGGCGTTCCGCCCGCCGGTGCGGGGGCGGGCCGGTCCGTTCCGGGGCCCGGTGCGGCGGGGCCGGTCAGGGGGAGCGTCGGATGGTCCTGCGGCGGCGCGGGCGCCACCGACAGGTCGTATCCGCACGCTCCGCAGAACAGGTCACCCGGCTCCACCGGCTCCGCGCAGCTCGGGCACTTCGGCAGTGCGGCCTGCCGGGGCATCTGCGACATCGACTTACACCCACGTCCGGGGGCGGTAACGGTTGGCCCGTTCCACCAGCTCGATCCTCTCCTTGCCGCCGGGCGCCAGCCGGGCCAGCGCGCGGTAGGCACGCTCCAGGCCGAAGCGCAGTCCCCGCTCGTCCAGGCCGCTGCCCAGCAGCACCCGGCCCGCGGCGGCGGATCCGGCGCCCTGGCCCCCGGAGAGTACCCAGTCCAGCGCGCTGCCGAGTACTTCCGCCGACAGCAGTTCACGCCGTGCCGGGTCCAGCCCGTAGGCCTGGAGCGCCTCGACCTGCGCGGCGGCGGCCGTCAGGTCGTCCACGAACGGTATGTCACCCGGGCCCGGCGCGCGTCCTCTCAGCCGCGCCCGGACGGCGGCGACCCGGGCGGCCGTGTAGTGGATGGAGGACTCCGGCACCGACTCCAGCGTCCGTACCGCACCCTGCCGGTCCCCGGCCGCGAGCCGCACCCGGGCCAGCCCGAACGCGGCGCTCACGAAGCTCCGGTCGGTCGTCCACACCAGCCGGTAGTACTCGGCGGCGTTGTCCGGCTGGCCGAGCACCTCGGCGCACAGGCCGAGGGCCAGCTTGGGCGCGGCCTCGCCGGGAAAGGCGTCGTAGATCGCGTCGAAGGCCGGCGCGGCGCCCTCGAAGTCGCCGGTGACCAGCGCGGCCACGCCCCGGTGCCACACCACCCGCCAGTCGTCGGGCCGTTCCTCCTCCAGCTGCGCCAGGCTCGTCAGCGCGCCCTGCCGGTCGCCGTTCTCCAGCCGGGCGCGGATCTGCCGCAGCCGGGTCTCCACGGTCTGCGCGGGCGCCGCGGCCAGCGCGCCGATCAGCTCGGCCGGCACGGAGGCCGGCAGGCCCGCCAGGAAGCCGGCGCCGGGGTCGCCGGGGTCGACCAGCGGCAGGGGCAGGGCGAGGGCCGCGGCCCGGGTGTCCACGCGCCGGACGAGTGACGCCGGGGCAGGGACGGGCGCGGTGGCCCGCGCGGCGCGGGCCGGGCGCGCCCCCAGCCGGGACACGTCGCCGTCCAGGGCCGCGAACAGCTCGGTGTCCGTGACCCTCACCTCGGGCCCGAACAGGGTGGACAGCGCGGGCCGGGGCTGTCCGGTCTGCAGCGCGACGACCTCGCGCAGCACGCCGGTCAGCTGCTCGGCCATCTCCTCGGCCGAGCCGAACCGGCGGCCCGGGTCGGGGTCGGTGGCGCGCACCAGGAGCCGGTGGAAGGACTCGTAGCGGCGGAACACCTCGAGGGTGTCCGGGTCGGGCAGGCGGTCGGCGTAGACGGTGGTGTAGCCCTGGAAGTCGAAGGCGAGCACCGCCAGGGTGCGGCCCACCGTGTACAGGTCGCTGGCCACCGACGGGCCGGTCTCGGCGACCTCGGGCGCCTGGTAGCCGACCGTGCCGTAGATCGCCGACTCCTCGTCGTCCATCCGGCGGACGGCACCCATGTCGATCAGCTTGAGCTGGTCCTCGGTCTGGATGGCGTTGTCGACCTTGAAGTCGCAGTACAGCAGGTTCCTGCTGTGCAGGTGGCCGAGCGCCTCCAGGGCCTCGATGCCGTAGGCGCACGCCTGTTCCACCGGCAGCGGGTCGCGGCGGCCGTCGGGGGCGCGGCGGGCGTTGGCGATCTCCTTCAGGGACTTGCCGCCGACGTACTCCATGACGATGTAGCCGTCGAGGGAGCCGGTGCGCTGGTCCAGGTGCTCCACGAAGTTGTAGATCCGCACGATGTTGGCGTGCTCGATCTCGGCGAGGAAGCGCCGCTCGGAGATCGCCGCGGCCATCGCGTCCTGGTCGCCGGTGTCCAGCAGGCCCTTGAGCACCACCCAGCGGTCGGAGACGGCCCGGTCCACGGCGAGGTAGATCCAGCCCAGTCCGCCGTGCGCGAGGCAGCCCGCGACCTCGTACTGGCCGTGCACGATGTCCCCGGCGCGCAGCTTGGGCACGAAGGAGTACGGGTGCCCGCACTTGGTGCAGAAACCCTCCGTGCGGCCCGGCCGGTCACCGCGTGCCCGGCCCACCGGCGCCCCGCAGTCCGACCGGGAGCAGAACCGCTTGCGCTCGGGCACCTCCGGGCGTTCCAGCACCATCGCGCGCGGGTCGGGCCGCGGCACCTGCGGCACGGACACCAGTCCGGCGCCCAGCCGTCCGCGCGCCGAGACACCGGAGGAGGAGCCCGAGCCGCGCACCGACACCGAGCGGCCCGTGGACCTCCCCGACACCGAACGGGACAGCCGCCCGGACACCGAGCGGCGCGAGCGCGACGACTGCGACGCCGTCCGCGCGCTGCCCGGCCCCCCGCTGCCGGCGGCCCGGCCGGCGACCCCGGTGGCCGGTGAGACCACCATCCCTCCTGCCGAAGGGGCGCCTCCGGCCGACACCACCGGTGCCAGGCCGCAGGTGTCGCAGTACAGTTCGCCGCCGCCGACGTCCTCGTAGGCGCCGCCGCACCCCGGCCGCTGACAGGTCTGCCCCGGCCGGCTCACGACGCGTCCCCCTCGCGGTCCCCGGGCGCGCCCGCGCCGCCGAGCAGTTCGGCCACCGCCCGCTGGTAGCGCAGTACGGCCTGTTCGGCCACGCGCAGGTCGCAGGGCGCGCTCCACAGCATGCGGCGGGCCGTGTCGTAGCGCTCCGCCAGCAGCGGGTCCTCGGCCAGGCCGTGCCGGGCGACCTTCGCCTTGTAGGCGTCGAGCCGGCCGCGCAGCTCGGCGCGGACCGCGAGCGGCGCGGTGACCGCGGTCAGCGACTCGCGGGCGCGCAGCAGTTCCTCCTCGGCCTTCACCTCCAAAGCCTCCAGCAGCGGGGAGAGCCGGTGCCACCGGCCCTGCCTGCGGTACTCGGCGGCGGTCGCCAGCTGCTCCTGGAGCGCGGTGGGCGGGCCGCTGACCACCGGCACCTCGGTGGCGGCGATCTTCGCCAGCACCTCGCCGCGCGCGGTCCGGGCCTCGGCGAGCGTACGGTCCGCGCGGGAGAGCACGTCCCGCAGCCGCAGCAGCCGCGCCTCCGCGTCCTGGCGCACCGTCAGCACCGCCTCGATCTCCCGGCGCACCTCCTCCAGGGCGCGGGCCGCGCGGTCGTACACCGTCGTGTCGGGGCGTCCGCCGCCGGGTGCGGAACTGCCGTCGGCGGGCACCCAGAACGCGAGCGGGTCGGCGACGACGTCCTCGCGCAGCCGGGACAGGGTGCGGGTGATCCGCTCCAGGTCGTCGCCGGCCGGGTGCTCGCCCGGGCGCACCCCGGCGGAGTGCGCGAGCTGCCGGGTGCGCTGGAGTTCCGCGGCGAGCAGGTCGATCCGCGCGGGCAGCGCCGACCACACCGCGTCGGCGGCGACGATCACGTCCAGGCTCGTGGCGTACAGCTCGTTCATCCGCTCCACCAGCGCCGACAGCGTGAACGTCTCGCTGAGCCGGCCGCTTGCGCCGCCCGGGACGGTCACCGACTCCCCGCGCAGCAGCCCGGTCAGCTCCGCCAGGTCCTCGCGGCTGGACCAGCGGCGCCGGGCCCGGATCTCACGGGCGCCCCGCAGCGCGGCGGTGTAGGCGTCGAAGTACGACCACAGCAGGGTGATCCGCGCCTCCGCGGCCTGCCAGCGTTCCCGGGTGACGCCGGTCAGCCCGGCGCCTTCGAGGAGTCTGCGGCCCGCGTGGTCCTGGAGGGCGAGCAGGGAGGTCTCGATCGCCTCGTGCTCCTGGCCGAGCCGCGCCAGCGCACGGTCCGCCTCGTCCCGGTCCATCACCGGCCCGGCGGGGTCCGTGACGCCCATCGATCACCTCTCGCTCGAGTGCTGTTCCGGTCGGTGCGGCTCAACTGCCGCGCAGGTAGCGCGGCGCGGGCGGCTTCGACGCGGCCGGGTCCCTGCCCAGTGTCGCCGACAGCCAGTCGTCGTACGACTGCTGCCAGCCGTTCGCGCGATAGCCCACCAGAACGCGGTTGACCCGGCGTACCAGATCGTCGGCGTCCTTCTTCATCGCCACGCCGTAGTACTCGGTCGTGAACGCCGCACCCTTGAGTTCGACGGTCGGGTCCTGGGCGGCCTGGCTCGCGGCGAGCGCGCCGTCGGTCACCACCGCGTCCGCCTCGCCGAGTTGCAGCCGGACCAGGCAGTCCAGCTGGCTGGGGACGGTGGCGGAGATGTCGGCGGAGGCCGGCAGCCGGCCCGCCTTCCGGTCGGCGTCCAGCTTGGCGTGCGCGGTCGAACCGGCCGCCGTGCATATCCTCTTGTGCGCCAGGGAGCCGTCGTAGCCGGTGACCGTCGAGGACTTGGGCGCGAGGACCTGCTGGCCGGTGCGGAAGTAGGGCGCGGAGAAGGCGACCTGGCGCAGCCGGGCACAGGTGATCGTCATCGTGCGGACGACCATGTCCACGCGGCCGTCCTGGATCGCCGGGATGCGCTGGCTGGTCGGGATCGCCTTGAACTGCACCGCGTCCCGGTCGCCGAGGACGTCCTCGGCGATGCGGTGCACGAGGTCGATGTCGAAGCCCTCCAGCCGGGCGCCCTCGGTGTTCGGGTTGCGGTAGCCCCAGCGGTAGCTGTTCTGGTCCACGCCGACGACCAGCTTGCGCTTGGCGCCCGTACGGGCCCGGATCGCGTCGATCGCCGGGCCGTCCGCGCCGGAGGGGGCGAGCGTCCGCTCGTGCGCCTCGGCGTCCACGCAGTCGTCGGCCCGGGCCTGCGCCCCGGCGGCGACCTTCTGCCCCGCCCGGTGCGGCTCGCCCGGCGCCCGCTGGGTGCACGGCAGCAGCAGCGCGAACGCCAGCGCCAGCGCGCACAGCACCGCCATCGTGGCGACCCCGCCCCAGCCCCGCAGCGAGGCCCGCGCCCGGTTCGCGTCCATCGCCCCGCCCCCTGTCACCGGTACTCCGAAAGCCTGCGGCCTATGCCGGCGACGGCGCCCGCCGCGCCCAGCACCGTCAGGGCGGCGGCGCCGCCCGGCAGCCAGGCCAGCGCGTCCCGTCCGTCGTCGGCGGCCCGCCCGAACTCGGCCCGCTCGTGCGCGATGGCCCGCTCCAGGGAGCGGTCGACGCCGTCGAAGCACGCGGCCGTCGCGTCCTTCGCGCCGATCACCTTGTCCAGCGCCTGCTGGTAGTTGCCGTTCTCGTCCTCGGTGCGGGCCGCGGCGTGGCGCCGCTGCCAGACCGCCGTGTCGCCCTGCGCGGCCCGGACCGGGGCGGTGCCCTCCGGGTCGTCGGCGAGCCGTGCCGCCTCGGTCAGCGCCTTGCCGAGCACCGCCATGTCCTTGTCGAAGTCGTAGTAGTAGGCGTCGTACGTCTGCCCGGCCACGGTGACGGTCTCCGCGCCGCGCGCCACCAGGCTCAGGTTCTCGTTGCCGCGCGCCTTCAAGGCGGCGATCCGGGCGTCGTGCAGCACGTTGAGCGACCGGATGCCGTGCTCGTAGGAGCCGTCGAGCCCCGAGCGGGCCACCGCGTGGCCCACGACCAGCCACAGCAGCGCCGCCGTGGTCGCGGCGGTGGCGGCGACCAGGCCGCGGTTGAGGACGCGGTTGGTGCGCCGGTACACGCGGTGCTGGGCCCGGCCGAGCGCGGCCAGGGCGAGCACGCCGAGCGCGATCGCCGCCCACGGGTACGGCGTCGCGTCGCCGTAGTCGGCGTCGAGCCGCCGGTTCTCCGTGGTGTAGAGCGCCTCGGCCGCCGGGAGCATCTGCTTCTGCATCTTCTCGTTGGCGTAGCGCAGATAGGCGCCGCCCACCGGATAGCCCTGCCGGTTGTACGTCCGGGCCCGCTCGACGAGGCCCTTGTACTCGGGCAGCAGCCGGTTCAGCCTGGTGACGGTCGTCTCGGCGGCCGAGCCCGGTTCGGCGTCGGCGGCGGCGGTGACGAGCCCGGCGGCGGCCTCCCGGATGTCCTTCTCGTACTGGTTGCGGGACTCGGGGTTCTCCTGGCCGCCGGCCAGGAAGCCGCTGGAGGCCGCGGTGTTGGCGTCGGCCAGCGAGCGGTAGATGCCGGCCGCGCCGAAGCTGAGCGGCTGGCTGCGGCGCAGCACGTCGTCGGCGGCGGCCGCGCGGGCACTCGTCTGCCAGGCGGTGACCGCGCCGAACGCGAGGATCACGAGGGCCAGCACGGCACCGATGATCCGCAGCCGGCCCGGCTCGGTGGTCGCGGCGGCCCGCACCCGCTCGACGCCCTCGGCGAAGGCGGTGCGCCGCGCGGTCGGCGGAGGCGGGGCGGCGGTGGGCGCGGGTCCCGGCCGGGACCGGGCGGGGATGCCGGGAACACCGGTGGCAGCGGCCGGTGGTGGCGCCGTGCTGCTCTTCGGCGGGTGTGTCACTCGACCTCCCCCATGGTCATCCGTTCGCCGCCCAGTATCGCCGTCCGCGCTCCCCCGCGCACCGGGCTTCACTGGATCTTGATCGGATCGCGGTGGCCCGGGGGCGCGAGCCGGCGGACGCACCACCCCCCGGTAAGGAACACGACGGTGACGGTGAATCGGTTCCTCCGGCGGGAGGGGTCAGGAGCGGTGCGTCTCCCAGAACGCGCGCGCCCGTCCGCCCGCCTCCGCTCCCGCGCCCAGGTGGTCCAGGCCCAGCAGGACCGCGCCCAGGACCGGGCGGGCCGTGACCACCCGGACGTCGGCCTTGGGAGCGCGCGCGGCCAGCAGGGCGCGTACGGCGTCGTCCAGCCGGCGGTGGCCGGCGGTGAGGACGCTGCCGCCGAGCAGGACCGGCGTCTCCTCGTCCAGCAGGTCCAGCCGGGACAGCGCCACCGTGACCATCACCGTGACCTCCTCCGCGAGCCGGGTGACCAGCGCGCCGGCCACCCGGTCGCCGTCCGCCGCCGTGGCGAACAGCACCGGCGCCAGCTCGTGCCGCCGCTTCGGGGCGATGTGCTCCAGGTGCAGGGCCTCGATGAGCGCGTACATGGTCGGCAGGCCGAAGTGCGCGGGCAGGGTGCGCGCGAGCGCGGTCGGCTCGCCGCGGCCGTCCTCCGCGCGGGCCGCGTGCCACAACGCCTCCTCCGCCAGGCCCCAGCCGCCGCCCCAGTCACCGGAGATCCGGCCGATGGCCGGGAACCGGGCGGTGCGCCCGTCGGGGCGCATGCCCACGCAGTTGATGCCCGCCCCGCAGACCACCGCCACCCCGCGCGGCTCGGCGACGCCCGCCCGCAGGATCGCGAAGGTGTCGTTGCGCACCTCCACCGACGCGCCCCAGGCGCGCGCGTGCAGCGCGCGCGCCAGCCGCTCCTCCTCCACCGGCAGATCGGCGTTGGCCAGACACGCCGACACATGCGAGACGGACGCGACACCGGCCTGCGCGAAGGCGCGCGCGACCGGCCCGGCCAGCGCGTCCACCGCCGCGTCCACGCCCACCGCGGGCGGGCGGAAGCCGCCGCCGCGGGCCGTGGCCAGCACCTCGCCGCCGGCGCCGACCACGGCCACGTCGGTCTTGCTGTTGCCCGCGTCGATGGCGAGCACGGTCGAGGTCAGGCCCACGCCAGGTGCTCCCGGTTGTGCGCGACCAGCCGGTCGGTGAGGGCGTCGGCGTACTCGTGCTGCCCGATCAGCGGGTGCGCCAGCAGCGCGCGGAAGACCCGGTCCCGGCCGCCGCGCAGCGCCGCGTCCAGGGCCAGGTCCTCGTACGCCGTCACGTTCGCGATCAGGCCGGAGAACAGCGGGTCGAGCGCCTCGACGGGCAGCGGCACCGGGCCCGCCGGGCCGACCGCGGCCTGCACCTCGATCACGGCGTCGTCCGGCAGGAACGGCAGCGTGCCCCGGTTGAGCGTGTTCACCACCTGGTACGGGCTGCCTGTCCCGCCCAGCAGGGCCGCCGCGAGGTCCACGGCCGCCTCCGAGTAGAAGGCGCCGCCGCGCCGGGCGAGCAGCGCCGGTTTCTCGTCCAGCGCCGGGTCGCCGTACATCGTCAGCAACTCCCGTTCCATGGCCGCCACTTCCGCGGCCCGGGACGGTTTGGTGCGCAGTTCGCGGACGACCTCGTCGTGGGCGTAGTAGTAGCGCAGGTAGTAGGAGGGGACCACGCCGAGGCGGTCCAGCAGAGGGCGGGGCAGGCGGACGTCGGCGGCGATGGCCTCGCCGTGCTCGGCGAGCAGCCGGGGCAGGACGTCCTCGCCGTCCGGTCCGCCCCGTCGCACACCCGTTTCCCAGGTGAGGTGGTTCAGGCCCACATGGGCCAGGTGCACCTCGGCCGGGGTCGTGTCCAGCAGCGCGGCGAACTTGCGCTGGAAGCCGATCGCCACGTTGCACAGGCCGACCGCCCGGTGCCCGGCCCGGAGCAGGGCCCGGGTGACGATGCCGACCGGGTTGGTGAAGTCGATGATCCAGGCGCGAGGGTTGGCCCGGCGGACCCGTTCGGCGATGTCGAGGACGACCGGGACCGTGCGCAGGGCCTTGGCCAGGCCGCCCGCGCCGGTGGTCTCCTGGCCGACGCAGCCGCACTCCAGCGGCCAGGTCTCGTCCTTCTCGCGGGCCGCCTGGCCGCCGACGCGCAGCTGGAGCAGGACGGCGTCGGCGCCGTCGATCCCGGCGTCCAGGTCGGAGGTGGTGACGATCCGGCCGCCGTGGCCCTGCCGGGCGAAGATCCGCCGGGCCAGCCCGCCGACCAGCTCCAGCCGGTCCGCGGCCGGATCGACCAGCACCAGTTCCTCGACGGGCAGGGTGTCGCGCAGCCGGGCGAAGCCGTCGACGAGTTCGGGGGTGTAGGTCGAGCCGCCGCCGATCACGGTGAGTTTCACAGTCAGATCAACCCTTTACTCCGGTGAGCGTCACGCCCTCGACGAACGCCTTCTGGGCGAAGAAGAACACGAGGATGACGGGGGCCATGACCAGCACGGTCGCGGCCATGGTGAGGTTCCAGTCGGTGTGGTGGGCGCCCTTGAAGGACTCCAGTCCATAGGACAGGGTCCAGGCGCCGGGGTTCTCGGACGCGTAGATCTGCGGGCCGAAGTAGTCGTTCCAGGCGTAGAAGAACTGGAAGAGGGCCACCGCCGCGATGCCCGGCCTGGCCATGGGCAGCACCACGCGCAGCAGCGTGCGCAGTTCGCCGCAGCCGTCGACCTTGGCCGCGTCCAGGTACTCGTTCGGGATCGTCGTCAGGAACTGGCGCAGCAGGAAGATGGAGAACGCGTCCCCGCAGGCCATCGGAAGGATCAGCGGCCACAGCGTGCCGGACAGGCCCAGCTGCCTGGCCCAGAACAGGTACATCGGGATGACGACCACCTGGGGCGGCAGCATCATCATCGACACCACCAGCATCAGCGACAGCCTGCGGCCCCGGAAGCGGAACTTGGCGAGCGCGTACGCCACCGGCAGCGAGGACACCACGGTGAGGACGGTGCCCAGACCGGCGTAGAGCAGCGTGTTGCGCCACCAGGTGAGGAAGCCGGGAGTGTGGAACACCTTGCGGTAGTTGCCCCACTCCCAGGTGTGCGGGACCAGGTCCCGGCCGAGTGCCTGGCTGTCGCTCATCAGCGAGGTCAGGACCACGAAGACGAACGGGAGGACGAAGAACAGCGCGGTCGCCACGCCCAGGGAGTGGACCGCTATCCACTCCAGATGTGCCTTGCGGCGGGTCATACGTCAGTCACCTGCCTGGATCAGGCCGCCGCGGCGCCGCATCAGCAGCGCGGTGAACGCCGTCGACAGGGCGAACAGCACCAGCGCCACCACGCACGCCGAGCCGTAGTCGAAGCGCTGGAAGCCGAGGTTGTAGACGAGCTGGGGAAGGGTGAGCGTCGACTTGTCGGGGTAGCCGGGCTCGAACTGGGTGCCGGCGCCCTGGATCACCCCGGAGGCGACCTTTCCGGCGACCAGCGGCTGGGTGTAGTACTGCATGGTCTGGATCACGCCCGTGACCACCGCGAACAGCACGATGGGCGAGATGTTCGGCAGCGTCACGTACCGGAACCGCTGCCAGGCCGAGGCGCCGTCCAGCTGGGCCGCCTCGTACTGCTCGGCCGGCACGTCGAGCAGCGCGGCCATGAAGATCACCATCAGGTCGCCGATGCCCCACAGCGCCAGCAGCGTCAGCGCCGGCTTGGACCAGGCCGGGTCGCCGAACCAGCCCGGCGCGGGCAGGCCGGCCTTCTCCAGCAGG
This sequence comes from Streptomyces sp. SCL15-4, assembly GCF_033366695.1. NCBI lineage: Bacteria > Bacillati > Actinomycetota > Actinomycetes > Kitasatosporales > Streptomycetaceae > Streptomyces > Streptomyces sp. SCL15-4. The sequence goes on from NZ_JAOBTQ010000001.1 coordinate 5,525,169, forward strand.
GAGTTCACCGGGCCGGTGCCGGGGTTGAGCAGGAACGCGAAGGCCATGGTGGCCGCGACCGGCGGAGCGAGGTAGGGCAGGTAGAACAGCGTGCGGAAGACGCCCGTCCCCGTCTTGATCCTGGTGATGAGCAGCCCGATGCCCAGCCCGAAGACCACGCGCAGGCTCACCATGATCACGACCAGCCACAGCGTGTTGCGCAGCGCGGGCCAGAACAGCGGGTAGTGCTCGAAGACGTAGACCCAGTTCCTGGCGCCGGTCCACTCCGGCGGCCGGAAGCCGTCGTAGTGCATGAAGGAGAAGTAGACGGTCGAGACCAGCGGGTAGACGAAGAAGACCGCGAAGCCGACGAGCCAGGGCGCCATGAAGGCGAGCGTGCGCAGGGCCGCGCGGCGGCGCTTGGCCGCCAGGGTGCCGGCGCTCACGGCCGCGCCTGCACGAGGTCGGTGTCGATCTGCGCGGCCGTCTTCTCCAGCCCGGCCTTCAGGTCGGTGACCTTGCCGCTCTCGTAGTCGTAGCCGAACTGCTGGATCGTCACCAGGTAGACGCCGCCGTTGACGGAGGCGGGCGCCGAGGTGGAGTCCGGGTGGGCGGCGATGTCCAGGAACGTCTTGAACCGGGGGTCGTACTCCAGCTTCGGCGACTTCAGCGCGGCGAGCGTGGAGGGCACGTTGTGGATGGCGTTGGCGAAGCCGGTCACCGCGTCCGTGTCCGTGCCGACGTACTTGACGAACTCCCAGGCCGCGTTCTGCTTGTGGCTGGTGGCGGCGATGCCCGCGATGGTGCCGGTGAGATAGCCCTTGCCGTACTGGCCGGCCCGGTCGTCCGGGACGGGCAGCGGCGCCACACCGATCTCGAAGTCCGGCTTCGCCTCCTCGGCCATCCCGAGCCGCCACTCGCCGTCCATCTGCATGGCGACCTGGCCGGTGTGGAAGGGGTGCTTGGGGCCCCACTCGTCGCCGAGGGTGGCGCGGTACCGCTCCAGCCTGCGGAATCCGCCGAGTTCGTCCACCAGCTTCTTCTGCAGGGTGAACGCCTCGGCGAAGGCGGGGTCCCGCGCGACGCGGGACGTGCCGTCCTTGCCGAAGTACGTCGGCGAGAACTGGCCGAGGTAGTGCTCGGTGGTGGACTCCCAGCCGTGGTAGTCCGGCATGAACCCGAGCTGCCGGTAGCCGTCTCCCCGGCGGATCGTCAGCTTCTTCGCGTCGGCGAGGAACTCGGACCAGGTCCTCGGCGGGCGCGCGATGCCCGCCTTCTCGAACGCCGTCTTGTTGTAGTACAGCCCGTACGCGTCGCCGAGCAGCGGGACCGCGCAGCGCTCGCCCTCGAACGCGGTGTACTCCGCCATGGGCTTCGGGAACGTCTTCTCCGGGTCGATCCCGGACTTGGCGAAGAAGGGGTTCAGGTCCACCAGCGCGCCCGAGGAGCAGAACCTGCCCACGTTGTTGGTGGTGAACGAGGAGATCACGTCCGGGGCCCGGTCGCCGCCCGCCCGCAGTGCCTGGTTGATCTTGTCGTCGGTCATGTTCCCGACGACCTTCACATGGAGGTTGGGGTGCGCCCGCTCGAACCCGGCGACCAGCGACTCCACGGCCCGCACCTCGTTCGGCGCGCTCCAGGCGTGCCAGAAGGTGATCGTGGCCTCCCGCGAGGGGTCGTCGGTGGCGCTGCCGACGGACTGTCCGGTACACGCGGCGGTGAGCAGCATCATGGGGACGGACAGGGCGAAAGCCGCTTTTCGGGCGGCTCTGGGTAGGGGTATGGGCATGACGGGGTCTCCCAAGGGGCCGGTCGGGGAAGAGAGGGGAAGGCCGGGGCGCTCAGCGCGAGGTGTCGAAGACCTCGTCGCGGGTGGCGGCGAGCGCGGACTCCAGCGCGCCGCGCAGTACGGGGTGTTCGCGGACCTCGCCGACGACGAGCCGGGGCCGGGCGGCGGCCAGCTCCTCCAGCTCGGCCTGGACGAGGGCCCGCAGCACCTCGCCGCCGGCCGTCAGCGCGGAGCCGCCGAGGACGACGAGTTCGGGGTCGAGGACGGAGACGAGCGAGGCGAGACCGGTGGCCAGCCGGGTGGCGTAGGTCCGCAGCAGCTCCCGGTGGGGGCCGCTCTCGTGGTCGGCGGCGCGGGCCACGAGCCGGGTGGCGGCCTCGGTGTACGGGCCCGAGGGCACCGGGGATATGCCCAGTTCCCGGGCCAGCCCCGGCAGCGCCTGGGAGCCGGCCAGTTCCTGGTAGCCGCCGCTGCCCGCCCGGGTGACCTTGCGTACCAGCGGAGCGCCCGGTACCGGCAGGAATCCGACCTCGCCGGCGCCGCCGGTCCAGCCCCGGTGCAGCCGGCCGCCCAGCACCAGGGCGGCGCCCAGGCCCTCCTGGTTCCACAGCAGCACGAAGTCCTCGTGGCCGCGGGCCGCGCCGAGCCGCTGTTCGGCCACGGCGGCGAGGTTGACGTCGTTCTCGTACTCCACCGGCATCGGCAGCGCCGCCGCGAGGTCGTCGAGCAGCGTGGGGGAGTGCCAGCCGGGCAGGTGGGAGGCGTACCGCAGCCGCCCGGTGCCCGGGTCGAAGGCGCCGGGGGTGCCGATGACCAGCCGGTGCACGTCGGACCGGGTGAGCCCGGCGGCCTTGACCGCGCCGTCGAGGGCGTCGGTCACCTGCCGTACGACCGGCTGGGCGGGCCGCCGGCCGGGAGTGGGCAGCTCGAACTCGCCGACCGTGCGGCCGGTGATGTCGGCGACGGCGGCCCGGACGCGGTGCGGGGTGACGTCGATGCCGGCGGCGTACGCCACGGCCGGATCGATCGCGTACAGCTGGGCGCCCGGGCCCGGCCGGCCCTCGCTGGTGCCGGTGACCCGGACCAGTCCGGCCGCCTCCAGGCGGGCCAGCAGCTGGGAGGCGGTGGGCTTGGACAGGCCGGTGAGCTTGCCGATCCGGGTGCGCGAGAGCGGGCCGTGCGCCAGCAGCAGGTCCAGGGCGGCGCGGTCGTTCATGGCGCGCAGGACGCGCGGGGTGCCCGGCGTACCGGCGGTTCCTGCCATGGGGGTCCACACCTGCCTTTCCGGCCACCCAGCTTTTCAGTGCGCCGGGCGCGGCGTCCAGTCGTGATCGACGGGCGCCCGGAGATCACTGTTAGGAAAGCTTCCTGTTCGGGTGGGAGGAACGTAAGCCGAGGACGAAGGGGGCGTCAATAGGCGTCAACAGACAGCGGCCCGTGGGCAACGTTGTCGTTGCCCACGGGCCGGAGGGTCCGGGGTCCGGCTCCCCAGGGAAGCCGTACGGCTACTTCGCCGGCGGTGCCGGCCGCTGGGTGACGATCGGGCTCGCCGCCGCCGACTGCGGCGAGTCCGCGTTGGAGTACACCGACGGGGCCGCCACCGTCGCCGTCGGGTCCGGGGTGTCCTCGGCGTCCTCGACCGCCGTCGCGCCGCCCACGATCCGGATGCTCGCCGCGTCGAACGCCCGCTTGATCCGCCAGCGCAGCTCCCGCTCCACCGTCACCGACTTGCCCGGCATGGTCTTCGCCGAGACCCGGACCACCATGGAGTCGATCAGCACCGAGTCCAGGCCGAGCACCTCCACCGGGCTCCACAGCAGCTCGTTCCAGGGCTCCTCCCTGGTCATCTTCTGGGCGACCTCGTCCAGCGTGGCCTTGACCCGGTCCAGGTCCTCGGCCGCCCGCACGGTCACGTCCACCCCGGCCGTCGCCCAGCCCTGCGACAGGTTGCCGATCCGCTTGACCTCGCCGTTGCGGACGTACCAGATCTCCCCGCTGTCGCCGCGCAGCTTGGTCACCCGCAGCCCGACCTCGATCACCTCGCCGGTGGCCACGCCCGCGTCGATCACGTCACCGACGCCGTACTGGTCCTCCAGGATCATGAACACGCCGGACAGGAAGTCCGTGACCAGGTTGCGCGCGCCGAAACCGATCGCCACACCCGCGACACCGGCCGACGCCAGCAGCGGCGCCAGGTTGATCTCGAAGGTGGACAGCACCATCAGCGCGGCCGTGCCGAGGATGAGGAAGCTCGCCACCGAGCGCAGTACCGAGCCGATGGCCGCCGAGCGCTGCCGCCGCCGCTCGGCGTTGACCAGCAGCCCGCCCAACGCGGTGCCGTCCACGGCCTGCGCGGTGCGGCCCATCCGTTCGATCAGCTGGGTGATCGCCCGCCGTACCGCCGCGCGCAGCGCCACCGCCACGATCACGATCAGCAGGATCCGCAGGCCCATCGCGAGCCACGTCGACCAGTTCTGCTCGACCCAGCTCGCCGCGTTGGTCGCGCTCTCCTGGGCGTCCTGGAGCGTCGGCACGGCCGGGGTCGTCGACGGTGACGGCGACGGGGACGGCGACGCGCCGGCGGCCACGAGGAGGGCGGGCAGGGACGACACGGCAGATACCTCCAGGTGCTGCGCGGTCCGGGCCGGCGGGGGCAAGGTCACGAAAAGGTCACCGGACGGACGGAACCACCACACTAACGGGGCATCGCGGTCGCTCCCCGTCGATCCGCGGGACGGGCGCACAGGAGAGACACGACTCACGCGGGCTTGAACGGGCCGTGGTCCGGGGGATGAATCAGATGTGGTCGAAAACACTCCCAGCCCGTTACCGGGACATGGTGGCGCTTCCACCAGGCATGAGGGGAGACTGACTGCAGATCGTCCCGGCGCGAGCCACGCGCCGCCGACGCCCAAGGAGGCACCCGTGCCGCACGTCCTGGTCCTCAACGCGTCGTACGAGCCGCTCGGCGTCGTACCGCTCCGCCGCGCGCTCGTCCTCGTCCTGGAGAACAAGGCGGTCTCCCTGGAGGAATCCGGCGCCTACATGCACAGCGCGACCGTCACCCTCCCCGCACCCAGCGTGGTCCGGCTCAAACGATTCGTCCGGGTTCCCTACCGAGGGCCCGTCCCGCTGACCCGCCGTGCGCTCTTCGCGCGCGACGGGGGCCGGTGCATGTACTGCGGTGGCGTCGCGACCAGCGTCGACCACGTCATCCCGCGCAGCCGCGGGGGCAAGCACGTCTGGGACAACGTGGTGGCCTCCTGCCGCCGCTGCAATCACGTCAAGGCCGACCGTCACCTCGTCGAGCTGGGCTGGCGCCTGAGGCACAAGCCCGCTCCGCCGAGCGGGCTTGCCTGGCGCATCATCGGCACCGGACACCGCGACCCGCGCTGGTTGCCGTACTTGCAGCCGTACGGCGCGGATGACGCCCTGGCCCGGATCGACGGCGTGTCCGCCTAGATCCGGGCCGGCGTGTTCGTGCCTGGCGCAAGGGCGCGGTGGCGACTCGTCCGGCGACACGGTGCGCGGCCCTTCCAGGCGGGCCGCGCGGCCCGGGGTCCGGTCGCGCGGCCGCGTACGGCGCCGTGCCCAGGACGAACGCCGTCACCGCCGCCGCCCACGCACCCGGCCGCCCCGGCCGCGCCCGGTGGCGGCGCCCAGGCCGACGGCGGTGACGTAGCCGGACGCGGGGAGCCGGCTCAGGCCGGCGCCCGGCGGCCCAGGATGTTCGCGGAGCACGGCGGGCGGACCGGAGAGCCCGCCACGTGCCTGGCCGGTGTGCCTGCGGCCACGACGGCGGTGTCTCCCGGCGGGCAGCCGCCCGCGTGCCGGTCGTACGGAGCGCCCATCGCCGTCGCGCCGGCCCGTACCGGGGCCGCGTTCCCGCCGGTTCCGTCGTTCTTCTCCCGCCGGCCTCGCGCGGGCGGAAGCGCCCCGCCTGACGGCCGGCGGCGACCGGCCCGCCTTGGACCCCGGTGCCGCGGGGCCGGGCCGCTCGGTCGGGCCGGAGGTGCCGCCACGTGCCTGGCCGGTGTGCCCGCGGCCACGACGGCGGTGTCTCCCGGCGGGCAGCCGCCCGCGTGCCGGTCGTACAGAGCGCCCACGGCCCGCACCGGGGCCGCGTTCCCGCCGGGTTCGTCGTCCTTTTCCCGCCGGCCTCCCGCGGGCGGAAGCGCCCCGCCTGACGGCCGACGGTGACCGGTTCACCTCGGACCCCGGTGCCGCGCGGCCGGGCCGCTCCGTCGCAGGCTCGCCGCCCGAGCCGCGGTCTCGCGCTCCTGCGTCGGTCACCGGCCCGCGGCCGGATCACCCGGGCGCCGGTCATCCGGGGCGCGTGGCGGCGGGCTCACGGGGTAGGCCTGCCGTAACCCGTCCGAGCCCTCGCACCCGCACCGACAAGGAGGCCCCCGTGGCCGCTCGCCTCAGGATTCCGGCCCCGTCCAAACCCGTGGCGGCACCGCCCGCCCAGCCCGAGCAGGTTCCGCTGTGCGTCTTCAGCGCGGAGAGCGCGTGCACGCAGACCCCGCTGACCAGCGAACCGCCGCTGCCTGACGCCGAGCCGCTGACCAGCGAGCCCCCGCTCGCCGAGGCCACCCCGCTGACCAGCGAGGCGGACCCGGTCCCGGACTTCTGCGCGCCGGGGCTGTAGATGGCCGCGGCGCCCGAGGAGCACCCGGCGGACGACCTCGCCAGGCTCGCCGGGCTGCACGGGGTCGCCACCTCCTACCGCCCCGCCCCGGACCGTACGGTCCACGTTCCCGCCTCCGCCGTGACCTCCGCCCTCGCCGCCCTGGGCGTCGACGCGTCCGGCCCGGACGCGGTGCGCGCCGCCCTCGCCGACCGAGAACGCGAGCTGCGCGAGCGGCTGCTGCCGCCGACGGTGGTCCGCTGGGCCGGCGCCGAGCCGCCCGCGGCCCTCGCCGGCCTGCCCGCCGGCACCCGGCTGCGCGTCCGGACGGAGGACGGTGAGGACCGGGATGGCCTCGCGGACCTTCCGCCCGGCGTCCACCGGCTGACCGCCACCGCTCCCGACGGCCGCACCGGTGAGGCCCACCTCGTCGTCGCCCCCGACCGGCTGCCCGCCCCGCCCGGCCGCTCGTACGGCCTCCTCGTCCAGCTGTACTCGCTGCTGTCCCACCGCTCCTGGGGCATGGGCGACCTCGCCGACCTCGCCGAGCTGGCGGGCTGGGCCGGACGCACCGCGGGCGCCGGCTTCGTGCAGGTCAACCCGTTGCACGCGGCCGTGCCCGGCGACCCCACCGACCCGTCCCCGTACCGCCCCTCCTCCCGCCGCTTCCCCGACCCCGTCCACCTGCGGGTCGAGGACGTCCCCGAGTTCGCGTACGCCGGCGGCCGCGAGCGGCTCGGCGGGCTGGTGGAGCGGGCCGGGCGCCTGCGCGCCGCCGTCCTGGACAAGGGCGCCCTCATCGACCGGGACGCCGTGTGGGAACTGAAGCGGGAGGCGCTGGAAGCGGTCCTGGAGGTGCCTCTGGGCCCTGGCCGGCAGGCCGCCTACGACGCCTTCCGCGCCGCCCACGGCCGGGCGCTCGTCGACCACGCCACCTGGTGCGCACTCGCCGAGGTCCACGGCCCCGACTGGCGCGCCTGGCCCGCCGCGCTACGCGACCCCCGCTCGGCCGGCACCGCGCGGGCGAGGTCCGCGCTCGCCGGCCGGGTGGAGTTCCACTCCCGGCTGGCCTGGCTCACCGACGGCCAGCTGCGCGCCGCCCAGCGCGCCGCCCGCGAGGCCGGCATGCCCGTGGGGATCGTGCACGACCTCGCCGTCGGCGTGCACCCGGCCGGCGCCGACGCCTGGGCCCAGCAGGACGTGTTCGCCGCCGGCATGTCCGTCGGCGCCCCGCCGGACGCCTTCAACGCCCGCGGCCAGGACTGGAGCCTGCCGCCCTGGCGCCCCGACCGGCTCGCCGCGACCGGTTACGCGCCCTACCGCGAGCTGCTGCGCGCCCTGTTCCGCTACGCCGGCGCCCTGCGCATCGACCACGTCATGGGCCTGTTCCGGCTCTGGTGGGTCCCCGAGGGCAGCCCGCCCACCGACGGCACCTACGTCCACTACGACGCCGACGCCATGCTCGCCGTCCTCGCGCTGGAGGCCACCCGCGCCGGGGCGGTGGTGATCGGCGAGGACCTGGGCACCGTCGAGCCCGGTGTGCGCGAGGCGCTCCAGCGGCGCGGAGTGCTCGGCACCTCCGTGCTGTGGTTCGAACGCGACTGGGAGGGCGACGGGCGTCCGCTGCCGCCGGAGCGCTGGCGTGCCGACTGCCTGGCCACCGCCACCACCCACGATCTGCCGCCCACCGCCGCCCGGCTCACCGGCGACCACGTCGAACTGCGCGACCGCCTCGGCCTGCTCACCCGGCCGGCCGCCGAGGAACGGGCCGAGGCCACCGCCGACGCGGCCGAGTGGCTGGCCCTGCTGGGCAGCCTCGGCCTGCTGGACCTGACGGCGGCCGGGCCGCCCGGCTCCGACGAGGAGGAGGAGATCCGCGCCGTCCACCGCTTCCTGCTGCGCACCCCGGCCCGGCTGATCGGCGTCTGGCTCCCGGACGGCGCCGGCGACCGCCGCCCGCAGAACCTGCCCGGCACCTGGGACGAGTACCCGAACTGGCGCCTCCCGCTCGCCGACTCCGAGGGCCGCCCGGTCCCGCTGGAGGAACTCCTCACCTCGCCGCGGCTGCTGGGGCTGCTGGACGTACTGAGGCAGGGCCGTCCTCCGGAAGGGCGAGGACGGACCCGGCGGCGGGACTGAGGTCCGGCACGGGGACGGCGGGCCGGAGCCGGACGCCGCCGCCCCCGGCCCGCCGTCCCCGTACCCCGTGCCGGTAAGGCACCCCGGGCGCGCGGCCTTCGGCCCGGTTCGCTAACTTGAATGCGTGGACAAGAAGAACGCCCTGCGCGCCGGCGCCCTGGCCGCCGGTACGACGCTGATGATGCTGCTCATGTCGTCCCCCGCGCTCGCGCTGACCCGCGACGACGGTGACGACCCCGGCCCGCGCCTGAGCGTCATCCAGACGCTGGGCCTGTACGTGTTCCTCCCGCTGGTGCTGTTCGCGGTGATCGCCGGTCTGGTCATGGTGCTGGACAGGTCGCGGGCCAAGAAGGACACCACCTCGTCCAACATCAACGTCAAGCCCGGGGCCGAGGCCAAGGCCTGACCGCCTCGCCGGTTCGTTCGCCGGGGGCGCCCGTCCTCCCGTCGGTACGCGCGTACGCCGTACCCGGGTGAGACCGGCGCCCCCGGCGTTTTCGCGTACGCCGCACCCGGGTGACCGGCACTCCGGCGTCCGCGCGTCGGCGCGTGCGCTCCGGGGGCCGGCCGGTGGCGGCTACTCGGCCGTGGTGGCGAGCAGCTTCCGCAACAGGCCGGCCAGCTGGCCGGCCTGTTCCGCGTCCAGGGCGGCCAGCGCCGCGCTCTCCTCGGCGAGGCCCGCGTCCACCGCCTCGTCGACCAGCCGCAGCCCCTCCTCGGTGAGGGTCACCTTCAGACCGCGCCGGTCGTGCGGGTCGGGGGAGCGGCGCAGCAGTCCGGCGCGCTCCAGCTTGTCCAGGCGGCCGGTGGTCCCGCCGGTGGTCAGCATGAGCGTGGCCGACAGCTCGCGCGGCGACAGCGTGTACGGCTCGCCGGAGCGGCGCAGGGTGGCGAGGACGTCGAACTCGCCCCGGGTGATGCCGTAGGGCCGGTACGCCCGTTCCATCCGGTCGCCCATCGCGCGGGAGAGCCGGAAGATCCGGCCGAAGACCTCCATCGCCCGGGTGTCCAGTTCGGGACGCACCCGCGTCCACTGCTCGATGATCGCGTCGACCGGGTCGGCTGGCTGTGCGTGCATGGGCCGAGTATCGGCCCCTTTCCGCTTGCCCGCAAGAAAGCCACTTGCAACTAAGTAGCTTAGAGCTAAGCTACTTACCAGCTACCAAAGCCGCGCGACGGTTCGCCCCCGCGCGGCCACCGCACCGTGACCCCGAAAGGCCCGCCATGGCCACCCGCCCCCACGGCACCACCGCCGTCATAGCCGTCACCGCGCTCGCCCCGGTCTCCTGGGGCACCACCTACGCGGTCACCACCGAGTTCCTGCCGCCGGACCGCCCCCTGTTCACGGCCCTGCTGCGCGCCCTGCCCGCCGGACTGCTGCTGCTCGCCGTCACCCGGGTGCTGCCGCGCGGCGCCTGGTGGGCGAAGGCGGCCGTCCTCGGCGCGCTGAACATCGGCGCCTTCTTCCCGCTCCTGTTCGTCGCGGCGTACCGGCTGCCCGGCGGGATGGCCGCCGTCGTCGGCTCGGCCGGGCCGCTGTTCGTCGTCGGCCTCTCGGCGCTGCTCCTCGGGCAGCGGCCGGCCCCGCGCACGCTGCTCACCGGGCTGGCGGCCGCGTTCGGCGTCAGTCTCGTCGTACTGAAGGGGGCCGGCGCGCTGGACCTCGTCGGTGTCCTCGCGGCCCTCGCCTCCACCGTGTCCATGGCGGCCGGCACCGTGCTGACCAAGCGCTGGGGCCGCCCGGCGGGGGTCGGGCCGCTGGCGCTCACCGGCTGGCAGCTCACCGCGGGCGGGCTGCTCATCGCGCCGCTCGCGCTGCTGGCCGAGGGCGCGCCGCCCGCCCTCGACGGCCGGGCCGTCGGCGGCTACCTCTACCTCGCCCTGGCCAACACCGCCCTCGCCTACTGGCTCTGGTTCCGCGGGATCGGCCGGCTCACCGCCACCCAGGCCGGATTCCTCGGCCCGCTCTCCCCGCTGACCGCCGCGGTCGTCGGCTGGGCGGCCCTCGGCCAGGCGCTCACCCCGGTGCAGACGGCGGGCATGGCGCTGGCGTTCGGAGCGACGGTGGCGGGACAGCTGGGCGGCGGAGCGGGTCGATCGTTCAGGAAAACTGAAAAGAATGATCGTAAAGATTCGATGGACCTGACGGTTCCGGCCCTGCGACGGTAGAAGCACCCTCCTTCCGCCGACTCACCGGAAAGGCCCTCTGTGCCCGCAGCCGCGCACCAGACCACCCCCGCCACCGCCCCGGCGCCCCGCGCCGCCCGCGCCCGGCAGGCCGCAGCCCCGCTCCTCGGCCTCGCCTGCGCCGCGCTCGCCACGGTCGTCTGGTCCGGCAGCTTCGTCACCGCGCGCGGCCTGCACGACAGCGTCCCGCCCCTCCAGCACGCCTTCTGGCGGTGGGTGATCGCGCTGCTCGCCGTCGCGCCCTTCGGTGCCCGGCGGGCCTGGCGGCAACGCCGCCTCCTGCGGCCGCACGCCCGCTACGTCCTCCTCGCCTCCCTCCTCGGCGTCGCCCTCTACAACACCCTCGTCAACCAGGCCGGCCTGACCACCCCGGCCGCCACCATGGGCATGATCATGGCCGCCTCGCCCGTGCTCATGGCCGTGTTCGAACGGCTGGGCGGCGTACGGCTGGGCGCCCGGCGCACCACCGGGCTGCTCCTGGCCTGCGCGGGCGTGGTGCTGCTGGTCGCCGGCGGCGGCGCGGACTTCTCCCCGGGCACGCTGTGGATGCCGGCTGCCGCCTGCTGCTTCGCCGGCTACAGCGCCCTGCTGCGCCGCCGGCCGGCCGAACTCGACGGCACGGCCTTCCTGTTCACCACGTTCCTCGCCGGCACCGTGCTGCTGCTGCCCGCGCAGGCCGCGAGCCTCGCCGTACAGGGCGGCTTCCGGCCCGCGCCCGGCACGGTCTGGCCCCTGCTCTACGTCGGCGTGGCCTCCTCCGCGCTGGCCTTCTTCGCCTGGAACAAGGCCGTCGCCCTGATCGGAGCCACCCGCGCCGGCATCGTCTACTACCTCCAGCCGGTCTGTGTCGCCGCGCTGTCCTGGGCGCTGCTCGGCGAACACACCGGCCCGACGGGCCTGTTGTGCCTGGCGCTGATCCTGGCCGGAGTGGTGCTGGGCGCCGGCTCGCGCCGCCGGGGACGCCGGGTAGCGTGCGCCGCATGAGCGAGTGGGACCTGAGGAAGCTGCGGATTCTGCGCACGCTGCGCGAACGGGGCACGGTCACCGCGACGGCCGCGGCCCTGCACATGACCCCCTCGGCGGTCTCCCAGCAGCTCACCGGCCTCGCCGCCCAGCTCGGCGTGGACCTGCTGGAGGCGCGGGGCCGCCGGGTCCGGCTCACCGACGCGGCCCGGCTGGTGCTGGCGCACACGGAGCCGGTGTTCGAGCAGCTGGAGCGGGCGGACGCGGCCCTCGCGGCCTACGCGCGCGGCGACGCCGGCGAGGTCCGCGTCGGCGCCGTCCCGACCGCCGTGCCCGCCCTGGTCGTCCCCGCCGTACGGGCCCTCAGGGACTCCCACCCCCAGGTGAGCGTCCGCGTCCGGGAGACGGAGGCCGCCGAGGCGTACCGGCTGCTGGCCGCCGGGGACGTCGACCTCGCGCTGTCCCTCGCGGCCGAGGCCCCGAGCGCCACGGACCCCCGCTTCACCCACGTCCCGCTGCTCGCCGACCCGCTGGACGTGGCCCTGCCTCCGGACCACCCGCTCGCCTCGGCCCCCGGCCTGGCCCTCGCCGACCTCGCCGCCGAACCGTGGATCTACGGCGGCAGCGGTCCCTGGTCCGACATCACCCGCCGCGCCTGCGAGGCGGCCGGCTTCAGCCCCCACCAGGGCCACTCGGCCTCCGGCTGGACCGCGATCCTCGCCATGGTGGAGGCGGGCATGGGCGTCGCCCTCGTCCCGAGGACGGCGGCGGACCCCCGGACCGCCGTGGTCCTCCGCGAACTGACCGCGGACCGTCCCGTCCGCCACGTCACGGCCGCGGTCCGCAAGGGCGCCGCCGCGTCCCGGGCCGTCACCCACACCCTGAACGCCCTGACAACGGCCGCGGAACGAATCGGCCGGAGCTGAACTCCCGCGCCGCCGACGGAACTTCCGACCGCCGGTGCCGGCGCGGCCCGGGGCGCGGGTGCGGACCGCGCCCGGTCTCGCGCGGCGGGCGCGCGGCCGAGATGCCGGGGCCCCCGGAGGCCGCTAGCGTGGTGGAGGAGGGCCGCGGCCGGGCGGTGTGCCCGCCGTGGGCGAGTGCCCCGGTCACGGGTCCCGGCAGGGCGCGGGCCGCATCCCTGGCCTCCGCGGCACCAGCGCCCGCGCGCACCGCAGCGGCGGCCGTCGCCCCGTACCGGAAACCCCCGACGAGGGCGTGGAAGGAAGGTAGGCCCATGAAAGCACAACGCGTGAGGCGTCTCCTCGCGGTCTCCGCGGCCGGCGCCGTCCTGGCCGGCGGCGCCGCCGTCGGCACGGCGGGCACGGCCTCGGCGGCCACCCCGCGACAGGTCTCCACCCACCACGGCTGCTACGACCGGGGCTGGGGCAACGGCTGCGGCTTCGCCCGGAACGACTTCTTCGGCAACGGCTTCCGCAACGGCCTCGTCGGCACCGGTGTCGTGGTGATCGTGGTGAGCTGAGCCGGGACCACCGGGTCCGCCACGCCCGCGGCCGGACGGGCCGGCCACCGACGGCCGCCCGTCCGGCTCCGGCGTGTCACGGCGCCTGCCCGAGCGGCCCTCCCGCCGGTGCGCCCGTGTCCCCGGCGTCCCGTCGCGGCACCGCACACACCGGCGGGGGACGGACATCGCGTTCCCCGTCGCTCCCATGGAAGGATGACGCAACCGACACATAACGAGGAGATGACCGCGTGCCTGGCACAAACCTGACTCGCGAAGAGGCGCAGCAGCGGGCCGAGCTGCTCACCGTTGACTCGTACGAGATCGATCTCGACCTCTCCGGCGCGCAGGAGGGCGGCACTTACCGGTCCGTGACCACGGTGCGCTTCGACGTCACCCGGGGCGGCGCCGAGTCCTTCATCGACCTGGTGGCCCCGGCCGTCCACGAGGTGGTCCTCAACGGCGACCCGCTCGACCCCGCCGAGGTCTTCAAGGACTCGCGGATCGCGCTGCCGGGCCTGCTGGAGGGCCCCAACATCCTGCGGGTCGTCGCGGACTGCGCCTACACCAACACCGGTGAGGGCCTGCACCGCTTCGTCGACCCGGTGGACGAACAGGCGTACCTGTACACGCAGTTCGAGGTCCCGGACGCCCGCCGCGTCTTCGCCTCCTTCGAGCAGCCGGACCTGAAGGCCACCTTCCGGTTCACCGTGAAGGCGCCCGAGGGCTGGACCGTCATTTCCAACTCGCCGACGCCGGAGCCGAAGGACAACGTCTGGTCCTTCGAGCCGACCCCGCGCATCTCGTCGTACATCACCGCGCTGATCGCCGGCCCGTACCACTCGGTGCACAGCGCCTACGAGAAGGACGGCCGGTCGGTGCCGCTCGGCATCTACTGCCGGCCCTCGCTGGCCGAGTTCCTGGACGCCGACGCGATCTTCGAGGTCACCCGGCAGGGCTTCGACTGGTTCCAGGAGAAGTTCGACTACGCCTACCCGTTCGAGAAGTACGACCAGCTGTTCGTGCCCGAGTTCAACGCGGGCGCGATGGAGAACGCGGGCGCGGTGACCATTCGCGACCAGTACGTCTTCCGCTCCAAGGTGACCGACGCGGCGTACGAGGTGCGCGCGGAGACCATCCTGCACGAGCTGGCCCACATGTGGTTCGGCGACCTGGTCACCATGGAGTGGTGGAACGACCTGTGGCTGAACGAGTCGTTCGCCACCTACACCTCCATCGCCTGCCAGGCCGCCGCGCCCGGCTCCAGGTGGCCGCACTCGTGGACCACGTTCGCCAACTCCATGAAGACCTGGGCCTACCGGCAGGACCAGCTGCCCTCCACCCACCCGATCATGGCGGACATCCGCGACCTGGACGACGTGCTCGTCAACTTCGACGGCATCACCTACGCCAAGGGCGCCAGCGTGCTCAAGCAGCTGGTCGCGTACGTCGGCGAGGACGAGTTCTTCAAGGGCGTCCAGGCGTACTTCAAGCGGCACGCGTTCGGCAACACCCGCCTGTCCGACCTGCTGGGCGCCCTGGAGGAGACCTCCGGCCGGGACCTGAGCACCTGGTCGAAGAAGTGGCTGGAGACGGCCGGCATCAACATCCTGCGCCCGGAGGTGGAGACGGACGCCGACGGTGTCATCACCTCCTTCGCCGTCCGCCAGGAGGCCCCGGCACTGCCCGCCGGCGCCAAGGGCGAGCCGGTGCTGCGCCCGCACCGCATCGCGATCGGCCTCTACGACCTGTCCGACGCCGGCAAGCTGGTGCGCACCGACCGGATCGAGCTGGACGTCGACGGCGAGCTGACCGCCGTACCGCAGCTGACCGGCAGGCGGCGCCCGGCCGTGGTGCTGCTCAACGACGACGACCTGTCGTACGCCAAGGTCCGGCTGGACGAGCGGTCGCTCGCCGTGGTCACCGAGCACCTCGGCGACTTCACCGAGTCGCTGCCGCGCGCGCTGTGCTGGGCGTCGGCCTGGGACATGACGCGGGACGCCGAACTGGCCACCCGGGACTACCTCTCCCTGGTGCTGTCCGGCATCGGCAAGGAGTCCGACATCGGCGTGGTGCAGTCGCTGCAGCGCCAGGTCAAGCTGGCCATCGACCTGTACGCCGACCCGTCGGCCCGCGAGGCGCTGCTGACCCGCTGGACCGACGCCACGCTGGCCCATCTGCGCGCCGCCGAGGCGGGCAGTGACCACCAGCTGGCCTGGGCCCGGGCGTTCGCGGCGACCGCGCGCACGCCGGAGCAGCTGGACCTGCTGGAGGCCCTGCTCGACGGCACGCAGACCATCGAGGGCCTGGCGGTGGACACCGAGCTGCGCTGGGCGTTCGTGGAGCGGCTCGCGACCGTCGGCCGCTACGACGAGACGGAGATCGCCGCCGAGTACGAGCGGGACAGGACGGCGGCCGGCGAGCGGCACGCGGCCACCGCCCGCGCGTCCCGCCCGACTCAGGAGGCCAAGGCGGAGGCGTGGGCCTCGGTCGTCGACTCCGACAAGCTGCCCAACGCCGTGCAGGAGGCCGTGATCGGCGGCTTCGTGCAGACCGACCAGCGGGAGCTGCTCGCGCCGTACACCGACCGGTACTTCGAGGTCCTCAAGGACGTGTGGGCGTCCCGCTCGCACGAGATCGCCCAGCAGATCGCCATCGGCCTGTACCCGGCGGTCCAGGTCTCCGAGGAGACCCTGGCCAAGACCGACGCCTGGCTCGCCACGGCCGAGCCGAACGCGGCCCTGCGCCGGCTGGTCTCGGAGTCCCGCGCGGGCGTCGAGCGGGCCCTGAAGGCCCAGGCGGCGGACGCCTCGGCCACGACCCGCTAGCCCACGGCCGAGGAGGCGCCCGGCACACCACCGGGCGCCTTCCGCGCGCAGCGGCCCGCGGCGGCGGTCAGCCCGCCTTGCGCCCCGCCTCCAGCCCCGCCAGCACCCGGGCGAACTCCCGGACCGTCTCCGTCTCCGTGTCGCGGTGCCAGATCAGGCCGAGTTCGGAGTCGGGGATGCCGTCGACGGGGACGTAGGCGATGTCGGCGCGCTGGTGCTGGGCGGCCGTCGGGTGGCACAGCAGGAGGGCGCCGCGGCCGGCGGCGGCCAGGCACAGGGCCTCCTGGAGGGTCGTCGCCGCCGGGCCGGACAGCGCGCCGGGGGCGCGGGCCGCACGCCAGTACGGCGGGGCCGGTTCCGCCACCCCGATCAGCGGTATCGCGGCGAGGTCCGCCGCGCCGACCCGGTCCCGCGCGGCGAACGCGTGCCGGCGGGCGACGGCCAGCGCGTGCCGCTGCCGGGAGAAGACCGGGCCGAGGACCAGGTCCGGTTCCGCCACCGGCAGCAGCACCACCGCCGCGTCCACCGTGCCGCGCCGCACCGCCCCGAACGGGTCCGCGTACGGGATCTCCACCAGGTCGACCGAACGGGCCGCGTCCTCGGCCTCGAACGCCGAGACCGCCTCCAGCAGTTGCGCGTAGACCGTCCCCTGGAAACCCAGCCGCAGCGGGCCGGCCCCGCCCCGGGCCACCGCACTGGCGTCCGCCACCGCCGCCCGCAGCGCCCCGTACGCCGGACGCAGCCGCTCCAGGAAGCGTTCGCCGAGCGGGGTCAGCGCCACCCGGCGGCTGGAGCGGTGCACCAGCCGGGCACCCACCCGGCGTTCCAGCGCGGCCAGCAACTGGCTCACCCGGCTCTGCGAGACGAACAGCCGCTCCCCGGCCCGTCCGAAATGCAGCTCCTCGGCGAGCACCAGAAAGCACTCCAACTCCCGTAGCTCCAGCCCCGACACGCGACTCCCTCCGCCGATCACTCCCGCTCATGCAAGGGTGAGCGGTTCGCCGTTGTTCCCGCGCCGCCCGCGGCAAAGGCTGGAGGGCATGGTCTTCCGCAGAACCCACACCCCCCACCCCGCCCCCCGGCCCGACACCCCGGCACCCCGCCCGGACCGGCCCTGGACCGCCGTCGGGATGCTCGCCGCCGCCACCTTCGCCGTCGTCACCACCGAGATGCTCCCCGTCGGCCTGCTCACCTCGCTCGGCGCGGGACTGGACGTCTCCGCCGGCACCGCGGGCCTCGCGGTCACCCTGCCCGGACTGGTCGCCGCCGTCTTTGCCCCGCTGCTGCCGGTCGCCGTGCGCCGCGCCGACCGCCGCACCGTGCTGTGCGCGCTGCTGCTCCTGCTAGCCGCCGCCAACCTGCTCACCGCGCTCGCCCCCGCCTTCCCCGTGGTGCTCGCCGCCCGGCTGCTGGTCGGCGTGTGCATGGGCGGGGTGTGGGCGGTGGCCGCCGGGCTCGGCGCGCGGCTGGTCCCCGGGCCCTCGGCGGGCCGGGCCACCGCCCTGGTCTTCAGCGGGATCGCCGTCGCCTCGGTGCTCGGCGTGCCCGCCGGAACCCTCCTCGGCGCGGCGGCGGGCTGGCGCGTCGCGTTCGCCGCGATGACCGGCTGCGCGCTGCTGGTGGCGGCCGCTCTGGCGGTCGTCCTGCCGCCGCTGCCCGCCGAGGGCGCCGTCCGCCTCGGCACGTTCCCCCGGCTGCTGCGCGCCGCACGGGTGCGGTGGCTGCTGATCACCATCGCCCTGCTGGTGACGGGGCACTTCGCCGCCTACACCTACGTCCGCCCCGTCCTGGAGCGCACCCCCGGCACCGGTCCGGGCCTGGTCGGCGCCCTGCTGCTCGGCTACGGAGTCGCGGGCGTCGCCGGGAACTTCGCGGGCGGCGCGCTCGCGGCCCGCCATCCGCGCCGCGCCCTGCGGCTGATCGCCACCGTCCTCGGCGCGGTCGTCCTGCTGCTCGCCCCGGCGGGCGGCTCCGGCCCGGTGTCGGCCGCGCTGCTGCTGGTGTGGGGACTGGCGTACGGCGGGGTGTCCGTGTCCGGCCAGCGGGCCCTGACGGCCGCCGCGCCCGAGGCCCCGGAGGCCGCGTCCGCCCTGTTCGCCGGGGTGTTCAACGCCGCCATCGCTCTCGGCGCGCTGGCCGGCGGACGCCTCGCGGACGGCCCGGGCCTGACCGCGGTCCTGCTCACCGGCGGCGTGCTCGCGGCGCTGGCGGCCCTCACTCCCGCCGCCCCGGTCCGCGACGCGCACGGGGCGGTCACGTCACCGTGACCGCCCCGACCGCACACGTGCTGCTACTTCGCGGACAGCTCCGCCGCCACCAGCTCCGCGATCTGCACCGCGTTCAGCGCGGCGCCCTTGCGGAGGTTGTCGTTGGAGACGAACAGGGCCAGGCCGTTGTCCACCGTCTCGTCGCGGCGGATGCGGCCGACGTACGACGGGTCCTGGCCGGCGGCCTGGAGCGGGGTCGGGATGTCCGACAGGGCCACGCCCGGTGCCTTCGCCAGCAGCTCGGTGGCCCGCTCCGGGGAGAGCGGACGCGCGAAGCGGGCGTTGATCTGGAGGGAGTGGCCGGAGAACACCGGTACGCGCACACAGGTGCCGGAGACCTTCAGCTCCGGGATCTCCAGGATCTTGCGGGACTCGTTGCGCAGCTTCTGCTCCTCGTCGGTCTCGTTGAGGCCGTCGTCCACGATGGAGCCCGCCAGCGGGAGCACGTTGAAGGCGATGGTGCGCCGGTAGACCTGCGGCTCGGGGAAGTCGACCGCCCGCCCGTCGTGGGTGAGCTTGTCGGCCTCGGCCGCCACCTTCTGCACCTGGCCGTGCAGTTCCGCCACGCCCGCGAGGCCCGAGCCGGACACCGCCTGGTAGGTGGCGACGACGAGCGCCTGAAGCCCGGCCTCCTCGTGCAGCGGCCGCAGCACCGGCATCGCGGCCATCGTGGTGCAGTTCGGGTTGGCGATGATGCCCTTGGGACGGTCGGCGATCGCGTGCGGGTTCACCTCGGAGACCACCAGCGGGACCTCGGGGTCCTTGCGCCAGGCCGAGGAGTTGTCGATCACGACGGCACCCTGGGAGGCGACCTTTTCGGCCAGGGCCTTCGAGGTGGCGCCGCCCGCCGAGAACAGCACGATGTCCAGGCCGGTGTAGTCGGCGGTCGCCGCGTCCTCCACCGTCACACCGTCCAGCACGGTTCCGGCCGAGCGGGCCGAGGCGAACAGGCGCAGCTTCGTGACCGGGAAGTTCCGCTCCACGAGGATCCTGCGCATGACCGTGCCGACCTGACCGGTGGCTCCGACGATTCCGACCCTCACGGCGACTCCCTCTTGTGTGTCTCTTGCCTGACCGGGGCGTTTCCATCATGCGGCCGACCCCGGTCCACCTGTCCAATTCTTTGCCCGGCGTGCCCGAGGAATGGGACACCACCGCCTCGCGAACGGTTCCATACGTCCGCCCGGTACGCCGCTGAGCTGGAGGAATTCCCTCTACGGCGGTCCCGCGCCGCAAGCTGTGCCGTCCCGGTCCCTGCCCGCGCGGGTCCCGGCCATACGAAGGTGTGACGTACGCCTCCACGGCCGGCCGCCGGACACCGAACGTTCGGGCCCGGTGCCGCGTCGTAGGGGCATACGCGTGAGGGGGGGTGGCTTGTGCTGCGCGGAAAGGCGCGCCGTGACCAGGAAGCGTCCGCCGCCGGCCGGGACCGGGCCGGCGGCGATCCGCTGGACGCGGCCCAGGAACGCCGGGTGCGGGCGGTGCTCGCGCTGGGCGGGGTGCCGCAGTCGGACCTGCCGGACGGGGTACAGCAGGTGCGGCTGCGGCTGCTGGAGCGGGCCGCGAGCGGGCGTCAGGCGCCGCGGGACGTGTCGGCGTGGGCCGCGGTCGTCGCGTCCAACCTGGCGATGGACTGGCACCGGGCCAAGCGGCGCCGCGAACGGCTGGGGGAGCGGCTGGCGGCGCTGCGCGCGCCCACGGGTCCCTCCGGGGAGGAGACCAGCCTGCTGTCCCTCGCCGTCGCCCGCGGCCTGGACGAGCTGCCGGCCGCCCAGCGGCAGGTGGTCGTCCTGCGCTTCTTCGCCGACCTGCCCGTGCGGGACATCGCCGAGGAGCTGGACATCCCCGAGGGCACGGTCAAGAGCAGGCTGCACACGGCGGTCCGCACCCTGCGCGCCCGCCTGCACGAGGACGAGGTGGTGTGACATGCCCGCGGACCGGGAGAACGTGGCAGGCGCGGGGGACGCCGGGGACCGTGCGGAGCACGGAGCGCCCCGGGACCACGGCGTGGGCGGGGAGGAGCGTGGGGAGTACGGCGGTATGGACGCCCTGATGGCCGCGATCACCGGGGAACCCCTGCCGGCGCGGGCCCACCGGGACCCCGCCTTCCTCGCCGCGCACCGGGCCGCCGAGACCGACGTGGCGGCGCTGCGGGACGGTCTGGCGCGGCTGGCCGAGGCGCTGACGGGAGAGGAGCGGCGGGAGGAGACCGCGGGCGGAGAGCGCACGCGGGAGGAACGGCCCGGCGCAGAACGGACGACCCGTGCCGCGGCGGCCCGGCCTGCGACGCCCGGGAGTGCCGTGACCGGCGATCCGGCGACCGGCGGTCTCGTGACCTCCGCGCTCCGCCGCCGTGGCCGTATCCGGCCGGCCGGCGGGGCGTCGGCGGGGCGGTCCGCCGGGCCGGGTGGGGCCCGGCGGGGGCTGCGGGCCGGGGTCGGGGCGGTTGCCGGGGCCGCGGCCTTCTCCCTCCTTCTCGGCCTCGGGTGGCTGGCGGGCCAAGGCGGTGGCATGGACGGCGGCGGCGGAGCGTCGGCCAAGAGCGACACCGCGGGGAGCCGGGAGGCCGCGGGGGACGGGCGGCCGGCGGATTCCCGGCGCGAACTGGCCTGCGCGCGGCTGGTCGTGGAGGGCACCGTGGCGCGGGTGGAGCGGCGGCCGGAGGCACCCGGGAGCCGCGTGACGCTGACCGTGACCCGTTCCTACAAGCCCGTACGCGGCCCGGCCGGCGTCGTCGTCCTGCTCGACGCGGACGCGCGGCCGGCACCCCGGGCGGGGCAGCACGTGCTGGCCGGGGTGGCCCGGGGGGAGGAGTACGCGAGCCTGTGGGCCGTCGGCGACACCCGCGTGGCCGCCGAGCGCGCCAGGATCACCGAGGCCCTGCCCGGCTCCCGCGGCCTGCCCTGCCCCGGGCGGGACGACTAGCCCCTTCGCACGAGAGAAGGGGCGGGCGTCCGTACGGACACCCGCCCCTCGCTCCCGGCCGTCACCCCGTTACGGCGTGACCTTCCCGATCTTCACGCTGGCGCTGCCCGCCGCGGTGCCGCGGGCGTTCACCAGCTGGACGCGGCCGAAGAACTCGCGGCCCGCCGGAGCCTCGGCCGTGGCCGTGACCTGCCCGGTGACCGTCGCCGAGGCGCCCGTGGCGAGGCGGACCGGGGCCGAGTCGACCGTGACGGAGCCGAGCGCGGCGGAGAAGAACACGTCCCGGTAGTCGTAGTCGGTGGAGCCGGACGGCACCGCGTAGCCCACGACCTTGACGGTGTAGGTGCCGGCGGCCGGGTTCGGCAAGGAGACCGCCTCCTCCGAGTCGCCGTCGGCGGACTTGCCGACCTCCTTGCCGGACGCGTCGTACACCATCAGGTCCAGGTCGGCCGCCGCGTCGGAGACCCGCCCGATGGCGACGTCGAGCGAGGTCGCGCCGGCCGGGACGGCCACCGTGGTGGACCGCGTCTCGCCCTCCTTGATCGCCGGCCGGCCGGACTCGGCGGAGCCGAGCGGGCCGCCGGCCAGCCTGCCGTCCAGCGGCGCGTAGGTGTTGGTCACCTTCCAGGACGCGCCGACCGGGCTGCCCACCTTGGCCTCGGGCACGGTCACGGTCTCCGGGTCGAAGGCCGCGCCGAGGACGGAGACGTCCAGCCGGTAGGGATTGTCGAGCAGCGGCGAGGTGCGCCGGGACTCGACCTCGACCTCCCAGACGCCGGGCTGCGGGTCGGCGTACGCGCGCACGTCGGGCTTGCAGCCGTTGCCGTCCAGGTAGTTGTTGTAGCAGTACGGCGTGCCGGTGTTGTCGGACGGGACGCCGTAGGGGTGGATGGCGACGAACCGGGTCTGGCTGCGGTCCTCCAGCCCGCCGAGCGCGACCTCCAGCGACGTCGCGCCCTCGGGCACGGTCAGGAAGTACGACCGGGTGCCGTTGCGCTGGACCGAGCCGGAGGCGGAGTAGGTGTACGCCACCGGCTGCGCGACCACGACGGTGGTGAGGACCTGCTTGTCGACGCCCTCGGTCCGCGGGTCGTCGACCTCCAGGATCGCGCTCTTGATGCCGGCCGACCCCGGGGCCGCCTGCACCTTGACGGTCACCGGCCGGTTCAGCGGCAGCCGCACCACGTCGTCGCCGACGACGCGGAAGGTGTGCCCGGCGTTGTTCTCGAAGTGCAGCTCGTGCCGGACCGCCGTGTCCGGGCCGGACGTACGGGTGAGCGTCACGTCGTACGTCTTCTTCTCACCCGCCTTCAGGCCGCCCTCGCGGTCGTACAGGCCGGTGCCGTAGCCGGGCGTCTTCAGGGCGTCGTCGATCGCGGTGTCGACCGGCGCCTTGACGGTGTAGTCGTGGGCGACGGCGCCGTCCTCGACGGCGTCCCACGCGCCCACGATGTTGATCAGGCCCGCGCCCTCCTCGTATGCCTGGACGCCCTTGATGTGGTCGGCGGTCGAGGTCAGGGCGGTGCGCAGCCGGGCGGGAGCGAGGTCGACGCCCTCGCGCTTCGCGGCCGACAGCAGCAGCGCGGAGGCGCCGGTGGCCTGCGGGGCGGCCATCGAGGTGCCCTGGAGCATCGAGTAGCCGGCCGGGAGGGTGTAGCCGGCCTCGGCGACCGGGCCGCCCGGCAGCCAGGTCTGGGTGGTGTTGATCGCGGCGCCGGGCGCGGTCAGGGTCGGGGTGAAGCCGCCGTCCTCCCGGGGGCCGCGCGAGGAGAAGGGCATCATCGCGTACTTCTTCTCCACGGCCGAGCCGTAGTTGGCGGCCCAGGTCTCCTTGGAGATCGCCGCGCCGACGGAGATCACCTTGTCGGCCAGGCCCGGGTCGCCGATGGTGTTGGCGCCCGGCCCGGAGTTGCCGGCGGAGATCACCAGCTGGACGCCGTAGGTGTCGATGAGCCGGGTGTACAGCTCGGCGCGGGCGTTGTTGCCGTCGTTGAGCGCGGGCAGGCCGCCGATCGACATGTTGACGATGTCGACGCCGCGCCTGGTCACCAGGTCGATCATGCCCTCGGTGAGGGCGACGTTGGTGCAGCCGCCGGTCCAGGTGCAGGCCCGCGAGGAGACGATCTTCGCGCCGGGGGCGGCGCCGTTCATCCTGCCGCCGAACAGGCCGTGGGCGGCGGTGATGCCGGCGACATGGGTGCCGTGCTCGGACTCGATGACACCGATGTTGACGTAGTCGGCCTTGGCGCCGGAGGCGTTGTAGACGACGTCCTTGCGGGTCTCGACCACGAACGGGACGCGCTCGACGACGTCCGTCGCCGGGTCGTCGGTGCCGAAGTAGCCGACCTGGAACGCGTCCTTGTACGGCTTCATCGGCGCGTCGTCGGTGAAGTCCAGGTTGTCGTTCGTGTCCACGCGGACCGTGCCGGCGGCCGGGTCGTACAGCACGCCCCAGGCGTCGGTGGTGTCACCGTCCCGGTTGAGGTCGCCCTTCTCGTCGCCGCCGGCGGTGGCGGACTCGTACAGGTAGTTGAACTTGTACGAGCCCTCGGGCGCCGTGAACCTCTCGGCGCCCTGGGCGGTGGTGACGGAGAAGGACGGTCCGGCGACACCGGTGGTCATCCGCCGCCAGGTGCCGTCGCCGTCGGCGACCGGGTCGGTCGCGGTCACCCAGTCGACGATCTTCCGTTCGCCGGTGGTGGTGGTGCGCAGCGCCGGGTGGCCGAGGTCGACGCCGGAGTCCAGGATGCCGATGGTGACACCGCGCCCGTCGGCCTTCGGGTGCTCCCGGACGAAGTCGACCGCGCCGGTCTCGAAGGAGGGGTTGTAGGGGTTCTCCGCCGGGGTGGTGCGGCCCGGCGCCGGATAAGCCGCCTTGCCGGCCGCGGACTTGGCGCCGGCGGGCGCCGGGTCGTCCAGCGGGATCTCCTGCTTGAGGTCGATGGCCCGCACGGAGGAGAGCTTCACGGCGGCGGAGATGGCCGAGTCCGCGCGGCTCGTCGGGACGGTGGCGCGGACGTAGCCGAGCTTGTCGTCGGTACGGCCCACCAGGCCGCCGTCGACCGCGTCCAGTTCACCGGCGACCTGCTCCGTCTGCCCGGGCGAGGTCGCGATCATCAGGGTGACGGTCTTGTCGCCGCCGGCCTTGGCGTCGGCGAGCAGGGCGGCGTCGTCCGGGCCGAGCTTGTCGTCGGCGGACTTGACGCCGGGATCGGCGGCCGGGACGGGGGCCTGCCCGGCGGCGAGGGCCAGCGGCACCGGCCCGGCCGCGGAGAGGGCGGCCACCACGCCCACGGCCACGGCTATGCGGGCCAGGCGTCTGGGGCCGGATATGGGATCACGCTCGGGGGCGGTGTGGGTCATCGGGATCCCTCGGGTCAAGGAACGGGCGGACGGGAGCGCTCAGCCTGACCGAAGGACAGGGTTTTTGGGGACCGTTGACGCAATCGAAATGAACGTATGGGGAAAACCCGCGATGGGAAAGGAGTGTGTTGTGCCGGTATGGAGCGCAATGCGGTCCTTGCGTACGGGCTGACCCGACCGGTGCCGGGACATTCGCCCGCCGCCGCGCACCTTACGGGCTAACGTCCGTGTATGCGACGGAACTTGAGGGTGGCGGCCTACGCCGTGTGCGTCCGCGGCGGACGTCTCCTGCTCGCCCGGTCACCCGCACCCGACGGCACCCCGGAGTGGGTGCTGCCCGGCGGCGGCATGGAGCACGGCGAGGACCCGTACGACACCGTCCGCCGCGAGGTCGCCGAGGAGACCGGCTACCGCATCGAGGTCAGAGCCCTGCTCGGCGTGCACTCCCGCCGGGCGGTCGGGGACCCGCGCTTCGGCCGCCACCGGGACCACCACGCCCTGCGGCTCCTCTACGAGGGCGAGGTCACCGGCGGTGAACTGCGGTACGAGGTCGGCGGATCCACCGACTTCGCCGCCTGGCACGACCTGGCCGCCGTACCCGGTCTGGTCCGGGTGCCGCTGGTCGACATCGGGCTGCGGCTGTGGCGCGAACGTCCGCCGCACGGACGGCCGGCGGACCAGCCCGTACCCCGGCAGGTGAACGGCGGGTGACCGCTTCCGGGCCGGTCGCGTTCGGCTCCGTGACCGCGCCCGGTACCCCGTGATCCACGTTCGGTGATCGGTGTCACGCGTTGCCACCGCGTTCACGCGCGGGTCATCCCCGCTGCCAACGATCAACGGTGAGCGGGACGTTCGCGTCCGGAGCGGCCCGCGACCACCGCCGACGCGTTCGCATCCGGGGAGACCGCGCCATGCCGCCCACACGCTCCGCAGCCGCCTCCACCGCGCGGGTCAGCCGCCGCACCGTCCTCGCCGCCGCCGGCACCGTCTCGCTCTCCGCGGGCGTCGGCTACACCCTGCGCCCCACGGACAGCCAGGCCGCCACCCCGCCCGCCCCTCGGTCCGCCACGGCGCCGCTCGCCCCCTACACCAAGGGCACCACCGTCGCCTCCGTCGCCGCCCCGCGCGCCGGCTCCGGCTACCGCAGGCTCGGCGACGGGCCCGGCTGGAAACGGGTGGTGCGCGCCGAGCTGGCCGCGCCCAAGTCCGGCCGGGAGCACCGCCGTACCGTCCTGGCCGCGTTCGTGCAGTTCACCGACCTGCACCTGATGGACGTCCAGCATCCTCTGCGGCTGGAGTTCCTGCGCGCGCACGACGTGCACGCCTGGCGCCCGCACGAGGCGCTGACCGTGCCCGGCGCGATCTCCCTCGTGGAGCGGGTCAACGCGCTGCGCGGCGCCCCCGTCACCGGCGCCCCGCTGCGGTTCGTGATGACCACCGGCGACAACACCGACAACAACGCCCACTCCGAACTGGAGTGGTTCATGAAGGTGATGAGCGGCGGCCGGATCACGCCCAACACCGGCGACCCCAGGCACTACGAGGGTGTGCAGAACAGCGGGCTGAAGCAGTACTGGCAGCCCGGCTCCGCCCTCCGCGACCACGACAAGGCGCTGGGCTTCCCCCGGCTGGAGCACTTCCTGGCCGCCGCGATCCGCGACGTGCGCAGCCCCGGCCTGAACCTGCCCTGGTACTCCACCGTCGGCAACCACGACGCCCTCCCGCTCGGCTGCTACGGCTCCCACGGCGACCCCTACCTCGCCGAGGCGGCCATCGGCGGCAGGAAGCTGATGAGCGTCTCCGCCGCCGACGCCAAGAAGCTCCAGGACACCATCAAGAAGGTCAAGGACCCCAGGGGCAGCGGCTACCGCGACTTCCTCAAGGCGCACGCCCGCTCCGCGCGCCGGGTCACCCCGGACGAGCGGCGCGCCCCCTACACCCAGGCCGACTACCTCAAGGCCCACCTGGACCCGGCCTACCAGGGCCACGGCCCGGCCGGGCACGGCTACTCCTCGGCGAACCTGGACGCGGGCACCCAGTACTACGCCTTCCGGATCTCCGACGACGTCATCGGCATCAGCCTCGACACCACCGACCCCGGCGGCCACTACGCGGGCTCGCTCGGCACCGCCCAGCTGAAGTGGCTCGACCGGACGCTGAAGGAGCACGAGGACTCCTACGCCGTCGTCTTCAGCCACCACACCAGCGGCTCCATGACCAACACCCGGCCCGACCCGGCCCGCCCCGGTGAGAAGCGGCACGACGGCGCCGCCGTGCTCTCGGTGCTGTCCGCCCACGCCAACGTGCTGGCCTGGGTGAACGGGCACATCCACAAGAACGTCGTCACGCCGCACAAGGCGTCCGGCGGGCGCTCCTTCTGGGAGATCTCCACCGCCTCGCACGTCGACCACCCCCAGCTCGCCCGGATCGTGGAGCTGGTCGACAACAAGGACGGCACCCTCTCGCTGTTCACCACGCTGATCGAGTCGGCGGCCCCGCACCGCACCGACTTCGCCGACCTCTCCCAGACCGGCCTCGCCGCCCTCTACCGCGAGCTGGCCTACAACGCCCCCGGCGCCGACAGGACCCTCGCGGGCGGCACCGGGGACCGCAACACGGAGCTGGTGCTGAGGAAGGGCCGGTAGGACCTCAGCCGGAGATCCGCGTGAGCACCGGCAGATAGCCGAGCGACTGCCCGGGCGCCGTCGGGTGGTACGACTCGGTGATCGCCAGGATGTCGACGCCGCGCAGCCAGGGGCGGTCGGAGCAGATCTCGTGGCCGGCGAAGGCGGCGGTGACATCGGCGAAGGTGAACCCGTGCGCGGCGGCGCGCCCCGCGATCACCCCGTTCAGGTGGTCCACCGCGTCGTTCAGCGCGGCGCGCTCGCCGTCCCGGAGGCCGAGCGCGCACGCGCCCCGCAGGTGGTACAGGTGCGGGTAGCCCAGCACCACGACCCGCGCCGCGGGCGCCCGGTCCCGGATGGCCGAGTAGAGCCGGTCCAGGCGGCCCGTCAGCGAGCCGTCCATGGTGTCGCGGGCCCGGGACACGGCCGAGTGGCAGCGGTCCGACCCGCCGACCGCGCAGAGCGCCATGACGCCGGCGAAGCCCGAGTCGCTGCCGCCGACGGTGAGCGTGACCAGGCTCGTGCGCGCGCTGAGATGGCCGAGCTGGTCGGTGAGCACCTCGTCCGTGCCGGCGCCGTTGCACGCGGCGAAGCCGAACGTCGCCGGCGCGTGGGCCTCGGCCCACAGCACCGGGAAGGCGCGGCTGCTGCGCTTGCACTCCTTGCCGGAGGCCAGATAGTCGCCGGCGCCGGCACCGGAGGAGTAGGAGTCGCCGAGGGCCACATAGCCGCCGGCCGGGGCGCGGGGCGTCACCTGGGCGGTCGCGGGGCCGGCGAACGCGCAGGCCGCCGCGAGGAGCAGGGAGCAGGCGCCCGCCGCTATTCGGGTCTGTCTCATGTCTCTCCTCTACCGGGGCCCGCGCCGCGCCGCCCGCCGCACGCCGCCGCCCGGGTGAGCCCTCACCCGGGCGGGCGAACAGGACTGGCCGGCCGGGCGGCTACCGTGGCAGCACCACGACGTACACGGCCGGATCGCGGTCGGCCGAGGCCATCAGCGCCGTCCGCACCACCGTCGCCTGCTGCTCCGGACAGTCCCGCAGCTTGCGCGGCGTGATGTGCACGACCGTGATGCCGAGGCGCTCCAGGTGCTCGCGCTTGCGGGCGTACCGCGACCACACCTCGTCGTCGTGGTGCCGCGCCGCCCGGGTGTCCAGCTCGACGGCCACCGCCTGGTCCGGCCAGTACGCGTCCACGACGCCCAGGTCCGGGCCGCCGGGCAGGCGCAGGGCGACGTTCCACAGCGGGTCGGGCAGGCCGTGGTCGCGGACCATCCGGTAGAGGCGGCCCTCGGCGACCGAGCGGCCCTCCGCGAGCACCGCGTCCACCGCGTTCGCCACGTGCGGGCGGTGCAGCAGCCGCGCCCGGGTCAGCTCCCGGACCACGGCGGCCGGCTCGCAGTGGCCGCCGCGCACCGCCTCGATCAGCAGCCGGCGTACCGTCTCGGTGTCCGTCGGCTCCGTCACCGCGTCCGCCAGCGCCCGCGCCACCGGCGCCACCGGCAGCCCCGCCAGCCGCACCGGGTCGGGCAGCTCGGCGGTGCGCACGACGCGGACATAGCCGGCGGAGCGCGGCCGGCGCGGCCGGGGCACCAGGACGTCGACCCGGTTCAGGGCGTCCGGTGGCGGAGTGGACGGGAAGCCGTGCAGGGCCAGCGCCGCCGGTCCGGTCAGCATCGCGTCCGGGTACTGCGGCGGGTGCGGGCCCTGGGCCGTCGGCTGGGGAGGCACGCCCTGTCGCGCCGGCCGGGCCGCGTACAGCAGGGCTCCGTGCAGCCGTTCCAGGCCGGTGGGCGGGCCGGCGTGCAGCAGGACCACCTGCGGCAGCAGCTCCTGCCAGGGCCCCCCGGGGCCGCACCGCTCGGCCAGTTCGGCCGGGGACACGCCGTGGGCGCGCAGCTGGGCCGCCGTCAGGACACGGCGGTGGGCCTCGGCGAGGTGGCGCAGGGGGCGGGGGGAGAGGGGGGTGTTGTGCGTCATGGCCCGAAAATTCCCCCGCTCCGTCCGGCCCGTAACCGCTGTTACACGCCCGTCGATAAATCCGGACAAGGCGGTACTAAAGGTCAGGTGTTCGGATGCCGAGAGAGCGGCGAAAACCCCTGGTCCGATCGGGTGCGGACCAGGGGTTACGGGTTTGTCTGCCCGGATTTCGTAACGGTCACCGGCCGGGCAGGCTCAGGCCAAAGGTCAACGGCCGGCCGCGGCGTCACACTCCTGCGCGCGCAGCGCCCGCGCCAGGTCGTCCCGTGCCTCCAGCACCAGCCGCCGCAGCGCCGGCGCCGCGTCCTCGTGCGCCGCGAGCCACGCGTCCGTCGCCTCCAGCGTCTCCGGGCGGTCCTGCGAGGCCGGGAACAGACCCCGCACCACGTCCATGCCGATCTGGATCGACCGCTCCCGCCACACCCGCTCGATCGCCGCGAAGTACAGCTGCGCGTACGGCGCGGTCAGCTCCCGCTGCGACGGCTGGGCGAACCCCGCGATCGTCGCCTCCACCAGCGCGTTCGACAGCGCGTCCGACTCCACCACCTGCGCCCACGCCTGCGCCTTGACCGCCGCCGACGGCCGCGCGGCAAGACAGCGCACCTGGTGCCGCTTGCCGGACGCCGTGTCGTCCCGGGCCAGCTCCGCCGCCAGCACCGACTCGTCGGCCGCGCCATGCGCCGCCAGCGGCTCCAGGAACGCCCAGCGCAGCTCCTGGTCCACCTCCAGCCCCTCGATCTCCGTGGTGCCGTCCAGCAGGTCCGTCAGCAGTTTCAGATCCGGCTCCGCACTCGCCACGGCGGCGAAGAACCGCGCCCACGCCAGCTGCTGCTCGCTGCCCGGCGCGGCCGACCGCAGCTCACGCAGCGCCCCCTCGGCCAGCAGCTCACCGCCGGTCTCCCGCCAGGCCGGCGCCGCGTAGTGCGTCAGCGCCGAGTTCGCCCAGGCGTGCAGCATCTGCAGGACGCCGATGTCCGACTCGCGGCCCGCGAACCGCAGCACCAGGCCGATGAACTCCCGCGCCGGCAGCAGCCCGTCCCGGGTCATGTTCCACAGCGCCGACCAGCACAGGGCACGCGCCAGCGGGTCCGTCAGCCCGCCCAGGTCCGTGCGCAGCGTCTCCAGCGAGGTCGCGTCGAAACGGATCTTGCAGTAGGTCAGGTCCTCGTCGTTGACCAGCACCAGCTCCGGCGCCTCCTGGCCCGCCAGCTCCGCCACGACCGTCCGCGGCTCGTGCACGTCCGTCTCCGCGTGCGCGTACCGCTGGAGCGTGCCCTCGGGCGTACGCCGGTACAGCCCCACCACGATCCGG
Organism: Streptomyces sp. SCL15-4; assembly: GCF_033366695.1. Classification (NCBI taxonomy): domain Bacteria; kingdom Bacillati; phylum Actinomycetota; class Actinomycetes; order Kitasatosporales; family Streptomycetaceae; genus Streptomyces; species Streptomyces sp. SCL15-4. Next base: position 5,555,613 of record NZ_JAOBTQ010000001.1, read on the forward strand.
TGCGGACGCAGCTCCGGGTGCGACTCCGGGGCCTCCTGCACCACGGCCAGCTCGGCGATCCGGCCGCCCGTGGTGTCCAGCAGCACCTGCGGGGTCAGCGCGTTCACGCCCGCCGTCTGCAGCCACGACCGCGCCCACGCGCTCATGTCCCGGCCGCTCGTCTCGCCCAGCACCGACAGCAGGTCCCCGAGGCGCGTGTTGCCGTACGCGTGCCGCTTGAAGTAGCGCCGGGCGCCCTCCAGGAACGCGTCCCGGCCGACGTACGCCACCAGCTGCTTGAGCACCGAGGCGCCCTTGGCGTAGGTGATGCCGTCGAAGTTCAGCTTGGCGTCCTGCAGATCGCGGATGTCCGCCGTGATCGGGTGCGTGGAGGGCAGCTGGTCCGCGCGGTACGCCCACGCCTTGCGCCGGTTGGCGAAGGTGATCCAGGCGTTCTTGAAGCGGGTCGCGCCGACGTTGGCGAACGTGCCCATGAAGTCCGCGAAGGACTCCTTCAGCCACAGGTCGTCCCACCACTCCATGGTGACCAGGTCGCCGAACCACATGTGCGCCATCTCGTGCAGGATGACGTTGGCCCGCGCCTCGTACGACGCCTGCGTCACCTTGCCGCGGAAGACGTACTCCTCCCGGAACGTCACCAGGCCCGGGTTCTCCATCGCGCCCAGGTTGTACTCCGGCACGAACGCCTGGTCGTACTTCCCGAACGGGTACGGGTAGTCGAAGTGGTCGTGGAAGAAGTCCAAGCCCTGCTTGGTGACCAGGAAGACGTCGTCGGCGTCGAAGTACGGGGCGAGCGCCTTGCGGCACATCGCGCCGAGCGGGATCTCCAGCTTCGTGCCGTCCTCGAGGGTGCGGCTGTAGGAGTCCGTCACATAGTGGTACGGACCCGCCACCACACACGTGATGTACGTCGAGATCGGCTTCGTCTCCGCGAACCGCCACACGCCGTCCACGAGTTCACCGGCGCCGTTGCCCCACACCGTCCAGCCCTCCGGCGCCCGCACCTCGAACCGGTACGGCGCCTTCAGATCCGGCTGCTCGAAGTTCGCGAACACCCGGCGCGCGTCGGCCGGTTCGTACTGCGTGTACAGATAGACTTCGCCGTCCTCCGGGTCGACGAAGCGGTGCATGCCCTCGCCGGTGCGCGAGTAGGCGCACTGCGCGTCCACCACCAGCTCGTTCTCCGCGGCCAGGTCCTCCAGCGCGATCCGCGAGCCGTCGAAGACCTCGCCCGGGTCCAGGTCCCGGCCGTTGAGCGAGACCGAGGTGACCCGCGGGGCGATCAGATCGGCGAAGCTGGAGGCCCCGGGCTCGTTGCAGCGGAACCGCAGGGTGGTCACCGAACGGAACGTGCGCGGCTCGCCGTCCCCGTCGCCGACGGCGGACCGCAGGTCCAGGGACACGTCGTAACCGTCGACGGACAGCAGGGCGGCCCGCTCCCGGGCCTCGTCGCGGGACAGATTCTCACCGGGCACGGACGGCACTCCCTCGTGATCGCTTGATGAGCGGCTGGAACAGGACCGATCCTGCCATGCGCTCCTGACGGCGGACAGCGGGGAATGCCGGTGGCGATGACCTCGTTGACCGGGGAAACGCACGTTCTCGCCAAGGAGCGCCATGTCCGACACCGCCACCGCGTCCGGCAAGACCCCTGTCGACTTCTGGTTCGACCCGCTCTGCCCGTGGGCCTGGATGACCTCGCGCTGGGTGCTGGAGGTGGAGAAGCTCCGCGACATCGAGGTCCGCTGGCACGTCATGAGCCTCGCGGTCCTCAACGAGGACAAGCTGGACGAGCTGCCCGAGGACTACCGCGAGCTGCTGACCACCAAGGCGTGGCCGGCCGTCCGCGTGGTCACCGCGGCCTGGCAGAAGCACGGCGAGGACGTCGTCGGCCCGCTCTACACCGCGCTCGGCACCCGCATCCACAACCACGGCGAGGGCGCGACCCTGGAGGCCATCACGGGCGCGCTCGCCGACGTCGGCCTGCCCGCCGAACTGATCGACTACGCCGGCCAGGACGACTTCGAGTTCGAGGCCGAGCTGCGCGCCTCCCACAAGGAGGGCATCGAGAAGGTCGGCCAGGACGTCGGCACGCCGGTCATCGCGCTGCCGGGCCCCGACGGCGAGCAGATCGCCTTCTTCGGCCCCGTCGTCACCCCGGCCCCCCAGGGCGAGCAGGCGGCCCGCCTGTGGGACGGCACGGTGGCGGTGGCCTCGGTGCCGGGCTTCTACGAGATCAAGCGGACCCGGACGGCGGGGCCCGACTTCAGCAATCTGTGACCCTCTGCCGAGGGAAAGGAAGGACCCCCGCGAGTCACGTCCTCACGGGGGTCCTCTTTCATCCGCCTGCCGCCGTGAAGGGTGAGAAGACGATCACGAGGCAGGACGACCGGGGCGCCCGGGTGGTCAGGGCGCGAGCAGCAGCACGTCGGCGCGGGACTTGGCGGCCTCGTAGCGGCGGGCCACGTCCTGCCAGTTGACGACCTGCCACATGGCCTCGATGAAGTCGACCTTCTGGTTCTTGTACTGGAGGTAGAAGGCGTGCTCCCAGGCGTCGAAGACCAGGATCGGGGTGGAGCCCTGGCCGACGTTGCCCTGGTGGTCGTAGACCTGCTCCACGACCAGGCGCCCGCTGAGCGGCTCGTAGGCGAGCACGCCCCAGCCCGAGCCCTGGGTGGTGGCCGCGGCCTTGGACAGCTGGGCCTTGAAGCCGGCGAAGGAGCCGAAGGACTCCTTGATCGCCTCGGCCAGTTCGCCGACGCCGTCCTGCGCCAGGGGCTCGCCGCCGCCGTCCTTCGGGCCGGTCATGTTCTGCCAGTAGATCGAGTGCAGGATGTGCCCGGAGAGGTGGAAGGCCAGGTTCTTCTCCAGGCCGTTGACCGACCCCCACGACTCCTTGTCCCGCGCCTCGGCCAGCTGCTCCAGCGTGTCGTTGGCGCCCTTCACATAGGCCGCGTGGTGCTTGTCGTGGTGCAGCTCGATGATCTCCGGGCTGATGACCGGGGCGAGCGCCGCGTAGTCGTACGGCAGCTCGGGCAGCGTGTAGACGGGCATGGGTGATCCCCTCCGGAACCTTATTGCAAGTCTCTTGCAACTACACGCTAGCAACAACTGCATCAGAGCAACAGGAAGGCCCCCACGTGTTCGTCCGTGGGGGCCTTGCCGGTACGCGGTGCAGGGGCTTTTCAGGCCCTGGCGCGCAGCCGCTGCCAGACGTAGCCGACCGCGGCCAGGAAGAGGGCCATGCCGCCCGAGGAGTACAGCTGGGTCCGGGTGTCCGGCTCGCGCCACATCAGCACGAAGATCGCGGCCATGCCGGCCAGCGCCACCCAGGTCAGCCAGGGGAACATCCACATGCGCACGACCAGCCGCTCGGGGGCCTCGCGCTCGATCCGGCGGCGCAGCAGCAGCTGGGAGACGGCGATGAAGATCCAGACGATCAGGATCACCGCGCCGATCATGTTCAGCAGCCACTTGAAGATGTCGTCCGGCCGCCAGTAGCTGAGCAGCACGCAGACGAAGCCCAGCACGCTGGAGGTGACCACCGCGATCCGCGGCACCCCGCCGGACAGCCGCGCCAGCACCTTCGGGCCCAGACCGCGCTCGACCAGCGAGAAGCCGATGCGCGAGGCGCCGTAGATATTGGCGTTCATGGCGGAGAGGAGGGCGACCAGGATGACCACGTTCATCAGCTGGCTCGCACCGGGGATGCCCAGGTGCTCGAGCGTGGCGATGTACGGGCCCTTCGCCGTGACCTCCTCGGAGTCCCACGGCACCAGGGTGACGGCGACCGCCATCGAGCCGATGTAGAACACCGCGATGCGCCACATCGCCGTACGCACGGCCGACGCCACGCCCCGCACCGGGTCCCGGGACTCGGCCGCCGCGATGGTGACCGTCTCCAGGCCGCCGTAGGCGAACACCGAGGCGAGCAGGCCGATCACCAGGCCGTCGCCGCCGTTCGGCATGAAGTCGCTGAGGTGGGAGGTGCCGGGCGCGTCCGTGCCCGGCAGCACGCCCGCGATGGCCAGCACGCCGAGGATCAGGAACAGGCTGATCGCGCCGACCTTCAGCGCCGCGAACCAGAACTCGAACTCGCCGAAGTTCTTCACCGCGGCCAGGTTCGTCCCGCAGAACACCACCATGAACAGGGCCACCCACATCCACTGCGGAGTGCCCGGCAGCCAGCCCTGCACGATCTTCGCCGCGCCGATGCCCTCCAGGCCCACCGCCGTACACAGCAGCACCCAGAACGACCAGCCCGCCGCGAAGCCCGCCCACGGGCCGATCGCCCGTTCGGCGTGCGCGGAGAAGGAGCCCGACGAGGGGTAGGCGGCCGACATCTCGCCGAGCATCCGCATCACCAGCATCACCAGCACCCCGGAGAGGGCGTAGGCGAGCACGATGGACGGACCGGCGGCGGCGATGCCCGCGCCGGAGCCGACGAAGAGGCCCGCGCCGATCACCCCGCCCAGGGCGATCATCGAAAGATGGCGCTGCTTGAGACCCTGGGAGAGGGAGCCGTCCACCGGTGGTGGCGGCGTCTGGGTGGTCGTGCTGTTCGGCATGGGTGCTGCTCTCCCCCGTGCAATGGGCGGGCAAAAGTCCCGCCAGTCTCCGCGTCCCGTCCGCTCAGGCGAAGGGCGTGACCACTATCCGGACACCTCTGGTGCGCAGGGTTAATCTACGGTTACGGCGACGAGCGTGACCAGAGGTCGTACGCGACTCGCAATTCCTTTGGCGGGATTCCACAGTCGGGCCGCCCGTCAGGCCCACACCGACCGCGTGGCGGAAACGTCTCCGCCTCAGTGATCAGTCTCACGCCCGGACCGGTGTAACCGAGTGTCTTTGTCCGGAGCCCACCAAGCCGCCGTTCCGGCCTTTGTCGAGCGCTGACGGTGATCGTGACGAGCCCGCCGGTATAGCGTCACGGTGTCCCGACGTGTCCACACCATCCCGTGGAGTCCCCATGAGCACCGCCACCGCCACCGCCCGCCCCGGAGCAGTCCTCGCCGACCTGCTCCCGGCCTCCCGCGTCCGCGACGCCGCCCTCGTGCTCGGCGGCGCCGCGCTCACCGGCCTCGCGGCCCAGCTGTCGGTGCCGGTGCCCGGCTCCCCGGTGCCGGTGACCGGCCAGACCTTCGCCGCGCTGCTCGTCGGCACCGCCCTCGGCGCCCGCCGCGGCTTCCTCTCCCTCGCCCTGTACGCGGTCGCCGGCCTGGCGGGCGTGCCGTGGTTCGCCGACGGCAAGGCCGGCACCGGTCTGGTCTCCTTCGGCTACGTCCTCGGCATGCTCCTGGCCTCCGCCGTCGTCGGCGCCCTGGCCCGGCGCGGCGCCGACCGCTCCCCGCTGCGCATGGCCGGCGCGATGGTCCTCGGCGAGGCCGTCATCTACGCCGTCGGCGTGCCCTACCTGGCCCTGGCGGCCCACCTGTCCGCCTCCCAGGCGATCGCGGCCGGCCTCACGCCGTTCCTGATCGGGGACGCCCTCAAGGCCGCCCTGGCCATGGGCGCGCTGCCCGCCGCCTGGAAGTTCGCCGGCAAGCGCTAGGCCGGCGACGGCGGAGGCTCGCCAGGGTCGGGATCACTCCACGACCCTGGCGAGCCTCTTCCTTATTTATGGGGGATGTCTCCGGAGGTGTGCGGGAGACATCCTCGAGGCGGGTCAGCCGACGGACACCTTGTCCGGATTCTCGGCCGCGGGCGCCGGACGGGCCGCCGCCAGCCGCTGCCTGACCACCGCGATCACCAGCACGACCGCCGCGACCAGCAGCGACAGCAGCACGGTCTCGCGGCCGTCGTGCTCGGTGTCGAAGAGCATGTAGACCAGCACGCCCACGATCAGCGTCGCCGTCGCCCAGGTCAGGTACGGGTACAGCCACATCTTCACGACCAGCTTCTCCGGCGCCTCGCGCTGGAGGATCTTCCGCATCCGCAGCTGCGAGAAGCAGATGACCAGCCACACGAACAGCGCCACCGCGCCGGAGGAGTTGACCAGGAAGAGGAAGATCGTGTCCGGGGACAGGTAGTTGAAGAAGACGGCGACGAAACCGAACACGACCGACGCGAGGATCGCGGTCCTCGGCACGCCGCGGCTGTTGACCCGCGCGAACGCCTTCGGCGCGTCACCGCGCTCGCCGAGCGAGAAGGCCATCCGGGACGCCGTGTACAGGCCGGAGTTCAGACAGGACAGCACCGAGGTCAGGACGATGACGTTCATGATCTCGCCGGCGTGGGCGATGCCCAGGGAGTTCAGCGCGGCGACGTAGGAGCCGTCCTTCGCGATGGACGCGTCGTCCCACGGCAGCAGCGAGACCACGACCAGGATCGAGCCCAGGTAGAAGACACCGATGCGCCAGATGATGCTGTTGGTGGACTTGGTGACGGCCTGCTGCGGGTTCTCGGACTCGCCGGCCGCCAGCGTGGCGATCTCGCTGCCCATGAAGGAGAACACGACCAGCAGCACACCGGTGAGGATCGCGCCCGGACCGTGCGGCAGGAATCCGCCGTGCGAGGTGAGGTTGCCGAAGGACGCCTTCTCGGCGTCCACGCCCGGCAGCACGCCGAACACGGCGAGCAGACCGATGACGACGAACGCGCCGATCGCCACGACCTTGATGCCGGCGAACCAGAACTCGAACTCGCCGTAGGAGCCGACGGAGACGAGGTTGGTCGCGGTCAGCACGATCATCACGATCAGTGCCCAGCCCCACTGCGGGACGGCCGGGACCCAGCCTTCGAGGATCTTCGCGCCGGCGGTCGCCTCGACCGCGAGGACGACGACCCAGAAGAACCAGTACAGCCAGCCGATGGAGAAACCGGCCCAGCGGCCGAGCGCGCGGTCGGCGTGCGCGGAGAAGGAGCCGGAGGTGGGGTTGGCGGCGGACATCTCGCCGAGCATCCGCATCACGAGGACGACGAGCGTGCCGACGAGGGCGTACGACAGGAGGATGCCGGGTCCCGCGGTGGCGATACCCGTGCTGGAACCGACGAAGAGGCCGGCTCCGATGACACCACCGATCGCGATCATCGACAGGTGGCGGTTCTTGAGTCCTGCTTGGAGGCCCGAACCAGGGGTCATGGACGGAATTCCTTTGCGCCAGGTGGAGCTGCCCGTACGAGCGGTGTACGAGTCGGTCCAGTGAATCCGAGGCGAACAGAATCGGGAACCTCCGAATCCGTATCGTTACCTATGGTTCCCTTGAGGATCTATGGCATGTCTCACACGTTTCCGGGCCGTCGGGCCGCCGAGACCCTGGGGCTGCTGCCCCGGTACGGGCGTGTCACACTCGTTGCATGCGCGTGTATCTCGGCTCCGACCATGCGGGCTACGAACTCAAGAATCACCTCGTCGAGTGGCTGAAGGCCGCCGGCCACGAGCCCGTCGACTGCGGGCCGCACATCTACGACGCCCAGGACGACTATCCGCCCTTCTGCCTGCGTGCCGCGGAGCGGACGGCCGCGGACGCCGACGCCCTCGGCATCGTGATCGGCGGTTCCGGCAACGGCGAGCAGATCGCCGCGAACAAGGTCAAGGGCGTGCGGGCGGCGCTGGCCTGGAGCGAGGAGACGGCGGCGCTCGGCCGGCAGCACAACAACGCCAACGTGGTGGCCGTGGGTGCGCGCATGCACAGCACCGAGGAGGCGACCAAGTTCGTCGAGGTCTTCCTCGCCACCCCGTTCTCCGGGGACGAGCGGCACGAGCGGCGGATCGAGATGCTGGCGCGGTACGAGACGACGGGCGACCTGCCGCCGATCCCGGCCCACCACCCGCAGAGCTGACCCGACCTGGTCCGGCCCGGCTACGGCCCCCGGACCGGGGCCTCGCCCGTCCGCCCGTCCGTCTCGGCCGGCGGGCAGTCCCTCGGACTCCCGGTTTCGTCCGCCCGCTGTCCGTCTCGGCCTTGCCGCCGGCCATGTGCCGGCAGGCCGGACCCTCGGGGGTCCGTCCCGGGGCTCCGGGGTTCGTCCACCCGCTCGTCCGTTCCGGTCGGTACGCCGGGCCCTCGGGGGTTCCCGGCCCCGGGCCCTCGGGCCTTGTCCGCGCGCCCGTCCGTCTCGGCCGGCCGGTGAGGCCAGGCCCTCGGAGGGGCTCCGCCCCGGGCTCCGGTTCATCCGCCCGCCGGACTCGGTCCGGCCGGAAGGCCGGGACGCCTCCGGACCGACCCGCCCGATGCCCTCCGCCTCCCGGCCCGGGAGCCGCGCCGGACCCCCGCCCCTCGGGCTACGCAGGAAAGGACACCCCGCCGTGCCGGAAGGGCACACCATTCATCGGCTGGCCGAGGACTACGCCGGGCGCTTCCTCGGTACGGCACCCCGCGTCACCAGCCCCCAGGGCAAGTTCTCCGACGCCGCCGCCCTGCTGGACCGTACCGAGCTGACCGCCACCGAGGCCCACGGAAAGCACCTCTTCCTCGGGTTCCGCGGCACCGACTGGGTCCACATCCACCTCGGCCTCTTCGGCAAGGTCGGCTTCGGCGGCACCCCCGCGCCCCCGCCGACGGACACCGTCCGCCTCCGCCTGGCGAACGACACCTCGTACGTGGACCTCCGCGGCCCCACCACCTGCGCCCTGATCACGCCCGCCGAGAAGCGGGCGGTCCACGACCGGCTCGGCCCCGACCCGCTGCGCGCGGACGCCGACCCGGCCGCCGCGTACCGGAGGATCTCCCGCAGCCGTACGACGATCGCCGCGCTGCTCATGGACCAGAAGATCGTCGCCGGCGTCGGCAACGTCTACCGCGCGGAGGTCCTGTTCCGGCACGGCATCGACCCCTATCGCGCCGGCCGCGACATCAGCCCGGCCGAGTGGGACGCGATCTGGGCCGACCTGGCCGGGCTGATGCGCGAGGGCGTGCGGAACAACCGGATCGACACCGTCCGTCCCGAGCACACGCCGGAGGCGATGGGCCGCCCGCCCCGCGTGGACGACCACGGCGGCGAGGTGTACGTCTACCGCCGCGCCGCCATGGCCTGCCACGTCTGCGGCGACGAGATCCGCACCGCGGGCCTCGCCGCCCGCAACCTCTTCTGGTGCCCCACCTGCCAGCAGACCTGAGCCGACGGCTGGAAGACGGCCGGCGGCCGACTAGAAACCGTGCGGCAGCCAGGGGGCCACCGGGGAGCCGAACGCCACCGACGCCTCCGCCAGCGCCCCGGGCCTCAGCTCCCGTACCCGCCCGGCCGCCGCCAGCGACAGCAGGGACACCCCGCCGAGGTAGGCCGCGCCCAGCTCCCGTACGGACAGGGCGACGTCCGCCGCATCGGCCGTACGCTCGCAGGACGCCCCCTTCGCGTCACCCGACAGCCGCCAGCGTCCCGCGTTCCAGGGGCAGAAGGCGTCCTCCACCTCGAACACGACGTCCACCGGCGCCTGGTAGGTCCGCGCCGACAGCGCCGCGCCGACGTCCACCAGCCGGACGTAGGCGTCGTCGCGCAGCCGCGGATCGCAGCGGCGGATGTCGGAGACCAGATACCGCAGGGCGTCGTCCACCGGGCGCGACGGCACCGACAGCGTCGTCATCAGGTCGATGCCGAACAGGAAACGCCAGAGCGCGGCCTCGGTCGCCGGGTCCAGCCCGGCCAGGTCGCCGAGTCGTACCGTGCCGGCGGGCGCGCCGCCCGCGTCCCAGGAACCCTTGGTGTGGAAGCGCGCGTATCCGGTGATCTCGCCGTCCCGCTCGGCGACCACGCACTGCAACGGCGGCCCGCCGTCCCGGTGGCGCTCCGGGTCGACCAGGGCGACCCGCTCCCAGTGCGGCTGCCGGGCCAGCATGCCGGGCCGGCGCGGGACCAGGGCCGCGTACACCGCCTCGCAGGCGTCCAGCACCTCCGCCGGCGCCGCGGACCGCACCCGCACCTCGTCGGTGCCGGCGGGCAGCGCCAGGGTCACCCGGCTGGTGTCGATCTCGGCGCTGATCCGGAAGGTGGCGGCGCCGTATCCGAAGCGGCCGTAGATGCCCGGCTCGGACGCGGTCAGCATCGCCACCGGCTCGCGCCGCGCGTGGAAGTCGTCCAGCTGCCGCCGCATCATCGAGGTCAGCACCCCGCGCCGCCGGTGGGTGGCCGCGACGCTCACCATCGTCACCCCGGCCGTGGCGACCGAGGCCCCGCCCGGCACGGTCAGCCGGAAGCTGAACGCTCCCGCCGTCCCGACGAGCGCGTCCCCGTCCCAGGCGGCGAGAGAGCGGTCGAACTCCGTCGCCGCCCGCTCCACCTCGCGTTCCTCGCCCGAGGTCGGAGCCGCGCCGAAGGCCCGGTACAAGGCGTCGTACCACCGGTCCCACTCGTCCTCGCGCAGCACCCTCAACTCGGTTCCGTGAACAGTCGCCATGGGCCATGCCTATCAGCGCACCGGAGGGCGGGCCAGCGAATTTCGTCCCGGCGCGGGCGCCGCGCGGCCCGGCGTGCGCGCGGCGAAGCGGAATCCCGCACGGGGGACAAGTGGGACCTCCCGTGCCAAGCGGCCGGTCCGCTGGATAGGGTCCCGAACTGATGGCAGCAGGACGACAGCGGCGCGCGAAGGCCGAGACGTTCACGGCCCGGTGCAAGATGCGGTGGCACCGGGCCCGGGTCGGCCTGCGCAAAAGCGCCGTGGACTACTTCCGCGGCGACGGCTCCGACTGGATCGCCTTCGCCGGACTGCTGCTGACCGTCCCGCTCCTCGCCGCCATGACCCTGTTCGACCCGGTGTGGTGCTCCCCGGCCGGCCTGGTGCTGCCGATCGTGGCCGGCGGTCTGCTGCTGCGCCCGGCGAGCCTGCTCGGGCTGTACGCGGCGGCGGCCACCGCGCTGATCGTGGAGTCGGTGCGGCTCGGCCCGTACACCGAGGGCCCCTCCCGGGTCACGCCCGGCGTGGTCCTGGTGGTCGCCGCGTGCGGCTTCTTCGGGCTGCTGACCGCGCAGTTCCGCAGCCGGGTCGGCGTGCCGTGGCGGCGCGGCGGCACCATGCTGTTCGACCTGCGCGAGCGGATCCGGGTGCAGAGCAAGCTGCCGAAGCTGCCCAGGGGCTGGCACCACGAGATGGCGCTGCGGCCGGCCGGCGGCCAGTCCTTCTCCGGTGACTTCGTCGTCGCGGCCCGAACGAACGGCGGGCGGACGCTGGAGGTCGTCCTCACCGACGTCTCCGGCAAGGGCATGGACGCCGGTTCGCGCGCCCTGCTGCTGTCCGGCGCCTTCGGCGGCCTCCTCGGCTCGCTGCCCCCGCACGCCTTCCTCCCGGCCGCCAACGGCTATCTGCTCCGCCAGGACTGGGACGAGGGCTTCGCCACCTCCATCCACCTGGTCCTCGACCTGGACTCCGGGGACTACGAGCTGTACTCCGCGGGCCATCCGCCGGGGCTCCAGCTGAGCGCGGGCAGCGGACGCTGGGAGGAGAAGGCGGCCGAGGGCCCGCTGCTCGGTGTGTACGACGGCGCCCAGTTCGACCCCGTGAAGGGCTCGCTGCGCCCCGGGGACGTGTTGATGCTGTTCACAGACGGTCTGGTGGAAACCGCCGAGCGGGACATCGTGGAGGGCATCGACCGGCTCACCGGTGAGGCCGACCGCTATGTGCCGGGCGGCTTCCACGGCGCCGCCTGGCACCTCATCGAAGCGGTCGCCAAGGACGTCAACGACGACCGGGCCCTGCTGCTGATCTGCCGCGAGTCCGCCACCGCCCGCTGAGCCCGCCTCTGCCACCGCCGGGGACACTGAGGGCATGCCGCCTCTCACCCTCGCCGAGATCGAGACCCTCGCCCGCGCCGCCCACGACGGTCAGACCGACAAGGCCGGACGGCCGTACGCCGAGCACCTGGCGGCCGTGGCCGACGGCGTACGGGCCCGGGGCGGCGACCCGGAACAGATCGCGGCGGCCTGGCTGCACGACGCCGTCGAGGACGCCGCGCTGAGCGAACAGTGGCTGGAGACGGCCGCCCTCACCGCGCGGACCAAGGCCATCGTGCGGGCCCTCACCAAGCGGCCGGGAGAGCCGCCGCAGGCGTACGCCGCCCGCGTCCTCGCCACCCCGGGCGCGCTGCTGGTGAAGGAGGCCGACCTCGCGCACAACGCCGACCCGCGGCGCCTCGCCGTCCTCGCCGAGCCGGTGCGGACCCGGCTGACCGCGAAGTACGCCCGGATGCGCGCACTCCTCGGCCTGGAACCGTGACGGTGGGCGCGGCCGGCTAGACGCCGGCCTTCTCCGGCACCCGCTGCGAGCCGCGGCTGCGGCCGCGGGCCTGCTCGACCGCGTCCTGCCGGAACGCCCACTCCATCGCCGGCTCCATCGCGAAGCGGAAGACGCGCCGCACCGGCCGGGTGCACAGCGCCGTGACGGCGGCCGCGGCGAGCACGGTCACCAGGATCTCGCCGAGCGGGCGGTGCAGCCAGGGATGGTCGAACCAGCCGCGGTAGTCGCCGAGCTTCACCAGGAAGCCGTGCAGCAGATAGCCGTAGAGCGTGCCCGCGCCGAGCGCGGTGAACCACGTCGTCCGGCGCGGCACCCAGGCGAAGAAGCAGGACGTCAGCAGCAGCGAGCAGCCCATCATCGCGAGCGTCATCACCGGGCCGCACCACCAGGGCGCGCCCAGCTCCTGCGCCGAGTCGCGGTGGTAGAACCACCCGGTGTTCATGCGCGGCACCGCCCACCAGCCGACCGCCAGCGCCGCCGCGAACACCGGCACCGAGACGATCCGCACCCAGCGGCGGCGCACCAGCCCGAAGTGCTCGGGCTTCATGCACAGGCCGAGCACGAAGTACGGCAGGAACTGCAGGACGCGCTGGAGATCGAGGTCGTCGCCGATGTCCGGGCTGACGGTCGCGAGCATCGCGATGCCGATGGCCAGCGGCAGCGGATGACGCACCAGTTTCCACAGGGGGGTGGTCAGCCGCCAGACGAACAACGCGACCAGGAACCAGGTCAGATACCAGGGATCGAGGAGGCTGATGTCCTCGTGCGAGCCGGTGAGGAGGCTTTTGAAGAGTGGATACGCCGTCTCGAACAGGACGTACGGGACGACGACACCGGTGACCAGCCGCTTCAGCCGGTCCGGGCGCATGTCGAAATTACGTGAGAAGAAGCCGGAGATGATGATGAACGCCGGCATGTGGAAGGCGTACACGACGGTGTAGGCGCTCTCCAGGATCCGGCTGTCGCCTTTCAGCGGCTCCCATGAGTGACCCATCGCGACGAGCACGATGGCCAGGTACTTGGCGTTGTCGAAGAACGCGTCGCGCTGCCGGCCGGGTCTGCCCGGCGCCGCCTGCCGCTCCGGCCGCTCGCGCGTGCCCGACGGGGGACGCGGAGTGGGCACTCCGTCCGCCGGCGGCTGTGCCGGGGGGAGCGGGCTGCGGTTCTGGCCGGGGGACGAGGCGGCGTCAAACATCTCAGGCACCCTAGCGTCGTCTGCTGGATTTCGTAAAACTCCCGCAGTCATTCCTGGTTATCCGGTCCGAGTACCCGCTTATTCGCCGGACTTGCCGCTCCGGTGCGCGTGATGCGGCGCACAGAAAGGTCGTTGGTTCACCCTCGATGTCCCGATTCATCCCGACTAATTGGGGCATATATCACCGCTGTGCCCTCAATTTGAATTACCTGAGCACGAGATGTGTGGGCCCGGAAACGAAGTCGGGTAATTCCGTGGCGAGTCGCGCGCGGATGCCTGATCGAATTACTGTGCGGAGGATCGCCCGCGACGGGCGGCGGCGTCCGACGATTCGTCATCGGCCGCATACGCGGGCCGGGTTGGTGGCACGATGCTTCTGGCGGGGGTGCGCGGGCCGTACCTCCGGGCCGGGAGCGGACCGACCGAGGGTGTGATCAGTGTGGCCATTTCACTGTCTGTGGTGCTGCTGTTGGCGATCATCCTGGTGATCCTGATCCGAGGGGGGAACCTCAAGGCCGGCCCCGCCGTCGCCGCGATCCTCTTCGGCTTCTTCCTGGCCTCGACCGGCATGGCCCCGTCGATCCAGCGCTTCCTGGACTCGATAGCGGACTCGATCAACTCGATCAGATTCTGACCCGCCGCGGCCCCACCCGCCCACGGGCGACCGGATGCCACACCCGCCGGCCGCCCGGGCGCGCGAGGGGGCCGGGCGGGACTACTCGTAGATCCGGGCGGCGGTCAGCGCGCGGGCGAAGAACGTCCAGTCGCCCGCGGCCGGCAGCTCGTGCCCGAAGTTCCGGTACCAGCCGTCGGACCCGTCGACCCAGGCTTCGAGGGCCCCGAGGAAGTCGTCCAGCGTCGGGTTCTCCCACTGCGCGCCGTTGGCCTCGTAGTCCGCGCGGAGACGCGCGAGGAAGGCGACGAAGGCCTCCCGGTCGGCGATGTGGTCGCCGGGCGCCAAGGGGCTTGTCATGGCCGCGATCCTACGGAGAAACGGCCGGGGCCGGGCGGAGGAGTGGTCCTCCGCCCGGCCCCGGGCCGGTCGGAGCGGGCGACGGGAATCGAACCCGCGTAGCTAGTTTGGAAGACTAGGGCTCTACCATTGAGCTACGCCCGCAATGCCGCGCCGCACGTCCGTGACCGCGGCACTGGAGGCATCGTAGCGGGTCGCCCGCCGCCGAGGCCAACGGCTTCGGCCAGGACGGCCGCGCGGGGTGCGGCGGCCCCGGAGACGGAGCCGCGCCGGGCGACGGCTCACCCGTACGGCCCCCGCCCGGCACCCCGCGTGTCGGCCCGGGAAATCCGGCCGACGCGACCGGTCGGGGCATGTACCCTACGTGTCGCACACCAGACGGGGTGTGGCGCAGCTTGGTAGCGCGTCCGCTTTGGGAGCGGAAGGCCGTGGGTTCAAATCCCGCCACCCCGACCACCTGCACACGACGTCGTGAAGATCGCCTTTTGGGGCGCCGACCGGCTGCGGTTACTATGCAAGCTGCGCGCCCGTGTGTCCTGGCCCTCACGGCCTACGTACTCGTCCGGGCGGCGAATCCGCCGGACCTGTCTGGCTCCGGCAGAAACCAAGAAGTCAGCCACAAGGAGACCGAACCGTGAAGAGCGCCGTGGAGACCCTGAACCCGACCCGGGTTCGGCTCACTGTCGAGGTGCCCTTCGAGGAGCTCAAGGACAGCCTCGACGCGGCGTACAAGAAGATCAACCAGCAGGTCACGGTGAAGGGCTTCCGTAAGGGCAAGATCCCCGCCCGCGTGATCGACCAGCGGTTCGGCCGCGGTGCGGTGCTGGAGGAGGCCGTCAACGACGCGCTGCCGAAGTTCTACACCGAGGCGGTCAACGAGGCCGAGCTGAACCCGCTCGGCCAGCCCGACGTCGACATCACGGAGCTGAAGGACGGCGAGACGCTGAACTTCACCGCCGAGGTCGACATCCGCCCGGCCCTGGAGATCCCGGACTACTCCGGTATCGAGGTCGAGGTCGACGCCGTCGAGGTCACCGACGAGGACGTCGAGAAGTCGGTCGAGCAGCTCCGCGAGCGCTTCGCCTCCACCACCCCGGTCGAGCGCGCGGCCGAGGACGGCGACGTCGTCACGATCGACCTGGAGGCCAAGGTCGACGGCGAGGTCCTGGAGGACGGCATCGCCAACGGCGTGTCGTACACCATCGGCTCCGGTGAGCTGCTGGAGGGCATCGACGACGCCGTGAAGGGCCTGGAGGCCGGTGGCGAGGCCACCTTCACCTCCGAGCTGAAGGGCGGCTCGGCCGCCGGCAAGGAGGCCGAGGTCACCGTCAAGGTCACCCAGGTCGCCAAGCGCGAACTGCCCGAGCTGGACGACGAGTTCGCGCAGCTCGCCTCCGAGTTCGACACCCTCGAGGAGCTGAAGGCGGACAGCCGCAAGCGCCTCGCCAACATGAAGCAGTTCGACCAGGCCACGCAGGCCCAGGAGCGCGTCCTGGAGAAGCTGCTGGAGCTGGTGGAGGTCCCCGTCCCCGAGAAGCTGCTCGAGGACGAGATCAACACCCGCAAGCACAACCTGGAGCACCACCAGCTCGGCCAGATGGGCCTGACCCTCGACAAGTACCTGGAGATCCAGGGCAAGACCGCCGAGGAGTTCGAGACCGAGACCCGCGAGGCCGCGGTCAAGGGCATCAAGACCCAGTTCGTCCTGGACGAGCTGGTCAAGAAGGAGCAGCTGAACGTCAACCAGGAGGAGCTGACCGAGCACCTCATGCGGCGCGCCGCCTCCTCCGGCATGTCCCCCGACCAGTTCGCCCAGGCCGTCGTCGAGGGCGGCCAGGTTCCGCTCCTGGTCGGCGAGGTCGCCCGCGGCAAGGCCCTGGCCGTCGTGGTCGAGGCCGCCACGGTGAAGGACACCAACGGCGAGATCGTCGACCTGGACGACGAGGAGGAGGAGACCGAGGCCGCGGCCGAGGCTTCCGCCGACTCCGCCGAGGAGAACACCGAGGGCTGAGCAGCCCCGCGGCGCCTGTGAGGCGCGCACAGCGGGCCCCGGGGACTGTCCCCGGGGCCCGTTCGCGTACCGGGGGCCGCGGCCGGCCCCGGCGGCGCGGTGACCTGCGCGGCAGGCCGCGAAGCGCCCGCGGCCCGACGACGGCCGCACCGCTTGCCGCGCACCGCGCCCGGCGTCCGGCGCGGTCCCGCGCGCTACGCCCCCGGCGAACACCCCCATCTCCGGGATTCCCCGACGGAGCCTGAGCGTTAGGGTCCATGAATACGGGGGCAGGGGAGTCTCCTGACACCCCCCGCCAAGCCTCCGGCAGGACGACGTGAGACGGCCCGGCGCCGTCGTAAGACGAGCAGGTGGATACGTGACGAATCTGATGCCCTCCGCCGCCGGCGAGCCTTCCATCGGTGGTGGCCTCGGCGACCAGGTCTACAACCGGCTGCTCAACGAGCGGATCATCTTCCTCGGCCAGCAGGTCGACGACGACATCGCCAACAAGATCACGGCGCAGCTGCTGCTCCTTGCCGCCGATCCGGACAAGGACATCTACCTCTACATCAACAGCCCCGGCGGCTCGGTGACGGCCGGTATGGCGATCTACGACACCATGCAGTACATCCCGAACGACGTGGTCACCATCGCGATGGGCATGGCGGCCTCGATGGGCCAGTTCCTGCTCACCGGCGGCGCCGCCGGCAAGCGCTTCGCGCTGCCGCACGCGGACATCATGATGCACCAGGGCTCCGCCGGCCTCGGCGGCACGGTCTCGGACATCAAGATCCAGGCCGAGTACCTGATGCGCACCAAGAAGCGCATGTCGGAGCTGACCGCGCTCCACTCCGGCCAGACGGTCGAGACGATCATCCGCGACGGCGACCGCGACCGCTGGTTCACCCCGGAAGAGGCCAAGGAGTACGGTCTCATTGACGAGATCATCACGCACGCCTCGGGTGTTCCGGGCGGCGGCGGCACCGGCGCCTGACCGGCCCGGCCACGCCACGCACCGCCGAGACCGAAGCCCCCAGAACGCCACCAGGACGGTGAACACCCCATGAGCAACTTCCCCGGCGCCGCCAGCGGCATGTACGAGGGCCCCCGGCCCGACAGCCGCTACGTCATCCCGCGCTTCGTCGAGCGCACCTCCCAGGGCATCCGCGAGTACGACCCGTACGCGAAGCTCTTCGAGGAGCGCGTGATCTTCCTGGGCGTCCAGATCGACGACGCCTCCGCCAACGACGTCATGGCGCAGCTGCTGTGCCTGGAGTCGATGGACCCCGACCGGGACATCTCGATCTACATCAACAGCCCCGGCGGCGACATGACCGCCCTGACGGCGATCTACGACACGATGCAGTTCGTGAAGCCCGACATCCAGACGGTCTGCATGGGCCAGGCGGCCTCCGCCGCGGCCATCCTGCTGGCCGCCGGCACGCCCGGCAAGCGCATGGCGCTGCCGAACTCCCGCGTGCTGATCCACCAGCCGGCGGGCTCCACCGGCCGCGGTCAGCTCTCCGACCTGGAGATCATCGCCAACGAGTTCACCCGGATGCGCGAGCAGCTGGAGAACATGCTGGCCAAGCACTCCAACCGGCCGCTCGAGAAGGTCCGCGAGGACATCGAGCGCGACAAGATCCTCACGGCCGAGGAGGCGCTGGAGTACGGCCTCGTCGACCAGATCATCTCCACCCGCAAGCTGAACAACGACGCTGTCCGCTGACGCGGAACGCGGCACCTCGAGCCCCCCTTGGCGCGGTGCACGGCAAAGTGAACCCTGCCAAGGGGGGCCCGAACACCGGGCCCGGCAAGGTACCGTCGGACATAAGGCAGCACCAGGAGTCGCTGGACGCATAACGTCCAGGCGTCTCCCAGGCGAAGGGGAAGCACACCGTGGCACGCATCGGTGACGGCGGCGATCTGCTCAAGTGCTCGTTCTGCGGCAAGAGCCAGAAGCAGGTCAAGAAGCTCATCGCAGGGCCCGGTGTGTACATCTGCGACGAGTGCATCGATCTCTGCAACGAGATCATCGAGGAAGAACTCGCGGAGACCAGCGAGGTGCGCTGGGAGGAACTGCCCAAGCCGCGCGAGATCTACGAGTTCCTCGAGGGCTATGTGGTCGGCCAGGAGGCCGCCAAGAAGGCGCTCTCCGTCGCGGTGTACAACCACTACAAGCGGGTCCAGGCGGGTGAGAACGGCGGCGCGAGCGGCCGGGACGACGCGATCGAGCTGGCGAAGTCCAACATCCTGCTGCTCGGCCCCACCGGCTCCGGCAAGACCCTGCTCGCGCAGACCCTGGCGCGCATGCTGAACGTCCCGTTCGCGATCGCGGACGCCACCGCGCTGACCGAGGCGGGCTACGTCGGCGAGGACGTCGAGAACATCCTGCTGAAGCTGATCCAGGCGGCGGACTACGACGTCAAGAAGGCCGAGACCGGGATCATCTACATCGACGAGATCGACAAGGTCGCCCGCAAGAGCGAGAACCCGTCGATCACCCGGGACGTCAGCGGCGAGGGCGTGCAGCAGGCGCTGCTGAAGATCCTGGAAGGGACGACGGCCTCGGTCCCGCCGCAGGGCGGCCGCAAACACCCGCACCAGGAGTTCATCCAGATCGACACGACGAACGTGCTGTTCATCGTGGGCGGTGCCTTCTCGGGCCTGGAGAAGATCATCGAGGCGCGGGCCGGCGCCAAGGGCATCGGCTTCGGCGCCACGATCCTGTCCAAGCGGGAGCTGGAGGCCAAGGACGTCTTCGAGGACGTCATGCCGGAGGACCTGGTCAAGTTCGGCATGATCCCCGAGTTCATCGGCCGTCTGCCCGTGATCACGTCCGTGCACAACCTGGACCGCGAGGCGCTGCTGAAGATCCTGGTCGAGCCCCGCAACGCCCTGGTCAAGCAGTACCAGCGCCTGTTCGAACTGGACGGGGTGGAGCTGGACTTCGAGCGCGAGGCGCTGGAGGCCATCGCCGACCAGGCCATCCTCCGCCAGACCGGCGCCCGCGGCCTGCGCGCCATCATGGAGGAGGTCCTCCAGGGCGTGATGTACGAGGTCCCGTCCCGCAAGGACGTGGCCCGCGTGGTCATCACCGCCGACGTGGTCCTCTCCAACGTCAACCCCACCCTCATCCCGCGCGACGCCCGCGGCCGGGGCCCGGGGGAGCAGAAGACGGCGTAACCGCCGGCCGCAGACGCGAAGAAGGGCCCCGGTCGGCCGACCGGGGCCCTTCGCCGTCTTCGTCGTCGCGGAAGGCGTCAGGCCTTGACGCGGACCTCACCGCGGAACTTGGCGACGAGTTCCGCGTCGGTCGCCAAGTCGCCGCTCCGGCCCGCCGCGAGGTTGGCGATGTCCATCGGCATGACCAGGCCGAGGGTGCTGTGGTCGCCCCAGATGCAGATGCTCATCGTCACGTTCTTCGGCCCGCCGCTGCTCGTGCCGGTGGGCGCGCTGGCCTGCTGGCACTTGAGGACCGCGCCGTCGAGCCCGGCCGGCGTGTACGCCTTCGGCTCGCCGTTCAGGGTGACCTCGCTGTCCTTCTCCTCCGTGGCCTTGGTCTTCATGTAGGCGAACATCGCGTCGACGGCCTTCTCGGGGTCGTCGATCGTGCCGTACACACCGCCGAACTGGATCATCTTCTGGCTCAGCGGGTTGTCGGCGTCACCGGACTCGTACTTCGCGCTGACGTCCTTCGGATCGTGCACGCCCCACTTCTCGGCGTCCTTCAGATCCTCCTGGGTCATCATGTCGCCGCCGCCGTCCTTCTTCTTGTACTCGGTCAGCACCGTCGCCGGCGTCGTCAGCTTGTGCGGACCGTCGTCCGCCACGCCGCCGCCGCTGCCGCCGAGCACGAAGTACGCGCCGACCGCCAGCGCGGCCACCACGGCCACCGCGCCGATGATCAGTCCGGTCTTCTTCTTCCCGCCGGCCGGCTGCGGCGGCTGCGGCGGCACGCCGTAGGGCTGCTGGCCGTAGGGGCCGGGCTGCTGGCCGTACGGCCCCGGCTGCGGGGGCGTGCCCTGCGGAGCGCCCTGCTGCGGGTAGCCGTACCCCGGCTGCGGAGCCGGAGGGGCCTGCTGGGGGTAGCCGTAGCCGGGCTGGGGAGCCTGCGGCTGCTGGCCGTAGGGGCCCGGCTGGCCGTACGGCCCAGGCTGCCCCGGCTGGCCGTACGGACCCGGCTGCTGGGGCGGCTGGCCGTACGGGCCCGGCTGGTTGTTGCTCATTCCTGGGTTCCCCTCCAGAAGCTTATGTGTTCCTGACATCCTGGCCCAGGCCCGGGAAACGCACGGCACCGGGGGCCGCACCGTTACAGAACAAACGCGTTTCGGGACCACCCCGTGACACCTCTAAACTGGCCCCCGTGACCGACAACGCTCAGCAGCAGCCCTCCGCGCCCGACACCGAACTGCCGACCCAGTACGCGCCGGCCGATGTAGAGGGGCCGTTGTACGAGCGCTGGGTGGAGCGGGGCTACTTCGAGGCGGACGCGAAGAGCGACAAGCCGCCGTACACCATCGTCATCCCGCCGCCGAACGTCACGGGCAGCCTCCACCTCGGGCACGCCTTCGAGCACACCCTGATCGACGCGCTCACCCGCCGCAAGCGCATGCAGGGCCACGAGACGCTGTGGCAGCCCGGCATGGACCACGCCGGCATCGCCACGCAGAACGTCGTCGAGCGCGAGCTGGGCAAGGAGGGCAAGTCCCGGCACGACCTGGGCCGCGAGGCCTTCGTCGAGCGGGTCTGGCAGTGGAAGGCCGAGTCCGGCGGCCAGATCTCCGGCCAGATGCGCCGCCTCGGCGACGGCGTCGCCTGGTCCCGCGAGCGCTTCACCATGGACGAGGGCCTGTCCCAGGCCGTCCAGACCATCTTCAAGAAGCTCTACGACGACGAGCTGATCTACCGCGCCGAGCGCATCATCAACTGGTGCCCCCGCTGCCTCACCGCCATCTCGGACATCGAGGTCGAGTACCAGGACGACGACGGCGAGCTGGTCTCCATGCGCTACGGCGACGGTGATGACTCCATCGTCGTCGCCACCACCCGCGCCGAGACGATGCTCGGTGACACCGCCGTCGCCGTCCACCCCGACGACGAGCGCTACCGGCACCTCGTCGGCAAGCTCATCAGGCTCCCGCTGACCGACCGCTCGATCCCGGTCGTCGCCGACACCCACGTCGACCCCGAGTTCGGCACGGGCGCCGTCAAGGTCACCCCGGCCCACGACCCGAACGACTTCGAGATCGGCCAGCGCCACGACCTGCCGTCCATCACCGTGATGGACGAGCACGCCGTCATCACCGTCCACGGCCCCTTCCAGGGCATGGACCGGCTGGAGGCCCGCTCCGCGATCGTCGCCGCGCTGCGCGCCGAGGGCCGGATCGTCGCCGAGAAGCGGCCCTACGTCCACTCCGTCGGCCACTGCTCGCGCTGCAAGACCACCATCGAGCCGCGTCTCTCGATGCAGTGGTGGGTCAAGGTCGGCCCGCTGGCCAAGGCCGCCGGCGACGCCGTGCGCGAGGGCAAGGTCAAGATCCACCCGCAGGAGATGGAGAAGCGGTACTTCGACTGGGTCGACAACCTCCACGACTGGTGCATCTCGCGCCAGCTGTGGTGGGGCCACCGCATCCCGGTCTGGTACGGCCCGAACGGCGAGGTCGTCTGCGTCGGCCCCGACGAGGAGCCGCCGGCCGGCGAGGGCTGGCACCAGGACACCGACGTCCTCGACACCTGGTTCTCCTCCGGCCTGTGGCCGTTCTCCACCCTCGGCTGGCCCGAGCGGACCGAGTCGCTCGCGAAGTTCTACCCGAACTCCGTCCTGGTCACCGGCTACGACATCCTCTTCTTCTGGGTCGCCCGGATGATGATGTTCGGCCTGTACGCGATGGACGGCACCCCGCCGTTCCACACCATCGCCCTGCACGGCATGGTCCGCGACCAGTTCGGCAAGAAGATGTCGAAGTCCTTCGGCAACGCGGTCAACCCGCTGGACTGGATGGACAAGTACGGCTCCGACGCCCTGCGCTTCACCCTGGCCCGCGGCGCCAACCCGGGCGTCGACGTGCCGATCGGCGAGGACTGGGTCCAGGGCTCCCGCAACTTCGCCAACAAGATCTGGAACGCGACCCGCTTCGCGCTCATGAACGGCGCGACCGTCCAGGGCCCGCTGCCGGAGCCGGCGCGGATGTCCGCGACCGACCGCTGGATCCTCTCCCGCCTGAACTCGGTGGTCGCCGAGGTCGACGCGTACTACGACGACTTCCAGTTCGCCAAGCTCTCCGACGCCCTCTTCCACTTCGCCTGGGACGAGGTCTTCGACTGGTACGTGGAGCTGTCCAAGACCGTCTTCCAGGCGGGCGGCGAACCGGCCGAGGTCTCCAAGCGCGTCCTCGGCGAGGTCCTCGACGTCACCCTGAGGCTCCTCCACCCGGTCGTCCCGTTCGTCACGGAGACCCTGTGGACCACGCTGACCGGCGGCGAGTCGGTCGTGATCGCCGACTGGCCGGCCGACAGCGGCTTCCGTGACGCGGCGGCCGAGCAGGAGATCTCCACCCTCCAGTCGGTCATCACCGAGGTCCGCCGCTTCCGCGCCGACCAGGGCCTCCAGCCCGGCCAGCGGGTCCCGGCCCGTCTGATCCTCGACGGCACGGCCCTCGCCCCGCACGAGGCGGCCATCCGCCAGCTGCTGCGGCTCCAGCCCGAGGGCGAGTCCTTCACGGCGACGGCGACCCTGCCGGTGGCGGGCGCCCAGGTCGCGCTCGACCTCTCGGGCACGATCGACGTCGCCGCGGAACGCAAGCGCCTGGCGAAGGACCTCGCGGCGGCCCAGAAGGAGCGCCAGCAGGCCGAGGCCAAGCTCGGCAACGAGACCTTCCTCGCCAAGGCCCCGGACCACGTCGTGGACAAGATCCGCACCCGCCTCGCCAAGGCGGACGAGGACATCGCCCGCATCACCGCCCAGCTGGAGAGGCTGCCGCAGGCGTAGTGCCCCCGCGAGAGCCCCCGGTGCCGGAGCGCACCGGGGGCTCTCGCGTGCTCGTCACGGGCGCGGGGCACCGCGCGACAAGCCACGACGCAGCCGCGGCCCGCCGAGGAGACGAGCACGCCCGTACCGGCGTCGCGAAGCCACCGCGTCCTTTGCCGTGCCGCCTCCGTAGACTGGGCCTCGTGAGCGACCCGAACGGTACCGAGCAGCCCGACCCCCTCGACAGCTTCGACGAGATCATCGAGGCCGAGACCACCCGCGACCCCGACCTCGCGGTCATCGAGGCCGGCAGCCGCACCCTGCGTACCCAGGGCGGCGCACCCGAGGCCGACGTCCCCGCGCGCCCGGAGGACCCGGAGGTGGACAAGGCGCTGCGCGAGGTCGAGGCGGAGCTGGCCACCCGCTGGGGCGAGACCAAGCTGGAGCCCTCGGTCGGCAGGATCGCCGCGCTGATGGACGTCCTCGGCGAGCCCCAGCGCTCGTACCCCTCGATCCACATCACGGGCACCAACGGCAAGACCTCCACCGCCCGCATGATCGAGGCCCTGCTCGGCGCCTTCGAACTGCGCACCGGCCGCTACACCAGCCCGCACGTGCAGTCGATCACCGAGCGGATCAGCCTGGACGGCGCCCCGATCTCCGCCGAGCGGTTCGTGGAGACGTACCAGGACGTCAAGCCGTACGTCGAGATGGTCGACGGACAGCAGGAGTACCGGCTCTCCTTCTTCGAGGTCCTCACCGGCATGGCGTACGCCGCCTTCGCGGACGCCCCCGTGGACGTCGCCGTGGTCGAGGTCGGCATGGGCGGCTCCTGGGACGCCACGAACGTCATCGACGCCGACGTGGCCGTGGTGACCCCCATCTCCCTCGACCACACCGACCGGCTCGGCGGGACGCCCGCGGAGATCGCCGGCGAGAAGAGCGGCATCATCAAGCAGGACGCGACCGTGATCCTGGCCCAGCAGCCGGTGGACGCGGCGCAGGTGCTGCTGAAGAAGGCCGTCGACGTGGACGCCACGGTCGCCCGCGAGGGCCTGGAGTTCGGCGTCGTCGCCCGGCAGGTCGCCGTCGGCGGGCAGCTGCTCACCCTGCGCGGCCTCGGCGGCGAGTACCCGGAGGTGTACCTGCCGCTGCACGGCGGCCACCAGGCGCACAACGCGGCCGTGGCGCTCGCCGCCGTGGAGGCGTTCTTCGGCGTCGGCGCGCAGCGCGCGGAGCCGCTGGACATCGACACCGTCCGCAAGGCGTTCGCGGCCGTCTCCTCCCCGGGCCGCCTGGAGGTCGTACGGCGCTCTCCGACGGTCGTGCTGGACGCCGCGCACAACCCGGCGGGCGCCGAGGCCACCGCGGAGGCGGTGCGGGAGGCGTTCGACTTCAGCCGGCTGATCGGGGTCGTGGGCGCGAGCGGCGACAAGGACGTGCGCGGGCTGCTGGAGGCCTTCGAGCCGATCTTCGCCGAGATCGTCGTCACCCAGAACTCCAGCCACCGCGCCATGGACGCGGACGAGCTGGCCGCGATCGCCGTCGAGGTGTTCGGCGACGAGCGGGTGCAGGTCGAGCCGCGGCTGCCGGACGCCCTGGAGGCCGCGATCACGCTGGCCGAGGAGGAGGGCGAGTTCGCCGGCGGCGGCGTGCTGGTCACCGGTTCCGTCATCACGGTCGGCGAGGCCCGGCTGCTGCTGGGGAAGGGCTGAGGACGATGCGTACGCTCTGTGCGTCGACCCTGATCGGCGAGTTCTTCGTGATCGGCTTCGCCGGGCTGGTCGCCATGAAGGACCCGGACCTGGCCACGTCGACGGTATGGCTGGTCAGCGGCATCGCCATGCTGCTGTGCGTGCTGCTGTGCGGCATGGTGACCCGGCCCGGCGGGGTGGCCCTCGGCTGGGCCCTGCAGATCGCCCTGATCGCCTCCGGTGTGTTCGTGCCGACCATGTACTTCATGGGCGCGGTCTTCGCGGCGCTGTGGTGGGCATCGGTGCACTTCGGGAGGAAGGTGGACGAGGCGAAGGCCCGCTTCGCGGCGCAGTCGCAGGCCTCCTCCTCCCCGGTTGACGCTGCGTGACGGACGCCTCGGCACGCCCTGTAACCTCGTGCCACCGCACCCGTAAGTCGTGTAAGGAGCCCTTCGTGAGCCAGCGCACCCTTGTCCTCCTCAAGCCCGACGCCGTCCGTCGTGGGCTGACCGGTGAGATCATCGGCCGTATCGAGCGCAAGGCCGGCTGGCAGATCACCGCCCTGGAGCAGCGCACCCTGGAC
Organism: Streptomyces sp. SCL15-4; assembly: GCF_033366695.1. Classification (NCBI taxonomy): domain Bacteria; kingdom Bacillati; phylum Actinomycetota; class Actinomycetes; order Kitasatosporales; family Streptomycetaceae; genus Streptomyces; species Streptomyces sp. SCL15-4. The sequence continues at coordinate 5,581,187 of NZ_JAOBTQ010000001.1, forward strand.
CGCGCCACGCTGGAGCAGCACTACGCCGAGCACGTGGGCAAGCCGTTCTACGAGCCGCTGGTGGAGTTCATGTCCTCCGGGCCGGTCGTCGCGCTGATCGTGGAGGGCGAGCGGGTGATCGAGGGCGTGCGTCAGCTGGCGGGCCCGACCGACCCGATCGCCGCCGCGCCCGGCTCGATCCGCGGTGACTTCGGCGTGATCGTCCGCGAGAACCTGATCCACGCCTCGGACTCGGAGGAGTCCGCCGAGCGCGAGGTGAAGATCTTCTTCCCGGGTCGCGCGTAGGACCGGCGGCGGTCCGCGCGGAAGGTCCGGGCCCGGTCCCGGACCTTTTCCGCACTTCTCCGCGCACACCGCCACACGGTCCGCGCATTTGAGGGAACGCGCGCCCCCGAACGCCCGTCTCCACAAGCGGGGCGGCACGCCATCTGGTGACAATGGCGGAGACCCTCGCGCAGTGTTCGTGCAGGCGCGTTTACGATGGAAGCCTTCACGTCACAGCACCCGCCTCGCCGACCTGACATGCCTTCAAAAGCGCAGGGAGGCCAGATGAATCCGGATGGGGAACTCAATGTCGTTCATCGGCCGTGACATGGCTGTCGACCTCGGGACCGCCAACACGCTGGTGTACGTCAGGGGTCGCGGGATCGTACTGAACGAACCGTCCGTCGTGGCGATCAACACCAACACGGGCGGGATCCTCGCGGTCGGTGCCGAAGCGAAGAAGATGATCGGCCGGACGCCGGGCAACATCGTGGCCGTGCGCCCGCTGAAGGACGGCGTGATCGCCGACTTCGAGATCACCGAGCGGATGCTCCGCTACTTCATCCTGAAGATCCACAAGCGGCGGTACCTGGCCCGGCCGCGGGTCGTGGTCTGTGTGCCCTCGGGCATCACGGGCGTCGAGCGCCGTGCGGTCATCGAGGCGTCCTCGCAGGCCGGCGCCCGCCAGGTGCACATCATCGAGGAGCCCATGGCCGCCGCCATCGGCTCGGGCCTGCCGGTGCACGAGGCCACGGGCAACATGGTGGTGGACATCGGCGGCGGCACCACGGAGGTCGCGGTCATCTCGCTCGGCGGCATCGTCACCGCCCAGTCCATCCGGGTCGCGGGGGACGAGCTGGACAACGCGATCATCCAGTACATCAAGAAGGAGTACAGCCTGCTGCTGGGCGAGCGCACCGCCGAGCAGATCAAGATCACGATCGGTTCGGCGTACGAGCTGGAAACCGACGAGCACACCGAGGTCCGCGGCCGGGACCTGGTGTCCGGGCTGCCGAAGACCGTCGTCATCTCGGCGGCCGAGGTCCGCAAGGCGATCGAGGAGCCGGTCAACGCGATCGTGGACGCGGTCAAGACCACCCTCGACAAGTGCCCGCCGGAGCTTTCCGGCGACATCATGGACCGGGGAATCGTTCTGACCGGCGGCGGAGCGCTGCTGCGCGGACTGGACGAGCGGCTGCGGCGGGAGACCGGCATGCCGATCCACATCGCCGAGGACCCGCTGGACAGCGTCGCGCTCGGTTCCGGTAAGTGCGTCGAGGAGTTCGAGGCGCTGCAGCAGGTGCTGGACGCCCAGCCGCGCAGATGAGGCAACTCCTCCATTCCGCCGTACGAGACGTTCTCCTCTCGTGCGGCGGATCGTTGATATAGAGGCATAGGCTCCACCAATTGGGCCTCGTCGGTTTGCGCCGCACCATTCGCGCTTTTCCCGGGGCCCGTCGAATTCCTACTTGAGGAAGGGCACGGCCGCCGCACGTGAGGGACACGAAAGAGAGCCGGCTGCTCCTGGTCCTGCTGGTCGCCATCGCGTTCGCGCTGATCACGGTGGACATCCGCGGAGGGCGGAACTCCCCGGTCGACGGTGCCCGGCATGCCGCCGCCGCGGCGTTCGGCCCGGTCGAGGACGGCTTGTCCGGCGCGGTCGACCCGGTCGGCGACGCCGTCGCGGCCGTCCGGGACTCGGGCAGCCGGCACGACCGGCTCGCCGCGCTGGAGAAGGAGAACGCGGCCCTCAAGGCCAAGCTCGGCAGCGACGACCGCAACCGCAGCCGCCTCAAGCAGCTCGACAAGCTGATGAAGATCGCCGGCGAGGGGCAGTACGCCATCAAGGGCGCCGAGGTCATCGCCATCGGGTCGGCGCAGGGCTTCTCCTGGACCATCACCATCGACGTCGGCGCCGACGACGGCATCAAGCGGGACATGACGGTCCTCAACGGCGACGGGCTCGTCGGCCGGGTCACCACCGTCGGTCCCGGCACGGCCACCGTGCTGCTCGCCAACGACCCGGACTTCACCGTCGGCACCCGCATGGAGGGCAGCGACGAACTCGGCTTCGCCTCCGGCCAGGGCGACCGGCCGCTGCGCGTGGAACTGCTCAACGGCAAGGCGGAGGTGAAAAAGGGCGACCGGCTCGTCACCTTCGGCTCGCAGTCCGACAAGCCGTTCGTGCCCGGCGTCCCGGTCGGCGTGGTCTCCCGCGTGGACCCCTCCGGCGGCGGCCTGACCCGGACCCTGTCCGTCACGCCGTACGTCGGCTTCACCAAGCTCGACATCGTCGGCGTGGTCGTGCAGGGCCCGAAGAAGGACCCGCGGGACACCGTGCTCCCGGTCAAGCCGAAGCCGGTGCCGACGCCGACGGTCACCGTCACCGTCAACCCGTCGGCCGGCGCCACCGCCCCGAACACCGACAACACCGACAACACCGACACCGCCAGCGACGAGCAGCAGTAGGAGCCGAATCCCATGCGTGTCAACCGGATCCTGCTCTCCAGCGTGCTGGTCGTGGTGGCCCTGGTGATCCAGGTCAGTGTCCTGGCCCGGCTGCACCTGCCGGGCGCGGTGCCCGACCTGCTGCTGCTCACCGTCCTCGGCCTGGCGATGGTCTACGGCCATGTCGGCGGCGCCCTCGTGGGCTTCGGCGCCGGCCTGCTCGCCGACCTGGCCCCGCCCGCCGACCACGCGGCCGGCCGCTACGCCCTCGTGCTGTGCGTCACCGGCTACTTCGCCGGGCTGATCCGGCCCGAGAACGGCCGGCTGAAGTCGGCGACCGGGCCGATGGCCGTCGTGGTCGCCGCCGCCATCGGCTCCACCCTGCTCTACGCCGGGGTGGGCGCCCTGGTCGGCGACACCGCCGCCCGCCATGTCGGCCTGCCCGGGCTGCTGTTCTCCGCCGCCCTGTACGACCTGCTGCTCGGCCCGTTCGTGGTGCCCGGCGTGATGTGGCTGGCCCGCCGCGCCGACAACGACCCGCTCACCGAGACCGGCCCCGCCGCCAAGGCCGGCGACATCTCCGCCGGCTGGCTCTCCTCCGGCACGGGTCTGCGCGTCGGCGGCCAGCGCGGCGGCATCGGCGCGCTGAAGGCCAAGGCCCGCACCCGGTCCGCGCGGGCCGGCCGCATCAAGGGGGTCAAGCGGCTGTGACCGGCGACGAGTTCGCACCCGGCAGGTTCACTCGAACGGGTCGGCTTTCCTGGAACGCGCGTTCACAGGCCGGTCGTTCATCATGCGTACCGGGGCGGCGGGTCCGCCGCCGGATGCCTCGCACACAGGTGTCACGCACACAGGTGTCACGCACGCACATGTCACGCACAGACGTCCGCGCGCGGACGTCCGCGCACTGAGAGGGGGAGACAGCCGCAGTGACCAACATTCCCGAGACCGGTCGGACCCCGCGGGTCCAGATCCGGCTCGTCGTGATCCAGATCCTCGTCCTCTCCCTCCTCGGCACGCTCGGCGGCCGGCTGTGGTACCTCCAGATCCGCCAGGGCGCGGAGTACCAGAAGGAGGCGTCCGGCAACCACGTCCAGCAGGTCGTCCAGCCCGCCGTGCGCGGAGACATCCTGGACGCCCGCGGAGTGCCCCTCGCGGACAACGAGACCCGGCTGGTGGTCTCCGCCTCGCGCACCGACCTGACCCGGCAGAAGGACGGCGGCAAGGCCGTCCTCGCCAAGCTGGCCGGCGTCCTCGGCATGAGCACCGAGGAGGTCATGCTGAAGGTCCGGCTGTGCGACGCCAAGACGCCCCAGCCCTGCTGGAACGGCTCGCCGTACCAGCCGATCCCCATCACCGACGAGGCCACGCCCAAGCAGGCCCTGCAGATCCGCGAGCGCTCCGAGGACTTCCCCGGCATCACCGCCGAACCCGAGGCCGTCCGGCGCTATCCGGGCCCGGGCAAGTCCAACACCGCCCAGGTCCTCGGCTATCTCTCGCCCGTCACCGACGACGAGATCCAGAAGGCCAAGGACACCGACTCGCCGTTCCTGCGCTCCGACATGGTCGGCCGCTCCGGCCTGGAGCGGACGTACGACAAGGTGCTGCGCGGCAAGGCCGGCGTGACCCGCTACGAGGTCGACAACCTCGGCCGGGTCATCGGCAAGGCCGAGTCGGACGCGGCCCGGCCCGGCGCGAACCTGGTCACCAGCATCGACAGCCGCGTCCAGCGGGTCGCCGAGTACGAGCTGGACAAGGCGATGAAGGCCGCCCGCCAGCAGTACGACAAGATCACCGGCACCAACTACAAGGCCGACTCCGGTGCCGTGGTCGTGATGGAGGCCAAGACCGGCCGGATCGTCGCGATGGCCTCCGCCCCGACCTACGACCCGAACGTCTGGGTCGGCGGCATCTCCGCCAAGGACTACAAGGCCCTCACCGGCAAGGACTCCGACTACCCGCTGCTGAACAGGGCCATACAGGGTCAGGCCGCACCCGGTTCGACCTTCAAGGTGATCTCCACGGCCGCCGCCGTGGAAGCCGGCTACGCCTTCGACGGGCGCTACCCGTGCACCAGTTCCTACTCGGTGGGCAGCCACGTCTTCAAGAACTTCGAGGGCGAGAACTTCGGCCCCATCTCGCTGGGCCGCGCCCTGGAGGTCTCCTGCGACACCGTCTTCTACTACCTGTCCGACAAGGAGTGGAAGAAGGACGGCGGCAGCAACCCCAAGGCCCGGCCGAAGGACTACTTCTACAAGGCCGCCCACCAGTTCGGCCTCGGCAAGGAGACCGGCATCGACCTGCCCAACGAGGTCACCGGCCGCGTCCCCGACCGCCAGTGGAAGGAGGCGTACTGGAAGGCCAACAAGGACGCCTGGTGCAAGTCCGGCAAGAAGGACGGCTCCTACGTCGAGAAGATCGCCTATGAGAACTGCCTCGAAGGCAACAAGATGCGCGAGGGCGACTCGATCAACTACTCCATCGGCCAGGGCGACACACTCGTCACCCCGATCCAGGAGGCCGTGATCTACGGCGCCGTCGCCAACGGCGGCACGATGTACCAGCCGACCATCGGCAAGGCGATCATCGGTCCCGACGGCCAAACCGTGCGGGAGATCAAGCCGAAGAAGCGCGGGAAGCTCCCGGTCAGCCAGGCCACCCTCAAGGGCATGGACGACGCGTTCGCGGGCGTCATCACCCGCGGTACGGCGGCCTGGAAGTTCGGCGGCTGGCCTCAGGACAAGATCCCGCTGCACGCCAAGACCGGTACGGCGGAGGTCTACGGCAAGCAGACCACGTCCTGGCTGGCCACCTATTCCGAGGACTACACGGTGATCATGACGATCGCCCAGGCCGGTACGGGTTCCGGCGCCTCCGGCGAGGCCGTGCGCAACATCTACAGCGCGCTCTACGGCGTCCAGGGCGACGGCTCCGTCGACAGCGGCAAGGCGCTGCTGCCGAAGCCGCTGAAGAGCCTGCCCAAGGTCCGCGCGGACGGCACCATCGCCGCCCCGAAGATCACCGGCGACCCGGCGAAGGACGCCGAGACCGCCCAGAAGAACAACCCCACCAACGGCGACGACCAGCAGCCCGCGGGCGCCACCCCGTCGCCCACGACCGGCAACCGCGACACCCGCAGGCGCCGCGGACAGCGGGCCCGGGGACGCCGGAGGATGCCCTCATGACCGGCACGAACAGCTTCTCCGTCTCCGGATACGGCCCCGAGCGGGCCGGCTGGACCAGGCTCTTCGCCCGCGACTCGCTCACCCGCCGGCTGGACTGGCCGATCCTGCTCGCGGCCACCGCGCTGTCCCTGCTGGGCTCGCTGCTGGTCTACTCGGCGACCCGCAACCGCACCGAGCTGAACCAGGGCGACCCGTACTTCTTCCTGCTGCGGCATCTGATGAACCTGGGCATCGGGATCGCCCTGATGATCGCCACGGTCTGGCTCGGCCACCGCGCCCTGCGCAACGCCGTGCCGGTCCTCTACGGCCTGTCGGTGCTCCTCGCGCTGGTCGTCCTCACCCCGCTCGGGGCGACGATCAACGGCCAGCGCAACTGGCTCGTCATCGGCGGTTTCTCGCTCCAGCCGGCCGAGTTCCTCAAGGTCTCGATCATCCTGGGCATGGCCATGCTGCTGTCGGCGCGGGTGGACGCCGGCGACAAGCCGTTCCCCGACCACCGCACGGTCTTCCAGTCGCTGTGCCTGGCCGCCGTACCGATCATGATCCTGCTGCTCATGCCCGACCTCGGCTCGGTGCTGGCCATGGTGGCGATCATCCTGGGCGTGCTGCTCGCCTCCGGCTCCTCCAACCGCTGGGTGTTCGGCCTGCTCCTCGCCGGTGTGGTCGGCTGTGTCGCCATCTGGCAGCTGCACATCCTGGACGAGTACCAGATCAACCGGTTCGCGGCCTTCGCCAACCCCGACCTCGACCCCTCCGGCGTCGGCTACAACACCAACCAGGCCCGCATCGCCATCGGTTCCGGCGGCCTGACCGGCGCCGGGCTCTTCCACGGCTCGCAGACCACCGGCCAGTTCGTGCCCGAGCAGCAGACGGACTTCGTGTTCACGGTCGCGGGGGAGGAGCTGGGCTTCCTCGGCGCCGGCTTCATCATCTTCCTGCTCGGTCTGCTGCTGTGGCGCGCCTGCCGGATAGCGCGCGACTCGACCGAGCTGTACGGGACGATCGTGGCCGCCGGCATCGTCGCCTGGTTCGCCTTCCAGTCCTTCGAGAACATCGGCATGACCCTCGGCATCATGCCGGTCACCGGCCTGCCCCTGCCGTTCGTGTCGTACGGCGGCTCGTCGATGTTCGCCGTGTGGGTGGCCATCGGACTGCTCCAGTCGATCAAGGTGCAGCGGCCGATGTCGGCGTAGGCCCCGAAGCGGCGGCGCCCCCTGCCGTATCGGCGCCGCCGCCACTAGATTCGGTGCATGGCGGACGCGAAACGAGAGATCGAGCGCAAGTACGAATCCGACGACGGCGGGCTGCCCGACCTGACCGGCGTCGGCCCGGTGGCCTCCGTCCTCGACCGCGGCCTGGTCGAGCTGGACGCCACGTACTACGACACCACCGACGAACGCCTGGCCGCGGCCTCGCTCACGCTGCGCCGCCGCACCGGGGGCTCGGACGCCGGCTGGCATCTGAAGTTCCCCGTCGCCCCAGGCGTCCGCGACGAGATCCGGGCCCCGCTCGGCGACACCGTGCCCGAACAGGTCGCCGCCCTGGTCCGCTCCCGGGTCCGGGACCGCGCGCTGGTGCCGCTGGTCCGGCTGCGCTCGGCCCGGGACGTACGGCACCTGCTCGACGCGCGGGGCACCCTGCTGGCCGAGGCCGGCGTCGACACCGTGACCGCCGAGCGGCTCACCGGCCCGGGCGGAACCGCCCGGTGGACCGAGATCGAGGTGGAACTCGCCGACGACGGCGACCCGGCCCTCCTCGACCGGCTGGAGAAGCGGCTGCGCGCGGCCGGCGCGCGGCCCTCCGCCGCCCCGTCCAAGCTGGCCCGCGCCCTGGCGGAGACCGCGCCGGACCCCACCGGCCGGCCGGCCGCGCCCGCCGCGCCCGAGACCGCCGGCGACCACGTCCTCGCCTATCTGCGCGCCCAGCGGGACGCGCTGGTCGCACTCGACCCCGCCGTGCGCCGCGGCATCCCCGACTCGGTGCACCGGATGCGGGTCGCCACCCGCCGCGCCCGCAGCACCCTGCGCACCTTCACCGGCGTCCTCGACCGCGCCGTCACCGGCCCGGTCGGCGCCGAACTGAAGTGGCTCGCGGGCGAGCTGGGCACCGAACGCGACCAGGAGGTGCTGGCCGACCGGCTGACGACCGCCCTCGACGCGCTCCCGCCCGCCCTGGTCGCCGGCCCCGTCCCCGAACGGCTCACCGCCTGGGCCGAGGCCCGCCGCGGCGCCCACGCCCACCTGACCGGCGTCCTGGACTCCCGCCGCTATCTGGCCCTCCTCGACGCCCTGGACGCCCTGCTCGACGATCCGCCGCTGCGCCGGGCGGCCGGCCGGAAACCGAAGAAGACGCTCGCCAAGGCCGTACGCAAGGACGAGCGCAAACTCACGGCCCTGATGGAGCACGCCCTCGCGCTGCCGCCGGGACAGGAGCGCGACCGCGCCCTGCACGAGGCCCGCAAGAAGGCCAAGCGCACCCGGTACGCGGCCGAGGCCGCCACCGAGGCCCTGGGCGCCCCCGCCCGCGCCCTCACCAAGGCCATGAAGGGCCTGACCACCCTGCTCGGCGACCACCAGGACAGCGTCATGGCCCGCCGGGTCCTGCGCGAGCTGGCCGCGGTGGCCCACGCGGCGGGAGAGAGCGCGTTCACCTACGGGCTGCTGTACGGCGGGCAGGAGAGCCACGCGGCCCGGCTGGAGGCGGAGCTGCCCGGGCGCTGGAAGGAGGCCGGCACCGCGCTGTCCGGCTGAGCGTTCGGGGCGGGCCGCCGGGCGGGTTAGGCTTGATGGTCCCCCCTGTCAGCTCATGAAGGTTCGCGAGATGCCTGTCGAGTCGGTTTTCCCGCAGCTCGAAGCTCTGCTCCCGCACGTGCAGAAGCCGATCCAGTACGTCGGCGGCGAGCTCAACTCCACGGTCAAGCCGTGGGACGAGTGCGATGTCCGCTGGGCGCTCATGTACCCGGACGCGTACGAGGTGGGCCTGCCCAACCAGGGCGTCATGATCCTCTACGAGGTCCTCAACGAGCAGGAGGGCGTCCTCGCCGAGCGCACCTACAGCGTCTGGCCGGACCTGGAGGCGCTGATGCGCGAGCACGGCGTCCCGCAGTTCACGGTGGACAGCCACCGCCCGGTGAAGGCCTTCGACGTGTTCGGCCTCAGCTTCTCCACGGAGCTGGGCTACACGAACATGCTCGCCGCGCTGGACCTGGCGGGCATCCCGCTCCAGTCCCGGGACCGCACCGAGGACGACCCGATCGTCCTGGCCGGCGGTCACGCGGCCTTCAACCCGGAGCCGATCGCCGACTTCATCGACGCGGCCGTGATCGGCGACGGCGAGCAGGCCGTCCTCGACATGACCCGGATCATCCGCGAGTGGAAGGCGCAGGGCCGCCCCGGCGGCCGCGAGGAGGTGCTCCTGCGGCTGGCGAAGACGGGCGGGGTGTACATCCCGGCGTTCTACGACGTCGAGTACCTGCCCGACGGCCGGATCGCCCGTGTCGTGCCCAACCGCTCCGGCGTGCCGTGGCGCGTGTCCAAGCACACGGTCATGGACCTGGACGAGTGGCCCTACCCGAAGCAGCCCCTGGTGCCGCTCGCCGAGACCGTCCACGAGCGGATGTCGGTGGAGATCTTCCGCGGCTGCACCCGCGGCTGCCGCTTCTGCCAGGCCGGCATGATCACCCGTCCGGTCCGTGAGCGTTCCATCACGGGCATCGGCGAGATGGTCGACAAGGGCCTGAAGGCGACCGGTTTCGAGGAGGTGGGCCTGCTGTCCCTGTCCTCCGCCGACCACAGCGAGATCGGCGACGTCGCCAAGGGTCTCGCGGACCGGTACGAGGACGACAAGATCGGCCTCTCCCTGCCCTCCACCCGTGTGGACGCCTTCAACATCGACCTGGCCAACGAGCTGACCCGCAACGGCCGCCGGTCCGGTCTGACCTTCGCTCCCGAGGGCGGCTCGGAGCGCATCCGCAAGGTCATCAACAAGATGGTCTCGGAGGACGACCTGATCCGCACGGTCGCGACGGCGTACGGCAACGGCTGGCGCCAGGTGAAGCTGTACTTCATGTGCGGCCTGCCGACCGAGACCGACGAGGACGTCCTGCAGATCGCCGACATGGCCACGCGCGTGATCCAGAAGGGCCGCGAGGTCTCCGGCTCCAACGACATCCGCTGCACGGTCTCCATCGGCGGCTTCGTGCCCAAGCCGCACACCCCGTTCCAGTGGGCGCCGCAGCTGTCGGCCGAGGAGACGGACGCGCGCCTGGCGAAGCTGCGCGACAAGATCCGCGGCGACAAGAAGTACGGCCGCTCGATCGGCTTCCGCTACCACGACGGCAAGCCCGGCATCGTGGAGGGCCTGCTCTCCCGCGGCGACCGCCGCATCGGCGCGGTGATCCGCGCGGTGTACGACGACGGCGGCCGGTTCGACGGCTGGCGCGAGCACTTCTCCTACGACCGCTGGATGGCCTGCGCCGACAAGGCGCTGGCCCCCTTCGGCGTCGACGTCGACTGGTACACCACCCGCGAGCGCACCTACGAGGAGGTCCTGCCCTGGGACCACCTCGACTCCGGTCTGGACAAGGACTGGCTCTGGGAGGACTGGCAGGACGCCCTCGACGAGACCGAGGTCGAGGACTGCCGCTGGACGCCGTGCTTCGACTGCGGTGTCTGCCCGCAGATGGACACCCACATCCAGATCGGCCCCACCGGCAAGAAGCTGCTGCCCCTGACGGTGAAGAACGCGGCTCCCGCGCCGGCGGCGAGCGGGCACACGCACTGAGGTCACCCGCCCCGCGTCCGTCCGTACGGACCCCGAGCCCCCTCCCCCGGTCGGGAGGGGGCTCGTCGGCGTCCGGTGGCGTACGAGCGGGCCCGGGGCCCGGCCGCGGCGAGTTGCCTTGCCCGCGCGGAGGGCCGCTGTTAGTTCTTGGGCACCCGACGCCAGGGAGCACGCCGTGCGCCAAGAGCCTCCTCGCCCCGTTCCTCCGCGTTGCCGGGTCCGGGCACTCACCTGCGCCGTCGCGGCCCTCGCCCTTCTGACGCTCACCGCCGCGACGCGTCCTCCCGACACCGGCCCGCGCGTCCCCGCGGACCCGGCGGCCGTGGTCCGGGAGTGGAATGCCGTCGCCACCGACACGGTCACGGCCGCCCTCGGCCCGCGTCCCTCCGGGCAGGCGGCGATCTGGCAGGGGTTCGTCTCCGTCGCCGTGTACAACGCGGTGGTGGGGATCGAAGGCGGTTACGAGCTGTACAAATGGCGCGAGCGCGGTCCGGCCGGGGCGTCCTCCGCGGCGGCCGCGGCCACCGCGGCCCACGACGTGCTGCTCACCTGCTTCCCTGCCTTCAAGGAGCGGCTCGACGCCGTCTACGCGGACTCGCTCGCCGCTCTCCCGGCCGGCCGGGCCAGAGACCGGGGCGTGAGCCACGGCAGGCGCGCTGCCGCCCACGTCATGGAACTCCGGGAAGGCGACGGCAGGTTCGCGGACGTCCCGTTCACCGCTTCACCGGCACCGGGCGTCTGGCGGCCCACCCCGCCCGCGTACCAGCCCTTCATCGACACCTGGCTCGCCAGGCTCCGCCCCCTCCTGCTCACCTCTGCGCGGCAGTTCCGTCCCGGCGGCCCGCCCGCCCTCTCCTCGGCCGCCTACGCCGAGGACGTCCGGGAGGTGGAGGCCATGGGCGCGAAGACCGGCTCGCACCGGAGCGCGCGGCAGACCGCGACCGCCCTCTTCTTCAGCGGCAACCTGGTCGCGCAGGTCCAGGCGGCCGTACGCGACCACGCCGCCCGGCACCGGCTCGGCATCGCAGGGACGGCCCGGCTGTTCGCCGCCGTGAACGCGTCGGCGACGGACGCCGTCGTCACCGCGTGGGACGCCAAGCTCCGCTACGGCTCCTGGCGGCCGGTCACCGCCATCCGCCTCGCCGGCACCGACGGCAACCCCGCGACGACCGCCGACCCGGCCTGGGAGCCGCTGCTCCCCACCCCGCCCCATCCGGACCACGTCGCCGGCCACACGACCGTCGCCGCCGCCGTGGCACGCGCCCTGACCGGTGTCCTCGGCACCTCGCGCATCGACCTCTACGTCCCCTCCGAAGTCACCGGCACCACGCGGTACTACGGGTCCGCCGACGACCTGAACCGGGATGTCGTCGACGCCCGTGTGTGGGGCGGCGTCCACTCCCGCACGGCGGACGTCGCCGGCCGCCGGGCCGGCGCCCGCCTCGCCGCCTGGGCGCTGGGCCACTACTTCCGGCCGGTCGGCGACGACACGCCCGCGGCTCGCTGAGGCCGCGGGCCGGCCGCGGACGTCCGCGGCACCCGCCTGTGTCGTGATGAACATGACAGGACTGCATCCGAACGGGCGGTCCGCGCGTCTTCCTGATCATGGATCTTCAGAAGTCGCCGGAGCCGCGCCACCAGGGCGAAGGGTGCCTCGTCGTCGCCGTCCGCCTGCCCGTGCGGATCGTCGTCCTGGTGCTGGTCGTGCCGGTGCGGATGGTGTGGGACGCGCTCGTCGTCGCCGGGCGGCTTCTGCGGGACACCGTGCTCAGACCGCTCGGCCGGGCCCTCGCGTGGACCGGCAGGGCCCTGTTCGTCCGGCCGTTCGTGGCCCTGTGGCGGTATCTCCTGGTCCCCGCCGGCAGGGCGCTCGCCTGGCTCGGCCGGGTCCTCGTCGTCGTACCGGCCGTGTGGTTCCACCGGTACGTCCTCACCCCCGTCGGACACGCCCTCGCCCGGCTGGCGCGCGGGGCCGGCGCCGGGCTCGCGTGGGTGTACACGCGCGTGCTGGTTCCCGTCGGGCGGGCGCTGGCCTGGCTACTGAAGGGCGTCGGTGCCGTACTGGCCGCCCTCGGGCTCGGCGTGTACGCGGCCGTCGCCTGGCTGGTGCGGTACCTGGTCCTCGTCCCCGCGCGCCTGCTGTACACCTGGGTCCTCGCACCCGTGGGCCGGGCCGTCGCCTGGTGCGTACGAGGCATCGGATGGCTGCTCGGGCTGTTCGTCACCGCGGTCGGCCTGGCCCTGTACTGGACCGCCCGCGTGCTGTTCGTGCTGCCCGCGCTCGCGCTGTGGCGCTGGGTCCTCGCACCCGTCGGCCGGTTCCTCGCCCTCGTCGCCCGCGAGGTCCAAGACGCCCTCGGGCACGCCTGGCGGATCGCCGGACGGATCTCCCGCGCCGTCGGCCGCGCCCTCGGCACCCTCCTGCGGTGGATCTTCGTGGAGCCGGTGCGCTGGGCGTACCGCACCGTCCTCACCCCTGTCGGCCACGCCGTGCGGGACGCCGTCCTGCGCCCCGTCGCCGCGGGCGTACGCGCGGTGGGACGGGTCGTCCGCGAGGCGCTGACCACGGCCCGCGACACCATGCGCCAGGCGCGCGCCGAGTTCCGGCGCATGCTGTTCGGCGATCCCGGGCAACCGGTGGAGGCGGACCGGCGGGAACCCGTGGGCCGCGACACACGTACTCTTGGTAGGAGTACGACCGCACTCACGAAGGACTGAGCGACACTGGGCAAGCGACAGCCCGAAGGCCCGCCGCCCGCACCCGCGGTGCAGCGCATTCGCCTGCGCTACACCAAGCGCGGCCGCCTGAGGTTCACCAGCCACCGAGACTTCCAGCGCGCCTTCGAGCGTGCGCTGCGCCGCGCCGAGGTGCCCATGGCGTACTCGGCGGGGTTCACGCCGCACCCCAAGGTGTCGTATGCCAATGCCGCACCCACCGGCACGGGCAGTGAGGCGGAGTATCTGGAGATCGCGCTCACCGCGCCGCGCGACCCGGAGACCCTGCGCGTCCTCCTCGACGAGTCGCTGCCCGCCGGGCTCGACATCACCGAGGCGGTCGAGGCACGGACCTCCGGCCTCGCCGACCGGCTGACGGCCTCCGTCTGGGAGCTGCGGCTGGACGGCGTCGAGCCGGCCGAGGCCGAGCGCGCGGTGGAGGCCTTCACCAAGGCCGGCACCGTCGAGGTGCAGCGGATGACCAAGAACGGCGTCCGCACCTTCGACGCCCGCCCGGCGGTGGTGAGCCTGGAAACGCACGATGCTCCGGCTGATAGGCCGAGCGACCGGCCCTGTGCGATACTGCGGCTGGTTGTTCGGCACGTGACGCCTGCCGTACGACCCGACGACGTCCTGTCCGGTCTCCGCGCCGTGGCCGACCTGGCGCCGCCGGTCCCCGCAGCGGTGACCAGGCTGGCGCAGGGGCTGTTCGATGAAGAGACCGGCACGGTGACCGACCCGCTCGCGCCCGACCGCGAGGCTGCCGGGGCCCTGACGGCCCAGTCGGCCGCCGCCGCGACGGCGCCGTTGCCGGAAGGTCCCGCGTAGGGACGGACGTCGTAGCGCCGCCCTCGTACTCGGGAGCCACCTGGGTCGGGCAGCGCACCGACCAGAAGACTTTCGCCAGGCCGTACCGACAAGGCGTACGGAACCGGCGAGACAGGACACAGAGTGCTCCCGTGCGGCGCCCGCGCCCCGGACGGCGGCCACCGCGTTTCGCGCGGGCCGCGGACGTCAACGGCGGACGGTCCCCTGAGACCGGCGCCGGACCAGGTGCGGCGCCCGGGAGCCTGACGGGAGATACGCCCGCATGCTCGGACCGAACGAACCCCAAGAGGGTTCCGAACTGAACACCCCCAGCGACACCCTGCCCCCGCGCAGGCGTCGCCGTGCCGCCTCCCGCCCGGCGGGCCCGCCCGCCGCAGCGGCCGGGGCGCCCGCGGAGGTCACCGTGCCGGCCATACCGGCCGCGGAGACGGACGAGGTCGCCGAGGCCCTGGAAGACGGCGAGGCCGCCGAGGCCGTGGAGACCGTCGGCGCCGCGGAGGCGCCGGTGACCGGGGAGGCGGCAGAGCCCGCCGCCGCGCGTCCGCGCCGCCGTGCCACGCGCCGCGCGTCGGCGCCCGCCGGTGCGCCGGCGACCGCCGAGGCCGCCGAGACCGTCGTCCCGGCCGCGTCCGCCGCCGAGCCGGCCCCCGCCGTCCGTCGCCGAGGCCGGCGCGGTCGTCGTCGGCGAGGAGGCCGCGCCGCGCCGCACCCGGCGCCGCGCCACGCGCAGCGTGGCCACGCCGCCCGCCGCCACCGAGACCCCTTCGGCCGCCGAGACGCCCGCCGAGGCCGACACCGCCGCGCCGGAGACGCCCGCCGAGGCCGCCGCCGAGGTTGCGCCCGCGCGTCCGCGTCGCCGTGCCACGCGCCGTGCGTCGGCCGCCGCAGAGCCCGCCGAGACCGTCGCCCCGGCCGCCGCCGGGACGGAGGCCGCGCAGGAGCCGGTTGCCGAGGAGGCCGCCGAGGCCGCTCCCGCCGCGCGTCCGCGTCGTAGGGCCACGCGTCGTGCGTCGGCTCCGGCTGGTGCGCCGCAGGGTGCGGAGGAGGCGTCTGCCGAGGTGACCGAGGCCGTGGCTCCCGCTGTGCAGGAGCCGGTTGCCGAGGAGGCTGCCGAGGTTGCGCCCGCGCGTTCGCGTCGTAGGGCCACGCGTCGTGCGTCGGCTCCGGCTGGTGCGCCGCAGGGTGCGGAGGAGGCGTCTGCCGAGGTGACCGAGGCCGTGGCTCCCGCTGTGCAGGAGCCGGTTGCCGAGGAGGCTGCCGAGGTTGCGCCCGCGCGTTCGCGTCGTAGGGCGACGCGTCGTGCGTCGGCTCCGGCTGGTGCGCCGCAGGGTGCGGAGGAGGCGGCTGTCGAGGTGACCGAGGCCGTGGCTCCCGCTGTGCAGGAGCCGGTTGCTGAGGAGGCTGCCGAGGTTGCGCCTGCGCGTTCGCGTCGTAGGGCGACGCGTCGTGCGTCGGCTCCGGCTGGTGCGCCGCAGGGTGCGGAGGAGGCGGCTGTCGAGGTGACCGAGGCCGTGGCTCCCGCTGTGCAGGAGCCGGTTGCCGAGGAGGCTGCCGAGGTTGCGCCTGCGCGTTCGCGTCGTAGGGCCACGCGTCGTGCGTCGGCTCCGGCCGGTGCGCCGCAGGGTGCCGAAGAGGTGACCGCCGCCGAGGTGACCGAGGTGACCGAGCCGGCCGCTCCCGCCGCGCAGGAGACGCCCGTCGAGCCGGTTGCCGAGGCGCCCGTCGAAGAGGCCGCTCCGCGCCGTACCCGGCGCCGGGCCACCCGCCGGGTGTCAGCGCCCGCCGGCGCGCCCACGGGCGAGGACGCCGCCGAGGCTCCCGCCGCCACCCAGGCCGGGGAGGACACCTCCGCCCCCGCCGCGGAGCCGGAGGTCCCCGTGACCACGCACACCACCGAGCCGGCCGCCGCCGCCCAGGCCCCGCAGATCCCCGCGCCGGCCGCCGAGGCCGCCGCGCCGCGCCGTACCCGGCGCCGGGTCGCGCGGGCCGCGTCCGGGTTCGCCGCGCCCGCGCAGTCCGCCGCGCCCGAGACCGCCGCCGAGCCGGCCGAGGCCGCTGCGCCCGCCGAGCCCGCCGAGGCGAAGGGCAAGCGCCGTCCCGCCCGTCCGGCCGTCGCCGTCTTCCAGGCGCCGGTGTTCACCGAACCCCGGTTCCAGACGCCGGAGCGGGCCGCCGCGAGGCCGCGGCCGAGGCCGCCGGGACGGAGGAGCCCGAGGAGACCGAGGAGACCGAGGAGTACGCGGAGGAGCGCGCCGAGACCGGCACCCGCCGGCGCCGGCGCCGTCGCGGTGCCGCCGAGGACACCCGGCCCGCCGGGCCCGTCGCCGAGGAGGAGCCGGAGGAGGCCGAGGAGGCCCCCGAGGCCGCGGAGGACCTCGCCGAGGGCGAGGAGGGCGACGAGACCGACGGCGCCGAGGGCTACGAGGAGTCCGGCTCGCGCCGCCGTCGCCGCCGGGGCGGACGCCGCCGCCGGCGCGGTGACGCCGCCGAGGGCGAGGGCGGCGACGCCGACGACCTGGCCGCCGAGCAGGCCGCGCAGGACGCCGAGGACACCGCCGAGCAGGACGAGGAGGACGCCGAGGAGGGCCGCGCCGACGAGCCCGCCGGGTCCAGCGCCAGCAGCCGCCGGCGCCGTCGCCGCCGGCGCCGGGCCGGTGACGCCGCCGTCGACGCCGAGCCCACCGCCGACGACCCGGAGCGCACCGTCGTCAAGGTCCGCGAGCCGCGCAAGGCGAGCGAGCCGTCCGACGAGGTGCAGTCCATCAAGGGCTCGACCCGTCTGGAGGCCAAGAAGCAGCGCCGTCGGGAAGGCCGTGAGCAGGGGCGCCGCCGGGTCCCGATCATCACCGAGGCCGAGTTCCTGGCCCGCCGCGAGGCCGTCGAGCGCGTGATGGTGGTCCGCCAGCACGGCGACCGTACGCAGATCGGCGTCCTGGAGGACGGCGTGCTCGTCGAGCACTACGTCAACAAGGAGCAGTCGACCTCGTACGTCGGCAACGTCTACCTGGGCAAGGTCCAGAACGTGCTGCCGTCGATGGAGGCCGCCTTCATCGACATCGGCAAGGGCCGCAACGCCGTCCTGTACGCCGGCGAGGTCAACTTCGAGGCGCTCGGCATGTCGGGCGGACCGCGCCGCATCGAGTCGGCCCTGAAGTCCGGCCAGCCCGTGCTCGTGCAGGTCACGAAGGACCCGATCGGCCACAAGGGCGCGCGCCTGACCAGCCAGGTCTCCCTCCCGGGCCGCTACCTGGTGTACGTGCCCGAGGGCTCGATGACCGGCATCAGCCGCAAGCTGCCCGACACCGAGCGGGCCCGGCTGAAGACCATCCTCAAGAAGATCGTCCCCGAGGACGCGGGTGTCATCGTGCGCACCGCGGCCGAGGGCGCGAGCGAGGACGAGCTGCGCCGCGACGTCGAGCGGCTCCAGGCGCAGTGGGAGGAGATCCAGAAGAGGGCCAAGGGCGGCAACGCGCCGACGCTGCTGTACGGCGAGCCGGACATGACCGTCCGGGTCGTGCGCGACATCTTCAACGAGGACTTCTCCAAGGTCATCGTCAGCGGCGACGACGCCTGGCAGACCATCCACGGCTACGTCGCGCACGTCGCGCCGGACCTGGCCGGCCGGCTGTCGAGGTGGACGAGCGAGGTCGACGTCTTCGCCACCTACCGGATCGACGAGCAGCTCGCCAAGGCGCTGGACCGCAAGGTCTGGCTGCCCAGCGGCGGTTCGCTGGTGATCGACCGGACCGAGGCGATGGTCGTCATCGACGTCAACACCGGCAAGTTCACCGGCCAGGGCGGCAACCTGGAGGAGACGGTCACCAGGAACAACCTGGAGGCGGCCGAGGAGATCGTGCGCCAGCTGCGGCTGCGCGACCTCGGCGGCATCATCGTGATCGACTTCATCGACATGGTCCTGGAGTCCAACCGCGACCTGGTGCTGCGCCGCCTGCTGGAGTGCCTGGGCCGGGACCGTACGAAGCACCAGGTGGCCGAGGTGACCTCGCTGGGCCTGGTGCAGATGACCCGCAAGCGGGTCGGTCAGGGCCTGCTGGAGTCCTTCTCCGAGACCTGCGTCCACTGCAACGGCCGCGGTGTCATCGTCCACCTCGACCAGGCCACCGCCAACGGCGGTGGCGGCGGCAAGCGCAAGAAGCGCGGCGGCCGGGGCGCCGACGCGGCGGAGCAGGCGCACGAGCACGTGCACGAGACCCCCGCCGTGGCCGTGGAGGCCGCCGCGGAGGTCGAGCCCGCGACCGAGTCCGCCGCGGAGGTGGCCGCCGAGGCCGCCGAGCCGGTCGCCCTGCCCGCGCCCGACTTCGCACCGGACGAGGAGCTGTACAGCAGCGTCGCCGAGGCGGAGGCGGCGGCCACCCGTGGCCGCGGGCGGCGCCGGGCGAGCCGCCGGGCGTCGGCTCCGGCGGGCGCGCCGAAGGCGGAGAAGGCCCCGCGCACGACGGAGAAGGCCGAGGCCGAGCCGGTCGCGCAGGCCGAGGCCCCGACCGCGCAGGACGTCACCGCCGAGGAGGCGGCGACGCGCCCGGTGCGGCCGGAGCCCGCCGCGGAGGCGCTGGCCGAGCCGGCGGCCGTCGAGGACCAGGTGGTCCCGGCGCCGCAGGCCGAGGCTCCCGCCGAGGAGGCCGCGCCCAAGGGCCGTACGCGCCGCCGGGCCACCCGGAAGGTGTCGGCTCCGGCCGGTTCGCCCGCGGGTGCCGAGGCGGCCGTGGTGACGGTGCCCGAGACCGCGCCCGCGGCCGAGGCACCGGCGGAACGGCCGGTCGAGGCCGAGCAGCCGGCGGAGGCCGAGCAGCCGGTGGCCGCCGAGAGCACGCCGGCGCCGGCCCGTCCGCGCCGCCGTGCGGTGCGCAAGGCCACCGCGCCGACGGCGCCGGAGGAGGCGGCCGTGCTGGTCGTCCCGGCGGCGGCGTCCGAGGAGGCCCCGGCGGCGGAAGCCCCCGTGGCCGAGGCGCCGGTGACCGACGCGGCGGAGGCGGCCGAGGCCGCCGGTGAAGCCGCTCCGGCCAAGAAGACCGCGCGCAAGGCGGCGGCCAAGAAGGCACCGGCGAAGAAGGCGGCGGCCAAGAAGGTCACCACCAAGAAGACGACGGCCAAGAAGACGGCCGCCAAGAAGACGACGGCCAAGAAGGCGACGAAGACCGCCAAGACGGCCGCCGCGAAGTCGACGGCGAAGAAGACCACCACGGTCTCCGGCGCCGGCGACGAGGGCTGACACCCACCAGGTGTGCGGCCGGTCCGCGTGACCGGCCGCACACCGGCGGGGCCCGGTTTGACCCCTTCGACCATGGCCCCGTACTCTTGACCGTCGGCGTGTCCACTGAACACGCCAACATCCCCGTAAACCTCTTCCTCCCGGGCACACGGCTGGCCGGGAGAGGTCGCCTGTGGTGTTTCTGGGCGGCTGGCCTGCGGGGGTGCCGGTTCCGAGCGAGCGAAAGTGAGATCCGCGTGTACGCCATCGTGCGCAGCGGTGGTCGCCAGCACAAGGTTGCTGTCGGCGACATCGTTGAGGTTGACAAGATTTCCACTGCCAAGGTTGGCGACACGGTCGAGCTCTCGACCCTGCTCGTTGTCGACGGCGACGCCGTGACCAGCGACCCCTGGGTCCTGGCCGGCATCAAGGTCCAGGCCGAGGTCGTGGACCACCACAAGGGCCAGAAGATCGACATTCTGCGCTACAAGAACAAGACCGGTTACCGTCGTCGGCAGGGTCACCGCCAGCAGTACACGGCGATCAAGGTCACGTCGATCCCCACGGCTGCGAAGTAAGGGACTGAGGAGAAATGGCACACAAGAAGGGCGCATCGTCCACCCGGAACGGTCGCGACTCCAATGCCCAGCGACTCGGCGTGAAGCGCTTCGGCGGTCAGGTCGTCAACGCTGGTGAGATCCTGGTCCGCCAGCGCGGCACCCACTTCCACCCCGGCGCCGGTGTCGGCCGTGGCGGCGACGACACGCTGTTCGCCCTGCAGGCCGGTGCGGTGGAGTTCGGTACCCACCGCGGCCGCAAGGTCGTGAACATCGTTCCGGTCGCCTGAATCACCTGATCGTCTGATCGCCTGATTCAGCACCGAACGCTTTCGCGAGGCGGACCTCACTTCCCGGTCGGGAAGGCGGGTCCGCCTTTCGCGTGTTAACACAGGTAAAACCCGTCATCTTTTGGAGGCACCCACCATGACCACCTTCGTGGACCGCGTCGAACTGCATGTCGCCGCGGGTAACGGAGGCCACGGCTGTGCCTCCGTCCACCGTGAGAAGTTCAAGCCGCTCGGCGGACCCGACGGCGGCAACGGCGGCCGCGGCGGTGACGTCATCCTGACCGTCGACCAGTCGGTCACGACGCTGCTGGACTATCACCACTCCCCGCACCGCAAGGCCACCAACGGCAAGCCCGGCGAGGGCGGCAACCGTTCCGGCAAGGACGGCCAGGACCTGATCCTGCCGGTCCCGGACGGCACGGTCGTGCTGGACAAGGCGGGCAACGTGCTCGCCGACCTGGTCGGCCACGGCACCTCGTACATCGCCGCGCAGGGCGGCCGGGGCGGCCTCGGCAACGCGGCGCTGGCCTCCGCCCGCCGCAAGGCGCCCGGCTTCGCGCTGCTCGGCGAGCCCGGCGACCTCCACGACATCGTCCTGGAACTGAAGACCGTCGCCGACGTGGCCCTCGTCGGCTACCCGAGCGCCGGCAAGTCCTCGCTGATCTCCGTGCTCAGCGCGGCCAAGCCGAAGATCGCCGACTACCCGTTCACGACGCTGGTCCCGAACCTCGGCGTGGTCACCGCGGGCTCCACCGTCTACACCATCGCCGACGTGCCCGGTCTCATCCCCGGCGCCAGCCAGGGCCGCGGCCTCGGCCTGGAGTTCCTGCGCCACGTGGAGCGGTGCAGCGTGCTGGTGCACGTGCTGGACACCGCCACGCTGGAGTCCGACCGCGACCCGGTCTCCGACCTCGACATCATCGAGGAGGAGCTGCGGCAGTACGGCGGGCTGGACAACCGGCCCCGGATCGTCGTCCTGAACAAGATCGACGTGCCCGACGGCAAGGACCTGGCCGAGATGGTCCGTCCCGACCTGGAGGCCCGCGGTTACCGCGTCTTCGAGGTGTCGGCCGTGGCCCACACGGGCCTGCGCGAACTGACCTTCGCCCTCGGCGAGCTGGTCGGCCAGGCGCGTGCCGCGAAGCCGAAGGAGGAGGCGACCCGGATCGTCATCCGGCCCAAGGCCGTGGACGACGCGGGCTTCACCGTCGTACGCGAGGACGCCGGCGGCGAGCCGCTGTTCCGGGTGCGCGGCGAGAAGCCGGAGCGCTGGGTGCGCCAGACCGACTTCAACAACGACGAGGCCGTGGGGTACCTCGCCGACCGGCTCAACCGCCTCGGCGTGGAGGAGCAGTTGATGAAGGCGGGCGCCCGTGCGGGCGACGGCGTCGCCATCGGCCCCGAGGAGAACGCGGTCGTCTTCGACTGGGAGCCCACGGTCATGTCCGGCGCGGAGATGCTCGGCCGCCGCGGCGAGGACCACCGCTTCGACGAGCCCCGCCCCGCGGCCCAGCGCCGCCGGGACAAGCAGGCGGAGCGCGACGAGGTGTTGCGGGAGTACGACGAGTTCGACCCGTTCGAGTAAGGCGTACGCCACGCCCGCCGGGTGGTGGCCAAAGGTGAACGCCGGGAGAACCGGCGGCGAAGCGGGAGGCGACCTCCTCCCGCGCCGGTGAGCCGAAACGGTGCGGCACGCGACGGATCCTGGTCCGCCGCGTGCCGCACCGCTCTTTCCGGCCCTGGAGACGGCGCGGCTGACCGGCCCCGTTCTTTCCGTCGCCGTGCCCTCGCGCTCGCCACCGGTGTCGTCCGACGCCTCGCTCGGCTCCGTGTTCCCCAGGTGACACCGGTCGTGCGCGTCGGAGGCGGGGCCGGTTTCTGACCTATCGTCAGGCCCGTTGCGGCGCGAGGGTTTTCCCGTGCCGTGACGGGTCTCCTGTTGTCTCCCCAGTTGTCATGCCCTCGATGGACCCGGTTCAGCAGGCGGACCGTACGGCCGTTTGAACTTCCGCATGTCCGACCCACCTGTCCATGTGGCCACTGTGGCAAAGGGAGTCAGCGCATGACCGCATCATCCCCCGACCGCCGCCGCTTTCTGACCGCCGGGGCCGCCGTCCTCGGGGCCGCGGCCTCCGCCCAGCTGTGGCTGCCGGGCACCGCCCGCGCCGCCGGCACACCGCTGCCCGACGGAGTGTTCACCCTCGGCGTGGCCTCCGGCGATCCGCTCCCCGACGGCATCGTGCTGTGGACCAGACTCGCGCCCGACCCGCTGAACGGCGGCGGCATGCCCGAGGCGGCCTTCCCCGTGGACTGGGAGATCGCCGAGGACGAGCGGTTCCGCAAGGTCGCCCGCCGGGGCACCGCCGAGGCCCGGCCCGAACTCGGCCACAGCGTCCACGTGGACGTCCGCGGCCTGCGCCCGGACCGCGCGTACTGGTACCGCTTCCGGGCCGGCACCCAGCTCTCGCCCACCGGCCGCACCCGCACCGCGCCGCATCCGCGGCAGCGCGGCGGCGCGCTGCGCGTGGCCCTCGCCTCCTGCCAGAACTGGCAGCACGGCTACTTCACGCCGTACGCCGACATGCTCGCGCAGGACCCGGACTTCGTGCTCTTCGTCGGCGACTACATCTACGAGTCCACGCCCTCGGCGACGGCCGTGCGGCGGCACGAGGGCAAGGGCGAGCCGTACACCCTCACCCAGTACCGCAACCGGTACGCCCAGTACCGCACCGACCCCGGCCTCGCCGCGATGCACGCGAACGCCCCCTGGGTGGTCACCTTCGACGACCACGAGGTGGACAACGACTGGGCCGGCGAGGTCCCGCAGGACCCCGACAAGCAGCCGCACGACAAGTTCCTGGCCCGGCAGACGGCGGCCTTCCAGGCCTACTACGAGCACATGCCGGTGCGCGCCTCGGCGATCCCCAGCGGCCCGCACATCCGGATGTACCGCCGCCTGGAGTTCGGCCGGCTGGCCCGGCTCAACGTCCTGGACACCCGGCAGTTCCGCACCGACCAGGCCACCACGCAGGAAGGCGCGCAGGAGCCCACGCGGACCATGCTCGGCGCCGAGCAGAAGCAGTGGCTGCTGGACGGGCTGTACGACTCCCCGGCCCGCTGGAACCTCGTCGCCTCGCAGATCATGATGGCGGAGACCGATCTGCTGCCCGGCGACGGCAAGCTGTGGTTCTACGACGCCTGGGACGGCTACCAGGCCGAGCGCAACGCCCTGCTGGAGGAGTTCGCCGGCATCCGCAACCCGGTCGTCCTCAGCGGCGACCGCCACCTGACGATGATCAGCGACCTGAAGACGGACTTCGACGACCCGGACTCCGACGTGATCGGCGCCGAGTTCGTCGGCACCTCCATCTCCAGCAGCGGCGACCAGGACCAGGACGCCTTCCACAAGCAGTGGGACCCCCTGATGGCGGACAACCCGCACTGGAAGCTCATCGACGCCCACCGCGGCTACCACCTGTTCGACATCCGTCCCGACGGCATCGACGCGCGGGTCCGGGTGGTCGACACGGTGCTCAAGCCGCAGGCGACGGCGAGCACCCTGGCCCGGCTGCGGGTGGAGTCGGACGAGCCGGGCGTCCGCCTGGTGTGACGGCTTTCGTGCGAGCCCGGGGCCCGGACGGGTCCCGGGCTCCTGTGGTGTCCGGGGCACCTGTGGAGTTACTCACAGCAAATTCACGGTGATTCACACCGCCCGTCGCGCGTCACCAGGAGTGAAAGGTGAATGACAGGTTGCGCGCACATATGCGGTGAGAGTCGCTCACCTTGCATCGTGGTAACCGAAAGTGGGACCATTTCAAGGTTCCCTGTCGCCCCAAGGTAGGTCACCTGTGTCCCAGCGCATAGCCAAGCCCCGTACCACCGCAGTGATCCTGGCCGGTGGCACCGGCCAGCGGGTGGGTCTGTCGATCCCCAAGCAGCTGCTGAAGATCGCCGGCAAGGCAGTCATCGAGCACACCCTGACCACCTTCCAGAACGCCGACTCGATCGACGACGTCATCGTGCTGATGGCCCCGGGCTATGTGCCGGACGTCGAGAAGATCGTCGCCAAGGCGGGCTTCACGAAGGTGAAGAAAGTCATCGAGGGCGGCGCGACACGGAACGAGACCACCGAGCGCGCCATCGCCGCCCTCCGCGAGGGCCTGGCCGAGGGCGAGGACCTCAACGTCCTCTTCCACGACGCCGTGCGCCCGCTGCTCTCGCAGCGCGTCATCGACGACTGCGTGGCCGCGCTGGACCGTTACCAGGCGGTGGACGTCGCCATCCCGTCCGCGGACACCATCATCGTCACGCGCACCCACGGCGAGGACGGCGAGTTCATCACCGAGATCCCGGACCGCTCCCGGCTGCGCCGCGGCCAGACCCCGCAGGCCTTCAAGCTGTCCACCATCCGCCGCGCCTACGAGGTCGCGGCCGGCGACCCGAACTTCCAGGCCACGGACGACTGCTCGGTGGTCCTGAAGTACCTGCCGGACGTGCCGATCCACGTCGTCGCGGGCGACGAGTACAACATGAAGGTGACCCAGCCGGTCGACGTCTTCATCGCCGACAAGCTGTTCCAGCTCGCCTCCACCGCCGCGCCCGAGCAGAAGGGCGAGGACGCCTACCGCGAGCTGCTCACCGGCAAGACCGTCGTCATCTTCGGCGGCTCCTACGGCATCGGCAAGGACATCGCCGAACTCGCCGGGTCCTACGGCGCGAACGTCTACGCGCTGGGCCGCTCCACCACCGGCACCCACGTGGAGAACCCGGAGGAGGTCGACGACGCGCTGTCCAAGGCCTACGCGGACACCGGCCGGATCGACTACGTGGTCAACACCGCGGGCGTGCTGCGCATCGGCAAGCTCGCCGAGACCGACAACGCCACCATTGAGGAGGCGCTGAAGGTGAACTACCTGGCGCCGGTGCAGATCGCCCGCTCCTCCTACAAGTACCTGGCCGAGACCAAGGGCCAGCTGCTGCTCTACACCTCCAGCAGCTACACCCGGGGCCGCGCCGAATACTCGCTGTACTCCTCCACCAAGGCCGCCATGGTGAACCTCACCCAGGCGCTGTCCGACGAGTGGGCCGCCGACGGCATCCGCGTCAACTGCGTCAACCCCGAGCGCACCGCGACGCCGATGCGCACCAAGGCCTTCGGCCAGGAGCCGTCGGGCACCCTGCTCTCCTCCGAGGCCGTGGCCCGTACCTCCCTGGACGTGCTGCTGTCGGAGCTGACCGGGCATGTCATCGACGTCCGCCAGCAGGACCCGACCGCGGGTGCCGCCCGGGCCTCCGGTTTCGAGCAGGCGCTCGCCTCGGTGCTGGACCGTCAGGACGGCGTGTAATAATTACCGTTAAATAGCTTTCATGAATTCAGGCCTCTGTGCTCGCTCGTTCACCGGGTGTTCGCAGGGGCCTGAATCCGTACACCGCGAATACCCGCACACTCTGTGAAATACCGGCACTTCCGGCATGACTGAACAAAACCGGCACCCCTCCCTCCCAGAGCAGGTTTCTCCGTGATATCCACCGCTATTCGCGTCGCCCGGGTGGGCAACGCGGCCGAGCTGGCCGCGGCGGTCCTCGTGATGCTGGGCTTCCCGGCCCTCATGCTGGCCGCGCTCGTCCCGAGCGTTCCCGCCTTCGCGGCCCTGGCCGCCGTGACGTATCTGGCGGACCACTATCTGCACCGCAAGGGCAGCTACCTGATCAACCGGCTCAGCAAGGTCCGGGCGGGCCTGTCGATCCGCTTCCTGATCCGGCAGCTGCTGCTGGTCCTGCTGCTGGCCCGCCTGTCCCTCTCGGACGACCTGATCTTCTACGGCGCGGTCGCCTGCTTCATCGCCTTCTACGGCCTCCAGGCCCCGCACGGTGCCCTAGTCACTCTCATCCGCAACCGCCGCCGGATGCCGGTCGCCACCCGCAACATCGACCTGAAGTCCCGCATCCGCATCCCGGACGCCCCGCCGCGCCGGCTGCTGCACCGCTCCGCGGAGAAGATGCTCCACCTCGATCTGTTCGCGGTCGCCGGCATCCTGGTCGCCGCCGAGCTGGACTCCGCCGCCCCCGGTTTCGTGGGCGTCGGCCTCACCTTCGGACTCGGCTGCCTCTACGTCCTCACGCTCGTGCCGTACGTGCGCGGCCGGCGGGTCCCGCCGCGGGCCGACACCGTCCTCGCCGCCGTCGACGACTGGCTGGCCGGCTACAAGCCGGAAACGGTCCTGTACTTCTCCGGCTCCAAGGACTCCGCCTACCAGGTCAACATGTGGCTGGAGACGATGGAGCGGCTGGAGACCCGGCCGCTGATCATCCTCCGCGAGCGCGTCATCCTGAACAACCTCGCGCCCACCACGGTCCCCGTCATCTGCGTGCCCGGAGGGGTGCACCTGATGAACCTGGACCTGTCCACCGTGCGCGTCGCGCTCTACGCGGCCAACGTCGGCAAGAACATCCACCTGCTGCGCGTGCCCACCATGAAGCACGTCTTCATCGGCCACGGCGACAGCGACAAGCTCGCCAGCGTCAACCCGTACAGCAAGGTGTACGACGAGGTGTGGACCGCCGGCCGGGCCGGCCGCGACCGCTACGCCATCGCCGACGTCGGCGTCCGCGACGACGACATCGTGGAGGTCGGCCGCCCGCAGCTCGCGCCCATCCAGAGCTGGCAGGGCGTGCCCGCCGGCCGTATCCCCACCGTGCTCTACGCCCCCACCTGGGAGGGCTGGGACGGCAACCCCGGCAACACCTCGATCGTGCTGGCCGGCGAGAACATCGTCCAGCGGCTGATCACGGCCGACCCGCCGGTCCGCGTCCTGTACAAGCCGCACCCGTTCACCGGCACCGTCAGCAAGGACGCCAAGGCAGCCCACCAGCGCATCGCCGCCCTGGTCGAGAAGGCCGCCGCCGAGCGCGCCGGCGACTCCCGCTTCACCGCCGACCGCGCCGCCATGGACCGCGCCAAGGCCGAACTGGCCCGCATCGAGGCCCGCCTCGCCGAGCTGGCCGGCGCCGGCGGCACCAAGGGCGACGAGGCCGAGGCCACCCGCGACGGCATCGTGGACGTGGCCGGGCACGAGGAGATCGCCCGGCTGCGCGCCGAGTGGAACGAGGCCTACTGGCGCTCCTTCCCGTCGTACGAGCACCGCGTCATCACCGGCGCCGAACCGCGCCTGTACGACTGCTTCAACGTCTCCGACGCGATGGTCTCCGACATCTCCTCCGTGGTCTCCGACTTCATCGCGAGCGGCAAGCCGTACGCCGTCACCGACTCCGCCGCGGTGGGCGCCGAGGAGTTCAAGCGGCACAACACGGCCGTGCGCGCCGCGGTGATCCTGTCCAACAGCGCGGTCGAGCTGGGCGATCTGCTGCACGCCGTGCGCAATCCGTCCGCCGACCCGCTGGCGGAGGACCGCAAGGACCTGAAGGAGTACCTGCTCGGCCCCGACGAGCCGGCCTCGATCGACCAGTTCAACGGCGCCGTCGCCGACCTGGCCCGCAAGTCCGAGGCCCGCAACGCCGGTCAGGAGGACCGGCTGGCCGCGGAGGCCGACCCGGCCCGGGCGGCCGAGCTGACCGGCGCGGTGCCGGCCCAGCGCGCCGTGTCGGCCGGGGAGAGCGACGGCGTGACCGCGGGCTGACCGGCCCGCCGCGGTCCGCCCGGCCCCCGGGGAGCACTCCCCGGGGGCCTTCGTCTTGCCGTGCTCTCAACCGGGGCCGGGCGGTTCTTACCGTGCGGGCGTACTGTCTGTGCGGTGGCCGTCTGTGAGATCCGCCACTCAGGGCGTCCGGTCGGGCAACCACCACTTGCGACCGTCCGTCTAGCACCTTGCGATCGAGTCGATGCGGGGGAAAATCTTGGTGAACGAGGGGGAAGTGTGACCGTCGTGACGCAGCCCGATGTGAGCGTGATCATCGGGGCGTACGAAGCGATGCCGTACCTGGTCGAGTGCCTGGCATCCGTCGAGGCCCAGACCATCGGCGCGGACCGGATGGAGGTCATCGCGGTCGACGACGGCTCCACCGACGGCACCGGCGACTGCCTGGAGGAGTTCGCCGCCCGCGCCCCCATGCCGGTGAGCGTCATCCGCCAGGAGAACTCCGGCGGGCCGAGCGGCCCCCGCAACGTCGGCCTGGGCAAGGCGACCGGCCGCTACGTCTTCTTCCTCGACGCCGACGACCGGCTCGGCCCCGAGGCCCTCGAGCGCATGGTCGCCATGGCCGACAAGAACGGCACGGACGTCGTCCTCGGCCGGGTCGAGGGCGTCAACCGCTCCGCGCCGAAGTCCATGTGGGGCAAGACGCTGGACCGGGCCGACGTCTTCACCTCCAACATCAAGTTCACCCTCAGCGCGCAGAAGCTGTTCCGCCGGGCCCTGCTGGAACGGCACGGCATGCGGTTCGACGAGTCGCTGTTCACCGGCGAGGACGCCCTCTTCACACTGGAGGCGTACCTGCGCGCCGACGGTGTCTCCGTGGTCGCCGACTACACCTGCTACTACCTGGTCGGCCGCGACGACGGCAAGCAGGTCACCAAGAGCGGCAGCTACACCCTGCGCTTCGACTCCGCGCGCTCCCTGATGAAGCTGATCGCCGACATGGTCCCGGCCGGCGACAAGCGCGACCTGCTCATGGTCCGGCCGTTCCTCGTCACGCTGCTGCCGCAGTTCGGCCCGAAGTTCCTCACCGACAGCGAGGAGATCCGGCGCAACAAGCTGGAGCTGGCCAAGCCGCTGATGGACGCCTACTGGACGCCCGGTGTGGCCCGCCGGCTGAAGGTGCACGAGCGGCTGCGGCTGCACCTGGTCGCCATGCAGCGGCCCGACCTGCTGCTGGACGTCGTCAGGTTCGTCAAGGAGAAGAAGCAGGCCGACGCCGTGCTGGAGAAGCGCGGTACCCGGCTCTACCTCGGCTACCCGCACTTCCGGTCCAAGGCCGCCGGCATCCCCGACGAGATCTACCGCGCCGAGGCCCGTGAGGCCCGCGCCTACCCGGGCTACCGCGAGGCCGTCGCCAACTCCGTCCCGCGCCGCGCCGTGCGCAAGATCCGGCGCAAGCTGCGGCGCGTGCTGTCGGGCAAGGGTTTCGGAGCGGCGGCGGCCTGATGGCCGACGGCGGATGAGGCGGGGCCCGGGCGGATACACCCGGACCCCGCGTCCCACCCACCGCCGCACCGCCGTCCGCGGGCACTCCACGCTGCCACCGGGACGCCCACCGCCCTCGGGCCCGTGAGCGAGCGGTGGCCTCCGCCGCTCTCGGGGCGGCGAATGGCCAGTGGCCTTGCCTGCCCTCGGGGCGGCGAGTGGCCAGTGGCCCTTGCGCATCTGCGGGGCCGCGTCTGCCCGACGGCCCGCACCGTCCCTCGGCCCGCGTGAGACCGATGGCCTGCGCCGCCCTTCGGCCGCCCGCGTGAGCCGGCGGCCCTTGCCGTCGCCGGGGCTACTGCTTGCCGGACTGGAGCGCGCGGCGCAGGGGACGGCCCACCACGCGGCGCGCGCGGCGGTAGACGGACGTGCCGGAGCCCGGGTTCGCCGCGTCCTTCGCCTTCGCCAGCTCCCGCCGCAACCGCTCGTTTTCCTGGGCGAGTTCGCTCACCTGGCTGTGCAGCCAGCCGAACCGGCCGCTCAGCGCGGCGGGGTCGGCGTCGGTCCACGGCCGGACGCCCGGCGGGAACGCCAGCGACCGCATCCTCTTGTCGAAGGCCGCACCGCCGTCGCCGTGCGTGAAGGTGTTCTCGAGCCCGTTCTTGTCCAGGAAGGCCACGAAGCGGTCGAAGCGCTCCGCGTGGCCCCCGACCAGCCCGCTCAGGTCCAGCTGCTCGTACAGCCGGATCGGGTCCGCCGCCAGCAGCTCCTTGGTGACCTGGTCCAGCCGCCGGTGCGGGATCTCGAAGTACCGGCACAGCTCCAGCGTGCGCGAGTCGCCGCACAGCACCGTCGCGGGCGTCCCCGCGAGCAGCGCCGCGATGTTGCCGTGGATGCGCGAGCCGAAGGAGAAGTCGTAGGAGCGCAGGTCGTCGATCCAGGTGACCGGGTCGACGTACACCCGCGCCTTGCCCTCCCGGTACATCGGGTGGTCCGGGTGCGTCGGCATCGCCGTCACGCGGGCGTTGGGGTCGCTCAGGTCCCGCCAGTGCAGCTGCCGGGCGTCGCTGATGTTCTGCCCGATGAAGCACAGGTTCGGATAGCGGTCGTGGGCGCGGGTGATGATCCGGTCCAGGCCCTGCTTCTGCACCGCGTGGTGCGAACCGTTCACCGCGATCCGCGAGTCCGCCGTCAGCCGGGGCACCCGCTTGCGCACGTCGAGTTCCCGGCCGTACAGGAACATCGACGGACAGCCGATGACCTCGACATCACGGAAACCCAGGTCGCGCAGGTACTGCTCGGTGAACTCGCCGCGCACCCCGATGGAGGCGCTGCGGTCCAGCACCGCCGCGCAGAAGTCGCGCACCGACTGCTCCATCGGCTTCAGCCGCGCCGGGTCGTAGCCCAGCCCGGCCTGCGCGCCGACCCCCAGCACCACGACGGGGATCCGCAGCTTGCCGATCAGGCGGGTCAGCCGCTTCAGCCGGCCCTCGAAGGACGGCCGGAAGGCGTTGGCGAGCGGCACGACGAAGGCGTCGTACTCCTCGTTGATCCGGGCCGCCGCCGAGACGTCCGTCCCGATGCCGTTGGAGACGACCTCGGTGTGCGGTGTCTCCAGGATCTTGTGCGCGGCATCGCTGAAGATCAGGTTGCCGGAGTTGGTGGCGATGACGTCCCGGTGGAGAGCCTCCTCGATGGACAGGACGTCGTACGGGCTCTTGCCCGAGCGCAGCAGGAGGCGCTTCACAGGGCGAACATTATGTGACACAAAGTTCAACTTATGTTGGACCAGGTTTTGATTTCTACAGGCAACCACTACAACTTTTTTGCCGTCCGCGAATCTGTGAGCGAACCCTGCGCCCGCGCGCTGTCCGGGAGCTGGACCGGTGAGCGGCTCCCGGTGCCGTTCGCGTAGATTGCCCGGGCAGGCAGCCGGCAGCGCGCGAGGGGACGGAAGGCACCGTGGCAAGGGCAAGACAGGCCGTGGGCGAGGCCCGCAGGATCGTCGTCAAGGTGGGTTCCTCCTCGCTGACCACCGCCGCCGGCGGCCTGGACGCCGACCGCGTCGACGCCCTCGTCGACGTCCTCGCCAAGAGCCGCGGCGGCGGAGAGCGGGAGATCGTCCTCGTCTCCTCCGGCGCCATCGCCGCCGGCCTCGCCCCGCTCGGCCTGCGCCGCCGCCCCCGGGACCTCGCCCGCCAGCAGGCCGCCGCCAGCGTCGGCCAGGGCCTGCTGGTCGCCCGCTACACCGCCTCCTTCGCCCGCTACGGCGTCCGCGTCGGCCAGGTCCTGCTCACCAGCGACGACATGAGCCGCCGCGCCCACCACCGCAACGCCTCGCGCACCCTCGACGAGCTGCTCGCGATGGGCGCCTTCCCGATCGTCAACGAGAACGACACCGTCGCCACCGACGAGATCCGCTTCGGCGACAACGACCGCCTCGCCGCGCTCGTCGCCCACCTCGTCCACGCCGACCTGCTCGTCCTCCTCTCCGATGTCGACGGCGTCTACGACGGCGACCCCAGCAGGCCCGGCACCTCCCGGATAGCCGAGGTGAGGAGCCCGCGGGACCTCGCCGGCGTCGAGATCGGCAGCGCGGGCAAGGCCGGCGTCGGCACCGGCGGCATGGTCACCAAGGTGGAGGCCGCCCGGATCGCCGCCGCCGCCGGCATCCCGGTGGTGCTCACCAGCGCCGTCCACGCGGCCGAGGCCCTGGCCGGCGGCGACACCGGCACCTACTTCCACCCCACCGGCAAGCGCTCCGCCGACCGCCTCCTGTGGCTCCAGCACGCCTCCACCCCGCAGGGCGCGCTGACCCTGGACGACGGCGCGGTGGACGCGGTCGTGAACGGCCGCAAGTCGCTGCTGCCCGCCGGGATCGCCGCCGTGGAAGGCGAGTTCAGCGCCGGCGACCCCGTCGAACTGCGCGACGCGCGCGGCCGCGCGGTGGCCCGGGGACTCGTCAACTTCGACGCCAAGGAGATCCCCCGGCTGCTCGGGCGTTCGACGCACGAGCTGGCACGCGAGCTGGGCGCCGCGTACGAACGCGAGGTCGTACACAGGGACGACCTGGTGCTCCTGCACGTCTGACGCTCGCAAAACCACTCGTAAAGCGGAGCGTACGGAACGCCCCCGGTGGGGGACGTTCCGTAAAACCCCCACGCGAACTCCTGCGGCCTGCTCAACTTTGTCTCGGGAACATGTTGAAGGGGACACGTTCCGTCAAGGGGCCAAGCGAGCCATACGGCCTTGCCGGCCATGCGTGAAGGAGGCCGTCGTGAGACGAGTGCGCCCGGGGGCGGCGTCCCGCGGTGCTCTGACGAGCGTCGCGGCCGGGGACACCTATGAGCAACCCAGGGACCTGCCCAGGCTGTGGCACGTCACCCTGAGCGTCTCCGGTGAGCAGGTTCCGCTGCCGGAACTGCGGCGGGCCCTGGAACAGCTCGCCCACGACCACCCCTTCCTGCTGACCAGCAGATACGCGACCGACCACGCGGAGATCCGGTACTGGGAAGAGGCCCGCGACCTGCACGACGCCGCCGCGGTGGCGCTGCGCCTGTGGGGCGAGCACCGGCAGAGCGCCGGCCTGCCGCGCTGGGAGATCGTCGGCCTGGAGGTCATCGACCGGGAGACCTACCACCACCGCATCGCCGAGGGCTACGGCCCGTCACCGGCCACACCGGTGGGCGTACACCCGTTCTGATCCGGGTCCCGGAGAGGGAGCCGGCAAGGGGTCCGGGCGAGGAGATCGGTAGAGGTCCGGGGGAGGGGTTCACCCTTTTTGGGGTGTCTCGGGGTGTGGGACGACCGCTGAACCGCGGCGTCCCGCGCACTACCCTTCCCCCATGACCACGCTCTCGCCGTACGACTCGATGTCCCCGGTCACCCAGGCCGCCTACCGGGCCAAGGCCGCCGCCGCCGACCTCGCGCCGCTGCCGCGCGCCGTGAAGGACGACGCGCTGCTCGCCATCGCCGACGCCCTGGAGGTCCGGACCGCCGAGATCGTCGAGGCCAACGCCAAGGACGTGGCCAAGGCCCGGGAGAGCGGCACCAGCGAGGCCATCGTCGACCGGCTCACCCTCACCCCCGAGCGGGTCCGCGCCATCGCCTCCGACGTCCGCGACGTGGCGCAGCTGCCCGACCCGGTCGGCGAGGTCGTCCGCGGCTCCACCCTTCCCAACGGCATCGACCTGCGCCAGGTCCGCGTCCCGCTCGGCGTCGTCGGCATCATCTACGAGGCCCGCCCGAACGTGACGGTCGACGCGGCGGCCCTGTGCCTGAAGTCCGGCAACGCCGTCCTGCTGCGCGGCTCCGCCTCCGCCTACGAGTCCAACACCGCGCTGGTCCGCGTCATCCGGGACGCCGTCGGCGGCGCCGGGCTTCCCGCCGACGCCGTCCAGCTCGTCCCCGGCGAGAGCCGCGACTCCGTCCGCGAGCTGATGCGCGCCCGCGGCCTGGTGGACGTCCTCATCCCGCGCGGCGGCGCGTCCCTGATCCGGACCGTCGTCAACGAGTCCACGGTCCCCGTGATCGAGACCGGCACCGGCAACTGCCACGTCTACGTCGACGCCCAGGCCGACATCGACACCGCCATCGAGATCCTGATCAACTCCAAGGCCCAGCGGGTCAGCGTCTGCAACGCCGCCGAGACCCTCCTCGTCCACCAGGACATCGCCCCCGAGTTCCTGCCCCGCGCCCTGGACGCCCTCGCCGAGGCCGGAGTCACCGTCCACGCCGACGACCGGGTCATGGCCTACGCCAAGGACTCCGAGGCCACCGTGGTCGAGGCCACCCCCGAGGACTGGGAGACCGAGTACCTCTCCCACGACATCGCCGCCGCGGTGGTCGACTCCCTGGACAAGGCCGTCGAGCACATCCGGCTGTGGACCTCCGGCCACACCGAGGCCATCGTCACCACCTCGCAGCAGGCCGCCCGCCGTTTCACCCAGCTGGTCGACTCCACCACCGTCGCCGTGAACGCCTCCACCCGCTTCACCGACGGCGGCCAGTTCGGCTTCGGCGCCGAGATCGGCATCTCCACCCAGAAGCTGCACGCCCGCGGCCCGATGGGCCTGCCGGAGCTGACCAGCACCAAGTACATCGTCACCGGTGACGGCCACGTACGCCGCTGAGGTTCACCCGTTCGGCTTAAGCGTCCCCGGCGCCGGGAGTCCGGCCGAAAGGCGTCTCACCCGGCGGACGAATTTCCGTACCGTCTGCCCAAAATGACCCCCCAGGTCTACTCTGGATCCGTGCCGGAGGACGTGGGGGGTACGCCGTTTTCTGACGGCCGGGAGCCCGACGACGACCACGACCACGGGGTGTCGGACGAAGAGTTCGCCTCCGTGGTCTTCGACGAGGCCTTCGTACGGGCGGCCACGGTCCATGAGCCGTCCGCGGTCGAACGCCTCCTCGCCGCCGCCCAGGCCAGAGCCGAGGCCTCCGAGGCGGAGGCCCGCCGCGCCCACGCCCGAGGCGAGCGCTACGACGACGGCTACGGCCCCGACGGCCCCGGATTCGGTCAAGATCACGACGATGACGAGCTGGACGACGCCTACGTCCTCGGCGACGGCCCCTACGGCCCGTACGGCAAGCAGGTCCGCTGGCACCGCCCCGTCGCCTGGTTCCTCGCCGTCGTGATGGGCATCGGCATGGTCGCCCTGGCCTTCGCCGCCGTCTACCGAGGAGGCTCCCCGGGCACCCGCGACCGGGTGCCCGCGCCCGCCTCGACCGGCGTCGGGAAGGAAACCGCGTCCGCTCCCGCCCCCTCCGACGACCACCGCCGGCCGGCCGTCTCGGCCGTCCCGCCCGCTCCCTGAGCGCCCTCGGAGCACCTCTCCCGAGCCTGTCGAGAACCTGTCAGAAGTTGTCGTCGGCCGGGCGTTTACCCGGGGCCCGCCGGACCTACTCTGAAAGTATGGGCGGGCCTGGAGACCCACCGGAGGGGACACCCGAGGGCGGCCCCGGCGGTGCGGAGGACGAATACCGATCCGTCGTCTTCGACGAATCGTTCGTCCGTGCTGCCCGCCTCCAGGAGTCCTCCGCCGCCGAGCGGATGGCCTACCACGCGCCCGCCGTCCGCCGCCGCCCGCCCCTGCACCGCGGACTCGCCCGGCAGGCCGTGCTCCTCGTCCTGCTGATCGCCCTCGCCTTCGGCACCGCGATCTACATGGGCGTCCGCCACCCCTACGGCTCCGCGCAGGCCCGGCGGACCGCGGAGGCCCTGCGGATGACGGTGATCCCGCTCGCCCCGCAGGGCAGGGTGCCCGGCGCCGCCGACGTCGAGAGACTGTTCGCCCGCAGTCCCGCCGCCCACTTCGAGACCGGCGCCGAGGGCATACCCCTGCCGCCCTCGCGCAGCACCGCGCACTTCTCCGACAGCCAGGTGGTGACCGCCCTCACCACCGTCAAGGACTACCTCGTCCGCTCCTCGCTCGACCCCGACGTGCTGGCCGGCCGTGAGGTGCGCCCCGCCCGGACCCTGGTCGACTCCGGCCAGCTCGAGCAGTTCGACCGCAGCTTCGGCCACCCGGCCGCGGACGGGCGGCACGCGCCCACGGGCTGGGTGGTCCGCATCGACCCCGCGCGAGCCCGGCTGGCCGACGACCGGGTCCGCGTCTTCGGCACCCTGAAGGCCGGCGAGGCCGACGCGGCGACGCTGGAGGTCTTCGCCGATCACACCTTCGTCTACGCCCTGCGCCCCGCCGGCGCCGCCTCCGACGTCCCCGCGTCCCTCTTCACGGTCCGCCGCGAGCTGACCTTCCGCTTCGACCGCGACGACCTGCGCACCCGCCAGGTCCAGCTGATCACGGCCTACGTCCAGGCGGGCCCCCTCGCCTGCGCCGAGGACGCCTCGGCCTACCTGCGCCCCCTCCTGGCCGGCCAGACAGCCAGGACGGGCGGCCCCGCCGGCACCGACCCCTACGACACGGACAGCCCGGCGGCCCTGTGCGGAACGCTGGCCGCAGGGGCACAGCCGAAGGTGTGAGGGGCACAGGGGGCGCCACGGGGACGCCTACCGGGCACACACCCTGCGGAGGGCTCGCCCGGGCGCATACGCCGCGGACGGCCGCCGGGGCGTTTCCCGGCAGCAGCGCCACCGCGCCGCGCCCGGCGCCGGCCACCGTGCCGCGCCGTGCCTGACGGCGGTCACCGCGCCCTGCCGTGCCCGGTGCCGGCCACCGCGCAGTACCGCGTCCGGTGCCGGTGCCGCGCCGCGTCCGGTGCCTGTCCCGGCTACCCGTCCGTGCCGGGTGTGTCCGCCGGGCCCGTGGCCGGGCCCGGCGGAGGGCTGCGGAAGCCGTCGAAGCCCCGGCGGACCCGGCCGCCCAGGTCGCTCGCGCCGCCCGCGAAATCCGTGACCAGCTTCATCAGCGGGTCCTTGGAGCCCTTCACGTCGCTCGCGTAGCCGGCCGCCGACTCGCGGAAGGAGTCACCGACGGAGGTGTCCTTGTCCTCGCTGCGCCGCGGATAGTGGCCGTCCATGATCCGCTGGTGCTCCCGCGACTCGGCCCACTTCTTCAGCTCGGCGGCCCGCACGGTGGTGAACGGGTGCGAGCGCGGCAGCACGTTCAGGATCTTCAGCACGGAGTCGCGCAGGTCCCCGCCCGAGTCGTACTCCTCGGCCTGTTCCAGGAACGCGTCCACGTTCATCTCGTGCAGATGGTTGCCGCCCGCTGTCTTCATCAGGCCCCGCATCGAGGCCCGCACGTCTTGGCCCACCAGCAGGCCCGCCCGGTCGGCGGACAGCTCCGACTTGCGGAACCACTCCCGCAGCGCCGTCACGATCGCCATGACCGCGATATTGCCCAGCGGGATCCAGGCGACCTTCACCGCGAGGCTGGTCAGGAACAGCAGGACCGTGCGGTACACCGAGTGCCCGGACAGCGCGTGCCCCACCTCGTGCCCGACGACCGCCCGCATCTCCTCCTCGTCGAGCAGCTCCACCAGCCCCGTGCTGACCACGATGATCGGCTCGTCCAGACCGATGCACATCGCGTTGGGCTGAGGGTCCTGCGTGACGTACATCTGCGGGACCTTCTCCAAGTCCAGGATGTAGCAGGCGTCCCGCAGCATGTCGTGCAGATGGGAGAACTGCCGCTCGGAGACCCGCACCGAGTCGGACAGGAACAGCAGCCTCATGCTCCGCTCCGGCAGCAGCCCGCTGAGCGCCTTGAACACGGTGTCGAACCCGCTCAGCTTGCGCAGCGCGACCAGGGCCGAACGGTCCGCCGGGTGCTCGTACGCCCGCGAGGAGATCCCGGGGAAGCGCCTGCGCTGCCTGCCGGGTACCCGCTCGTACCCGGTGTCCTGCCGGCCGTCGTCGGACATGTCGTCCCCCATGTACGTGTCGGTACCCACTGTGCCCCCGAGGCGGGGCCCAGCCTAGGCGGAGATACCGTGGACGGGCAGTACACCCCGAAGGAGTCGCCGCCATGGAGCACCACCCCACAGCCGCCGGGCTGACCGAGGCCGCCACGAGCGCCGTCCAGCAGCACGGGGCGGGAAACCTGCTCCGCGTCGTCCTGATCGTGATGGTCCTCGGCTGCGTGCTGACCGCCTGGTTCCTGCTGCGCGGCTACAAGCAGAAAGACGACTGACGCACGGCGAAGGTTCCGCGCCCGGCGGCGCGGCGAGCGCTCCGCGCCGGGGCCGGCCGCCGGCGCCGCGTCCCCAACGGCGGAGTCGGCGTGATCGCCGCGAGGCCGCCCGCTTACGATGAGCCGACATCTTTATTCCGCCCACACGCGATAGGTCCTGCCGAAGATGAGCTTCCACAGCGCCGCAGCCCAGTTGGTCACCCTTGCCGCCGAAGGCGAGGAGCACGGTGGAAACCACAACAGCCTGAACCCGGCCATCACCGGTGGCGGCGCCCTGATCATCCTGCTCCTGCTGCTGTGGATCACGACGCGCTTCAACCGCGACCGCTGAGCGGGGACCCCGTCCCCGGCCGGACGTTCGAAGCCGGGCCGGTAGGGTCTGCACGCATGGGAGAGCAGGACATGCCTACCGGTTCGGCACGCGAGACGGCCGACGACACGGTGAAGCACCCGCAGCACGGACCGGGCAACGGCCCCGTCCACACGGGCAAGCGCCGCCTGGGTGTCATGGGCGGGACATTCGACCCGATCCACCACGGGCACCTGGTGGCGGCCAGCGAGGTCGCCGCGCGGTTCCAGCTGGACGAGGTGGTCTTCGTCCCCACCGGCGAGCCGTGGCAGAAGTCCCACCGCGAGGTCTCCCCGGCCGAGGACCGCTACCTGATGACGGTCATCGCGACCGCCGAGAACCCGCAGTTCTCCGTCAGCCGCATCGACATCGACCGCGGCGGCCCCACCTACACCGTCGACACCCTGCGCGACCTGCGTGCCCTCAACCCGGACACCGACCTCTTCTTCATCACCGGCGCCGACGCCCTCGCCCAGCTGCTGACCTGGCGCAACTCCGCGGAACTGTTCTCCCTCGCGCACTTCATCGGCGTCACCCGCCCCGGCCACCAGCTGACCGATCCGGGCCTGCCGGAAGGCGGCGTCTCGCTGGTCGAGGTGCCGGCGCTCGCCATCTCCTCCACGGACTGCCGCGCGAGAGTCGCCAAGGGCGACCCCATCTGGTACATGGTCCCGGACGGAGTCGTGCGCTACATCGACAAGCGCGAGCTGTACCGCGGCGAGTGAGCCGAGAGGGGCACCACCGGTGAACGACCGATACGACGCGGGTGACGCGGGCTACGGCGCCGTTCCGTACGAAATCGTCGGCTACGACGAGTACGGCCGGCCCGTGTACCAGCAGGTACCGGCCGAGCAGCCTCCCCAGGCCCCGCAGACGGCCTACGACCCGTACGCCCAGCAGCAGGGCTACGGCTACGACCCCTACGCCGCAGGCCGGCAGCCGGCGTCCCCGTACGACCCCGGCCACCAGCAGCCCGCCTACGACGCGTACGACTCCTACGCGCCCTACGGCTCGCAGACCCCGTACGACCCGTACGCCACCGGTGCCGGTACCGGCACCGCCACCGGCCCCCAGGACGGCACCGGCTACGACCCCTACGGGCAGACCGCGAGCGGCGGCCGGCAGCACCTGGTCGCCGAGCAGACCGCCTACATCCCGCAGCAGGCCGCTCCCGCGGAGGAGAGTCCGGCCGCCGAGGACGGTCCGGCCGCCGGGGAGACCGGGCCCGGCCCGGCCGCACCGGATTACCGCACCGAACAGTTCGCCTTCGTCGAGGAGCCGGACGGTGACTCCGAGGACGTCATCGACTGGCTGAAGTTCACCGAGAACCGCACCGAGCGACGCGAGGAGGCCCGCCGCCGCGCCCGCAGCCGGCTCATCGCCCTGCTCGTCGTCCTCGCCCTGGTCGCGGTCGGCGGGGCCGGCTACCTCTGGTACGCCGGAAAGCTGCCCGGCCTGTCCTCCTCCGGCGGCTCGGACGGCACCGCCACCGCGGTCACCGCCCAGAAACGCGATGTGCTCGTCGTCCACCTGCACAACACCGCCAAGGGCGGCACCTCCACGGCGCTGCTGGTCGACAACACCACCACCAAGCAGGGCACCACGGTCCTGCTGCCCAACTCCCTGGCCCTGACCGGCGACGACGGCTCCACGACGACCCTCGCCAAGTCCGTGGACGACGACGGCACCTCCGGCACCCGCGACCAGCTCGACACGGTCCTCGGCACCAGCATCCAGGGCACCTGGCGGCTCGACACCCCCTACCTGCAGAACCTCGTCGACCTCGTCGGCAACATCGAGATCGACACCGACACCGACGTGCCCGACCCGGACGCCAAGAAGAAGGGCGCCGCGCCGCTCGTCCACCGGGGCCAGGACCAGACGCTCAGCGGCAAGATGGCCGTCGCCTACGCCACCCACCGCGCCTCCGGCGAGTCCGAGAACGCCCAGTTGCAGCGGTTCGGCCAGGTCATGCAGGGCGTGCTGCGCAAGATGCCCTCCGACCCGGCGTCCGCGACCACCACCGTGCAGACGCTCGCGCAGATCCTCGACCCGCCGCTCACCGACAAGGACCTCGGCACCTTCCTCGCCAGGCTCGCCGACCTCGCCAAGAGCGGCGGCTACCGGACCGCCCTGCTGCCCGTGCGGCCCGACGGCACGCTCAGCGCCGGGACCAGTGACAGCGTGGTCAAGGGCGTCCTCGGCGGCACCGCGAAGAGCCCCGACGCCGGCTCCGCGGTCCGGGTCTCCGTGGAGAACGCCACCGGTGTGAAGGACGACACGGAGAAGGCCCGCGTGGTGCTCCTCAACGGCGGCTTCACCTTCCTGGAGGGCGGCAGCGCCTCCGGCACCGAGGCCGCCTCGAAGGTGACCTACGCGGACGCCGCCGACCGGGCCAAGGCCACCGAAGTCGCCAAGACCCTCGGCCTGCCCGCCGGCTCCGTGACCAAGGGCACGGTCTCCTCCGGCGCCGACGTCTCGGTGGTCCTCGGCCGCGACTACCAGCCGTCCTCGTCCTGACCCCGTGCCGTGGCCGCGCTCCCCGGCGGAGCGCGGCCACGGTGAGCCCCACGG
This sequence comes from Streptomyces sp. SCL15-4, assembly GCF_033366695.1. NCBI lineage: Bacteria > Bacillati > Actinomycetota > Actinomycetes > Kitasatosporales > Streptomycetaceae > Streptomyces > Streptomyces sp. SCL15-4. The sequence continues at coordinate 5,622,068 of NZ_JAOBTQ010000001.1, forward strand.
GCCGCCGTAATCCCGTGGGGGGTGCCGGGCGGTCCGTGAGACCCTTGATGACAAAAGACCGCCGACGGAAAGCCATGTAGTGACCGCCACAGACCGTTCCCTTGAGCTCATCAACACCGCCGCCCAGGCGGCGGCCGACAAGCTCGCCCATGACGTCATCGCCTACGACGTGAGCGACGTGCTGTCGATCACGGACGCCTTCCTGGTCGCGTCCGCGCCGAACGACCGCCAGGTGAAGGCCATCGTCGACGAAATCGAGGAGCGCCTGCAGAAGGAACTCGGCGCCAAGCCGGTCCGCCGCGAGGGCGACCGCGAGGCCCGCTGGGTCCTGCTCGACTACGTCGACATCGTCGTGCACGTCCAGCACAGCGAGGAGCGGGTCTTCTACGCCCTGGAGCGGCTGTGGAAGGACTGCCCCGAGATCGAGCTGCCCGCCGACGCCAAGGCCACCCGGGGCAAGGCCGAGGAGCACGCCAGGCTGCAGGCCGCCGAGGCCGACCGGGAGCCGGGCGGGGAGTGGTGATGAGCGCCACGGGTGAGGTGACCGACCACAAGGGCCGGGGCCGCCGCATCATCCTGTGGCGACACGGCCAGACCTCGTGGAACGTCGAACGGCGCTTCCAGGGCACCACGGACGTCGAGCTGACCGAGACGGGCCTGGGCCAGGCCCGCCGCGCCGCCCGGCTGCTCGCCTCCCTGCGGCCCGACGCGATCGTCTCGTCCGACCTGCGGCGCGCGGCGCACACGGCCGCCGAGCTGGCCGCCCTCACCGGCCTCGACGTCACCCGCGAGGAGGGCCTGCGCGAGACCTACGCGGGCGTCTGGCAGGGGTTGACGCACGAGGAGATCATCGCCCGCCACGGCGAGGAGTACGCCGCCTGGAAGCGCGGTGAAGCGGTCCGCCGCGGCGGCGGCGAACTGGAGACCGAGGTCGCCGACCGCGCCGCGCCCGTCGTGCTGCGGCACGCCGAGAAGCTGCCCGAGGACGGCACCCTCGTCGTCGTCAGCCACGGCGGCACCATCCGCACCACCATCGGCCGGCTGCTCGGCCTGGAGGCCCGGCACTGGGAGAGCCTCGGCGGCCTCACCAACTGCTGCTGGTCCGTGCTCGGCGAGGGCGCCCGGGGCTGGCGCCTGCTGGAGCACAACGCGGGCACCCTCCCGGAGCCCGTCCTCGGCGACGACGACTGAGCGTCCCGAGGCCCCCGGACCCCGGATTTCACTTTCTGGCAGGTCACAGGCTAAAGTTCTTCTTGTTCGCCCCGCCGAGCGGGAAGAACACCAGGGGCTATAGCTCAGTTGGTAGAGCGCCTGCATGGCATGCAGGAGGTCAGGAGTTCAATTCTCCTTAGCTCCACTGATCGACACTCTGTTGAGTTGTCAAAGATCGGTGATGAGGATCCCGTCCCCATTGGGGGCGGGATTTTCTGTGTTCAGTGCGGGACCACCTCCTGGGCCGCCGGCGGGAACAGCCGCTCCCTGCGCTCGCGCAGCATCGTGATCTTCGCTCGCGCGTCCTCGTCCTCCGGGCTGTAGACCACGATCCGGCACTCGGGCATCCCGTCGATGGACAGCGACTGCGAGGTCATCCGCATCTCGCCGACCGCCGCGTGCCGGAAGGTCTTCACCCGCGGCCCCGGAGGCACCACCTCACAGCTCGCCCACAGCTCCGCGAACCAGGCGCTCGCCGCCGACAGCCCGCGTATGTAGTCCTCCCAGGCCGGCTCGCCCACGTGTCTGCCGTAGGAGGACCGCAGCGTCGCCACCATCAGCGGCAGCTCCACCTCCCGGTGCACCAGCGGGCAGATCCCCTCCGGCAGCGTGAACAGCGTCCACAGCGCGTTCTGCAGGCCCGCGCCGGCCGCGCCGACCGGCGGCATCAGGAACAGGTCGCGGTAGGCCGCGTTGGTGGCCAGGATGTCGTACCGCGCGTTGTACACCACCGCCAGCAACGGGTCGAGGGCGTCGATGATGCCCTGCACCTCCCGGCCGATCCGCCGGCCGAGCCCCTCGCGGTCCGGCTGGAAGGGCACCTCCGCCAGCCGGTACAGGTGCTCCCGCTCCGGCGGGTCCAGCCGCAGCGTGCGCGCCACCGCGTCCAGCACCTGCGGCGAGGCATTGATCGGCCGGCCCTGCTCCAGCCACGTGTACCAGGTCACGCCCACTCCCGAGAGCTGCGCGACCTCCTCCCGGCGCAGCCCGGGGGTGCGCCGCCGCAGCCCCGGCGGCATCCCCACATCGGCCGGTGTGACCCGGGCCCGCCTGCTGCGCAGAAAGGCCGCCAGCTCCGGCCTGCGCCGCTGTGTCCTCGTCCTCATCGTCCAGCCCCCGTCGTGTCCGTCTCATCGTCCGTACCCGGGCCCGCTCCTGCCAGGTGCTGGCAGTACCAGCATCGGCGGGCTCTCGGCACCCGTACCGGCCCGTCGTCACGCTCGACGCCATGACGACGACCCCTCGGCCCGGACCGGGCGCCGCGCCCGCCCCGGACCTTGCGAACAGTGAAACACTCGCCACCGACAGTGACCTCGCGGTCGCCGTCCGGGCGGAATCCACCGTCACGGACAGTGAAGCACCCGCCACTGACAATCGGCCCGGCCCGCTGCTCGGCGTGCTGCTCGCCGCCCTGTTCATGGCGGCGCTCGACGTCTTCATCGTGAACGTCGCGGCCCCCTCGATCGGGACCGGCCTGCACGCCTCGGGCGCCGACCTGCAACTGGTGGTGGCCGGCTACACCATCACCTACTCCGTACTGCTGATCACCGGCGCCCGGCTCGGGGACCGGCTCGGCCACGGCCGGGTGCACCTCGCCGGACTGACCCTGTTCACCGCGGCCTCGCTCGCCTGCGGACTGGCCTGGGGCGCGACCGAGCTGATCGTGTTCCGGCTGGCCCAGGGCGCGGGCTCGGCGCTGATGATCCCGCAGGTGCTCAGCCTCATCCAGCGCACCTTCACCGGCGAGGCCCGGGCCCGGGCGCTCGGCGCCTACTCGGCGGTCCTGGCCGTCGGTGCGGCGGCCGGACAGGTAGCCGGTGGCATGCTGGTCGGCGCGGACCTGTTCGGCACCGGCTGGCGGCCGGTGTTCCTGGTCAACGTGCCGGTGGGTGCCGTACTGCTCGTGCTGGGCCGCAAGGTCCTGCCGCCGCGCGGTACGGCCGGGCGGGACCGGGACCGGGCCCTGGACCTGCCCGGACTGGTGCTGCTGGGCGCCGCCGTGTCGTTGTTGACCGTGCCGCTGGTGCTCGGGCAGGAGGAGGACTGGCCGCTGTGGTCGTGGCTGTCGCTGGCCGGGGCCGCGGTGCTGTTCGCCGTGTTCCGCGGCCACGAGTCCCGGCTGGCCCGGCGCGGCGGTGCCCCGCTCATCACGCCCCGGGTGCTGCGGCACCCCGGCATCGGGCGGGCCGTCTTCCGGATCCTCGCGGCGATGTCGGTCAACGCCGGCTTCCTCTTCGCGCTGACCCTGCACGTGCAGGGCGGCCTCGGCTACGGCGCCCTGCGTGCCGGGCTGACCTTCGTGCCGACCGCGGTCCTCTTCGGTGCCGTCAGCCTCACCTGGCGGAAGTGGCCGGCGGCCTGGCAACGGGCGCTGGCGCCGGCCGGGTTCACGCTCACCGCGGTGTCCGTCGCCGTCGCCGGACTCGCCTTCCGCGGCGGCGGGTCCGGCGGAGCGGTGCTGTACGCGGGGTACGCGGGCACGGGAGCCGGGCTGGCGCTCGCGTTCAGCCCGACGCTCACCGGGGCACTCGCCACCGTGCGGCCCGAGGACGCGGCGGACGCCAGCGGCCTGCTGGCGACGGTCGCGCAACTCGGCCAGCTGATCGGCGTGGCGGCTTTCGGCACACTGTTCCTGAACCGGATCGAGTCGTTCGGGGCCCTCGGGCCGTACACCTCCGCGGAGGCGTTCCGGGTCTGCGCCTGGGCGCTGGCCGGGACGGCCGCGGCGGGCGCCGTGTCCGGACTGGTACTGAGGCGTCGCTGACCGTATTGGTCCGGTCGTGGCAGAATCAAACGGCCGGAAGGGGACGCGGCCCGACGGGAGGGAGTAGCGATGCCTGCGAGCATCCTCGAGGAGGTCGGCCACCTCCTTGATGCGGCGTTGATACGGGACACGACCACCCGCCTGAGCTGCCCTTCCTGCGGTTCCGCGCATGTGGCGCAAGTCCTCGGCGACAATGGCGGGATCTCGTACGTGTGCACGGCCTGCGGCCACATCTGGAGCTGATCGATGGGTGCACACAGGCGGAAGTGCGACTGGTGCGGGAGCGGTACGCCCATCGTCCGCGACATGGAGCCGATCAACACCGACTACCAGTACTGGTGCGAGGAATGCGCGCGGGCGCTGATCATAAAAGGCGACCCCATCGAGACCTACCGGGAACTGGAAGGCGAGCCGATCTACGGCCGCCTTCTGGAGGAGCACTGCACGCTCAAGCGGTTCTACCAGTTCGTCACGGCTTGACGCGGATCTCGCCGGTTACGGACCTCGGCAACGATGTCCGGGCCAGCGCGAGGAAGAGCGCACCGGTGATCCCGTAGCCGGCCGACAGCAGCAAACGCGCTCCGTCCAGGTGGAGTTCCGGCCGGCCGGGTCCGTGCGGCACCCACCACGGGACGTACGACCAGAAGACCAGCAGGGCGCCCAGGGCCGCCGCCCGGTGTCCGCGCGTCCACAGCAGCAGCACCAGCGGCACGCACCACACCCAGTGGTGGGACCAGGACACCGGGCTCACCAGCAGGGCGGTGACCGCGCAGGCGCACACCGACCAGGCCCGCCGGCCCCGCAATTCCGCCCGTACGGCCACCGCGACGCCCAGGACGCCCAGCACGGCCGCGCCGGCCGTCCAGAGGGCCGCCGGGTCGGGCGTGTGCAGGAGGCGGGCCAGGATCCCGCGCAGGGCCTGGTTGGCGGTGTCCTCCGCCGGCCCGACCCGGCTCGCGCGGAACACCATGCGCGTCCAGAAGCGCCAGGAGTCGTACGGCAGGACGGCCGCCGCCAGCAGGGTCGCTCCGGCGAACGCGACGGCCGCCCCGCGCGCGTGCCGCAGCCACGGCTCGCCCCGCCCGCCCCGCAGACGGTCCGCGAGGCCCGTGGCGAGCAGGAACACGGGGAACAGCGCGGGCGTCAGCTTGAGCGCCGCGGCCAGCCCGAGGCCCACCCCGCTCCAGCGGTCGTACCCGCCGGCCGGACGGCGGGTCAGGTCCCACAGCACCAGCACCGCCAGCAGCAGGTTGATCTGGCCGTAGCGCAGGGTCGTCCACACCGGCTCGCACCACACGGCCGTCGCCGCGACCCACCAGACGCTCTCCGCGCGCGCGTGGCCGACGAGTTTCAGCGACAGCCGCACGAAGGCCACCAGCAGCGCGAGATTGCCGGCCGTCGCCAGCGTGCGCAGCAGCGCGGTGTCCGGCACGGACAGCGGCGTGAACAGCAGGGCCGCGAACGGCGGATAGGTGGTGGGAAGGCGCGCGCTGGTCGCCCGCAGCGCGTACAGGTCGCCGCCGGCGCGCACGGCGGCTCCCTCGGCCCGGTAGACCATCAGGTCGACCATCGACACGTGCGCGGCCCGTTGTGCCGCCCAGAAGACCGCGAAGGACGCCAGGCACACGCCCAGGGCGACCGGGATCCGGCGGTGTGCTGGTGGCGGCGCGATCTCGGTCATGAAAACCGACATTAGCGGCCATACCGGAGTCAAGCTGAAACCGATTTGGTGCTGCGCCCAGGCGCCTGTAATGTTTACGTCGTCGCCGGGGGAACCGGGCGGAACAACAGAACAAGGGGCTATAGCTCAGTTGGTAGAGCGCCTGCATGGCATGCAGGAGGTCAGGAGTTCAATTCTCCTTAGCTCCACAGAAATCGAAGGCGGATCATCTCGAGGATGGTCCGCCTTCGGCGTGTTGCGTGCGCATGGCGTGCGGGCACGGACTGGCGGGCCGCCCGGCCCGGGCGGCCCGCTCCCGCGTGCGACTCAGCGGCCCAGCGCGCGCCGGCCGCGTCCCTGGGAGAGCACCGGCAGATTGCGCGCCGGCGCCTGCCCGCGCGTGTCCTCCTCGATGCGCAGGGCGAGCGCCGGGCAGCGGCGCACGGCGCGCAGCGCCTTCGCCTCCGCGTAGCGCGGCACCTGGGCCTGGGCGACGGTCGGGAAGCCGTCCGCGCCGAGTTCGAACACCTCCGGCAGGATGTCCGCGCACAGCCCGTGGCCCCGGCACAGCGTCCAGTCGACGTGGATCTTCTGGCGGCTGGCGCCGCTCTCCGCGGGCTCCCCGCCGCCCGGGACGCCCGTCGGGGCCCTGCCTCCCTCGAAGAGCGGCAGAACGCCCTCCACGGGCCGTCCGCAGCCGTTTCCGAGGACATGGGCCGCCAAGTCGTCGGTGAACGCCTTGAGGGTCGACTCCAGGAACATCGCCGAGCCGTCCGGGTGCGAACACGCGCCGCGCCGCTTCACGTTCTTCGCGACCTGCTTCAGCGCCTCCAGAGCGGCCGGGCCGCCGCCGTTCAGGATGTCCTCCAGCCCGCGCGCGGCGGCGGGCAGCCCCAGATAGCAGGGTCCGCACTGGCCGGCGCTCTCCTCGGCCAGCCACTGCGCCACCCGCAGCGACTCGCCCAGCGGGCACGTCTCCTGGCCGATCGGCAGGATCGCGCCCGCGCCCAGCGAACCGCCCACCGCGTCCAGCGAGTTGCGCGAGACGATCGCCTCGTCCACGGTCGCCGCGTCGATCCACTTGCCGTGGTAGCCGCCGGTCAGCACGCCCTGCGGCACCGGCGGGGCGCCCGCGAGCTGCAGGACGTAGCGCAGCGGCACGCCGGTGGGGACCTCGACCACCATCGGGCGGGCGACGGCGCCGGACACGGTGAGCATCACGGTGCCCGGTTCGTCGTACAGGCCCGTGTTGGCATAGCGCTCCGGGCCGATGCGGGCGGCGACCGCGAGCTGCGCGAACGTCTCCGCGTTCGACAGCAGTGTGGGCGCCCCGCCGACGCCGCTCTGCGAGGCGCTGACCTTGCGGCCGGGCGGGATCGCCGGGCCGCCGTCGATCGAGCGGATCAGCGAGGCGGCGGCGCCGGTGACCATGCGCACCGGATTGCGCTGCACCCACGCGCGGAGCGCCGCTCTGCGGCTGTTGCCCAGACCGCGTTCGGCGAGCGCCGCCTCCATGGAGCGCTGCGTGGACTCCCGGGTGACGCCGATGACGAGCGTGCGCGCCCCGAGCGCCTCGGCGCACAGCAGCGCGCCGTCCAGGATGAGGTGCGGTGCGCGGTTGATCAGCACCGTGTCCTTGCGGCAGGCCGGTTCGTCCTCGCTGCCGTTGACGACGACGACCGGCCGCACCCCGCGCCTGATCGCCGACTCGGCGACCGAGCGCAGCTTCTTGTGGAAGGGGAAACCGGCTCCGCCGCGCCCCTTCAGGTTGATGCGTTCGGCGAGCTGGGCCAGTTGTTCGCCGCCCAGTGGGTCGAGCGGTCCGTGCACCTTCAGGTGCATCGGCAGGTCGAGCCGCGCCACAAGGTCGAAGCCCGACGTGAGCTGGGGGAGGCCGACCACGCGGACCTCGGGGACGTCGGGCAGGGCCTCGTTCACTCAAAGCCTCCGGAAGGCGTGTTCCATGGTTCGCCCGAACCCGGTGCCCCGTAGGGCGAGCCGGGCAGCGGTTCGGTGGCGGGACCGCCGTCGAACGTGTCACCCGGGTGGTACGCGCCGTAGCGGCCGTTCGTCTCACCGGTGTCGTACACGTCACGTCCGGCGTATCCCGCGGCGTCCGGACCGCCGTGGACCGGGATGGTGTACCCGGTGTCCTGGAGCGGGTTGTACGCGGACGGCGGGGCCTCGCCGACCGGCGGCGGGGACGGCACCGGCCAGCCGCCCGGGGCGCCGGAAGGGGTGTCCGCGCGCGGCATGGACTCAGTGGGCCACAGAGCCTGCGGCAGGTCCGCATAGGCGGTCCGGGCGGCCGGGTGGGGCTGCCGCGGGCGGTCCGGGGCGGACACCGCTCGGTAGGCCGCGGCGAAGCCGGCGGCGGGCTCGGCGGCCGGGGCCTGGTAGAGCGGGGCGGCGGGCGCCGGCCGCGGCTCCCGGCGGCTGCGCGGTCCGGGCCGGTCCGGGCCGGCCGCACGGGAGCGGCTCGCCTCCAGGTTGTCGGGGCCGGGCCGCCCGGCGCCGTCGAACAGGGCCGCCAGCCGGTCGGCGACCTTGCGCTTGACCGGGCGTGGCGCGGCGCGCAGCGCGAGGGCGCCCATCACGGCGAGCAGGGACAGGCTGTAGAGGATCACGAAGACGGGTTTGGCCGCGCGACCCGCGTAGAGGCCGTGGATCAGCGCGGCGCACCACGCCGGATAGGCCAGCATGTGCATGGCCCGCCAGCGCGCGGCGACCGGGGCCGGGGTGGCGAAGGTGCCGCGCAGGGCGCCGGTGACCCCTACGAAGATCATCAGCAGGCCCGCGAGCGAGCCCAGCCCGATCAGGCCGGCGATTCCGGTGACGCCGAGCGAGAACGGGACGACGGCGGCGATCGCCTCCGTGTGGCCGAGCGCGATCTTCGTGGTGATGTGCAGCAACAGGAACGCGATCGAGGCGACCGCGGTCGTCCGGTGCACCGCCTGCCCGATGATCCGCTGCCGGGTGTTCAGGAAGATGCGGTCCTGGGCGAACAGGCCCCAGATCACCGAGCAGCTCAGCGAGACAAGGGACAGCACGCCCGCGCCGAAGTTCATGAACTCGCGGAACCGGCCGCCTCCGGCCAGTACGGACACCGGTATGAGCAACAGGGCGACAGCGGACGCCGCCCCATAGGCCGAGCGGCCCGGTTTGGGGAGCGAGCTGGTACTACGACGATTCATGGGGGCAACTCCGAGCAGTTCCGGGAAAGCGGTCCCGCTGCCGCACTCTAAGTGGCGCCATACCGATCAGTACGGGGTTCGAGTTATTGCGTTTGTTATCGACGGACAATCTGATGGGAGCGGTGTCCCATAGGAGGAGGTACGCGAAGTAATCGCTGATCTCTGTTCGGTTCCGGCGGGCTTCGTGACATGTCGATCAGGGATACGGAAGCGCGTCGCGGCTTGCTCAAGGGCTGCGGTACCCTAGCGCCATGCGTGCCGTACGCCTTCTGCTTAGCGGGCCGCGCTGATCAGTACCGACCCCGGCCCAGCCGTGAGGTCGGCATCGGCGCGGCGTCCCCTCCTGTGCGAGGGGTTTTTTCATTTCCGCAGGCAGAGACGATCGATGGAGCTTTGAGGATCATGAGCGAGACGAACCCCGCTGCCACCGCCGCCACGTCGGCGGAGGCCGCGCCGCACCGCTACACGGCCGCCATGGCAGCCGAGATCGAGGCACGCTGGCAGGACTTCTGGGACGCCGACGGCACCTATGCGGCGCCGAACCCCACGGGTGATCTCGCGGGCGACGCCGAGCTGGCGGCCAAGCCCAAGAAGTTCATCATGGACATGTTCCCGTACCCCTCGGGCGCGGGCCTGCACGTCGGCCACCCGCTGGGCTACATCGCCACCGACGTCTACGCCCGGTTCCAGCGCATGACCGGCCACAACGTCCTGCACACCCTGGGCTTCGACGCCTTCGGCCTGCCCGCCGAGCAGTACGCCGTGCAGACCGGCACGCACCCGCGCGTGTCCACCGAGGCCAACATCGAGAACATGAAGGCCCAGCTGCGCCGGCTGGGCCTGGGCCACGACAAGCGCCGGTCGTTCGCCACGATCGACCCGGAGTACTACAAGTGGACCCAATGGATCTTCCTGCAGATCTTCAACTCCTGGTACGACGAGGAAGCGCGCAAGGCCCGCCCGATCTCCGAGCTGATCGCCCAGTTCGAGTCCGGTGAACGCGCCGTCGCGGGCACCACGCGCGCGTGGAGCGAGCTGAGCGCCCGCGAACGCGCCGAAGTCCTGGGCGAGTACCGCCTGGCCTACGCCTCCGACGCGCCCGTCAACTGGTGCCCCGGCCTGGGCACCGTACTGGCCAACGAGGAGGTCACCGCCGACGGCCGTTCCGAGCGCGGCAACTACCCCGTCTTCAAGGCCAAGCTGCGCCAGTGGAACATGCGCATCACCGCCTACGCCGACCGGCTGCTGGAGGACCTGGAGGAGCTGGACTGGCCCGAGGCCATCAAGCTGCAGCAGCGCAACTGGATCGGCCGCAGCGAGGGCGCCCGCATCGACTTCCCGATCGACGGCGAGCGCATCACGGTCTTCACCACCCGCCCCGACACGTTGTTCGGCGCCACCTACATGGTGCTGGCGCCCGAACACCCGCTGGTCGAGAAGTTCACCCCCGAGGCATGGCCCGAGGGCACGCACGAGGTGTGGACCGGCGGCCACGCCACCCCCGCCGAGGCCGTCGCCGCCTACCGCGCGCAGGCCGCCTCGAAGTCCGACGTCGAGCGGCAGGCCGAGGCCAAGGACAAGACCGGCGTCTTCACCGGCGCGTTCGCGACCAACCCGGTCAGCGGCGAGCGGGTCCCGGTCTTCATCGCCGACTACGTCCTGATGGGCTACGGCACCGGCGCGATCATGGCCGTCCCGGGCCACGACAGCCGCGACTTCGCCTTCGCGCGCGCCTTCGAGCTGCCCATCCGCTGCGTGGTCGAGCCGACCGACGGCCGCGGCACCGACCCGTCCGCCTGGGACGACGCCTTCGTCTCCTACGACGCGAAGATCGTCAACTCCGACAGCGACGACCTCAGCCTGAACGGCCTGGGAGTCGCCGACGCCAAGGCGCGCATCACCGAGTGGCTGGCCGGCAAGGGCATCGGCGAGGGCACCGTCAACTTCCGGCTGCGCGACTGGCTGTTCAGCCGCCAGCGGTACTGGGGCGAGCCCTTCCCGATCGTCTACGACGAGGACGGCGTCGCCCACGCGCTGCCCGAGTCGATGCTGCCGCTGGAGCTGCCCGAGGTCGAGGACTACAGCCCGCGCACCTTCGACCCGGACGACTCCGACACCCAGCCGGAAACCCCGCTGTCGCGCAACGAGGACTGGGTCAACGTCACCCTGGACCTGGGCGACGGCCCCAAGAAGTACCGCCGCGAGACCAACACCATGCCCAACTGGGCCGGTTCCTGCTGGTACGAGTTCCGCTACCTGGACCCGCACAACGACCGCTCGCTGGTCGACCCGGAGATCGAGCGGTACTGGATGGGCCCGCGCGAGGGCCTGCCGCACGGAGGTGTCGACCTGTACGTCGGCGGCGCCGAGCACGCCGTGCTGCACCTGCTGTACGCGCGCTTCTGGTCCAAGGTCCTGTTCGACCTGGGCTATGTCTCCTCCTCGGAGCCGTTCCACAAGCTGTTCAACCAGGGCATGATCCAGGCCTACGTCTACCGCGACAGCCGGGGCATCGCGGTGCCGGCCGCCGAGGTGGAGGAGCGCGACGGCGCGTACTACTACCAGGGCGAGCAGGTCAGCCGCCTGCTGGGCAAGATGGGCAAGTCCCTGAAGAACGCGGTGACCCCGGACGAGATCGCCGCCGAGTACGGCGCCGACACGCTGCGCCTGTACGAGATGGCCATGGGCCCGCTGGACGTCTCCCGCCCGTGGGACACGCGCGCGGTGGTCGGCCAGTTCCGGCTGCTGCAGCGGCTGTGGCGCAACATCGTCGACGAGAGCACCGGCGAGGTCACCGTCACCGACGCCGAGCCCGACGAGGAGACCCTGCGGGCCCTGCACAAGGCCATCGACGGCGTGCGCCAGGACCTGGAGGGCCTGCGCTTCAACACCGCCATCGCCAAGGTCACCGAGCTGAACAACCACCTGACCAAGACCGGTGGCGCGGTGCCGCGGTCCGTGGCCGAGCCGCTGGTGCTGATGGTCGCCCCGCTGGCCCCGCACATCGCCGAGGAACTGTGGCGCAGGCTGGGCCACACCGGCTCCGTCGTCCACCGGGACTTCCCGGTCGCCGACCCGGCCTACGTCGTCGACGAGACCGTGACCTGCGTCGTGCAGATCAAGGGCAAGGTCAAGGCCCGGCTGGAGGTGCCGCCCGCCATCTCCGAGGAGGAGCTGGAGAAGGTCGCGCTGGCCGACGAGAAGGTGATCGCGGCGCTGGGCGGCGCGGGCATCCGCAAGGTGATCGTGCGGGCGCCGAAGCTGGTCAACATCGTTCCCGCGTAGATCGCGTCGACTCCGCGCGCAGCCGCGCCGCGTCGATGACGCGCGGAGGAGACGGGGCGCCTGCGCGGGTTCGGGGTGGTCCCCTACGGGCAGGTTCGGGGTTCGGACGGAACTCCGGGCCTGCCCGCTGCGTTTACCGTGGAGAAGCGCAGCGGGCCGTACCGCACCGACCGGAGGAGGAGCGCCATGGACGTAGTGCTCACCGTGTTCGCCCTGCTCTTCCTGGTCTTCGCCGGGATGGGCGCCTACGCCACGGTCAAGGCCGTCCGCGCCACCAAGCGCGGCGTGGACCGGACCATCGCGCAGGCCCGCCGCACGGTCGAGGACCACACCCTGCGCGCCAAGTCCGTCGCCCAGCCCGGGCCGGCCGGCGAGATCGCCCGGCTGCGGCTCACGCTGCGCACCTCGATGCGCGCCACGCAGGACGCGCTGCACGCGGGCGTTGCCGAGGACGAGTCGCTGAAGGAGTCCCTCGGCCTCTTCGAACGGCTCAGCGCGCACGGGCACGAGCTGGACGCCGACCTCAAGCGCCTGGAGACCGAGCCGGACCGGGCCGCGCTCGCCGCGCGCCTGCCCGAACTCCGCGCCCGCACCGAGCGCATCACCCGGTCCGCGGACTCCCTGCGCTGGGCCGTACGCGACCGGGCCCAACGCTTTTCCGACGACGACCTGGACACCCTCAGCGCCCAGATCCACATCGAGGCGGACGCCCTGCGCCACTGGACGAGAACCGAGCCCGGCCCGGCCTCCTCCCGCTGGACCGACGCGCCCGCCGCCGACCCGGCCACGGGAGGGACGCGGACCGAGGCGGCCGGGGCCCAGGCCACCGCGGGACCCGGTCCCGACGCGATCGCCTCACGCTCCTGGCGTCCCACCGTCCCGTGGCAGAAGAAGCCCCGCCCCGAGAGCACCACATGAGCGGACCGCTTCCCGGGCACACGACAGGGGCGGGGCTGCCGAGCGAGCGCTACGCCAGGTAACCTCCAGCTCATGTCCCGCCATGTCGCGATCGTTACCGATTCAACGGCCTACCTGCCGCCCCGGGCGATGGAGCGTCACGGCATCACCGCGGTCCCGCTGACCGTGGTCCTCGGCGACCAGGCGCTCGAAGAGGGCACCGAGATCTCCACCCGCTCCCTGGCCCAGGCGCTGCAGAAGCGGCGCTCCGTCACCACCTCCCGCCCCAGCCCTCAGGTGTTCGCCGAGACCTACCGCAAGGTCGCCGAGTCCGGTGTCAGCGGCATCGTCTCCCTGCACCTGTCCGCCGAGCTGTCCGGCACCTACGACGCGGCGGTCCTCGCGGCGCGCGAGGCACCGGTGCCCGTGCGGGTGGTGGACACCGGAATGGTCGCGATGGCGCTCGGCTTCTGCGCGCTCACCGCGGCCGAGACCGCGGAGGCGGGCGGCACGATGGACGAGGCCGTCACGGCCGCCGAGAAGCGGGCCGCCGACACATCCGCCGTCTTCTACGTCGACACCCTCGACTATCTGCGCCGCGGTGGCCGCATCGGCGCCGCGCAGAAGCTGCTGGGTTCCGCGCTCGCCGTCAAGCCCCTGCTCCAGCTCGGCGACGGCCGTATCGAGCCGCTGGAAAAGGTGCGTACGGCGTCCAAGGCGATCGCGCGCCTGGAAGAACTCACGGCGGAGCGGGCGGGCAACGCGGAGGTCGACATCGCCGTCCACCATCTCGCCGCCGCCGACCGGGCCGCCGCACTCGCCGACCGGCTGCGGGCACGCGTCCCGGGCCTGGCCGACCTGCATGTCAGCGAGGTGGGAGCGGTGATCGGGGCGCACACCGGGCCCGGTCTGCTGGGGGCGGTCGTTTCGCCCCGCTGAGGCCGGGGCGGGCCTGTCGGCCTCTCGGTTTCACTCGTGCGGGTGGCGGAGTTATCCACAACCGGGCGGCCATGCACGGGAATTCACCAAGATCATCACGATCGGGCGGCGTGCTCCATCCTCGTCGCATGGCACTTCGATCCCGTTCCCGCATCGCGACCCCGACCAGCGGCCCCGGCCGTGGCCCGGCTTCCGACGGCCGCGTCCGTCACCGCCGCTCCACCGAACACCGCCGCTCCACCGAATACCGCCGCTCCACCGAACACCGCCGCTCCACCGAACACCGCCGGGCCCGTGGTCGCCCGTCCGCGCCGGCGGAGGAGCTGCGCCGCCGAGCGGAACTGCTCTTCGGCGAACGAGCGGTGCAGTGGCGGGAGTCCGGGAACGCGCCGCCGGGGCCGGACGGCTCGGGGAGTACGCCGGTTCCGGCGGGACGGAGGAGGCGGCTGTCGCCGCGGACGGCGAGGACGGCGAGGACGGTCACCACGGCGGTGCCGGAGCCGGTCCCGGCGCGCTCACCGGCCGGCTCGGCCTTGCCGTCCGCGCGGTCGGACGCTGTGCCGGAGGCCGGAAAAGCCGATGTCGCGCAGCCGCAGACCGGTGTCGCGCAGTCGACGGAACCGGAGGAGCCGGAAGAAGCGCGGGCGCTCGCGGCCGCGGGCTGGCGGGAGCGTGCCGGGCTGGCGCTGCGGGAGCGGATGCCGGTGTGGCTCCAGGCGCGGTACGGCGTGGAGCGGCGAGCCGTCGTGGCGCTCGCCGCGGTCCTCGTGGTCGCGGCCGTCTTCGCCGTGCAGCACTTCTGGTCGGGCCGGACCCAGTCCGTGAGCGCCCCGCGAGTGGTCCGTCCTCAGGCGCCGTTCGCCAAGAAGGACGAGGACACGGCGACCGGAGCGGCCGGCGTCGCCGCGGCGACTCCCCGTGCGGAGATCGTCGTGGACGTCAGCGGCAAGGTCCGCGCACCCGGGATCCGGCGGCTGCCCGCCGGTGCCCGGGTGGCCGACGCCTTGCGAGCCGCGGGCGGGGTCCGGCCGGGCGTGAGCACGGAGGGGCTCAACCGCGCCCGTTTCCTGGTCGACGGCGAGCAGGTCGTCGTCGGCACCTCCGCCGGAGCCGTCCCTCCAGCCGGGCCGGCGGCCGGACGGCTCTCCGGCGCCACCGGCACGGCCCCGGCCGCGCCGGTCTCCCTCAACACCGCCACCGCGGAACAGCTCGACACCCTGCCCGGGGTCGGTCCGGTGCTGGCCCGGCACATCATCGACTACCGCACCCAGCACGGCGGTTTCCGCTCGGTGGACGAACTGCGCGAGGTCGACGGCATCGGCGACAGCCGGTTCACCGACCTGCGCGACCTGGTACGGCCATGAACCGCGCGCTCGCCGCGGCCGGCCCGCACGCCGGGCCCGGGCAGAGCACGGCCGCGCAGGCCGACCGGAACGGCCCCCTGGACCTGCGCCTGGTGCCGCCCGCGGTCGCGGCCTGGGGCACGGCGGCCCTGACCCTGGAAACGCCGGTGGCCTGGACCGCCGGAACGGTCGTCGTCTGCCTGCTCGGCGGTGTCCTGCTGCTGTCGGTGCGGCGACCGGGACGGCCCGGACGGATCAGGCGGGCCGGTGGAGCGCGGGGCCGGTTCCGCTGGGCGCGGGCCACCGTCGCCGCGGCGCTGCTCTGTTCCGCTGCGGCGGCCTTCTCCGCCGGGCTGCACGGAGCCGATGTCCGGCGTGGGCCGGTGCCCGAGCTGGCCCGGCGGTCCGCGGCCGTCACCGCCGAGGTCGAGATGACCGGTGACCCCTGGCTGAGCGGGCCACGGGTGCGCGGCGACCACATGGCACCGGTGGCGGTGCTGGCGCGGGCCGACATCCGGAGCGTGGAGGCGTCCGACGGGCAGCGGGCGCGGACCCGGACGCCCGTGCTGCTGATCGTCGACGCGGAGGTCCCGCCGGCGGAAGAAGCGGAGGCCCCGGCACCGGCGGCAAGGGACGGGGGAAACCGGCGTCCCGGCCCGCCTGCCGGAGCCGAACGGCACGGGCCGGGCGGACGGTCCGCCTGGCTCGGGCTGCTGCCCTCCACGCGGCTCCGGGTCGGCGGGCGGCTGGCACCCGCGCTCACGGGCGGCGACCGGACGGCGGCCGTGCTCCGGGTGCGCGGCCGGCCGGTGCCCCGGGTGGTGGCGGGGCCGAGCGGACCGCAACGGCTCGCCGGGCGGCTCAGAGCCGGCTTGCGGGAGGCGACCGAGGACCTGCCGGGGGACGCGCGGGCGCTGCTTCCCGGGCTGGTCGTCGGAGACACCTCGCGGATCACTCCCGAGCTGGACCACGCCTTCGAGCAGACCGACCTGGCACACACGCTCGCCGTCTCCGGCAGCAACCTCACCGTCCTGCTGGTGCTGCTCATCGGACCGCCGGGCCTGGCCCAGCGCGCCGAACGCCGTGGCCTGGCGCCGCGCCTGGGGCTGTCGCTGCGGGTGACGGCCCTGCTCGCGGGGGCGCTGACACTGGGCTTCGTGATCGTCTGCCGGCCCGACCCAAGCGTTCTGCGGGCCGCGGCCTGCGGCGCGGTCGCGCTGCTGGCCCTGGCCACCGGGCGTCGCAGATCCCTGATCCCGGCGCTGGCCACGGCCGTACTCCTGCTGGTGCTGTACGACCCGTGGCTGGCCCGTAGTTACGGCTTCCTGCTGTCGGTGCTGGCCACCGGTGCGCTGCTGGTGCTGGCGCCGGGCTGGAGCGAGGCGTTGCGGCGGCGCCGGGTGCCTCCGCGGCTCGCCGAGGCGCTGGCGGTGGCCGCCGCGGCGCAGGTCGTGTGCGCGCCGGTCGTGGCGGTGCTGTCGGCGTCGGTGAGCCTGGTGGGGGTGCCGTGCAATCTGCTGGCCGAGGTGGCGGTGGCACCGGCCACGGTACTGGGGTTCGCGGCGCTCGCGACGGCGCCGGTGATGATGCCGGTGGCCAAGGTGCTGGCGTGGTGCGCGAGTTGGCCGGCCGGATGGATCGCCGGGATCGCCCGGGCGGGGGCGGCGCTGCCCGGTGCGGGCGTGGAGTGGCCGGGCGGCTGGCCGGGCGCCCTGGCGCTCGCGACGGTCACCGTGGCCGTCGTCCTCGCCGGCCGGCGACTGCTGCGGCATCCCGTGTGGTGCGGCCTGCTCGGTGTGCTCCTCGTGCTGGCCGTGACCCGGCCGGCACCGCTGACCCGGGTGATCACGGGCTGGCCGCCGCCGGGCTGGCGGTTCGCGATGTGCGACGTCGGGCAGGGCGACGCGACGGTGCTGGCGGCGGGCGAGGGAGCCGGGGTGGTCGTGGACGCCGGACCCGATCCGGCGCTGGCGGACCGCTGTCTGCGCCGGCTGGGCATCACCCGCGTCCCCCTCCTGATCCTGACCCACTTCCACGCCGACCACGTGGCGGGCCTGCCCGGAGTCCTGCGGGGCCGTTCCGTGGCCGCGATCCAGACCACCGGGTTCGCGGAGCCGGCGGACCAGGCCGAGTTCGTGCGAAGGGAGGCGGCCGAACGGCACATCCCGGTCGTGACGGCCGCCGCCGGAGAGGAACGGCGCGTCGGACCGCTCACCTGGCGGGTCCTGTGGCCCCCGGCCCAGAGCGCGCGCATGCCCCCGGGATCACGAGCGCCCGCCTCCGCGCCCGGCCCGGCCTTCCTGCCGGAAGGGCCGAACGACGCCAGCGTCGCGCTGCTCGCGCGCACGGGCGGGCTGCGGCTGCTGCTGCTCGGCGACCTCGAACCCCCGGCCCAGCAGGCCCTGCTGCGCTCCCCGGCGGCGGCCGACCTGGCCGGGGTGGACGCCCTGAAGGTGGCCCACCACGGCTCGGCCTACCAGGACCCCCGATTGCTGCGCCTCGCCGCGCCCCGGGTGGCACTCGTCTCCGCCGGCGCCGGCAACCCCTACGGCCACCCGGCACCGGCGACCGTGGCCGCGCTGCGCACCGGCGGAACGACGGTCCTGCGCACCGACCGGGACGGGGCGCTCGCGCTCACCGGGCCAGGAGGGAGGGACGGGGAGCTGCGGGTGGCGAGCGAGCGCTGAGGGGCCTCCTCACGGGGTGAGCCGCGTGCGGGCTGTGTGAAGGCCTGACCTGAACGGCCAATTCCCCTCAGTCCCGGCGCATGCAGCGGATTGCTGTGATGTGGGCTCGTGTTGCCTCGAAAGCCGCATCAGTGATCGAATGAACCTTCGGCAATGGATCATGTCGGGGGGTACAGGGGTGTCGTGGATGTTCGGCCGTTGGTGGGGTAACCGGAGAAACCGCGTGCAACGGACGAATCCCCTGGCGGGGGTGCGGATGCCGCCGCGTGCCGGAGTGCTCAGCTGCCGGGTGGTCGACCCGGTCAACGAGCCGGTGCCGGGCGCGGAGCTGGCGGTCAGCGACTCCGTGGGCCGCCGGGTGGTGACCGGGGGCACGGACCCCTATGGCCTGTTCCTGACCATGGTGCCGGCGGGGGAGTACCGGCTCGCGGTGGCGGCCGAGGGCTACGCGCCGTACCGGGCCACCGCGCTGGTCGCGGAGAACTCCCTCGCCTCGCTGGGCGATGTGACGCTTCAGGTGGCCCAGCCGCCGGAGCCGCCGGCGCCGGGCGACTGGAACATCGAGCCCGCGCACTCCTCCATCGGCTTCACCGCACGGCACATCGGACTGGCCCGCATCCACGGGCGGTTCAGCTCCTTCGCCGGGGTGGTGCGGATCGCCGAGCGGATGGAACAGTCGATGATGCACGTCGTGATCGACGCGTCCTCCATCGACACCGGGGTCCGGATGCGCGACGACCACTTGAGGTCCGGGGACTTCCTGGACGTGCGGCGGTTCCCGACGCTGGAGTTCTACAGCGACCGGTTCGTGCACAAGGGCGGCAACCGGTGGGCGGTCACCGGCGCGCTGTCGCTGCACGGCGTGACCCGCACGGTCACGCTCGACACCGAGTACCTCGGGCTCGGCAACGGCATGGAGGGCGAGACCCGGGCGGCCTGCCGGGCCACCACCGAGCTGCACCGGGACGACTTCACGGTCAGCTGGCAGTCGATGCTGGCCCGGGGCATCGCGGCGATCGGGCCGAGCATCCGCGTCGACCTCGACGTGCAGATCGTCCCGAAGAGCTGACCGCGCGGAGCACACCGCCGCGAAGCCGGCCGGGTGGACGGGAGGCGAGAGGCGAGAGGCACAGCCCGGTGTCGGACCGCGCGTGCCGCTGATCCCGGCCTACGGTCCCGGCCCGTGGTTGCCGGCTGACCCCGGCCTACGGTCCCGGCCCGTGGCTGCCGGCTGACTCCGCCCCATGGCCCCGGCCCGTGGCTGCCGGCTGACCGCAGCCGAGGTACAGCGGCTGACCTCGGCCTATGCGCACCGGCCGGCTCCGCTCCGGCGGACCCAGGGCGCCACCGGCCCGGTCCCGAGGCCCGCGCGGGGTGCCGGAGAATGGGCCCGTGAGCGATGTGAGACACGTGCTGGTGCTGCCCGACCGCGATGCCGCCGAGGAGGCGGCCGAGGTGCTCGGGGAACGGTTCGGGATCGACGAGGAGCCGCGGCTCGTCCGGGACGCGCTGGCCGGCGAGGACGATGCCGAGGACGCCCAGTGGCTGGTGGTCCTGCGGGACGCGCACGACCGGCTCGACCCCGCCGAGCTGGACGCGTTCGCGGGGGAATGGGACGGCTGGCGCGAGGAGCCGTGACCCCGAGCCGCCCTCGGGGTCCGCTCCGGGACCGGTCAGGGTGGCGGGGCCGGTTGGCTGTCGGTGCCGCGTGGGATGCTGTAAGCGATGGCCAGGAAGACTGCGAATGACGACCCTCTCGCCCCGGTGACCCTTGCCGTGGGCCAGGAGGACCTCCTGCTCGACCGTGCCGTGCGGGAGGTGGTGGCCGCCGCCAGGGCCGCCGACGCCGACACGGACGTACGTGACCTGACCCCGGACCAGCTGCAGCCCGGCACGCTCGCCGAGCTGACCAGCCCGTCGCTCTTCGCGGAGCGCAAGGTCGTGGTCGTACGCAACGCGCAGGACCTGTCCGCCGACACGGTCAAGGACGTGAAGGCGTACCTCGGTTCGCCCGCCGAGGAGATCACGCTCGTGCTGCTGCACGCCGGCGGCGCCAAGGGCAAGGGGCTGCTGGACGCGGCGCGCAAGGCGGGCGCGCGGGAGGTGGCCTGCCCGAAGATGACCAAGCCGGCGGACCGGCTGGCCTTCGTGCGAGGAGAGTTCCGCTCCCTCGGGCGGTCGGCCACACCCGAGGCGTGCCAGGCGCTCTGCGACGCCATCGGGAGCGATCTGCGGGAGCTGGCCTCGGCGGTCTCGCAGTTGGTCGCCGACGTGGAAGGGACGATCGACGAGGCGATCGTCGGGCGGTACTACACCGGCCGCGCCGAGGCCTCCAGCTTCACGGTCGCCGACCGGGCCGTGGAGGGGCGTACGGCGGAGGCGCTGGAGGCCCTGAGGTGGTCGCTGGCGACGGGCGTGGCGCCGGTGCTGATCACCAGCGCGCTGGCACAGGGCGTGCGGGCGATCGGCAAGCTGTCCTCGGCCCGGGGCGGCCGGCCGGCCGACCTGGCGCGTGAGCTGGGCATGCCGCCGTGGAAGATCGACCGGGTGCGCCAGCAGATGCGCGGCTGGACGCCGGACGGGGTCGCGGTGGCACTCAGAGCCGTCGCGGAGGCCGACGCGGGAGTGAAGGGCGGCGGCGACGACCCCGGGTACGCCTTGGAGAAGGCGGTCGTGACGATCGCCCGGGCCGCCCGCTCCAGAGGCCGGGCCTGACCGGACGGCCTGCCCGCCCACCGAAGAGCCACACCACGGGGAGGCCCGGCTCCGCTCGCCGAAGAGCCGGGTACCGGATGTCGGCCCCGGCCCGTCCTGCCCGTCGAAACGCCGGCGCCGGCAACCGCCTCCCCGGGGCGCCGGGAACACGCGCGCATGCCAAAAACCCCGGCATCCGCCTTGGGGAAGGCGACGTACCGGGGTCATCGGATCACGCTTCTGGATCCACGCCCGCGTGGCGAACGCAGGCCGCGCGTGGATCCGGGGGTGCCGGCCGGGAGCGGATGAGAGAGGGCCCGCTCTGGGTCCTTCCGGCGGTCAGATCAGAAAGGAGGTTCAGCCCTTGAGGGACGTGACCTTGGAAGCAAGCGCCGACTTCTTGTTGGCGGCCTGGTTCTTGTGGATGACGCCCTTCGAGACGGCCTTGTCGAGAGCACGCGCGGCAACGCGCTGCAGCTCGGTGGCCTTCTCGACGTCACCCGCGGCAGCGGCCTCGCGAGCCTTGCGGATCGCGGTCTTCAGGGAGGACTTGACGGCCTTGTTGCGCAGCCGGGCCTTCTCGTTGGTCTTGATCCGCTTGATCTGGGACTTGATGTTCGCCACGAAGGAGCCTTTTCAGGTTCAGGCCCGGGGCCGCGAGGGTCCCGTGCCGGTGATCCAAACTTGTCTGTCGCGCCTCGCGCTGAGAGGACATGAGGCGCAGCCATCTACAGTACCAGTGGCCCTCCGGACGGCCCAAAACGGCCCCCGGTCCCTGCCCGTGGGACCATGGAGACTACGTAACGATCCGACCCGAGGCATAAGGCGCCTCAAGAGACAGGACCCTGCGTGCCCGCGACCCCTAACCATGTGCCCGAGCCGAGCCGTACCGCCCCGGCTCTGATCCGCAACTTCTGCATCATCGCGCACATCGACCACGGCAAGTCCACGCTCGCCGACCGGATGCTCCAGCTGACCGGTGTGGTCGAGCAGCGGCAGATGCGTGCTCAGTACCTCGACCGGATGGACATCGAGCGCGAGCGCGGCATCACGATCAAGTCCCAGGCGGTGCGTCTGCCCTGGGCCCCGACCGAGGGCCCCGACCAGGGCACGACCCACATCCTCAACATGATCGACACCCCGGGGCACGTCGACTTCACCTACGAGGTCTCGCGGTCGCTGGCCGCCTGCGAGGGGACCATCCTCCTGGTCGACGCCGCC
Source organism: Streptomyces sp. SCL15-4 (assembly GCF_033366695.1). Classification (NCBI taxonomy): domain Bacteria; kingdom Bacillati; phylum Actinomycetota; class Actinomycetes; order Kitasatosporales; family Streptomycetaceae; genus Streptomyces; species Streptomyces sp. SCL15-4. The sequence continues at coordinate 5,643,964 of NZ_JAOBTQ010000001.1, forward strand.
CAGGGCATCGAGGCGCAGACCCTCGCCAACCTCTACCTGGCGATGGAGAACGACCTCACGATCATCCCGGTGCTGAACAAGATCGACCTTCCGGCGGCGCAGCCGGAGAAGTTCGCCGAGGAGCTGGCGAACCTGGTCGGCTGCGAACCGGACGACGTGCTCAAGGTCTCGGCGAAGACCGGTCTCGGCGTGGACGCGCTGCTGAACAAGGTCGTCAAGGAGATCCCGGCGCCGGTCGGTGTCGCCGACGCGCCCGCCCGCGCGATGATCTTCGACTCGGTCTACGACTCCTACCGCGGTGTCGTGACGTACGTCCGTGTCATCGACGGCCAGCTCAACAGGCGCGAGCGCATCAAGATGATGTCGACCGGCGCCACCCACGAGCTGCTGGAGATCGGCGTCAGCTCGCCGGAGATGCTGCCGGCCGACGGCCTCGGCGTCGGTGAGGTGGGGTATCTCATCACCGGTGTGAAGGACGTCCGCCAGTCCAAGGTCGGTGACACCGTCACCCGGCAGAACAAGGGCGCCACCGAGGCGCTCGGCGGTTACAAGGACCCGAAGCCGATGGTCTTCTCCGGTCTGTACCCGCTGGACGGCTCCGACTACCCGGAGCTGCGCGAGGCCCTGGACAAGCTCCAGCTCAACGACGCCGCGCTGGTCTACGAACCGGAGACCTCCGCCGCGCTCGGCTTCGGTTTCCGCGTCGGCTTCCTCGGCCTGCTGCACCTGGACGTGATCCGGGAGCGGCTGGAGCGCGAGTTCGGTCTCGACCTGATCGCCACCGCTCCCAACGTGGTCTACCGCGTGATCCTGGAGGACGGCAGCGAGGTCACCGTCACCAACCCGAGCGAGTTCCCCGAGGGCAAGATCGACGAGGTGTTCGAGCCGGTCGTGCGGGCGACGATCCTCGCGCCCACCGAGTTCATCGGCGCGATCATGGAGCTGTGCCAGACCCGGCGCGGCACGCTGCTGGGCATGGACTACCTCTCCGAGGACCGCGTCGAGATCCGCTACACGCTGCCGCTCGCGGAGATCGTCTTCGACTTCTTCGACCAGCTGAAGTCGAAGACGCGCGGTTACGCCTCGCTGGACTACGAGCCCACCGGCGAGCAGAGCAGCTCCCTGGTCAAGGTCGACATCCTGCTGCACGGCGACAAGGTGGACGCCTTCTCGGCGATCACCCACAAGGACCAGGCGTACGCGTACGGCGTGCGGCTCGTCGCCAAGCTCAAGGAGCTGATCCCGCGGCAGAACTTCGAGGTGCCGGTGCAGGCCGCCATCGGCTCCCGGGTCATCGCCCGCGAGACCATCCGCGCCATCCGCAAGGACGTCCTCGCCAAGTGCTACGGCGGTGACATCTCCCGTAAGCGGAAGCTGCTGGAGAAGCAGAAGGAAGGCAAGAAGCGGATGAAGATGGTGGGTTCCGTGGAGGTTCCGCAGGAAGCCTTCATCGCCGTCCTGTCCAGCGATGACGGTGCGGGGTCGGCCAAGGGCAAGAAGTGACCGCCGGTTACGGCTGGTGACGTCCGCAAAGCGGGCATGCGGGGGCCCGTCGTGCGAAAGCGCGGCGGGCCCCCGCGCGCGAGCGGCGCGGCCCCGCGTCGAAAAGTGTCGGGCCGATGCCCCTTACGCGGCGGGCGGTCGCCCCTTACCCTGATGCCTGCTCACTAGTTACTCGTGAGTTAAACAACGTCCGCACCCCCACCGTGAGTCAAGCCAGCCGCACCTAGTCAGCCGCACCGTCGCGGGCCCCGGAGGATGTCGTGAGCGACACACAGACCCTGATCGAGAACCGTCCGCCGTCCGTGGCGGCCCTCTTCCTGGAGCGCGTGGCGGCCACACCGGACGCCGAGGCCTACCGCCACCCCGTCCCGCCGGCCGCGGGCGAGGGTCCCGACGACTGGGCGTCGCTGAGCTGGGCGCAGGCGGCCGAGAGGGTGTACGCGATCGCGGCCGGGCTCATCGAGCTGGGCATCGAGCCCGAGCAGCGGGTGGCGCTCGCCTCCTCCACCCGCGTGGAGTGGATCCTCGCCGACCTCGGCATCATGTGCGCCGGCGGCGCCACCACGACCGTCTACCCGCAGACCAACGCCGACGAGTCCGCGTTCATCCTCTCCGACTCCGAGAGCCGCGTGCTGGTCGCCGAGGACGCGGCACAGCTCGCCAAGGCCGTGGAGAAGCGCCCCGAGCTGCCCGCGCTGACCAAGGTCGTGGTGATCGACCCGGCAGGCGTGCAGACCGGCGACTGGGTGATCAGCCTCGCCGAGCTGGAGGAGCGCGGCGCCGCCTACCTGGAGCAGCACCCGCAGCTGATCAAGGAGCGGGTCGGCGCGATCACCAGGGACCAGCTCGCCACCCTCATCTACACCTCCGGCACCACCGGCCGGCCCAAGGGCGTGCGCCTGCCGCACGACAACTGGGCGTACATGGCCAAGGCCATCGCCGCGACCGGCCTGGTCACCATCGACGACGTGCAGTACCTGTGGCTGCCGCTCGCGCACGTCTTCGGCAAGGTGCTGACCTCCGGCCAGATCGAGGTCGGGCACGTCACCGCCGTGGACGGCCGTGTCGACAAGATCATCGAGAACCTCCCGGTGGTGCGGCCCACGTACATGGCGGCCGTACCGCGCATCTTCGAGAAGGTCTACAACGGCGTGGCGGCCAAGGCCCGCGAGGGCGGCGCGGCCAAGTACAAGATCTTCCAGTGGGCCGCCGACGTGGCCCGCGAGTACGCCAAGACCACCCAGGACAACTTCCGCCGCACCGGCGTCGCCTCGGCCCCCTTCGGACTCGCCGCCAAGCACAAGGTCGCCGACACCCTCGTCTACGCCAAGCTCCGCGAGGCCTTCGGCGGCCGGCTGCGCGCCTGTGTCTCCGGCGCCTCCGCGCTCGCGCCCGAGATCGGCTACTTCTTCGCCGGCGCCGGCATCCACATCCTGGAGGGCTACGGCCTCACCGAGACCTCCGCCGCCTCCTTCGTCAACCCCGGCGAGGCCTACCGCACCGGCACCGTCGGCAAGCCGCTGCCCGGCACCGAGGTGCGCATCGCCGACGACGGCGAGATCCTGCTGCGCGGCCCCGGCATCATGCAGGGCTACCACCAGCAGCCCGAGAAGACCGCCGAGGTGCTGGAGTCCGACGGCTGGTTCCACACCGGCGACATCGGCGAGCTGTCGCCCGACGGCTACCTGCGCATCACCGACCGCAAGAAGGACCTCATCAAGACATCCGGCGGCAAGTACGTCGCCCCGGCCGAGGTCGAGGGCCAGTTCAAGGCGGTGTGCCCGTACGTGTCCAACATCCTCGTGCACGGCGCCGACCGGAACTACTGCACCGCCCTCATCGCCCTCGACGAACCCGCGATCCTCCAGTGGGCCAAGGAGAACGGCCTGGAGGGCAGGTCGTACGCCGAGATCGTCGCCGCGCCGCAGACGGTGGAGATGGTCGACGGATACGTGCGGCAGCTCAACGCCGGCCTCCAGCGCTGGCAGACCATCAAGAAGTTCCGGCTGCTGCCGCGCGACCTCGATGTGGAGCACGGCGAGATCACGCCGAGCCTGAAGCTGAAGCGGCCGGTGGTGGAGCGGACGTACAAGAACCTGATCGACGAGATGTACACCGGCACGCGGGAGGCATAGCCGCCGTCCGGCTCGTACGGCCGTCCGCGCGGGCGGTATCCGGACAGAGTCCGCGTCCCTTTTCCGCTCACCGGCGCTCGAAAGGTTCTGTCTTCCGGTCAGTTCCGTGACTTAGCGCATCTGGGCGGGTCCGGTCTGTCACCCTGACCGCATGGACATGGCGGCCATACCCACACAGCGGGACGGCGAGTCCCGGCCAGGTGCGGCACGGGGGCGGGCCACCCTGGCCGGCAGTCCCCTTGCCCCCGGGACGGCCCGCGCGCTGGTGCGGGCCGCGCTGGCCGGGGTGCCCGGGGTCCCGGCGCGGCTCGCCGACGACGCCATGGCCGTCGTCAGCGAACTCGTCACCAACGCCGTCGTGCACGCCGGCACCGACGTGCACGTCGAGTGGCGGCTGGAGGAGAGCGGCGCGTTCGTGATCGAGGTGCGCGACCGGCACCCCTCCCGCGCCCCGCGGGACGCCCTGAGCGGCGAGGCGTCGTACGACACTCCGGAGTACGGGCGCGGTCTGCGCCTCGTCGCGACGCTCGCCGAGTCCTGGGGCGTCACCTACCGCACGGGCGCCAAGACCGTCTGGGCCCGGCTGCCGCCGGATGGCAGCGACGCCTTGGACGGACCCGCCGCCGACCCCGCCCTGGAGGTCGCCGAGGACCTCGCCCCGCAGCCCCACCGGGCCGACGGCGACCGCGACTGGCTCGGCCGGGGCGCCCTGTCCTTCCTCGCCGAGGCCTCCGACCTGCTCGCCGGGCAGCTCGACGAGAACCTGGTCGCCGCGCTCACCGGCCAGCTGATCGTGCCCCGGCTCGCCGACTGGTGCGCGGTCTGGCTGGAGGACGAGGCGACCGTCCGCGGCGGCGCCTGCGACGGCCCCGTCCGGGTCTGGCACGCCAGCGAGGCCCGCATCGAGGAACTGCGCGCCGCCCTGGAGAAGGAGCCGCCGCGCCCGCCGGACGGCACGCGCTGCGGCCCCGGGCCCTACCCCTGGCCCGGTCACGCGCTCGGCCCGCACGGCACCGACGGCACCGCGCTGGCCTACCGGCTGATCGCGGGCGGCCGGCCGCTCGGCACGCTGGTCCTCGGCCGCTGCGGGCCGGCCGGCTTCCCGGACGAGATCACCGGCCTGGTGGAGGACCTGAGCCGGCGGGTCGCCCTGGCCATCGGCGCGGCCCGCCAGTACGCCCGCCAGGCCACCATCAGCGCCGTCCTCCAGCGCGGCCTGCTGCCCGGAGCCGTCGCCGAGATCCCCGGCGTGCGCAGCGCTCTCGTCTACGAACCCTGCGACCAGGGCGGCCCCAGCGGCGACTTCTACGACCTGTTCCCGGCGGGCGACGGACGCTGGTGCTTCGCCGTCGGCGACGTCCAGGGCAAGGGCCCCGAGGCGGCCGTGGTCATCGGCCTCGCCCGGCCCTGGCTGCGGCTGCTCGCCCGAGAGGGATACGGCGTCGGCGGCGTCCTGGACCGCCTCAACCAGCTTCTGCTGGACGACGCCACCGAGGCCGCCGACGCCGCGGCCCGCGCCCTGGTCGCGGCCGGCGGCCGGCCACCGGGCCTGGGAGACGGCCCGCAGACCCGCTTCCTCTCCCTCCTCTACGGCGAGCTGACCCCGCACGCCGGCGGGGTCCGCTGCACCCTCGCCTCCGCCGGCCACCCGCTGCCGCTCGTCCTCGCGCCCGACGGCACCGTGCGCACCGCCGCCGCCCCGCAGACGCTGCTCGGCGTGGTGGAGGACGAGACGTACACCAGCGAGACCGTGGAGCTGCGACCCGGCGACAGCCTGCTGTGCGTCACCGACGGGGTCACCGAGCGGCGCTGCGGCACCCGCCAGTTCGACGACGGCGACGGCCTCGCCCGCGCCCTGTCCGGCTGCGCCGGCCTCGGCGCCGAGCGGATCGCGGAGCGCATCCGCCGCCTGGTCCACGACTTCGGCGCCGACCTGCCCACGGACGACCTGGCCCTGCTGGTGCTCCAGGCCGAGTGACGCCTCCGGTTTCCGGGCGGCGGGGCCGGGTCCGCGGTGCTGGACAATGGAGGACATGCCTTCCGCACTCCCCGACGGCGAGCCCGTCCCCGCCGACGGCGCGCTGCCCGCGTCCGCGCTCGCCGGGGCCGCCGCCCGCCCGCTCGGTTTCTACCTGCACGTCCCGTACTGCGCGACCCGCTGCGGCTACTGCGACTTCAACACCTACACCGCGACCGAGCTGCGCGGCACCGGCGGAGTGCTCGCCTCCCGGGACAACTACGCGGACACCCTCGTGGAGGAGGTCCGGCTGGCGCGCAAGGTGCTGGGCGACGACCCGCGCCGGGTCCGTACGGTCTTCGTCGGCGGCGGTACGCCGACGCTGCTGGCCGCCGGCGACCTCGTACGGATGCTGGGGGCGATCCGCGAGGAGTTCGGTCTCGCGCCGGACGCGGAGATCACCACGGAGGCGAACCCGGAGTCCGTCGACCCCGCCTACCTCGCCACCCTGCGCGAGGGCGGCTTCAACCGGATCTCCTTCGGCATGCAGAGCGCCCGGCGGCACGTGCTGAGGATCCTGGACCGCACGCACACGCCCGGCCGGCCCGAGGCGTGCGTGGCGGAGGCGAGGGCGGCCGGCTTCGACCACGTGAACCTGGACCTGATCTACGGCACGCCGGGGGAGAGCGACGACGACTGGCGGGCCTCCCTGGAAGCCGCCGTGGGCGCCGGGCCCGACCATGTCAGCGCCTACGCGCTCATCGTGGAGGAGGGTACGCAACTGGCCCGCCGGATCCGCCGCGGCGAGGTCCCGATGACCGACGACGACGTGCACGCCGACCGGTACCTGATCGCGGAGGAGATGCTGGGCCGGGCGGGCTTCGAGTGGTACGAGGTCTCCAACTGGGCCACCTCCGAGGCGGGCCGCTGCCTGCACAACGAGCTGTACTGGCGCGGCGCGGACTGGTGGGGCGCCGGGCCGGGGGCGCACTCGCACGTGGGCGGCGTGCGCTGGTGGAACGTGAAGCACCCCGGCGCGTACGCGGCGGCGCTCGCCGACGGACGCTCTCCGGGCGCCGGCCGCGAGATCCTGTCGGAGGAGGACCGCCGGGTGGAACGCATCCTCCTGGAACTGCGACTGCGCGAGGGCGTCCCCCTGTCCCTGCTGAAGGAGGAGGGCCTCGCGGCGTCCCGGCGCGCCCTGACGGACGGACTCCTCCAGCAGGGCCCGTACGAGCGGGGCCACGCCGTGCTCACCCTGCGCGGACGCCTCCTGGCGGACGCGGTGGTACGGGACCTGGTGGACTGATCACACGGGTGAGTGAATCCCCCCGGAGCGCCGGTCCGGTCCCTGACCTGGTGTGCCGGAGAGATGCTCGAACTCGGCACCCGCGAGGACGTCAGGCCCCACCGCTGCCCGTGACGAAGTCGATCAGTTCCTCCACGCGTCCGAGCAGCTCCGGCTCCAGGTCCTTGTAGGACCCCACCCGCTTCAGGATCGCCTGCCACACCGCGCCGGTGTTCTCCGGCGGCCAGCCCAGCGCCCGGCACACGCCCGTCTTCCAGTCCTGGCCCTTCGGTACGACCGGCCACGCCTCGATGCCGAGTGAGGCCGGCTTCACCGCCTGCCAGATGTCGATGTACGGGTGGCCGACGACCAGGGCGTGCTCGCTGGTGACCGACCGCGCGATCCGCCATTCCTTCGTGCCCGGCACCAGGTGGTCCACGAGGACGCCGAGGCGGGCGTCGGGTCCCGGGGCGAAGGAGTCCACGACGGCCGGCAGGTCGTCCACGCCCTCCAGGTACTCCACCACCACGCCCTCGACGCGCAGGTCGTCGCCCCACACCTTCTCGACCAGCTCGGCGTCGTGCCGGCCCTCGACGTAGATCCGGCCGGCCCGGGCCACGCGTGCGCGCGCCTGGGGGACGGCGACCGAGCCGGAGGCCGTACGGGCGGGCCGGGCCGGGGCCGGGGCCGGCCGGACCAGCGTCACCACCTTGCCCTCCAGCAGGAAGCCGCGCGGTTCCAGCGGGAAGACGCGGTGCTTGCCGAAGCGGTCCTCCAGCGTCACCGTGCCCGCCTCGCAGCGGATCACCGCTCCGCAGAACCCGGTGCCGGCCTCCTCCACCACCAGGCCCGGTTCGGCGGCGACCTCCGGTACCGGCTGCGGCTTCTTCTTCCAGGGAGGGGTCAGATCGGGCGAGTACTGGCGCATTCGGATGACGATAGGAGAAGCCGCGCGGCGACCAGCGCGACACGCCGGAATCCGGGCGGAGACGCCGTTCAGATCACGCCGAACCGCGCCGCCAGATCGTCCCGTTGACGCCGTACGAACGCCGCGTCCACCACCGCTCCGTGGCCGGGCACGTAGACCGCGTCCTCGCCGCCCAGCGCCAGCAGCCGGTCGAGCGCGTCCGGCCAGCGGGCGGGGACCGCGTCCGGGCCGGCCTGGGGCTCGCCGGACTCCTCGACCAGGTCGCCGCAGAAGACGATCTCCGGTGAGCCGGGGACCAGGACCGCGAGGTCGTGGGCGGTGTGGCCCGGGCCCACGTTGGCCAGCAGCGCCTGGCGGCCGCCGCCGAGGTCGAGCGTCCACTCGCCGGACACCAGGTGCCGCGGTGCGGCCAGCGCGTCCACCGCCTCGTCGGCGTCGGCGACCGGCAGCCCGTTGCGCACCGCGTCCAGCCGCAGTTCCGCCCGCTCGGACGCGAGCACGGCGTCCAGCCCGACCGCTCCGTACACCTCCGCCCCGGCGAACACCGCCGAGCCGAACACGTGGTCGAAATGAGGGTGGGTGAGCGCGAGATGGGTCACACGGCCGCCCGCCAGCTCCTCCGCCCGCGCCCGCAGCCGGGCCCCCTCCGCCAGGCTCGAACCGGCGTCCACGAGCAGCGCCGTCCCCTCGCCCACGACCAGCCCCACCGTGCAGTCCCAGCCCGGCAGCCGGCACCGCCCCACCCCGGCCGCCAGCCGTTCCCACCCCAGCTCTTCCCAAGTCACGGTCATACCCGCGACGCTAGCGGTAGGACCCGGTACGGCGGACCGACCTTGCCCGGTGTGGACCGGACGGCCGTACACTGGGCCGGGGAATGCTGGCACTCGTGTGGGAGGAGTGCCAGGCGGACGACCCGATGGGACGACGGACGACGTGCTGGAGGTGCGCGCGAATGCTGAGTGAACGCAGGCTTCAGGTACTGCGCGCCATCGTCCAGGACTACGTGGGCACCGAGGAGCCGGTCGGTTCCAAGGCGCTCACCGAGCGGCACAACCTCGGCGTCTCCCCGGCCACCGTCCGCAACGACATGGCGGCCCTGGAGGACGAGGGGTACATCGCGCAGCCGCACACCAGCGCGGGGCGCATCCCCACCGACAAGGGCTACCGCCTGTTCGTGGACAAGCTCGCGGGCGTGAAGCCGATGACCGCGCCGGAGCGGCGGGCGATCCAGAACTTCCTGGAGGGCGCCGTCGACCTCGACGACGTCGTGGCGCGCACGGTGCGGCTGCTCGCGCAGCTGACCCGGCAGGTCGCCGTCGTGCAGTACCCGTCGCTGACCCGGTCCACGGTCCGGCACGTGGAGTTGCTCTCGCTCGCCCCGGCGCGCGTGATGCTCGTGCTGATCACCGACACCGGCCGGGTCGAGCAGCGTATGGTCGACTGCCCGGCCCCGTTCGGCGAGGCCTCGCTGGCGGATCTGCGGGCCCGGCTGAACAGCAGGGTCGCGGGCCGCCGGTTCACGGACGTGCCGAGGCTGGTCGAGGACCTGCCGGACGCCTTCGAGCCGGAGGACCGCGGTACGGTCTCCACGGTGCTCTCCACTTTGCTGGAGACACTGGTGGAGGAGAACGAGGAGCGGCTGATGATCGGCGGCACCGCCAATCTCACCCGCTTCGGGCACGACTTCCCCCTCACGATCCGGCCCGTCCTGGAGGCACTGGAGGAGCAGGTCGTGCTCCTCAAGCTCCTCGGCGAGGCGAAGGAACCGGGCGTGACCGTGCGTATCGGGCACGAGAACGCCCATGAAGGACTCAACTCCACCTCCGTCGTGTCGGTCGGCTACGGTTCGGGCGGCGAGGCGGTTGCCAAGCTCGGCGTGGTCGGACCGACCCGCATGGACTACCCGGGAACGATGGGAGCGGTACGCGCAGTGGCACGGTACGTCGGACAGATCCTGGCGGAGTCGTAAGTGGCCACGGACTACTACGCCGTTCTCGGCGTGCGCCGCGACGCGTCGCAGGATGAGATCAAGAAGGCGTTCCGTCGGCTCGCGCGCGAGCTGCACCCGGACGTCAACCCCGATCCGAAGACCCAGGAGCGGTTCAAGGAGATCAACGCCGCCTACGAGGTGCTGTCGGACCCGCAGAAGAAGCAGGTCTACGACCTCGGCGGCGACCCGCTCTCGCAGTCCGGCGGCGCCGGCGCGGGCGGCTTCGGGGCCGGCGGCTTCGGCAACTTCTCCGACATCATGGACGCGTTCTTCGGCACGGCGTCGCAGCGCGGGCCGCGCTCGCGCACCCGGCGCGGCCAGGACGCGATGATCCGGATCGAGATCGAGCTGGACGAGGCGGCCTTCGGGACGACCAAGGACATCCAGGTCGACACCGCCGTCGTCTGCGCCACCTGCAACGGCGAGGGCGCGGCCCCGGGCACGTCCCCGCAGACGTGTGACATGTGCCGCGGCCGGGGTGAGGTCTCGCAGGTCACCCGGTCCTTCCTGGGCCAGGTCATGACCTCCCGGCCGTGCCCGCAGTGCCAGGGCTTCGGCACGGTCGTGCCGACCCCGTGCCCGGAGTGCGCCGGCGACGGCCGCGTCCGCTCCCGCCGCACGCTCACCGTGAAGATCCCGGCCGGTGTCGACAACGGCACCCGGATCCAGCTCGCGGGCGAGGGCGAGGTCGGTCCCGGCGGCGGCCCGGCCGGCGATCTGTACGTGGAGATCCACGAGCTGCCGCACCCGACCTTCCAGCGGCGCGGCGACGACCTGCACTGCACGGTCACCATCCCGATGACGGCCGCGGCGCTCGGCACCAAGGTGCCGCTGGAGACCCTGGACGGCATGGAGGAGGTCGACATCCGGCCCGGCACCCAGTCCGGCCAGTCGATCCCGCTGCACGACCGCGGTGTCACCCATCTGCGCGGCGGCGGCCGGGGCGACCTGATCGTGCACGTCGAGGTGCAGACCCCGACCAAGCTGGACCCCGAGCAGGAACGCCTCCTGCGCGAACTGGCCAAGCTCCGCGGCGAGGAACGCCCCCAGGGCCAGTTCCAGCCGGGTCAGCAGGGTCTGTTCTCGCGGCTGAAGGACGCCTTCAACGGGCGCTGAGGCGGGCGGCGGCCGGGGGCCCGGGGGTCGTCCCCCGGGCAGACGCGGCGGCCGGGGGACGACCCCCGGCCGGGCCTGTTCCCGCGGCCGAGGGACGCCTTCGACGGGCGCCGAACCATGAGGGTGCCCCGGGTGTGTGCCGGGGCGCCCGGATTCGGAGCGGTCCGAGGGACGTGACACCATGCGGTCATGTCCTCCGCACTGACCGATCTCTTCCCCCTCCCGATCGTGCAGGCCCCCATGGCGGGCGGAGTCTCCGTCCCGCAGCTCGCCGCCGCCGTCTCCGAGGCCGGTGGCCTCGGGTTCCTCGCCGCCGGTTACAAGACCGCCGACGGGATGTACCAGGAGATCAAGCAGCTGCGCGGGCTCACGAACCGCCCCTTCGGCGTCAACGTGTTCATGCCGCAGCCCGAGCACGCGGAGTCCGGCGCCGTCGAGGTCTACGCCCACCAGCTGGCCGGTGAGGCCGCCTGGTACGAGACCGAGCTGGGCGACCCGGACGGCGGCCGGGACGACGGCTACGACGCCAAGCTCGCCGTCCTCCTCGACAACCCGGTCCCGGTGGTCTCCTTCCACTTCGGCGTGCCGGACCGCGAGGTTCTCGCGCGGCTGCGCCGGGCCGGCACCCTCACCCTGGTCACCGCCACCACCGCGGAGGAGGCCCGCGCGGTCGAGGCGGCCGGGGCGGACGCGGTGATCGCGCAGGGCGTGGAGGCCGGCGGCCACCAGGGCACCCATCGCGACTCGCCGGAGAACGACGGCGCCGGCGTCGGACTGCTGTCGCTGCTCGCGCAGGTCCGCGAGGCCGTGCGCGTCCCGGTCGTCGCCGCCGGCGGCATCATGCGCGGCGGCCAGATCGCCGCCGTCCTCGCGGCCGGCGCCGACGCGGCCCAGCTCGGCACCGCCTTCCTCGCCACCCCCGAGTCCGGCGCGCCCGACCCGCACAAACAGGCGCTGACCGACCCCCTCTTCACCCGCACCGAGCTGACCCGCGCCTTCACCGGCCGCCCGGCCCGCTCCCTGGTCAACCGCTTCCTGCGCGAGCACGGCCCGTACGCGCCCGTCGCCTACCCGGAGGTCCACCACCTCACCTCGCCGCTGCGCAAGGCCGCCGCCCGGGCCGGGGACGCGCAGGGCATGGCGCTGTGGGCGGGACAGGGCCACCGGATGGCCCGGGAGCTGCCGGCCAGACGGCTGGTGGAGGTGCTGGCGGACGAACTCGCCGAGGCCCGCGCCGCGTTGCCGGACTCCGGGCGTGCGGGGGGTGAGGGCGCGTGACCGCTCCCGTCTTCGTCGTGGACCGCTTCGAGCCGGACGGCGACCGGTATGTCCTGGAGGGCGCCGAGGGCCGCCACGCGGTCTCCGTGAAGCGGCTGCGGCCCGGCGAGGAGGTCGTCCTCACCGACGGCGCCGGGCGCTACGCGGTGGGCGAGGTGACCGGCACCGAGGGCAAGGACCGGCTGCTGGTCCGCCTGGCCCCGGTGTCCGAGGAGCCGGCGCCCAGCCCGCGGATCACCGTCGTCCAGGCCCTGCCCAAGGGCGACCGCGGGGAGGTCGCCGTGGAGACCATGACCGAGGTCGGCGTCGACGCGATCGTGCCCTGGCAGGCGTCCCGCTGCATCACCCAGTGGAAGGGCGACCGCGGGCTGAAGGCCCTCGGCAAGTGGCGGGCCACCGCCCGCGAGGCCGGCAAGCAGTCCCGCCGGGTCCGCTTCCCCGAGGTCGCGGACGCGGCGACGACCAGGCAGGTGGCCGCGCTGCTGGCCCGCGCCGACTTCGCCGCCGTGCTCCACGAGAGCGGCACGCGGCGCCTGGCCACCGCCGAACTGCCCGCCGAGGGCGAGATCGTGCTCGTCGTCGGCCCCGAGGGAGGCGTCTCCCCGGAGGAGCTGGCGCTCTTCGCCGAGGCCGGCGCCACGCCGTACGTCCTCGGGCCGACCGTCCTGCGCACCTCCACCGCCGGCACCGCCGCCGCGGCCCTGCTGCTGGGGCGCACCGGCCGCTGGTCTTAGCAAACCCACTCGGAGACCCCGTGGAACTCGCCCAGGTCCGGCTCCTCGTCAGCGACTTCGCCGCCTGCTACCACTTCTACGCCGAAGTCCTCGGGCTCAAGCCGCAGTCCGGCGCGAGCGAGGGACCGTACGAGAAGTTCAGCCCGCACACCGGCTCCGCCGGGATCGCGCTCCAGGACCGGTCGATGATGGCCGGGGTCCTGGCCGAACTGGGCGAGACCGCGACCGGCCACCGGTCGCTGGTCGTGCTGCGCGTCGACGACCTCGACGCCTACTGCGCCGCGATCACCGCCCGGGGCGCGGTCCTGCTGCGCGGCCCGGCCCTCCTGACGGACCGCATGCGCGTGGCCCACCTGAAGGACCCGGAGGGCAACCTCGTGGAACTCCAGGAGTGGCTGCTGCTGCGCGGCTGACCGCGAGTGACCGGAAACCGGGGGCGGGGGCGCCGGTCGCTGCGTACAGTGACGGAGTGACTCAGGGTGCTTCGACGGGAACCACGGGAACCTCCGGCTATCTCCGATTCCCCCATCTGCGCGGCGACTTGGTGACCTTCGTCGCCGAGGACGACGTATGGCTCGCCCCGCTGGACGGCGGCCGGGCCTGGCGGGTCAGCGCCGACAACAGACCGGTGACCCAGCCCCGGCTGTCGCCGGACGGACGGCACCTCGCCTGGACCTCGACCCGGGACGGCGCCCCCGAGGTGCATGTCGCCCCGGTCGACGGCGGCCCCGCGAGACGGCTGACCTACTGGGGCAACCACCGCACGGAGGTGCGCGGCTGGACCCCGGACGGGCGGGTGCTCGCGCTCGGCGCGCACGGCCGGCACAGCTTCCGGCACACCTGGGCGCACGCCGTCCCGCTGGACGGCGGACCGGCCGAGACCCTGCCCTACGGCCCGGTCGGCGGCGTCGCCTTCGGCCCGGCCACCGTGCTGCTGTCCGCGCCGATGGGCCGCGAGGCCGCCCACTGGAAGCGCTACCGGGGCGGCACGGCGGGCAAGCTGTGGATCGACCGGGCCGCCGAAGGCGGAGAAGGCGCCGGGGAGTTCGTGCGGCTGCACGAGGACCTCGACGGGAACATCGAGTGCCCGGTGTGGGCCGGGGACCGTATCGCGTTCCTCTCCGACCACGAGGGCACCGGAGCGCTCTACTCCTCCCTCGCCGACGGCTCCGACCTGCGCCGCCACACCCCCCTCGGGGGCACCTCCCGCGCGAGCGAAGCCGAGCGCGGGGGAGGCTTCTACGCCCGGCACGCGGCCGGCGACGGCACCCGGGTCGTCTACAGCTCGGCCGGTGAACTCTGGCTGCTGGACGACCTGGAGGGCGCCGAGCCGCGCCGGCTGGAGGTGCGGCTCGGCGGCCCCCGCGTCGACCTGCGGCCGTACCCGGTCAACGCCTCCCGCTGGTTCGGCGAGGCGTCTCCCGGCCACACCGCGCGCGGCAGCGCCGTCTGCGTGCGCGGCGGTGTCCACTGGGTCACGCACCGCTCGGGCCCCGCCCGCGCCCTGGCCGCCACCCCCGGCGTCCGCGCCCGGATGCCGCGCGCCTTCCGCGCCGAGGGCGAGGAGTGGGTGGTGTGGGTGACGGACGCCGAGGGCGAGGACGCCCTGGAGTTCGCCCCCGCGACCGGCACCGTGCCCGGCGCCCCGCCGCGCCGGCTCGCCGCCGGGCAGCTCGGCCGGGTCCTCGGACTGGCCATGGCCCCCGACGGCAGCCGGGCCGCCGTCGCCGCGCACGACGGCAGGCTGCTGCTGGTCGAGCGGGAGACCGGCGAGGTCCGCGAGGTCGACCGCTGCGACGACGGCGAGGTCTCCGGTCTCGTCTTCTCCCCGGACTCCGCCTGGCTGGCCTGGTCCCACCCCGGCCCGCGCCCGCTGTCGCAGCTGCGCATCGCCCACACCACCGACCTGTCGGTCACCGAGGCGACCCCGCTGCGCTTCCAGGACTACGCGCCCGCCTTCACCCTCGACGGCAAACACCTCGCGTTCCTCTCCAACCGCGCCTTCGACCCGGTCTACGACGAACACGTCTTCGACCTCGCCTTCGTGGTCGGCGCCCGCCCGCACCTGATCACCCTGGCCGCCACCACTCCCTCGCCGTTCGGCCCGCAGCGCCACGGCCGCCCCTTCGAGACCCCCGACAAGGACGAGACCCCCGACAGCGAGGGCGCCCCGGCCACCCGGATCGACCTCGAAGGGCTCGCCGACCGCATAGTGCCCTTCCCGGTGGAGGCCGGCCGCTACTCGACGCTGCGCGCCGCCAAGGACGGCGTCCTGTGGCTGCGCCACCCCGTGCGGGGCGTCCTCGGCGCCTCCCGCGCCCACCCCGAGGACCCCGACCCGCACACCGAGCTGGAGCGCTACGACCTCGCCCAGCGCCGCCTGGAGCATCTCGCCGCCGACGCCGACCACTTCGAGGTCAGCGGCGACGGCAAACGCCTGCTGCTGTGGAGCGACGGCCGGCTGCGGGTCGTCCCCAGCGACCGCCGCACCGGCGGCGACGACGACGGGGACACCAGCGTCACCGTCGACCTCGCCCGGGTCCGCGGGACGGTCGACCCGGCCGCCGAGTGGCGGCAGATGTACGACGAGACCGGCCGCCTGATGCGCGACCACTTCTGGCGTCCCGACCTCGGCGGCGCCGACTGGCCCGGCATCCTCGACCGCTACCGCCCGCTGCTGTCCCGCCTCGCCACCCACAGCGACCTGGTCGACCTCCTGTGGGAGGTGCACGGCGAACTGGGCACCTCGCACGCCTACGTCACCCCGCGCGGCGGCTCCGGCCGCTCCCGGCACGGCCTGCTCGGCGCCGACATCTCCCGCCACGAGGACGGCAGCTGGCGCATCGACCGGATCCTGCCCGCGGAGACCTCCGACCCGGACGCCCGCTCCCCGCTCGCCGCGCCCGGCGTCGCCGTCCGTCCCGGCGACGCCGTCATCGCGGTGGCCGGCCACCCGGTCGACCCGGTGACGGGCCCGGGCCCGCTGCTGGCCGGCACGGCCGGCCACCCGGTGGAGCTGACCGTCTCCCCGGCCGGCGGCGGTGAACCCCGGCACACCGTCGTCGTCCCCATCGCCGACGAGGAGCCCCTGCGCTACCACGCCTGGGTCGCCGACCGCCGCGCCCACGTCCACGCCGCCTCCGCCGGCCGCCTCGGCTACCTCCACGTCCCCGACATGCAGGCCCCCGGCTGGGCCCAGATCCACCGCGACCTGCGCGTGGAGGTCGCCCGCGAAGGACTGGTGGTCGACGTCCGGGAGAACCGCGGCGGCCACACCTCCCAGCTGGTGGTCGAGAAGCTGGCCCGCCGGATCATCGGCTGGGACCTGCCGCGCGGCATGCGTCCCACCAGCTACCCGCTGGACGCGCCGCGCGGCCCGGTCGTCGCCGTGGCCAACGAGTTCTCCGGTTCCGACGGCGACATCGTCAACGCCGCGATCAAGGCCCTGGGCATCGGTCCGGTCGTCGGCACCCGCACCTGGGGCGGCGTCATCGGCATCGACAGCCGCTTCCGCCTGGTCGACGGCACCCTGGTCACCCAGCCGAAGTACGCGATGTGGCTGGAGGGCGTCGGCTGGGACGTGGAGAACCACGGTGTGGACCCGGACGTGGAGGTCGTACAGCGGCCCCAGGACTGGGCGCAAGGCCGCGACGTCCAGCTCGACGCGGCGATCCGGCTCGCGCTGGAAGCCCTGGAGGAGCGGCCGGCGAAGACCCCGCCGGGACTTCCCTCCTGAAGGGGCGCGGGGAGGGACCCAGGGCGGCCCGCGCCCGACCGACTACGATGCGAACCGTATCGATCACCGCCGAAAGCGAGCGCAGCGCATGGCCGGAGAGCCGCAGAACGACTGCCTGTTCTGCAAGATCGTCGCGGGCGAGATCCCGGCGACGATCGTCCGCGAGACAGAGACGACCGTGGCCTTCCGGGACATAAACCCCCAGGCCCCCACGCACGTCCTGGTCATCCCCAAGGCGCACTACGAGAACGCGGCCGAACTCGCCGCGGGTGCCCCGCGGATCGCCGCCGACGTGCTCGCCGAGACCAGGGCCGTGGCCGACGCGGAGGAACTCGACAGCTACCGCCTCGTCTTCAACACCGGCAGCGGCGCCGGCCAGACCGTCTGGCACGCCCACGCCCATGTCCTCGGCGGCCGCGGCCTCCAGTGGCCCCCCGGATAGGCACCCGTGTCCGTACGCGAACTGGTGGTCCTCGGCACCGCCAGCCAGGTCCCGACCCGGCACCGCAACCACAACGGCTATCTGCTGAGGTGGGACGGCGAGGGCATCCTCTTCGACCCCGGCGAGGGCACGCAGCGGCAGATGCTGCGCGCCGGGGTCGCCGCCCACGACCTGAACCGGATCTGCGTCACGCACTTCCACGGCGACCACTCCCTCGGCCTCGCCGGGGTCGTCCAGCGCATCAACCTGGACCAGGTGCCGCACGAGGTCACCGCGCACTATCCGCGCTCCGGCCAGCGCTTCTTCGACCGCCTGCGCTACGCGACCGCCTACCGCGAGACCGTCGGCCTGACCGAGGCCCCGGTCGACGCCGACGGCGTCATCGCGGTCACCGGGTCGTACCGCCTGGAGGCCCGTCGGCTCTCGCACCCCGTGGAGTCCTACGGCTACCGCCTCACCGAGCCCGACGGCCGCCGCATGCTGCCCGACCGGCTCGCCGCGCACGGCATCCAGGGACCGGACGTGGGCCGGCTCCAGCGCGCGGGACGGCTCGGGGACGTGCGGCTGGAGGACGTCAGCGAGGTGCGGCGCGGGCAGCGGTTCGCGTTCGTCATGGACACCCGGCTCTGCGACGGCGTGCACGCGCTGGCGGAGGGCTGTGACCTGCTGGTCATCGAGTCCACCTTCCTGGACGAGGACGCGGACCTCGCCGTCGAGCACGGGCACCTGACGGCCGGACAGGCCGCCGCGGCGGCGCGGGACGCCGGCGTCCGGCACCTGGTGCTGACCCACTTCAGCCAGCGCTACACCGAACCCGAGGAGTTCGAGCGGCAGGCGCGGGCGGCCGGGTTCACCGGGGAGCTGACCGTGGCCCACGACCTGCTGCGGGTGCCGGTTCCGAAACGGCGGTAAGACGCCCGTACGATGCTTTGATGCCCCTCCCGAAAGCAGAACTGCACCTCCACATCGAAGGCACTCTGGAGCCGGAGCTGGCGTTCGAGCTGGCCGCCCGCAACGGCGTGACCCTGCCGTACGCGGACACCGACGCCCTCCGCGAGGCCTACCGCTTCCAGGACCTCCAGTCCTTCCTCAACCTGTACTACGAACTGATGGCCGTCCTGCGCACCGAGGACGACTTCGCCGACCTGGCCGACGCCTACCTCGCCCGGGCCGCCGCGCAGGGCGTGCGGCACGCGGAGATCTTCTTCGACCCGCAGGCCCATGTGGCCCGGGGCGTGCCGATGGGCACGGTCGTGGAGGGGCTGTGGCGGGCGCTGGGGGAGAGCGAGGCCAACCACGGCGTCTCCACCAAGCTGATCATGTGCTTCCTGCGGGACGAGCCCGCCGAGTCGGCGCTGCTCACGCTCGAGGCCGCGCGGCCGTACCTGCACCGGATCACCGGTGTCGGCCTGGACTCCGCCGAGGTCGGGCATCCGGCGGCGAAGTTCCGGGAGGTGTTCGAGGCCGCCGCGGCGCTCGGGCTGCGCCGGGTCGCGCACGCCGGCGAGGAGGGGCCGCCGGCGTACGTCACCGAGGTGCTGGACGTGCTGGGCGTGGAGCGCGTCGACCACGGTCTGCGCTGCATGGAGGACCCGGCGCTGGTGGAGCGGCTGGTCCGCGAGCGCATCCCGCTCACCCTGTGCCCGCTGTCCAACGTGCGCCTGCGGACCGTCGACACCCTCGCCGACCATCCTCTGCCGGCCATGCTCGACGCCGGGCTGCTGTGCACGGTCAACTCCGACGACCCGGCGTACTTCGGCGGGTACGCGGGGGACAACTTCGCGGCCGTGCACGAGAGCCTGGGCCTGTCCCGGGACCGGCTGCGCGAGCTGGCCCGCAACTCCTTCCTCGCCTCCTTCCTGGAGGACGACGAGGAGCGCAGGGCCCGGTATCTGGCCGAGGTCGACGCGTACGAGTTCGGGGACGACGTGTCGTAGTCCGTCCGGGACGACGTGTCGGAAGGGCCGCCGTGGCCGGGATGTGATCCCGGCCACGGTGTCGTTTGGGGGTGGTGCCGAAGGGAAGAACCATCTAGCCTGCGTTCTCATATGTAGACGCAATTCATAAGAGGAGATGGTCAGCGTGGGTGGCGACCCGGGTCCGCAGGACGTGGCGCGACGGCTGCGGGAGGGCATGGCACGGGGCGTGCTCTCCTTTCCCCTCACGGCCTTCCACGACGACGGCACCCTCGACGCCGACGGCTTCCGCGCGCATGTCGCCGACCGGATCGCCACGGCGCCCGGCGCCCTCTTCCCGGCCTGCGGCACCGGCGAGTTCTTCTCGCTGGACGAGGACGAGTACCGCACGGTCGTCACCGTCGCCGTCCGCGAGGCGGCCGGCCGGGTGCCCGTCGTGGCCGGCACCGGATACGGCTGGGCGCAGGCCGCCCGGTTCGCGCGGATCGCCGAGGAGGCCGGCGCCGACGCCCTGCTCGTGCTGCCGCACTACCTCACCGAGGCACCGCAGGACGGCCTCGCCGCCCAGCTGGAGCACCTAGCCGCCCGCACCCGGCTGCCGCTCGTCGCCTACCAGCGCGGCCAGGTCGCCTACACCGCCGGCACCCTGCGGCGCGTCGCCCGGATCCCGAACGTCATCGGCCTCAAGGACGGCCACAGCGACCTGGACCGGCTCCAGCGCCTCACCCTGGCCGCGCCCGACGGCTTCCTCTTCTTCAACGGCGCCGCCACCGCCGAGATCCAGGCCCGGGCCTACGCCGCCGTCGGCGTCCCCGCCTACTCCTCCGCCGTGCACGCCTTCGCCCCGGAGATCGCCGGCGCCTTCTTCGCCGCGCTCCGCGCCGGCGACCACGGCACCGTCGACGAACTGCTGCGCGGCTTCTACGTCCCGTTCGTCGAACTCCGCGACCGCGCGCCCGGATACGCCGTGTCCCTGGTCAAGGCGGCGGCCCGGCTGCGCGGCCACCGGGTCGGGCCGGTGCGCGCCCCGCTCGCCGATCCGGCGCCCGCCGACCTCGCCGACCTCAAGGCCCTCCTGACCGCCGGACTCGACCTCGTAGGAGCCTGACTGTGACCCGTGACCTGACCATCACCGAGGTGCGGCTGACGCCGATCCTGGTCGCCGACCCGCCGCTGCTCAACACCCAGGGCGTGCACCAGCCGTACACCCCCCGGCTGATCGTGGAGATCGTCACCGCGGACGGGATCACCGGGCTCGGCGAGACCTACGGCGACGCGAAGTACCTGGAGCCGGCCCGGGCGCTGGCCGCACGGGTCACGGGACGCTCGGTCATGGATGTGAACGGACTGTTCGGGATCGACCTCGCCGTGGACGCCTCCCGGGTCGAGAGCGGGACGGACGCGGGCGGGCTGCGCGGTGTGCAGACCGCGGACAAGCTGCGGCTGTCGGTGCTGTCCGCCTTCGAGGTCGCCTGCCTCGACGCCCAGGGCAAGGCGCTCGGCCTGCCCGTGCACGCGCTGCTCGGCGGCAAGGTCCGCGACGCCGTCGAGTACAGCGCCTACCTCTTCTACAAGTGGGACGGGCATCCGGCGGGCGTCCGCGCCGAGCCGGACGAGTGGGGCGCCGCGCTCGACCCGGCCGGAGTGGTCGAACAGGCCCGCCGGCTGCGCGAGCGGCACGGCTTCGGCTCGTTCAAGCTCAAGGGCGGGGTCTTCCCGCCCGAGCGGGAGATCGCCGCCGTCCGCGCCCTCGCCGAGGCCTTCCCCGGACACCCGCTGCGGCTCGACCCCAACGGCGCCTGGTCGGTCGCCACGTCGCTGAAGGTCGCCGATGAGCTGGGGGACGTCCTCGAATACCTGGAGGACCCGGCGCTCGGCACGGCCGCCATGGCCGAGGTGGCCGCCGGCACCGACGTGCCGCTGGCCACCAACATGTGCGTGACCACCTTCGGCGAGATCAAGGAGGCGTTCACCAAGGACGCCGTCCAGGTCGTCCTGTCCGACCACCACTACTGGGGCGGGCTGCGCAACACCCAGCGGCTCGCCGCGATCTGCGCCGCCTTCGGGGTCGGGGTGTCCATGCACTCCAACACCCACCTCGGCATCAGCCTCGCCGCGATGACCCAGGTGGCGGCCACGGTCCCGGATCTCCATCACGCCTGCGACTCCCACTACCCCTGGCAGTCCGAGGACGTCCTCACCGAGCGGATCGCCTTCGACGGCGGCCGGGTCGCGGTGTCCGACGCGCCCGGCCTCGGCGTCGAACTGGACCGGGAGGAACTGGCCCGGCTGCACCGGCGCTGGACCGAGGACGACGGCGCGCTGCGGGACAGGGACGACGCGGCGGCGATGCGCGTCGCCGACCCCGCCTGGCGCACCCCGGCGATGCCCCGCTGGTGACCCGCCGGGCCCCGGCGATGACCCGCCCCCGGCGTCCCGGCGCGTGACCTGGTGCACACTGGCCAGAACCGCACCACGCCAGGGAGCGCACCGTGACGCCGTCGCACACCCTCACCGGAGAGGAACCGGAACACCTCACCCGGGCAGCGCGCCGCCGGGTCCACGTCGACCCGCTCGCCGCGCTGCGCGCACCCGGCGACCCGCCCTGGGACGTCTACCTCACCGGCACGGTCTTCCTCGACATCATCTTCACCGGCCTGGAGTCGGCGCCGGTGCGCGGCACCGAGTCCTGGGCCCGGGGCATGGGCTCCAGCCCCGGCGGGGTCGCCAACATGGCCGCCGCCCTGGCCCGGCTCGGCCTGCGCACCGCGCTCGCCGCCGCGTTCGGCGACGACCACTACGGCGAGTACTGCTGGGACGCGCTGGAACGGGGCGAGGGCATCGACCTCTCGGCCTCCCGGACCGTCCCCGGCTGGCACTCCCCGGTGACCGTCTCCATGGCCTACGAGGGCGAGCGGACCATGGTCTCGCACGGGCACGAGCCGCCGCCCGAGGCCGTTTTCGGCCAGGACGGCCTCCCCGCCCGGCCGCCCCGCGCGCGAGCCGCCGTCGCCTCCCTCACCCCCGGCCGCGGCGCCCCGTGGATCGCCGAGGCCGCCCGCGCGGGCACCCGGATCTTCGCCGACGTCGGCTGGGACGAGACGGGCGCGTGGGACCTGTCCGGCCTGCCCGACCTCCGGCACTGCGAGGCGTTCCTGCCCAACGCCGAGGAGGCCCGGCGCTACACCGGCGCCGACTGTCCCCGGGCCGCCGCGCACGCGCTCACCGCCTATGTGCCGGTGGCCGTGGTGACCCTCGGCGAGGAGGGCGCCTACGCGGTGGACCGGCGCACCGGAGAGGCCGCCGAGGTGCCCGCGATCGCCGTGGAGGCGCTGGACCCGACCGGGGCCGGGGACGTGTTCGTCGCCGGGTTCGTGACCGGTTCCCTGGCCGGCTGGCCGCTGGCCGACCGGCTGGCCTTCGCCGGGCTCACCGCCGCGCTGTCGGTGCAGGAGTTCGGCGGCTCGCTGTCCGCGCCCGGCTGGTCGGAGATCGGCGCCTGGTGGCGCAAGGTCCAGTCGCTGCCCGGACAGGACCCGATGGCGCTGCGCCGGTACGCCTTCCTGGAGGACCTCGTCCCGAAGCGGCTGGACCGGCCCTGGCCGCTGCGCCGGGCCGTGCCGACCATCGGGTTCGGCCGCTCGGCCTGAGGCCCGGAAAATGGTCATAGGAAAAGCCCTACGGCGTTGTCGGCCCCCCGTCGTACCCTGGACAGTGCGAGGCCGCCCTCAGCCGTGCGGCCGTGACGAGGAGGAAGCGCAGGCCTTCAGCGCCGGCCCATGACAGAGACACCCACAGCTCACACCCCCGCGCAGGAGCAGGCGAGAGCACAGTTCACCGTCCCCGCCCAGCACCCCATGGTGACCGTGCTGGGATCCGGCGACTCCCTCCTGCGCGTGATCGAGAGGGCCTTCCCGGCGGCCGACATCCACGTCCGGGGCAATGAGATCAGCGCGGTCGGCGACCCCGCCGACGTCGCCCTGATCTCCCGCGTGTTCGACGAGATGATGCTGGTGCTCCGCACCGGGCAGCCGATGACGGAGGACGCAGTGGAACGCTCGATCGCCATGCTCAAGGCGAGCGACAACGGCACGAGCGACGGGCCCGAGACCCCGGCGCAGGTGCTCACGCAGAACATCCTGTCCTCGCGTGGCCGCACCATCCGCCCCAAGACCCTCAACCAGAAGCGGTACGTCGACGCGATCGACCATCACACGATCGTCTTCGGCATCGGCCCCGCCGGCACCGGCAAGACCTACCTGGCCATGGCCAAGGCCGTGCAGGCCCTGCAGTCCAAGCAGGTCAACCGGATCATCCTGACCCGGCCGGCGGTGGAGGCGGGCGAGCGCCTGGGCTTCCTGCCCGGCACGCTCTACGAGAAGATCGACCCCTATCTGCGCCCGCTGTACGACGCGCTGCACGACATGATCGACCCGGACTCCATCCCCCGGCTGATGGCCGCCGGGACGATCGAGGTCGCGCCGCTCGCCTACATGCGCGGCCGCACGCTCAACGACGCCTTCATCATCCTGGACGAGGCCCAGAACACGAGCCCCGAACAGATGAAGATGTTCCTCACCCGCCTCGGCTTCGACTCGAAGATCGTGATCACGGGTGACGTGACGCAGGTCGACCTGCCCGGCGGGCAGAAGTCCGGTCTGCGGCAGGTGCAGGAGATCCTGGAGGGCGTCGAGGACGTCCACTTCTCCCGGCTGTCGTCCCACGATGTCGTACGGCACAAGCTGGTGGGCCGTATCGTCGACGCGTACGAGCAGTACGACAGCAAGCACGGCACCGAGAACGGCGGCTCCCCCACGGGTGGCCGCGGCAGGACCGGCGCCAAGGGCTCCAAGGGGAAGTAGACCAGCACGACCATGTCGATCGACGTCAACAACGAGTCCGGCACCGAGGTAGACGAGCAGGCGATCCTGGACATCGCCCGCTACGCGCTCGCGCGGATGCGCATCCACCCGCTCTCCGAGCTCTCGGTGATCGTCGTGGACGCCGACGCCATGGAGCAGCTGCACATCCAGTGGATGGACCTGCCGGGCCCCACCGATGTCATGTCGTTCCCGATGGACGAGCTGCGGCCGCCGTCCAAGGACGACGACGAGCCGCCGCAGGGGCTGCTCGGGGACATCGTGCTGTGCCCGGAGGTCGCCGCCCGGCAGGGCGCCGAGGCGCCCACCGGGCACTCCATGGACGAGGAGCTCCAGCTCCTCACCGTCCACGGCGTGCTGCACCTGCTCGGCTACGACCACGAGGAGCCCGACGAGAAGGCCGAGATGTTCGGGCTCCAGGCCGCCATCGTGGACGGCTGGCGGGCCGAGCGCGGCCTGACCGGCCCGTCCCCGGCGCCGACCGTCTCGTAAGCGGGCCGCATGTCCGCTCAGCTCGTGCTCGGCGCGATCGCGCTGACCGTCGTGGCCTGGCTCGCCGCCTGCGCGGAGGCGGGCCTCGCCCGTGTCTCCAGCTTCCGCGCCGAGGAGGCCGTGAAGTCCGGCCGGCGGGGCAGCGCCCGACTGGCCCAGATCGCCGCCGACCCCACCCGCTATCTGAACGTGGCCCTGCTGGTCCGCGTGGCCTGCGAGATGGCCGCCGCGGCCCTGGTCACCTACGCCTGCCTCCAGGAGTTCTCCGCCACCTGGCAGGCCCTGCTGGTCGCCATCGGCGTCATGGTCCTGGTGTCGTACGTCGCCGTCGGCGTCTCCCCGCGCACCATCGGCCGCCAGCACCCGCTGCACACCGCGACCGCGGCGGCCTACGTGCTGCTGCCGCTGGCCCGGATCATGGGCCCGGTGCCCTCCCTGCTGATCCTCATCGGCAACGCCCTCACGCCCGGCAAGGGCTTCCGGCACGGCCCCTTCGCCTCCGAGGCGGAGCTGCGCGCGCTGGTCGACCTCGCCGAGAAGGAGTCGCTGATCGAGGACGAGGAGCGCCGGATGGTGCACTCGGTGTTCGAGCTGGGCGACACCCTGGTGCGCGAGGTGATGGTGCCGCGCACCGACCTGGTCACCATCGAGCGCTTCAAGACCATCCGCCAGGCCCTCACCCTGGCCCTCCGGTCCGGCTTCTCGCGGATACCGGTCACCGGTGAGAGCGAGGACGACATCGTCGGGATCGTGTATCTGAAGGACCTGGTCCGCAAGACGCACATCAGCCGGGAGGCGGAGGGCGACCTGGTGTCCACGGCGATGCGTCCGGCCGTGTTCGTGCCCGACACCAAGAACGCCGGCGACCTGCTGCGCGAGATGCAGAAGGAACGCAACCACGTCGCCGTCGTCATCGACGAGTACGGCGGCACCGCCGGCATCGTCACCATCGAGGACATCCTGGAGGAGATCGTCGGCGAGATCACCGACGAGTACGACCGGGAGCTGCCGCCCGTGGAGGATCTCGGCGACGACCGGTTCCGGGTCACCGCCCGCCTGGACATCACCGACCTCGGCGAGCTGTACGGCCTGGAGGAGTACGACGACGAGGACGTGGAGACCGTCGGCGGACTGCTCGCCAAGGCGCTCGGCCGCGTGCCCATCGCCGGTGCGTCCGCCGAGGTCCCGCTGCCCGACGAACGCGTGCTGCGGCTGACCGCGGAGGCCGCGGCGGGCCGCCGGAACAAGATCGTCACGGTGCTGGTCGAGCCGGTTCCGGTGCCGGTCGCCGAGGAGGAGAAGGCCGAGTGACCCCCGAGGAGCTGCGCGCGCTGTGCCTCTCCTTCAACGCGGCGGTGGAGGACTTCCCGTTCGGCCCGGAGTTCTCGGTGTTCAAGGTGCTGGGCAGGATGTTCGCCCTGACGGCCCTGGACGCGCGGCCCCTGACGGTCAACCTCAAGTGCGACCCGGAGGACGCGGTCCGGCTGCGCGGCGAGCACGAGGGCCTGATCGTCCCGGGCTGGCACATGAACAAGCGGCACTGGAACACGGTGACGGCCGACGGGGCACTGCCGGACCGGCTGGTCCGGGAACTGGTCGAGGACTCCTACGACCTGGTCGTGGCGGGCCTGCCGAGGGCGGAGCGGCTCCGCCTCGACCGGCCCTGACGGCACCCGTGCCGGGGCGAGGCCGCCGCGCCTTCGTATGCTCGGGGCATGACCGAGAGCACCGGGCTTGACCCCGAGGACCGCAAGATCGTCACCCTGGCCCGTTCCGCGCGGGCCCGCAACGTCGTGCCCGAGGGGGCGGCCGTCCGGGACGAGACCGGGCGCACCTATGTCGCCGGGACGGTGGAGCTGCCCTCGCTGAGGCTGAGCGCGCTGCGGACCGCCGTCGCGATGGCCGCGGCCTCGGGGGCGCGGTCCCTGGAGGCGGCGGCCGTGGTGAGCGACGCGGACTCGGTACCGCCCGAGGACCTGTCGGCCGTGGCCGACCTCGGCGGAACCGGGACCCCCGTCCTGCTCGCCGCCCCCGACGGCACGGTCCGCGTCACGGTCCCGGCCACCTGACACACCTCGGACGCCGGCCGGGCGGACCGCGCAAGCGGCTGCGCGCCCGCCCGGTGTCCGTCGCGCCCGGCGGGACCCGGCGCGGGGTGCTCCGGGTGCGATCGGTGCGCCGCTGGTCAGAGCGCGTCGGGTCCGCGCTCGCCGGTCCGTACCCGGACGACCGTCTCGACGGGCACGGCCCAGACCTTGCCGTCGCCGATCTTGCCGGTCCGGGCGGCCCCGACCACCGCGTCGATCACGTCCTCGGCGACCGCGTCCTCCACGACCACCTCGATGCGCACCTTCGGCACCAGGTCGACCCGGTACTCGGCCCCCCGGTACACCTCGGTGTGACCGCGCTGCCGGCCGTAGCCGCTGGCCTCGGTCACGGTCAGTCCGTGCACCCCCAGTTCCCGCAGGGCGGTCTTGACCTCGTCCAGACGGTACGGCTTGACGATCGCGGTGATGAGCTTCATGCCTGGGTCTTGACCTTCTGGGCGGAGGGCACGGAGTGGGAGACCGGGGCGCCGTGGCCCAGGACGCCGTGATCGTATGCGGTCTCGGCGTGCACCGTAAGGTCCAGACCGGTGTACTCCTGCTCCTCGCTCGCCCGGAAGCCCAGCACCTTGTCGAGCAGCTTGCCCAGCCCGTACGTCACCGAGAACGCGTACGCCGCCACGGCCGCCACCGCCAGCAGCTGCCGGCCCAGCGGAGCGAGTCCGCCGCCGTGGAACAGGCCCTCGGCGCCGCCGGTCATCGCCTTGTCGGCGAACAGGCCGATCATCAGGGTGCCGATGATCCCGCCGACCAGGTGGACGCCGACGACGTCCAGGGAGTCGTCGTAGTCCAGCTTGAACTTCCAGCTCACCGCGTAGGAGCAGACGACACCGGCGGCCAGGCCCACGACCAGGGCGCCGAGCAGGGAGACCGTGCCGCAGGACGGGGTGATCGCGACCAGGCCGGCCACCGCGCCGGAGGCGGCGCCCAGGGTGGTCGGGTGGCCGTCGCGCCGCTGCTCGACGAAGAGCCAGCCGAGCAGGCCGGTGCAGCCGGCGGCGAGCGTGTTGAGGAACGCGGCGGCGGCGAGGCCGTTCGCGCCGAGCGCGGAACCGGCGTTGAAGCCGAACCAGCCGAACCAGAGCAGACCGGCGCCGAGGATCACCATCGGCAGGTTGTGCGGGCGCATGGCGTCCTTCTTGAAGCCCAGCCGGGGCCCGAGGACCAGGCACAGGGCGAGACCGGAGGCACCGGAGGTGATCTCGACGGGCAGCCCGCCGGCGAAGTCCAGGGCGCCGAGCCGGTCCAGGATCCAGCCGCCGGGGCCCCACACCCAGTGGGTGACCGGAACGTATACCAGCAGCGTCCACACCGGTACGAAGACCAGCCACGCCGAGAATTTCGTCCGGTCCGCGACCGCGCCGCTGACCAGCGCGGCCGTGATGACGGCGAAGGTCAGCTGGAAGGTGGCGAACAGCACGGCGGGGACCGTGCCGTGGACGCTGTCCGGGCCGAGGCCGCGCATCCCGGCGTGCTCCGGGCCGCCGAGCAGCCCGCCGCCGAGGTCGTCGCCGAAGGCGAGGGAGTAGCCGGCCGCCAGCCAGACCACCGTGACCAGCGCGATCGACACGAAGCTCATCATCAGCATGTTGAGGACGCTCTTCGTGCGGACCATGCCGCCGTAGAACAGGGCCAGGCCCGGGGTCATCAGCAGGACGAGGGCGGTCGCGGCGAGCAGCCAGGCGGTGTCGCCGGTGTCGATGTGTGCTGCGGCGAGGGTCACGGACGTCTCCAACGGGTGGGGGCTGCGTCAGAGGGTCACCGGTGTGCGTTTCCGGTCGCGTACGGGTGTGTTTCCGTGACGTTTCGTTGCCGGTGGGTTTCCGGAAGCTCACCGGTGCCGGCGGTCGGCGACGGTGGTACGGCGGGGCTCCGTGGATCAGGGACAATGGGCGGCATGAGCGTTCGTACCCAGACTTCCGAGCAGCCGGCCGAGACCGTCCACCGCGCCGGCTTCGCCTGCTTCGTGGGCCGCCCCAACGCGGGCAAGTCCACCCTGACGAACGCTCTGGTCGGGCAGAAGGTGGCGATCACCTCCAACCGCCCGCAGACGACCCGGCACACGGTCCGGGGCATCGTGCACCGGCCGGACGCGCAGCTGATCCTGGTCGACACCCCCGGACTGCACAAGCCGCGCACCCTGCTCGGCGAGCGGCTGAACGACGTGGTCCGCACGACCTGGGCCGAGGTCGACGTGATCGGCTTCTGCCTGCCGGCGGACCAGAAGCTCGGCCCCGGCGACCGGTTCATCGCCAAGGAACTGGCCGGGATCAAGAGGACGCCGAAGGTCGCGATCGTCACCAAGACCGACCTGGTCGACCCCAAGGCCCTCGCCGAGCAGTTGATCGCCGTCGACCAGCTCGGCAAGGAGCTGGGCATCGAGTGGGCGGAGATCGTGCCGGTGTCGGCGGTCGGCGACAAGCAGGTGAATCTGCTGGCCGACCTGCTGATCCCGCTGCTTCCCGAGGGGCCGGCGCTCTATCCCGAGGGCGATCTGACGGACGAGCCCGAGCAGGTGATGGTCGCCGAGCTGATCCGGGAGGCCGCGCTGGAAGGGGTGCGGGACGAGCTGCCGCACTCCATCGCGGTGGTCGTGGAGGAGATGCTCCCGCGGGAGGACCGGCCCGCGGACCGGCCGCTGCTGGACATCCACGCCAACGTCTACATCGAGCGGCCCAGCCAGAAGGGCATCATCATCGGCCCCAAGGGCAAGCGGCTGAAGGAGGTCGGCATCAAGTCCCGCAAGCACATCGAGGCACTGCTGGGCACGCCGGTCTTCCTGGACCTGCACGTCAAGGTGGCCAAGGACTGGCAGCGCGACCCCAGGCAGCTGCGCAAGCTGGGCTTCTGACCCTCACCCGCGCTGTGCCCGCAGCACCTTCCGGTACCAGTGGTACGACGACTTCGGTGTGCGGGTGAGCGTCGGGTAGTCGACGTGCACCAGGCCGAAGCGGCGGGTGTAGCCCTCGGCCCATTCGAAGTTGTCCAGCAGGGACCAGACGAAGTAGCCGCGGACGTCGACGCCGGCGGTGAGCGCGGTGTGGACGGCGCGGATGTGGGCGTCCAGGTAGGCGATGCGGTCCTGGTCGTCCACGCCGTCGTAGGAGCAGCCGTTCTCGGTGATGACGACGGGCGGGAGCCGGTCGCCGTAGCGGTCGTGGAAGCCGGTGAGGAGTTCGGTCAGCCCCTCGGGGACCACCGGCCAGCCGAAGCCGGTCACCGGTCGGCCCTCGATCTCCCGTACCGAGAAAGGCAGTTCGGCGGGCAGCTCAAGTCCTCCGTACCCGCCGTTGCCGTCTTCCGGAGCACCCACCAGGGACGGCGCGTAGTAGTTGACGCCGTACCAGTCGACGGGCTCGGCGATGACCGGCAGGTCCTCCGCCGCGTCCTCGGGCATCAGCCCGGCCATGCCCTCCGGGTACCTGCCGAGGAGCACCGGTTCGGCGAACAGCCGGTTCAGCAGGGTGTCGTAGAGGTCCGCCGCCGCCACGTCCGCCGGGTCCTTCGACGCGGGCCAGACCGGGCCGTGGGAGTTGGCGATGCCGATGTCCCCCGCGCCGGACGCGCGCAGCGCCCGTACGGCGAGGCCGTGGGCGAGGAGCTGGTGGTGGGCGGCCGGCAGGGCGTCGAAGAGCAGCCGCCGGCCGGGGGCGTGGGCGCCGATGGCGTGGCCCAGCAGGGTGTGTTCCGCCGGTTCGTTGAGAGTGATCCACTTGTTCACCCGGTCGCCGAGACGGTCCGCCACCACCGACACGTAATCGGCGAACCTGGACGCGGTGTCCCGGTCCAGCCAGTCCAGCGCGGCGGGCAGGTCCCAGTGGAAGAGGGTGGGCACGGGCCGTACGCCCGCCGCGCACAGCTCGTCCACCAGGCGGTCGTAGAAGTCCAGGCCGCCGGCGGAGTTCACCCGGGGCCAGGAGACGGAGAAGCGGTAGGCGTCCACGTCGAGGCCGGCGAGCAGGGCCACGTCCTCGGGATAGCGGTGGTAGTGGTCGCAGGCCACCGCCGCCGTCGAACCGTCCCTCACCCGTCCCGGCCCGGCCGTGAACACGTCCCACACGGACGGCTCCCGCTGCTCGGCCGCGCCCTCGATCTGATGGGCCGAGGTCGACACGCCCCAGAGGAAGCCGGCCGGGAACCGGGGGATCTCGGTGCCTGCGTCAGTCGCCATGGGCGGATCATCCGCAGCCCCGGCGACGGAAGTCAACGCCCCGTCACGCGCCTTCCTTCAGCACTCGTGTCACCAACTCCCTCTGGTCCGGGGACAGTCCGGGATCGGCCGCGTACACCGTGCGGCCGTCGACCGTGATCTCGTAGCTGAAGCCGTCCGGGACGCCCGCCGGAGGCGCGGCCCGGCCGGACGCGAGGACACGTCCGGCCAGGGACTGCCACTCCTCGGCATCGGACCGGTCCGAGGTGTCCACCTCGGCCCCGCGCTCGATGCCCGCGAAACCGCCCGTACGCCGTACTCGAATACGCATGGTCCGTGTCTAGTACGGAATCAGAGCGTGCGCACCCCCACCTGTTCCCAGGCCTTCTGCACGGCCCGCAGTTCGTCCCCGGCGCCGTACCGCTCCCGCGTCGCCTTCACCGTCAGCGTGGCGAAGTCGGCGAAGAGCGCGTCCTCCTTCAGGTCGCCGCCGGTCAGCACGTCGTACCAGACCTGCCCGGCCTTCTCCCAGGCGTAGCCGCCGAGGGCGGTGGCGGCCAGGTAGAAGGCGTGGTTGGGGATGCCGGAGTTGATGTGCACGCCGCCGTTGTCGCGGCCGGTGCGGACGTAGTCCTCCATCCGCGCCGGCTGCGGGTCCTTGCCGAGGACGTCGTCGTCGTACGCCGTGCCCGGGGCCTTCATCGAGCGCAGGGCCACGCCGGTGACGCGCGGGGCGAGCAGTCCGGCGCCGATCAGCCAGTCGGCCTCGGCGGCGGTCTGGCCGAGGGTGTACTGCTTGATCAGCGAGCCGAAGACATCGGAGAGCGATTCGTTGAGCGCGCCGGACTGGCCGTGGTAGTCCAGGTTGGCGGTGTGCTGGGTGACGCCGTGGGTCAGCTCGTGGCCGATGACGTCGACCGGGATGGTGAAGTCGAGGAAGACCTCGTTGTCCCCGTCGCCGAAGACCATCTGCTCGCCGTCCCAGAAGGCGTTGTCGTAGCCCTCGCCGAAGTGCACGGTGGCGTCCAGCGGTAGGCCGTTGCCGTCGATGGAGTGCCGGCCGTAGGCCTTCAGATACAGCTCGAAGGTGGCGCCGAGGCCGGCGTAGGCCCGGTTGACGGAGGCGTCGGAGCCGGGCTCGGAGCCCTCCTCGCGGACCTTGGTGCCGGGCAGGTCCTGGGTGTGCTCGGCGTCGTAGATGGTGCGGTGCGGCTGGTCGGGGGCGGCGCCCTCGGGCGCGGCGACGGCACTCGCGCCGATCACCGTGGTCAGGCGCCGCTTGGTGCGCTGGAAGGCGTCGTGCTCCAGGGACCGGCGGGCCGGGCCGGAGAGCGCGGGGTCGTCGTTGCGGGCGAGTTTGTCGAGGACGTGCGGCGGCACGATCGTGCAGAAGACGGGCTCGGAGCCCCCGGTGGTCGTCATATCCGGAACCATCGCATTGTGTGACTTCACTGTCACTACCTGCCACCATGATTGGTGAAATACCGGGACAACGGGCGCCACGCTGCGTGACGTTGTGGTAGGGCGATGTGATGCGGTGCACTTTTTGTCCAATTTCTCCGCCTGGTCCCGCATACTGGGACAGGCCCGCGCGCCCGGAACGGCTCGGCTAGGCTGCGGAGCATCATGCGCTCCTGGCTGCTTCTTCTTAGCTGCCGCGGCGAGGGTCTGTAGTCGAGGCCGACTCCCTCCCCGCGGAGCTCTGGCGTTGCGTCGTCGGCCGTCCACTCGGATTTCCGGGACACCCTGAGGAGCCCACGCGTCATGGCCAACCGCCAGCAGCCCAGCCCCATGCCGATCCACAAGTACGGTCGCTACGACCAGGTCGACATCCCGGACCGCACCTGGCCCGAGAAGCGGATCACCGCCGCCCCCCGCTGGCTCTCCACCGACCTGCGCGACGGCAACCAGGCCCTGATCGACCCCATGTCGCCCGAGCGCAAGCGCCGGATGTTCGACCAGCTGGTGAAGATGGGCTACAAGGAGATCGAGGTCGGCTTCCCCGCATCCGGCCAGACCGACTTCGACTTCGTGCGCTCGATCATCGAGGAAGAGGGCGCGATCCCGGACGACGTCACCATCTCGGTGCTGACCCAGGCCCGCGAGGATCTGATCGAGCGGACGGTGGAGTCCCTGAAGGGCGCCCGGCGCGCCACCGTCCACCTGTACAACGCCACCGCGCCGGTCTTCCGCCGGGTCGTCTTCCGCGGCTCCAAGGACGACATCAAGCAGATCGCCGTCGACGGCACCCGCCTGGTGATGGAGTACGCCGAGAAGCTGCTCGGCCCCGAGACCGAGTTCGGCTACCAGTACAGCCCGGAGATCTTCACCGACACCGAGCTGGACTTCGCCCTGGAGGTCTGCGAGGCGGTCATGGACGTCTGGCAGCCCGGCCCGGGCCGCGAGATCATCCTCAACCTGCCCGCCACCGTGGAGCGTTCCACCCCCTCCACGCACGCGGACCGCTTCGAGTGGATGCACCGCAACCTCTCCCGCCGCGAGCACGTCTGCCTGTCCGTCCACCCGCACAACGACCGCGGCACCGCCGTGGCCGCCGCCGAGCTGGCCCTGATGGCCGGCGCCGACCGCGTCGAAGGCTGCCTGTTCGGGCAGGGCGAGCGCACCGGCAACGTCGACCTGGTCACCCTGGGCATGAACCTGTTCTCCCAGGGCGTCGACCCGCAGATCGACTTCTCCGACATCGACGAGATCCGCCGTACGTGGGAGTACTGCAACCAGATGGAGGTCCACCCGCGCCACCCGTACGTGGGCGACCTGGTCTACACGTCCTTCTCCGGCTCCCACCAGGACGCCATCAAGAAGGGCTTCGACGCCATGGAGGCCGACGCGAGGGCCAGGGGCGTCACGGTCGACGACATCGAGTGGGCGGTGCCGTACCTGCCCATCGACCCCAAGGACGTCGGCCGCTCCTACGAGGCAGTCATCCGCGTCAACTCCCAGTCCGGCAAGGGCGGCATCGCCTACGTCCTGAAGAACGACCACAAGCTGGACCTGCCGCGCCGCATGCAGATCGAGTTCTCCAGGATCATCCAGGCGAAGACCGACGCCGAGGGCGGCGAGATCACGCCGAAGGACATCTGGGCCGTCTTCCAGGACGAGTACCTGCCCAACCCGGACAACCCCTGGGGCCGCATCCAGGTGCGGACCGGCCAGTCCACGACGGACACCGACGGCGTGGACACCCTCACCGTCGAGGCCACCGTCGACGGCCGGGACACCGTCCTGACCGGCTCCGGCAACGGTCCGATCTCGGCCTTCTTCGACGCCCTGCACGCCCTGGGCGTCGACGTACGCCTGCTGGACTACCAGGAGCACACGATGAGCGAGGGCGCCTCCGCGCAGGCCGCCTCGTACATCGAGTGCGCCATCGACGGCAAGGTCCTGTGGGGGATCGGCATCGACGCGAACACCACGCGCGCCTCGCTGAAGGCGGTCGTCTCCGCGGTCAACCGCGCCACCCGCTGACGGGTCCCCGCCCGCCGCACACCGGCGGGCGGGGTGCCGCTTTTCGGCCATCGCGTCCCTCAGGTCACGGAAAGGTCTCGTACGGGGTACTGACTCCGCCTCCCTGATGTGGCTAACATCACGCCAGCGCGGCGATGCTGCCGCGCCGTTACGGAGGTGCGACGTGCTGCCAGTACGGGGACGAGACGGCCGTGCCACCGGGGCCCTGCGCATCCTGGGCACCCGCACCGCGTGGACGCCCGTCGGCGACGGCGAGTTCTTCTGTCCCGGCTGCGGCGGCGACCGCAACTACCAGCGGCTCACCGGCCGCCGCCGGCTCACCCTGCTCGGCGTGCCCCTGCTGCCGCGCGGCGAGACCGGACCGGTGGTGGAGTGCGCCGCCTGCCGGCACCACTTCGGCACCGACGTCCTGGGCCACCCGACCACCCGCCGCTTCTCCGCGATGCTCCGCGACGCCGTGCACACCGTCGCCCTCGCGGTCCTCGCGGCGGGCGGCACCTCCTCCCGCACGGTCCTGGAGACGGCCTGCGCCACCGTCCGCGCGGCCGGCTCCGCCGACTGCACCGAGGAGCAGCTCGCCGCCCTGGTCGACGCCCTCGCCGCCGACACCGGCCGGTACTTCGAGCAGCCGTGCGGGGCCGGGCTGACCATAGAGCTGCACGAGGCCCTGGACCCGCTCGCCGCGCACCTCGCCCCGGCCGGCCGCGAGGCCCTGCTGCTCCAGGGCGCCCGCATCGCCCTCGCCGACGGCCCCTACACCCCCGCCGAACGCGACGCCCTCGCCACCGTCGGCGCGGCCCTCACCCTCCGCGCCGACGACGTCAACCGGCTGCTGGCCGCCGCCCGCACCCCCTCCTGATCACCCTGGTGGAGTAAGAGCGCGGCCGCCGTCGCGGGCAGCATCAGGGCGTGATCCCGCGCAGCCGCACCCTTCCGACCGTCCTCGCCCTCCTC
Organism: Streptomyces sp. SCL15-4; assembly: GCF_033366695.1. Taxonomy (NCBI): domain Bacteria; kingdom Bacillati; phylum Actinomycetota; class Actinomycetes; order Kitasatosporales; family Streptomycetaceae; genus Streptomyces; species Streptomyces sp. SCL15-4. Next base: position 5,679,054 of record NZ_JAOBTQ010000001.1, read on the forward strand.
ACCGCACTCACCGCACTCACCGCACTCACCGCCGGGCAGCCCGCGCACGCCGCGCCCGGCGACTGCGAGTCCTCCGTCCCGTACGCCTCCGGACAGGACGGCTACGCCGTCTACCGCATCCCCGCCGTGGTGGAGACCCGGACCGGCACCCTCCTCGCCTTCGCCGAGGGCCGCCGCGGCGGCGTCGGCGACAGCGGGGACATCGACGTCGTCCTGCGCCGCTCCGCCGACGGCGGCTGCACCTGGGGCCCGCTGACCGTGGTCGCCGCCGGCCACGGCGACACCCGGGGCAACCCGGCGCCCGTCGTCGACCCGCGCACCGGCACCATCATCCTGGTGACCTGCGGCAACAGCGGCAGCGCGACCGAGGCGCGGATCATGCGCGGCGAGGTCGGCCCGGGACAGGGCCGCCGGGTCTACGTCCAGCGCAGCGCGGACGACGGCCGGCACTTCACCGATCCCCGGGACATCACCGACACGGTGAAGCGGCCGGACTGGCGCTGGTACGCCACCGGCCCCGGCCACGCCCTCGCCCTCACCCGCGGCCCGCACGCCGGCCGCCTGCTGATCCCCGCCAACCACTCCGCCGCCCCGCCCGCCGGCTCCTCCGACACCGGCCAGGAGGCCCGCTACTACGGCGGCCACGCCCTCTACAGCGACGACACCGGCCACACCTGGCACCTGGGCTTCGTCGACGCGGTGTACGACGGCGTGACCAACGCCAACGAGACCAGCGCCGCCCAGCTCCCCGACGGCCGCGTCTACCTCGGCGCCCGCGACCAGAACGGCACCGCCCCCGGCAACCGGCTCGACAGCCACTCCAGCGACGGCGGCCGCACCCTGGACCGCCCCTACGCCGTCCAGCACTCCCTGGACGCCGTCCCCGTGGTCCAGGGCAGCGTCCTGCAGCCCGACGCCCCGGGCGCGCCCCTGCTGTTCTCCGCGCCCTCCGTGCCCACCGCCCGCCGCGCCCTCGCCCTGTGGGCCAGCGCGGACGCCGGCCGCACCTTCGTCCGGCTGCTCACCCTCGGCGACCTGCGGGCCGCCTACTCCGACCTCGTCCCGCTCGGCAGCCGGCACGTCGGCGTCCTCTACGAGACCGGCATCGACAGCCCCTACGAGTCGCTGCAGTTCCGCCGGATCCCGCTGCCGTCGATGTCACAGGAGCGGGCGGCCGTCCCGTCGTGAAGGGGGTGGGCGTGGCCGGGCGGAGGAGTGGATGATGGGGTGCGGTGATCGGCTACGGCGAACGGGGGCGTCCGGCATGAGCACAACCGAGGAGTTCGAGGAGCTGCGGCCGCTGCTGTTCTCCATCGCCTACCGCATCCTCGGCAGCGTCGGCGAGGCCGAGGACGCCGTCCAGGAGACCTGGCTGCGCTTCTCCGCCTCCCCGGTCCGGCCGCGGTCGGCCAAGGCGTACCTGTCGGCCACGGTGACCCGGCTGTCCATCGACGTCCTGCGCTCGGCCCGGGTGCGCCGGGAGGCGTACGTCGGCCCCTGGTTCCCCGAGCCGCTGCTGGCCGACCCCTACGAGGACCCGGAGCGGTCGGCGGAGCTGGCCGACTCGGTGTCGATGGCCGCCCTGCTGCTCCTGGAGCGGCTCAGCCCGCCGGAGCGCGCGGTCTTCGTGCTGCGCGAGGTCTTCGACTTCGGCTTCCCGGAGATCGCCCGGGCGGTCGGCCGCTCGGAGGCGGCCTGCCGCCAGCTCCTGGTGCGGGCCCGGCGCCACATGACCGAGGGCCGGCCCCGCTTCGAGGCGGACCGCACCGAGCGGGACCACCTGGCCTCCCGCTTCTTCGACGCCCTGCGCGAGGGCGACGTCATCGCGCTGCGGGACCTGCTCGCCGCCGATGCGTCGATGGCCGGCGACGGCGGCGGCAAGGCTCCCCGGCTGGCCCGGACCGTCGTGGGCGCCGAGAACGTGGCCCGGCTGCTCGCCGCCCTCTTCGCCCGGCTCGACGACGTCGCCGTCACCTGCGAGCCGCACGAGGTCAACGGCGGGCCCGGCGCGGTCTTCCGCGACCGGGAGGGCCGCGTCCTCAACGTCATGGCGCTCGACGTCCTCGACGGGCGGGTCCGGGCCGTCCGCCTCGTGGCCAACCCCGACAAGCTCGGCCACCTCGGTCCCGTGGCGGACGCCTGGTCGGTGCACCACGCGTTGCGGGAGGCGCGCCGGAGAGCGCGGTGAGCGTCGTACGCGGGTGCGTGCGCCAATGTGCGGCGCACGCACCCGCGCCGGGTGTCAGCGCTCGTGCGCGTCCCGGCCGAGGAGGCCGGCCGCCGCCAGGAACTTGCCGACCTGTTCGACCTCCTCGCCGGACAGCGGGACCTGCGGCTCGGCGGTGATGGGGCAGTCGATGACGCCGCGCAGGTGCAGCGCCGCCTTGAACGCGCCCAGCGCCGCCGAACCGCCGCCCATCCGCGCCGGATCGCCGACGCCGACCATCCCGAACAGGGCGCACAGCCGCTCCTGTTCGGCCCGCGCGCCCTCCGGGTCGTCCGCCCGGCAGTGCCGGTACAGCCGCACGTACCCGTGCGGGTCGACGTTGGCCAGGCCCGGCACCGCCCCGTCCGCGCCCATCGCCAGCGCCGCGTCGGTGATCTGCTCCGAGCCGGTGAGCACGCCGAACCCGGGGTGGGCGCGGGAGCCCGTCACCAGCTCCCGGAAGGCCGCCAGATCCCCGCTGGAGTCCTTGATCCCGGCCAGGACACCGTCCCCGGCGAGCCCCAGCACCACCTCCGCGGGCAGCTTGGTGTGCACGGCGACCGGGATGTCGTAGGCGATCACCGGGACCGGGCTGGCGGCGGCGATCCGGCGGTAGTGGCGGACGATCTCCGCGGGATGGGTGCGGGCGTAGAACGGGGCGGTGACGACGACGGCCTCCGCGCCGGCCCCGGTGACCGCCGCGACATGCTCCAGGACGCGCGGCGTGGTCATGTCGATGGCGCCCGCGATGACCGGCAACTGCCCGCCGAGGTGCGCGGTCACGGCCGCCACCACCTGCCGGCGCTGCGCGTCCGTCAGGAACGCCGCCTCCGAGGTCGAGCCCAGCAGGAACAGCCCGTGCACCCCCGCCTCCACCAGGAAGTCCACCAGGCGCAGCAGGGACGGCACATCCACCTCGCGGTCCGGTGTCAGGGGTGTGCAGACGGGCGGGACGACACCGGTGAGCGGGGCGGGAAGGGTCATTCAGGGCTCCTGGCGCGCTAGATCTCGGGTCGACGTGTCCTCCTCCACAGGATGGTGACACCGGTAGCGGTGAGCGGGGTGTGACGCGGCCGAGAAGTCCGGCATCACCCGGGCGCACAGCTCGTCGGCCTTCCAGCACCGGGTGCGGAACGGGCAGCCGCTCGGCGGGCGGGTCGCCGAGGGCACCGGCCCGCTCAGCGGGATCGGCTCGATCGGGTCCAGCAGGCCGGGCGTGGCGGAGAACAGGGCCCGGGTGTACGGGTGCCGGGCCGCGTCGGTGACCCGGCCGGCCGGGGTCTCCTCCACGATCCGGCCCAGGTACATCGTGATCACCCGGTCGCTCATCCGCCGGACCGTCTGGATGTCGTGCGAGACGAACACCAGGGCCAGGCCGAGGCGTTCCTTCAGGTCCAGCAGCAGGTTCAGGATCTGCGCGCGGACCGAGACGTCCAGGGCGCTGGTCGGCTCGTCGGCGACCACGAGGGCCGGGTCCAGGGCGAGGGCGCGGGCGATGGCCACCCGCTGCCGCTGCCCGCCCGACAGCTGCCCCGGCAGCGCGTCGGCGAGCGCCCCGGGCAGTCCCACCAGCGCCATCAGTTCCCGCACCCGCTCCTCGCGCTGCGCGCGGCTGCCGCGCCGGTGCACGTCCAGCGGGTCGCGCAGGATGCGGCGGACGGTCAGCCGGCGGTTCAGCGCGGTCGACGGGTCCTGGAAGACCAGCCCGGTGCCCGCCCCCACGGTCGCCCGGCGCTCGGCGTCCGGCATCGCCCACAGGTCCCGGCCGCGGAACGCCACCGTCCCCGCGACCGGCCGCTGGATGCCCACCAGCACCTTCGCCAGCGTCGACTTCCCGCACCCCGACTCGCCGACCACGCCCACCGTCTCCCCGGCCGCCACGGACAGCCCGGCACCGGTCAGGGCGTACACCCGGTCCCGCCTGAAGAGCCCGCCGCTGCGCGCCTTGTGCACCACGTGCGCGTCCCGTACCTCCACCACCGCCGTCATTGCAGGGCCTCCTCGCTCTCCGCGGACGTCGGCTCCACCGCCGGGTGGTGGCAGGCGGCCGCATGGGTGGGGGTGCCGGTGAGCACGGGGGCGGTGGTGTGGCACACCTCGGTGGCCAGCGGGCAGCGGTCGGCGAACCGGCAGCCCGCCGGGAAGCCGGCCGGGGCCGGGACGATGCCCTTGATCTGCGTCATCCGCTCCTCGGCCGACTCCAGCGACAGCACGCTGCCCAGCAGGCCGCGCGTGTAGTGGTGGGCCGGCGCCGCCACCAGGTCGGCGGTCACCCCGGTCTCCACGATCCGCCCGCCGTACATCACCGCCACCCGGTCGGTGACGTCCGCGACCAGCGCCAGGTCGTGCGAGACCAGGACCAGCGCGAAACCCAGCTCCTCGCGCAGCCGCAGCAGCAGCTCCATGACCTGCGCCTGCACCGTGACGTCCAGGGCGGTGGTCGGCTCGTCGGCGACGATCAGCCGCGGCTCGCGGGAGAGCGCCATGGCGATCAGCACGCGCTGGCGCTGCCCGCCGGACAGCTCGTGCGGATAGCTGCGCAGGGTCCGCTCCGGGTCCAGCCCGACCAGCGACAGCAGCTCCGCGGGGCCGCGGCGGCCGCCGCGCCGGACGAGCTGCCGGAGCTGGGCGCGGATGGTCATGGCCGGGTTCAGCGAGGACAGGGCGTCCTGGTAGACCATGGCCATCTCGTGGCCGAGCAGCCGCCGCCGTGCCCGCACCGGCTCGGTGAGCAGGTCCCGCTGCCGGAACCGCACCTGCCCGCCGATCCGGGCGCCGCGGGGCTGGAGCCCCATGACGGTGAGCGCGGTCAGCGACTTGCCGCAGCCCGACTCGCCCACCAGGCCCAGCACCTCCCCGGGATACACCTCGAAGCTGACCCCGGCCACGATGTCCACACCCCGGTGCCGGTCCGGGAAGCCGATGGCGAGGTTCTCCACGGCGAGCACCGGCTGCCCGCTCCGGTCGGGCAGCGGCCGGGCCCGGGAACGCAGCCGCCGGGCGGCCTCGGCCAGACCGGGCAGCGGCAGGACACCGCCGGTGCCGGGCTCGGGCGCCTGGAGCCGGTCGGCGGGCGCGCGCACCTGCCTCGGGGCGGGCGCGGCCCAGGCGTCCGACACGCCCTCGGAGAGGACGTTCAGCGCCAGCACGGTGAGCAGGATCAGCAGCCCGGGGAAGACGGTCGCCCACCAGCCGCCGGTCAGCACCATGTTCCGGCCGTCGGCGATGACACTGCCCCAGGACGGGTCCGGGGGCCTGACGCCGGCGCCGATGAAGGAGAGGGACGCCTCGAAGACGATGGCCTCGGCGACCTGGACCGTGCAGAACACCAGGACCGGTGCGGCGCAGTTGACGGCCACGTGCCGCAGCACGATGTGCGGAGTGCGGGCGCCGATGACCCGCTCGGCGGTGACGTAGTCCTCGCCGTACTGGTCCAGCACGTTCGCCCGGACCACCCGCGCCACCGGCGGCGTGAACAGGAACGCGATGGCGCAGATCAGCACGCCGATGCCGCCGCCGAACACGGCCACCAGCACGGCGGCGAGCGCGATGCCGGGGAACGCCATCACCACGTCCAGACAGCGCATCAGCGTCTCGTCCACGGCCTTGCGGGAGGTGGCGGCCACGGCCCCGAGCAGGGCCCCGGCCACCAGCGCCAGCGCGGTCGCGCCCAGTCCGATGGCCAGCGACCAGCGGGCGCCGTACATCAGCCGGCTCAGGATGTCCCGGCCCAGGCTGTCCTGTCCCATCCAGTGCGCGGCGGACGGCGCTCCCGTGCCGCCGGCCGGGTCCTGCTGGTCCAGCGGATCGTCGGGCGCCAGGACCGGCGCGAGGACGGCGACCAGGACGACCACGGCCAGGAGGCAGAAGGCGGCCTTCGACGGCAGCGGCAGCCGGCGCCATCCGCGCAGCCGGAGGCCGGGCCGGGACAGCCGCTCGGTGAGCGTCGCGCGCGTGACCATCAGCCCGCCCTCAGTCGTGGGTTGACCAGCAGATACAGGATGTCGATGACGAGGTTGACGACGACGAACCCGGTCGCGGTGGTCAGCACGACGCCCTGCACCACCGCCGGGTCGCCGTTCTGCACCGCGTCGATCATCAGCTTGCCCATGCCGGGCAGCGAGAAGATCGTCTCGATGACGACGGCGCCGCCGAGCAGATAGCCGACCCGCAGCCCGAGCACGGTGAGCGGGTTGACCAGCGCGTTGCGCAGCACGTTCCGGCCGACGACCACGCGCGGCGGCAGCCCGCTGCCGATCGCCGTCCGTACGTAGTCCTTGTCCAGCTCCTCCACCACCGAGGTCCGCACGATCCGGGTGAGCTGGGCGGCCACCGGCAGGGACAGGGCGACGGCGGGCAGCGCCATGGTCCGCAGCCAGCCGGTGACCGAGTCGCCCGGGTTGACGTAGCCGCCGGTCGGGAACCAGCCCCGGTCCACGGCGAGGTACTGGATCATCAGCAGCGCCAGCCAGAAGCCGGGCGCGGCGACCCCGATCAGCGAGACGACCCGGATGAGCTGGTCCGGCAGCCGGTCCCGGTACACCGCCGCCGTCACCCCGCCCGCCAGCGCCAAGGCGACGGCCAGGGCGAGGCCGAGGAAGGTCAGCTGGAGGGTGAGCGGCAGGGCGGTGGTGACCTGCTCGGCCACGGGGGCGCGGGTGAGGGCGCTGGTGCCGAGGTCGCCGTGGAGGAGGTCGCCGACGAAGTGGACGTAGCGCACGGGCAGCGGGTCCAGCAGCCCGTTGCGCTCCCGGAAGTCGTGCAGCTGCCGCGGGCTGGGGTTGGCGCCCTGGAAGAACGCGGACGCCGGGTCGACGTCCGAGAACCGCATCACCAGGAACACGAACAGCACGATGCCGAGCAGCAGCGGCACCAGCAGGACGACCCGGCGGAGCAGGATGCGTACGACCGTGGTCATGCCGTCAGATCCAGCGGGCCCGGAGGAGGTTGACGCCCGGATAGGGCTGGGGCCTTATCCCGGACAGTTCGCGCGGGTCCCAGGCGGTCATCAGCTCGTTGTGGACGACCGGGTACAGGACGGCCTGTTCGGCGACGACGTCGATGTAGTCCTGGACCATCGCCTTCTTCCTCGCGGGGTCCGGCTCCCGGGTCGCCCGGTCCATGTCCTTGAAGAGCCGCCGGGCGGCCGGGTCGTCGGCCCACCGCGTGTACCGCATCCACAGGTTCCCGGGGCCGTAGTTGTAGTGCATGACCAGGTCGGCGTCGAGCCCGAACTGATTGGGGTTGGAGGCCGCCGCGACCACCTGGTAGTCCTGCTTCTGGTCCATCTTGGTGAACACGGCCGTGGTCTCCTGCGGCGCCAGGGTGGTGCGCACGCCGACGGCGTCCCAGCAGGCCTTGATGGTCGGCAGGCAGTCCACGATCCAGCTGACGTTGACGGCCATGATCTCGACCCGCAGACCCGTCACCCCGGCGGCCCTCAGCAGCGCCTTCGCCTTGCCGGGGTCGTAGTCGTAGACGGTTTTGGCCCGCCGGTAGCTCGGATTGCCCTCGTTGAGGAACGAGGACGCGGGCCTGCCGTGCCCCTTCAGGGCGACCCGCACCATCTTCTCGCTGTCGATGGCGTAGTGCAGGGCCTGGCGCACCCGGACGTCGTCGAAGGGCTTGTGCCGGGTGTTGAACATCAGGAACAGGTTGTTCATCCCGGCGCCGCCGGCCACCTTCAGCCCGCCCTGTTCCAGGCGGGGGATGTTGGCGTAGGGGATGTTGTCGGCGATCTGCGCGCCGGCTCCGGTCCCGGAGATCCGCGCGACGCGGGAGGACGCGTCCACGATGGTCAGCCAGTTCATCCTCCGGAAGACGGGCTTGCGCGGGCCGTTGTAGGCGGCGAACGCCTCGAAGGTGGTGTTCGACTTCGGGTGGTGCGCGGTCTGCCGGTACGGCCCCGAGCCCACGGCCAGTCCCTTGATCGCGTCGTCCCAGGCGCCGGGCCGGGAGTAGACGTGCGCGGGCATGATCTTGGCGAGGGTGAGCCGGGCGAGCCCGTCGGGGAACGGGAACCTGAGCTTCAGCTCGACGGTCCGCTCGCCGGTCTTGCGGACGGAGTCCAGCCAGGAGGCGAAGAACCCCTTGGCCAGCGTCTGGGTCTTCGGGTCCAGGATCCGGTCGTAGACGAACACCACGTCGTCGGCGGTGACGGGCTTGCCGTCGTGGAAGGTGGCACCGGCGCGGAGCGTGAACCGCCAGGTGGTGGCGTTCGGGTCGGCGGGGAGCGCGGTGGCGAGGGCGGGGTACGGCGCCCGGGTGATCGGGTCGGTGTCCAGCAGTCCCTCGTAGATGTGATTGTTGGCGGCCATCGCGAACGCGGAGGCGGTCTGGGTCGGGTCCCAGCTGCCGTCGTTGCCGTAGCCGATGACGGCGGTCAGCGTCCGGTCCTTGCCGCCGCCCCCGCCGCCCGTGTCGTTGGTCGACTCCGGCCCGGCGGAACACCCCGCCAGCACCGCGCCCGCGCCCACCGCTCCGGCACCCAGGAGAAACGCCCGGCGGCGCGGTGCCGGTACGTCGGGAATCACGTCGTCGCGCACGGGTCCTCCATCAGGTCGATGAACCGATGAACCGATGAGTCGATGAGGAAGAGGAGGAGTGGAGGGGGAAGTGGTGGGAGGAGGGGGATACGACGTCCAACGTCCTACGTCCGCTCGGTAGCGCGACGATAAGAGGGGCCGTGGGGGCGGTCAAGACAGCGCACACGAATGGGGGTAGCCCCGGCGCGGGCGCCGCCCTTCGCCAAGTCGCCGGGCCGCGCCGTGTATTGGCGAGGGGGTGCGGAGCCGGGCGACCCGGCTCCACCTGGGTGAATCGCGGGTTTTCCGCGTGGCGTCCGAGCCCCCGGCCAAAGGCCCCCCGCACCGGCCGCCGGGAAGCGGTGGCCGTGGTCAAACCCCTTCGGCGGCCGTGCGCCCGAGGGCGCGGACGCCTTCCGGGTGGAAAAGCGGAGCGTCACGCTTGATGTACAAAGCGTAAACTCGGAACAGGAAGGGGAGCTAAGTGAGCGGCATCGAAGAGGCGGAGGAGGCGTTGAGGGAATTGCGGTCGGCTCTCGAAAAGGCCGGGGTCGTACTCCCGTCGCTGGGGCTCGATCCGGTGAGTCTCGTGCGGGAGGTGCCCTGTCCGCTGGTGGACCTCGGGCGGTGTTCGGTCCGGACCGCGCGCCTGCTGGCGGCGGCCCTGGCGGGGGAGGAGCGGTGAAGCCCGTCATCGGCAGTCACGTGGTGGACACCCGCACCGGCAAGGTCGGCGTCGTGATGGGCCACGAGGGCCCGTACGTGCAGGTGAGACCGTACGGCGGTGGGCGCGAGTGGGACGCCGAGCCGGGAGCGCTGCGCTGCGCCACCCCGGCCGAGCGGCTCAGCGCGGCGACCGCCTACGCCAATGCCCGCAGCCGCGGGGAGGTGCTCTAGCCGGCCCCGCGCATGGGCGAGAATGGGGGGCATGAGTCTGTTCCGCGACGACGGCATCGTGCTGCGCACCCAGAAGCTGGGTGAGGCGGACCGGATCATCACGTTGCTCACGCGCGGGCACGGACGGGTGCGCGCCGTGGCCCGGGGGGTACGGCGCACGAAGTCGAAGTTCGGGGCCCGGCTGGAGCCGTTCTCCCATGTGGACGTGCAGTTCTTCGCCCGGGGGAGCGAGCTGGTCGGGCGCGGCCTGCCGCTGTGCACGCAGAGCGAGACGATCGCCCCGTACGGCGGCGGGATCGTCACGGACTACGCCCGGTACACCGCCGGGACGGCCATGCTGGAGACCGCCGAGCGGTTCACCGACCACGAGGGCGAGCCGGCCGTGCAGCAGTACCTGCTGCTCGTCGGGGCGCTGCGGACGCTCGCCCGGGGCGAGCACGCCCCGCACCTCGTCCTCGACGCCTTTCTGCTGCGGTCCCTGGCCGTGAACGGCTACGCGCCCAGCTTCGGCGACTGCGCGAAATGCGGCATGCCGGGACCGAACCGGTTCTTCTCCGTGGCCTCCGGCGGCTCGGTGTGCGCCGACTGCCGGGTGCCCGGCAGCGTCGTGCCGTCCCCGCAGACCCTCGTCCTGCTCGGGGCGCTGCTTACGGGAGACTGGGAGACGGCGGACGCCTGCGAGCCGCGGTACGTCCGCGAGGGCAGCGGGCTGGTGTCCGCCTACCTGCACTGGCACCTGGAGCGCGGGCTGCGCTCCCTGCGCTACGTAGAGAAGTAAGCACGGCTACGGTCGAGGAGACGAGAAGCACATGGTCGTACGCGGGATCCTGGGGCGCCAGCGGCGCGAGTACACGGCGCCGGAGCCGCATCCGTCCGGTGCGCGCGCGCCCAAGCTCCCCGGTGAGCTGGTGCCGAACCACGTCGCGATCGTCATGGACGGCAACGGACGGTGGGCCAAGGAACGCGGCCTGCCGCGCACCGAGGGCCACAAGGTCGGTGCCGAACGGGTGCTGGACGTCCTCCAGGGCTCGATCGAGGTCGGTGTGCGCAACATCTCCCTGTACGCCTTCTCCACCGAGAACTGGAAGCGCTCGCCCGACGAGGTCCGCTTCCTGATGAACTTCAACCGCGACTTCATCCGCAAGACCCGCGACCAGCTCGACGCCCTCGGCATCCGGGTGCGCTGGGTGGGCCGGATGCCCAAGCTGTGGAAGTCGGTCGCCAAGGAGCTCCAGATCGCCCAGGAGCAGACCAAGGGCAACGACCTGCTCACTCTGTACTTCTGCATGAACTACGGCGGCCGGGCCGAGATCGCCGACGCGGCGCAGGCGATCGCCGAGGACGTGAAGGCGGGCCGGCTCGACCCGTCGAAGGTGACCGAGAAGACCATCCAGAAGTACCTGTACTACCCGGACATGCCGGACGTGGACCTGTTCCTGCGGCCGAGCGGCGAGCAGCGCACCTCCAACTACCTGCTCTGGCAGAGCGCGTACGCCGAGATGGTCTTCCAGGACGTGCTGTGGCCCGACTTCGACCGCCGTGACCTGTGGCGGGCCTGCCTGGAGTTCGCCTCCCGGGACCGGCGCTTCGGCGGAGCCGTACCGAACGAGGAACTGCTCGCCATGGAAGCCGCCATGAAGGGCGATTCCACCTCGTAGCCACCGGCGGTTCACCCGGGCCGCCGAGGATGCGGATCATGAGACGTCTCGCCCCTGTCCTCGCCCTCGGCGCCCTGCTGCTCACCGCTCTGCCCGCGCACGCGGCCGAGGCCCCCGCGCACCGCGAGAGCTACGGCACGAAGGCGCCGTACGCGCCGCGGCAGAGCCCGCGCGCCTACCAGCGGCCCCCGGCCGGTTTCACGCCCGTCTTCACCGAGAACGTCTCCCGGCACGGCTCCCGCGCCGCGAGCGACGGCGCGGACGCCGATCTGGTCCTCGCGCTGTGGGACCGGGCCGAGGCCGAGGGGCAACTGACCGGCAAGGGCGAGGAGTTCGGGCCGGTCGTGCGCGGCCTGCGGGCCGCCATGGCGAAGACCGGCTACGGCAGCCTCAGCGGGCGCGGCCGGCAGGAGATGGCGGACACCGCCGTACGCCTGGAGCGGCGGCTGCCGGCCCTCTTCCGGCGCATCGCCGACGACGGGGAGAAGATCGATGTCGTCAGCTCCGGGCAGGGCCGGGCCGTGGCCAGCGGCACCGCGTTCACCAACGCCCTCGCCGACGCCGAGCCCGCGCTGAAGCCGCTGATCGGACCGGTGCGCACCGACAAGGACCTGCTGTACTTCCACAAGGCCGCGGGCGGCGCCGCCTACCGCGACTACATCGAGAACGACCAGCGCCTGAAGGACACCCTGGGCGGCATCACCGCAGGGCCGAGGACCCGCGAGGCCGCGCACGGCATCCTGCGGAAGATCTTCAAGGAGCCCTTCGTCGCGCGCGTCGACGACCAGGTGGCCGCGGCCCGGGCCGTCTACGAGCTGTACGCCATCGCCCCCGCCATGAGCGAGGAGAGCCCGGACGGCGGGGGCTGGGGCATGGAGCGGTTCGTCTCCCGGTCGGACGCGGCCTGGTTCGGCTATCTGTCCGACGCCGAGGACTTCTACGAGAAGGGGCCCGGGTTCGCCGGCAGCGACATCACCTACAAGATGGCGGACGTCCTGCTCGACGACTTCTTCCGGCAGGTCGAGGCCAAGCGGGCCGGCACCAGCGATCTCGGGGCCGAACTGCGGTTCAGCCACGCGGAGGAGATCATTCCGCTGGCCGCGCTGATGGGACTGCCGGGCAGTACGGAGCCGGCGGAGCCGGGAGAGGCGTACACGTACGCGGACAATCCCTGGCGGGGCGCGGACGTGTCGCCGCTGGGAGCGAACATCCAGTGGGACGTCTTCGCCAAGGGCGACCGGTACCTGGTCCGGATGCTCTACAACGAGAAGGAGACGCCGTTCAAGGCGGGATGCCGTCCGGTCGCCGAGGGCAGCGCGTTCTACGACCTGGACGAGCTGGAGCGCTGCTTCGGACGGGGCTGAGCCGGGGCCGTCCGCGCCCCGCGGGGGCGCGGACGGCTCAGGCCGTCGCCGCGCAGTCCGCGCAGGTACCGAAGATCTCGACCGTGTGGGCCACGTTGACGTAGCCGTGCTCCGCGGCGATCGCCTCCGCCCACTTCTCGACGGCCGGGCCCTCCACCTCCACCGCCTTGCCGCAGGCGCGGCAGACCAGGTGGTGGTGGTGTTCGCCGCTGGAGCAGCGGCGGTAGACGGACTCGCCGTCGGACGTGCGCAGGACGTCGACCTCGCCGGCCTCGGCGAGGGACTGGAGGGTGCGGTAGACCGTGGTCAGGCCGACGGAGTCGCCCTTGTGCTTGAGCATGTCGTGCAGTTCCTGCGCGCTGCGGAACTCGTCGACCTCGTCCAGGGCCGCCGCCACGGCTGCACGCTGGCGGGTCGCGCGACCCTTCACGGGCGGTCCAGCGGTCGTCACCGTTGCCTCCTTCGATGGCTCGCTTCTGCCCGGGCCATTGTGCCAGCCCGGGCCGGCAGCGGTCAGACGCCGATCTCGTCCGTCGCCCCGCGCGCGGCCGGAATCGTGCACTCCGCGGGGTCCGGGGCGGGTTGCGCCGCGGCCGCCGCGCGGGCGCGGCGCCGGGCCAGCGGGGTGGCGAGCGCGGTCAGCGCGATGAAGGCGGCGATGGTCAGCAGGACGATCGTGGCGCCGGGCGGCACGTCCTGGTAGTAGGACGTGACCGTGCCGCTGACGGTCACGGCCACGCCGATGGCCACCGCGATCACGAAGGTGACGGTGAAGCTGCGGGTGAGCTGCTGGGCCGCCGCCACGGGCACCACCATCAGCGCGGACACCAGCAGCAGTCCGACGACCCGCATGGCGACGGTCACGGTGACGGCCGCGGTGACGGCCGTCAACAGGTTCAGCGCGCGCACCGGCAGGCCGGTGACCCGCGCGAACTCCTCGTCCTGGCTGACCGCGAACAGCTGGCGGCGCAGGCCCAGGGTGACCAGCAGCACGAAGGCGGCGAGCACGCAGATCGCGGTCACGTCGGACGGCGAGACCGTGGAGAGCGAGCCGAACAGGTACGAGGTCAGGTTGGCGTTGGAGCCGCCCGGCGCGAGGTTGATCAGCATCACGCCGCCGGCCATGCCGCCGTAGAAGAGCATGGCCAGGGCGATGTCGCCGCGGGTCCGGCCGTACCAGCGGATCAGCTCCATCAGGACCGCGCCGAGCACGGAGACGGCCGTCGCCATCCACACCGGGGAGGTGGAGAGCAGGAAGCCGAGGCCGACGCCGGTCATGGCCACGTGCCCGATGCCGTCGCCCATCAGGGCCTGGCGGCGCTGGACCAGGTAGATGCCGACCGCGGGCGCGGTGATGCCGACCAGCACGGCGGCCAGCAGCGCCCGCTGCATGAAGGCGTAGTTCAGGAATTCCATCAGCTCAGCAGTCCCGTGCGGATCGGTTCGGTGCCCGCCGGCGCGTGCGGGTGTACGTGGTCGTGGCCGGGCAGGGCGTGCTGGCCGACCGCGCGCGGCGGCGGGCCGTCGTGCAGGACGCAGCCGTCGCGCAGGACGACCGCCCGGTCGATCAGCGGCTCCAGCGGGCCCAGCTCGTGCAGCACGAGCAGGACCGTCGTGCCGGCCTCGACCTGCTGCCGCAGGGTGCGGGCCAGGACCTCCTGGCTGGCCAGGTCGACGCCGGCCATCGGCTCGTCCATGATCAGCAGTTCCGGCTCGGAGACCAGCGCGCGGGCGATCAGCACCCGCTGGTGCTGGCCGCCGGACAGGGCGGTCACCGAGTCCTTGGCGCGGTCGGCCAAGCCGACCAGCTCCAGCGCGCGCCGGACGGCCTCCCGGTCGGCCTTGCGGAAGATCCCGAAGCGGGTGCGGGCGAGGCGGCCGGAGGAGACGACCTCGGTGACCGTCGCCGGGACGCCGCCCGCGGCGGTGGTGCGCTGCGGTACGTAGCCCACGCGCGCCCAGTCGCGGAAGGACCGGCGGGGGGTGCCGAACAGCTCGACCGTGCCGCCGCTGACCGGCACCTGGCCGATGGTCGCGCGGACGGCCGTGGACTTGCCGGAGCCGTTGGCGCCGAGCAGCGCGACGACCTCGCCGCGGCCGACGGTCAGGTCGATGCCGCGCAGCACGGGGCGGGCGCCGAGTTCGGCGGTCACCCGGCGCAGGGCTATGACGGGTTCGCTGGTGGTCATGGTCTCTCCCGTGCCGCTCACTCGGCGCCCAGGGCCTGCTGGAGCGCCTTGAGGTTGGCCCGCTGCACCGCGAAGTAGTCCCGGCCGCGGGAGTGGTCGGTGATGCCCTCGACCGGGTCCAGGACGTCGGTCTTCAGGCCCGCGTCGCTCGCGATGGTCTTGGCGGTCTTGTCGCTGACGAGCGTCTCGTAGAAGACCGTGGAGACGCCGTCGGCCGCGGCCGTCTTCTCCAGGTCCCTGACCCGGGCGGCGCTCGGCTCGGACTCGGGGTCGAGGCCGTTGATGGCCTCCTCGGTGAGGCCGTAGCGCTCGGCGAGGTAGCCGAAGGCGGCGTGGGTGGTGATGAAGACCTTGCTCTTCGTGTGCGCGAGGCCGTCCCGGAACTCGGTGTTCAGCGCGTTCAGCTGCTTCACCAGGGCGGCGGTGTTCTTCCGGTAGTCGGCCGCGTGCTTCGGGTCGGCCTTCTCGAAGGCCTTGCCGACGCCTTCGGCGACCTCGGCGTAGCGCACCGGGTCGAGCCAGATGTGCGGGTCCTTGCCCGCCTCCTCGCCGCCCTCGTGGTCGTCGTGCTCCGCCGCGTGGCCGCCGACCTCGTTGCCGTGGTGCTCCAGCGTGGTCAGGGCGGCCGCGTCGATCTTCGTGTCCACCGGGGACTGGTCCACGGCCTTGTCGACGGAGGGCTGGAGGTTCTTCAGGTACAGGACCGCGTCGGACTCCTCCAGGGAGGCGATCTGCCGGGTGCTGAGCTCCAGGTCGTGCGGTTCCTGGCCGGGGGAGGTGAGGGTGGTGACGTGGACGTGCTTCCCGCCGATCCGCTCGGCGAGGAAGGTCATCGGGTAGAACGACGCGACGACGTCGAACGTGGCGGTGTTGCCCGCTCCCGCCGCGTCGCCGGAGCAGCCGGCGAGGGTGGCGGCCCCGAGGGCGGTGACCGCGGCCAGCGCGGCGGTGGGTATGAGGCGTCGTCGTACGTTCATGACACTCATTTTCATCAAACATGGAAACCGTTGTCAACAACGCTCGTCATACGGTCTGTACCGGGGCCGATTTGGTCGTGGGGGAGCCTGCGCCGGTAACCTGAATCATTCGCTGGAAGCATCTCGCTTCAACGCCCGTCGTCGTAATGAAGAGAGCACCGTGGCCGCCGACAAGATCGACACCATCGTCAGCCTGAGCAAGCGCCGTGGCTTCGTTTTCCCCTGCAGTGAGATCTACGGCGGCCAGCGTGCCGCCTGGGACTACGGACCGCTGGGTGTCGAGCTCAAGGAGAACATCAAGCGCCAGTGGTGGCGCTACATGGTGACGTCGCGCGAGGACGTGGTCGGTATCGACTCGTCCGTCATCCTGGCTTCCGAGGTCTGGGTGGCCTCCGGCCACGTCGCCACCTTCACGGACCCGCTGACCGAGTGCACCTCGTGTCACAAGCGGTTCCGCGCCGACCACCTGGAGGAGGCGTACGAGGAGAAGAAGGGCCACGCCCCGGCCAACGGCCTCGCGGACGTCAACTGCCCGAACTGCGGCAACAAGGGCCAGTTCACCGAGCCCAAGCAGTTCTCCGGCCTGCTGTCCACCCACCTCGGCCCGACCCAGGACTCCGGCTCCGTCGCCTACCTGCGCCCCGAGACCGCCCAGGGCATCTTCACCAACTTCGCCCAGGTGCAGACCACCTCGCGCCGCAAGCCGCCGTTCGGCATCGCCCAGATGGGCAAGTCGTTCCGCAACGAGATCACGCCGGGCAACTTCATCTTCCGCACCCGCGAGTTCGAGCAGATGGAGATGGAGTTCTTCGTCAAGCCGGGCGAGGACGAGCAGTGGCAGGAATACTGGATGGAGCAGCGCTGGAACTGGTACACCGGCCTGGGTCTCCGTGAGGAGAACATGCGCTGGTACGAGCACCCGAAGGAGAAGCTCTCCCACTACTCCAAGCGCACCGCCGACATCGAGTACCGCTTCCGGTTCGGCGGCAGCGAGTGGGGCGAGCTGGAGGGTGTCGCCAACCGCACGGACTACGACCTCTCCGCGCACGCCAAGGCCTCCGGCCAGGACCTCTCCTACTTCGACCAGGAGGCCGGCGAGCGCTGGACGCCGTACGTCATCGAGCCGGCGGCGGGTGTCGGCCGCACCATGCTGGCCTTCCTGCTCGACGCCTACGTCGAGGACGAGGCGCCGAACGCCAAGGGCAAGATGGAGAAGCGGACCGTCCTGCGGCTCGACCACCGCCTCGCGCCGGTGAAGGTGGCCGTGCTGCCGCTGTCCCGCAACCCGGAGCTGTCGCCGAAGGCCAAGGGCCTGGCCCAGGCGCTGCGGCAGAACTGGAACATCGAGTTCGACGACGCCGGCGCCATCGGCCGCCGCTACCGCCGTCAGGACGAGATCGGCACGCCGTACTGCGTGACCGTCGACTTCGACACCCTCGAGGACAACGCCGTCACCGTGCGCGAGCGTGACTCGATGAAGCAGGAGCGGGTGTCGCTCGACCAGATCGAGGGCTACCTGGCGCAGCGTCTGCTGGGCGCCTAGTCAAGACCGCCTGATGCCGGGCGGGCCGTCATCGGCCCGCCCGGCATTCGCGTGTCCGCACCCGCTCAACGGCCCTGGAGCGCCTTGACGTTGTCGCCGAACGTCCAGTTCTTCGAGCCGTCCCAGTTCACGGACCAGGTCATCAGGCCCTTGAGCGAGGTGCCGTAGTTCCGCCAGGCCTGGGCGACCAGGGACGGGGACATGTAGCCGCCGCCGGCGCCGGGCTGGGCGGGCAGGCCCGGGACCTGCTTGTCGTAGGGCACCTTGATCGTCGTGCCCTGCACCACCAGGCCCTTGTTCAGGCAGTCGGTCTGCGCGGTGAAGCCCTGCACGGTGCCCGCCGAGTAGGAGTCGCCGGAGCAGCCGTACATGCTGCCGTTGTAGTACTGCATGTTCAGCCACCACAGACGGCCGTTGTCCGCGTACTTCTTGATGACGGGCAGGTACGCGCCCCAGATCGAGCCGTAGGTGACGCTGCCGCCGGTGACGTACGCCGTCTCCGGGGCCATCGTCAGGCCGAAGCCCGCCGGCATCTGGGCGAGGATGCCGTCGATGATGCGGATCAGGTTGGCCTGGGACGCGGACAGCTGGTTGATGTTGCCGCTGCCGACCAGGCCGGTCTCTATGTCGATGTCGATGCCGTCGAAGTTGTACTTCTTCAGGATCGGCACGATGGTCGCCACGAACCGGTCGGCGACCGCCTGGGACGACAGGTCGATGCCAGCCGCCGCGCCGCCGATGGACAGCAGGATCGTCTGGCCGGACGCCTTGGCCTGGCACATCTCGGCGGGCGTGGCCACCTTGACGCCGGCGTCCATGCCGTCCTCCCACAGCGCGGTGCCGTCGGAGCGGATCACCGGGAAGGCCGCGTTGATCACGTTGTAGCCGTGGGCGGCGATGCGGGAGTCGGTGATCGGGGTCCAGCCGAAGGGCGGGTGGACGCCGTTCGCGGAGCCGTCCCAGTTCTCCCAGTAGCCCTGGAGCACCTTGCCCGCCGGCCGTGACTTCACCGCGCAGGTGTCGGCGGTGGCGGAGGCGGACGCGGCGGGCGCGGTGGCGATGGCGAGCGGGGCGAGGACGGCGCCGGTCAGGGCGGCGGTGAGCAGGCGCAGGGTGCGGCGGAGCATCGGGCCTCCCGGCGGGGGTTCGGGTCGATGGGGTGTCGCAGACATGACAGTGCGCTGGTCCAGACCATTCGTCAAGAGGTCTGGACCAGGACCGTCGGCGGACATTGTTGGAGTGACAGATATTGAAATCTGTCAGCTGTCATGTCACAGTGGAGGCATGACGATGCGAACCCGCGCCCTCGGCGCCACCGGTCCCCAGGTCTCCGCCCTCGGCCTCGGCTGCATGGGCATGTCCGGCATGTACGGCGAGGCGGACCGCGCCGAGTCGATCGCCACCCTCCACGCGGCCCTGGAGGCCGGCGTGACCCTGCTCGACACCGGCGACTTCTACGGCATGGGCCACAACGAACTGCTGATCAACGAGGCGCTCCGCACGGCCCCGGCCGGTCTCCGTGAGAACGCGCTGGTCAGCGTGAAGTTCGGCGCGCTGCGCGGCCCGGACGGCGACTGGTACGGCTTCGACGGCCGCCCGGCCGCCGTGAAGAACTTCGCCGCCTACTCCCTCCAGCGCCTCGGCGTCGACCACATCGACGTCTACCGCCCGTCCCGGCTCGACCCGGACGTGCCGATCGAGGAGACCGTCGGCGCCGTCGCCGAACTGGTCGAGAAGGGCTGGGTCCGGCACATCGGGCTCAGCGAGGTCGGCGCGGACACCATCCGCCGGGCCGCCGCCACCGCCCCCATCGCCGACCTCCAGATCGAGTACGCGCTCATCTCCCGGGGTCCCGAGCGGGAGATCCTGCCCACGCTGCGGGAACTGGGCATCGCCGTCACCGCGTACGGCGTGCTCTCGCGCGGCCTCCTCTCCGGCCATGTCTCGGCCGGCCAGGGCTTCGCCGCGAACGACTTCCGCGCCCACTCGCCGCGCTTCCAGGGCGACAACCTCCGGCACAACCTCAACCTGGTCGAGTCCCTGCGGAAGATCGCGGAGGAGAAGGGCGTCTCCGTCGCGCAGATCGCCATCGCCTGGGTGCTCTCCCGTGGTGAGGACATCGTGCCGCTGGTCGGCGCCCGCACCCGGGAGCGGCTCGGCGAGGCCCTGGGCGCGCTGGACGTGACCCTGGAGGAGGCCGACCTCGCCGCCATCGAGGCGGCCGTGCCGGCGGACGCGGCGGCCGGCGACCGGTACGCGGCGGAGCAGATGGCCATGCTCGACAGCGAACGCTGACGGTCGTGCCGGGTACCGTCTAGACATGCCATCGACCAGCGAAATTCTGACCGCCGAGCGCATCCTCGAAGCCACCGAGGAGGTGCTGCGCCGCCACGGCCCGGCCAAGGCCACCGTGGTCGACGTGGCCCGCGCGCTCGGCGTCAGCCATGGCAGCGTCTACCGCCACTTCCGCACCAAGGCGGCCCTGCGCGAGGCGGTCACCAAGCGCTGGCTGGACCGCACCTCCGAGCGGCTCGCCGGCATCGCCGCCGCCGAGGACCTCGCTCCGGAGCGGCGGCTGCGGGACTGGCTCGCCGCCCTCTTCGAGGCCAAGCGGCACAAGGCGGGCGACGATCCCGAGCTGTTCGCCACGTACACCGTGCTCGTCGACGAACTCGGCGGCGTGGTCCACGACCACCTCGCCGACCTCACCGGCCAGCTGACCCGGATCATCGCGGCGGGCACGGAGTCGGGCGACTTCACCGTCCCCGACCCGGCCACGACGGCCCGCGCCGTCTTCCAGGCCACGGGCCGCTTCCACGACCCGGGTTACGCCCGCGAGTGGACGTCCCCGGGCATCGAGGAGGAGTTCGAGGCGGTGGTGGGGTTGCTGGTGCGGGGGTTGAGGGCGGCGGGGTAGGAGCCCTCGGGGCGGCTACGCGCGGCCGTCCGGTCGCCGGGCGGGCGACGGGGTCGTCCGGTGCGGCCGGTGCGCCGCAGGCACCAGTCCCGGACGGTGTCCCGGCCGCCCTTCGGGCCGGACGCCTCCGGCACGTGCCGGATCGTGCGGGACGCTTGTGATCCGAACCGCTGGCGGACCAGGGCGCCTTGGGAGATTCGCAGGCCGGTGACGGCGTCAGTGAACACGTCACCGTTCTCGACACCGCGCTGCCTCGTCCTTTGTAAGAGTGCTTTCGGGAAGCTTGGAATCCTTCATCGCACGGGCGGTGAAATTCATGATGCGTCCCGGAGGAACAGGGCGACGTTCAGCAGAGCGCTGGGAGAGGTCGGCGTCCGAGGAAATGGCGAACTCGGATCGCATACCGCTCCGCCGCCGACGGGCCCTCCGTCTGCGGGCAGCAAGGTCACGGCGAGGATGTCGCCAAGCACAGGGCGATCGGAATGAACCAGACGAGCAGCCCAGGAATGGCCTGAACGGACGCGTCGATCACGATAGCGGCGGTCCTGTCGGGAGGGGAATGGGAACGAGACCAGGGAAGGAGCCCATTGTGCAGGGCTTCTTCCCTCTGTGGTCGAAGGGGCGTATCAGCAGAAAGTGACCGGCGGGGTGTAGTACTTACCTGTGGTGGCGTCCATCAGGCCTGTGGCCGAGCAGTCCGGAGCGTACTTGGCTATGGACCGGGCGCCGAAGGAGTGCGTGCGTATTCCATCGACCGTGCCACTCCGTGAATCGCGGATAAATTCAAGCCATTCATGAAGAGGTTTAATAATTATGATGTGATGAAGTAATAACCATGCTGAGGGATCTCTCGTGGCGGTGTGGGGGCGCATGCGTCGGCAGTCGACGCGCCCTTCCGCTTCCGTGTGCGCCTTACGGCGGTGCCCGGCGGTGGTTGATCCTGGCCGTAAGGACCGGCTCATCAAGGTGGGTTCTCATGGCGACGGCCGACACCGGCGACAACTCCACCGCACCCGCGGACCCTCCGCCCCAGCCCCCGTGGTGGAAGAAATGGCTCAGCGGCCCGGCGGCGTTGGCGTACGCGGTCGCCATTGTCGGTGCGGGGGCCGCCGCCGTGATGACCCCGCTCGGGGACCACGTACTGAGTGCGCTCTTCGACCAGCCGACCTGCCCCGGCGACGGAGACGCCTGCGAGGGCAAGAACCCGCAGAACCAGGGATGCGGCGAGGACGCGCGCACCTTCAAGCCCACCGTGGACAATCCCGCGCTGCTCCAGATCCGCTACAGCGAGGACTGCGAGGCGGTCTGGGCGAAGATCGAGCAGGGGAATCCCGGCGACCGGGTGACGGTCCGCGTCTCGGGCGGCACGACGCGCTCCGCCGAGATCGAGTACGACAACGACCAGTTCACCCACATGGTGACGGTCCCCGACGGCGAGTTCCAGGTCACCGCGTGCGCGGTGCCGAAGGCCGGTGGCGCCAGCACCTTCGAGCGGTACTGCATCCACGCGACCGAGGCCACCGCCTGGCAGTGACCGCCCGGGTCACGCCCCCTTCGACGCCGTCTCCGCGACCGGGTGTATCCGGGCCGTCTCCAGGCTCGCCGCCGCCCGTTCCGCCGTGCGGCGGGCCCAGCGGCCGCTGCTCAGCAGGCCGAGGACCAGGACGGCCAGGCCGCAGCCGGTGAGGATCCACCAGCCGGGGCGGGCCGCCGTCACGAACGCCTCGCGGTACGGCGACGAGCCGATGCCGGAGGCGAGGGCCGCGCCGACCACCGCGACGCCGAGCGTCGAGCCCAGCTGCCGGCTGGTGGAGGCGACGGCGGCGGCGACCCCGGCCTGGGCGCGGGGCATGCCCGACACGGCCGTGTTGGTGATCGGCGCGTTCACGAAACCGAAGCCGATGCCGAACAGGACGTAGCCCAGCAGCAGGGTGGTGTTCGACGTCTCCGCCTCGAACGCGGCGAACAGGACACCGCTCGCGGTCATCGCGGCACCGGCCACCAGCAGGGAGATCCGGGGGCCGCGGCTGCCGACCAGGCGGCCGGACAGCGGGGCGCACAGGAACGTCGGCACGGCCATCGGCAGCATCCACAGGCCCGCGTGCAGGGCGTCGAGGCCGCGCACGTTCTGCAGATACAGGGTGGACAGGAACAGGAAGCCGCCCAGGGACGCGAACGCGC
Organism: Streptomyces sp. SCL15-4; assembly: GCF_033366695.1. Taxonomy (NCBI): domain Bacteria; kingdom Bacillati; phylum Actinomycetota; class Actinomycetes; order Kitasatosporales; family Streptomycetaceae; genus Streptomyces; species Streptomyces sp. SCL15-4. Next base: position 5,701,510 of record NZ_JAOBTQ010000001.1, read on the forward strand.
TGATCGCGATGACGGTGGCGCCGCTGAACGGAGCCGAGCGGAAGAAGCGCAGGTCGATCAGCGGTTCGGCGCGCCGGGGCTCGTACCGGAGGAGGGCCAGCAGGGCGGCCACGGCGATCACGGCGAAGGGGACGACCGGGCCGGCGCCGGACTCCGGCGCCTCGATGATCGCGTACGTCAGCGCGCCGAACAGCGCGATCACCAGCACCTGGCCGACCGGGTCGGGACGGCGGGCGCGGGGCGCGCGGGACTCGGGGACGAAGCGCAGGGTGAGCAGGAGGGCGGCCAGGCCGACCGGGAGGTTGACCCAGAAGATGGCGCGCCAGCTCACCGACTGCACCAGCAGCCCGCCGACCAGCGGGCCCGCCGCCATGGCGATGCCGACGACCGCGCCCCACACACCGATCGCGCGAGCGCGCTCACGCGGGTCGGTGAAGGTGTTGGTGATGATCGACATGGCGACCGGGTTGAGCATCGAGCCGCCCACCGCCTGCACCATGCGGAAGACGACGAGCAGTTCCAGGTTCGGTGCGAGCGAGCAGAGCACCGAGCCGGCGGTGAACACCGTCAGGCCCGCCATGAAGACGCGCTTGCGGCCGATCCGGTCGGCCGTGGAGCCGGCGAGCATCAGCAGCGAGGCCAGGACGAGCGTGTAGGCGTCGATCGTCCACTGCAGACCGGAGGTGGTGGCGTCCAGATCGCGCTGCATCGCGGGCAGCGCCACGTTCAGCGCGGTGGTGTCCAGGCTCACGATCAGCAGGCTCATGCAGCAGATCGCGAGCACGAGCATGCGTCGGCGATGGCTCAACTCGGGCATGCCCGTCATCGTACGCCCACTTCGATAGTGCGTCTAACTAATGACCGTTGCACGATTCGCCGGGCGGCTCGCCCGGCTGCCGGACGGGCGCTGCGCCGGGTGAGGGACAATGGGGTCCTGCCCCTGTCGCCGTAGATCCGTCCCGGAGCCCTGACGATGACCCAGCCTCTGTCCATCGGACCGCACGCCGTGACGCCGCCGGTCGTGCTCGCACCCATGGCGGGGATCACCAACGCGCCCTTCCGCACCCTGTGCCGGGAGTTCTCGGGCGGCAAGGGACTCTTCGTCAGCGAGATGATCACCACCCGGGCGCTGGTCGAGCGCAACGAGAAGACCATGCAGCTGATCAGGTTCGACGCGAGCGAGCGGCCGCGCTCGATCCAGCTGTACGGCGTCGACCCCGCGACCGTCGGCAAGGCCGTCCGCATGATCGCGGAGGAGGACCTCGCCGACCACATCGACCTGAACTTCGGCTGCCCGGTGCCGAAGGTGACGCGCAAGGGCGGCGGCTCCGCGCTGCCGTACAAGCGGAACCTGCTGCGGGCCATCCTGCGCGAGGCGGTCTCCGGCGCCGGCGACCTGCCGGTGACCATGAAGATGCGCAAGGGCATCGACGACGACCACATCACCTTCCTCGACGCCGGCCGCATCGCCGTCGAGGAAGGAGTGACCGCCATCGCCCTGCACGGCCGTACCGCCGCCCAGCACTACGGCGGCACCGCCGACTGGGAGGCCATCGCGCGGCTGAAGGAGCACGTGCCGGAGATCCCGGTGCTCGGCAACGGCGACATCTGGTCGGCCGAGGACGCGCTGCGGATGGTGCGGGAGACCGGCTGCGACGGGGTCGTGGTCGGCCGGGGGTGCCTGGGCCGGCCGTGGCTGTTCGCGGACCTGGTGGCCGGGTTCGAGGGGCGGACCGAGGACTTCGTACGGCCCACCCTGCGGGAGGTCGCCGACGTCATGGTCCGGCACGCCACGCTGCTCGGGGAGTGGAGCGGTGACGAGTCCAAGGGCGTGGTGGACTTCCGCAAGCACGTCGCCTGGTACCTGAAGGGCTTCGCGGTCGGCTCCGAGATGCGCAAGCGGCTCGCGATCACCTCGTCGCTCCGGGAGCTGCGGGCCGGGCTGGACGAGCTGGACCTGGACCAGCCGTGGCCGGCCGGGGCGGAGGGGCCGCGGGGGCGGACGTCCGGCAACAACCGGGTCGTCCTGCCGGACGGGTGGCTGAAGGACCCGTACGACTGCTCGGGCGTCGGTGAGGACGCGGAGCTGGACACGTCCGGCGGCTGACCTGCCGAGAGGGCCCGTCAGTTCCTCCTCGGGCCCGGTGTCGAGCCGTACGCGCTCAGGAAGCGGTCCCGGAAGGCGCTCATCTTCCAGACCGGGGCGTCGTGGGCGGGGCGCAGGCCGTCGGTCCAGTGCCAGCCGGCGATCCTGTCCAGCAGCTTCGGGTCCTTGGCGACGAGCGACACCGGCACGTCCCGGCCGGCGTGGTTGCCGCTGACCCGGGCGATGGGCTGGTGGTCGCCGAGGAAGACCAGCACGGTGTCCTTCGTGCCGTACCGCGCCAGCCACTCGGTGAGGGCGGTCACCGAGTAGCGGATCGACCTGCCGTACTCCTCGCGGGACCTGGTGGTGTCGGCGATGACGTCCGCCGCCTTCGTGCCCGTCGCCTCCATCTCCTCGAAGTCCGAGCCGTCCCCGAGCCGGTCCCAGTCCACCATCTTCGGGACCGGCGCCCAGGGCTGATGGCTGGAGGTCAGGATGAGCAGCGACATCCGCCCCTTGCCGGCGGCCGGGCGCTTGCCGTGCACGCGCTCCTGGTACTGCTGGAGCGCGTACTGGTCGGGCATGGTCGACCAGCTGAACTTGGGCCCGCGGTAGCCCAGCCGGAAGGCGTCGTAGACCTTGTCCAGGCCGTACCACTTCTGCTCCGGCCAGCCCTTCTGCACACCCGGCATCACCCCGACCGTCTCGAACGCGCCGGTCCTGCGGAACGCGCCCGTCAGGCTGAGGTGGTCGCTCGCCATGACCGTGCGGTAGCGCTGCTGGTTGCTGATCCACAGGCCCGACATGGTGGTGGAGTGGCCCAGCCAGCTGTTGCCGCCGTACGTCGCCGAGGTCAGCCAGCCGCTGCGGGCGTGGAAACCGGACTCGGCCAGGGCCTTGGTGCGGGCGTCGAGCATCCGGTCCACGCCGGGCGCCGTGACCGGGTCCTCGATCGCGCTGCGGCCGTAGCTCTCGACGAACGTGAAGATCACGTCCTTGCCGCGCAGATCGGGCACGAGCCGGCTGCCCGGAGTGTTCCCGAACGCGTCGACGCGGGCCGCCTCGCGGAACTCCGCCTCGTCCCGGAGGGTGTCGGAGACCCGGTGGACCTGGCCGCGCAGCGCGGTCACGGCGCCGTGCGAGGCGAGCGGCACGGCCGCCGGCCGGAGGCCGAGCGAGGCACAGACGACCCAGGCGACGGCGGCGACCAGGGTGCCGCGGCGGGCGGCGCCGGGATGCCGGGCGAGCAGTCCGGTCAGCCGCACCATGGACAGCGCCAGCAGCACGAAGAGCAGCAGGACCAGGCCGGCCGCCCCGCACACGGCGGTGAGAGCGACTCCGTGGCCGAGGGAGTCCTCCAGGTACGACTCCGCGTCACCGAGCAGGCTCCAGTCCAGCACCACGTCGAACGTCCGGCCGAGGTACTGCTCGAAGCCCATGTCCAGCGCGTTCAGCACGGTCAGCGCCGCGAGCAGCACCCCGCACACCGCCGCCACCGCCGTCCGGGACCGGCGCGGCAGCGCGGGCAGCACCGCCGCCCCGACGACGGCCTCCGCCGGTATCCGCACGAAGGCGGCGGGCCCGAGCCGGTCGACCGAGTCCGGCATCACGAGCGCTGCGAGCACGAGCAGGGCGGCGAGGCCGGTGAGGCCGGCGGACAGCGCGCGTGCCCTGCCCGGCCACCGCCACCACGCACCGCGTACGACGGACTCCTGCGGCCCGGCCGCCCCGGGCTCGACCACGACTGACTGACGCATGCCCGTGGGTACGGCCCGCGGCGGACCGCTGTTCACCGAGGAGCGCGGGACACCGTGCGCTCAGGCGCCCCCCACCGCCGTCAGCAAGGCGAGCGGCGCCGCCGCGGACCGGGCCTCGCGGCCGCACGCGTGCGGGTACGGGACCGGCTCGCCGTGGGTGTCCCGTCCGTAGCCGGCCCAGGCCTCCGGCAGCCGGTACCCCGTCGCCGCCGCCGCGTCGACCAGCGCGTGCGCCACCGCGCGGGCCTCGTCGTGCAGGCCGTAGCGCGCGAGGCCCAGCGTGATCAGCGCGTTGTCGTGCGGCCAGACGGAACCGCGGTGGTAGGACAGCGGATGGTAGGCCGCCTGCCCGGAGGCCACCGTGCGCACGCCCCAGCCGGAGAAGAAGTCCGGTTCCAGCAGCCGCCGGCCCACCACCTCGCCGTACTCCTTGTCCAGCAGCCCCGACCACAGCAGATGCCCGGCGTCGGAGGCGAGCGCGTCGACGCGCCGGCCCTGCCCGTCCAGCGCCAGCGCGGGAAACGACTGCTCCCGCATCCAGAAGTCCCGCTGGAACCGGTCCCGCAGATCGGCCGCCGCCTGCTCCAGCAGCGCCGCGTACGTCTCGTCGCCCCACACCCCGCGCGCCACCGACGCCGTGCGGCGCAGCGCGTCGTACGCGTAGCCCTGCGCGCCCGCCGCCATCACCGCGCCGGTGGGCCGGGTGCCGTCGGCGCAGCAGATCGCGCCGGGTGAGTCCTTCCAGTTCTGGTTGGCGAGGCCGCCCTCGTCGGCGCGGTAGACGAGATAGCCGCGCGAGGTCAGCCCGCCGTGGTCGAGCATCCAGCCGACGGCGGCCCGGGCGTGCGGCTCCAGCCGGCGGGCCAGGGCCGTGTCGCCGGTCTGCTCGACGTAGGCGCCGAGCAGGACGAGGAACAGCGGGGTGGCGTCCACCGAGCCGTAGTAGCGGCCGAACGGCACCTGCCCGAAGTGGGCCAGCTCCCCGTGCCGTACCTCGTGCACGATCTTGCCGGGCTGGGCCACCGGGGAGTCGCCGGCGCCGGTCGCCTGCGTGGCGGCCAGGGCGAGCAGGGTGGCGGCGGCCAGCCCGGGGCGGTAGGGCAGGACGAACAGGGAGGTGAGCAGCGCGTCCCGGCCCAGCAGGGTGAGGAACCAGGGCGCGCCGGCCGCCGGGACACGCAGCTCCTCGCCGTCCGGTCCGCCGGCCGGCACCTGGAGCGCGGCGAGGTCGGCGAGGCCCCGGACACAGGCCGCGGCCAGCTCCGGCCACTCGGCCGGGAAGGCCACGCCCTGGGTGAACTCCTCCTCCTTCGCGCGTAACTGGCGGTGGACGGCGGCCGGGTCGCGGGGCACGCGCAGGGCGCGCCTCTCGCCGTGCGGGCGGGCGATCACCCGCAGCAGCAGCTCGGTCGTGCCGTGCGGCGCGAGGTCGAGGGACCACACCAGGCGGCGGGCGCCGGTGCCGGTCTCCTCCACGGCGTCCGGGGCGGGGTCGGCGGTGATCGTCGTACAGGAGCGCCAGTCGGCCCGCTGGTAGGCGAACTCGATGCCGTCGGCGACGAGCCGGCGGGAGCGTACGGCGCCGGCCTTGACGTAGGTGCGGTGGTCGGAGCGGAGTTCGAACTGGTCGGTGAAGTCGGCGTCCACGGTGAGCGCGAGCCGGACGGTGGTGGGCACCGGGCGGTTGCTGGTGACCCGCAGCGACTCCACGAACGAGCTGTCGCCGACGGCCTGCGCACGGAAGACGGTGTGGGCCGGCGGTTCCTGCCGGCCGCCGCGCGGGACCAGCACACAGCGGGTCTCGTCCCCGTCCGTCACCGGGCTGAGCACCTCGGGCACCGCCCCGTCGACGGTGAGCTGCCAGCGGCTGAGGTGCCGGGCGTCCCGGACGAACAGCCCGTCCGGGGAGCCGCTGCCGCGTACTCCGCTGATGTCGCCGCGGTCGCCCACGGCGGCGAAGGTGGCGCCGTGCACGAGCAGATGATGCCGGTCCGTCATCCCCGGTCCCCTCCTTGGTCACTCTTGTCGAACGTGCCGGTGCCGAGCCGGGACACGCCCCTTTGAGGGCTCTTGTCCGGCCCTTGACGTTCACGCGGTACGCGCTCGCGGTGGTACAGGTCCAGCGCGAGCGCCGCCGTCCAGCTGAAGCCGGTCGCGCCGCAGGCATCGCCGGTGTACGGGTCGACGTACTCGGCGAAGCCGGTGGCGCCGGCCAGGTCCAGGAACGCCGTGCGCAGGGCGTCGGCCGCGGCCGTCTCGCCGTGCGTGCGCAGGCCGCGTTCCAGCAGCCAGCCGGTGTTGAACCAGGCCGGGCCGCGCCAGTACCGGTGCGGGTCGAAGGCCTCTCCGAGCAGGTCGTAGCTCGGCACCAGCCGGGTGCGGTCGCCGAGCGAGAAGTGCGGCCCGCGCAGGGTGCGCACCAGCGCGGCGGCCACGGCCCGGGGCAGGCCGGGCAGGAGCAGCGGGACCAGCCCGGAGACCGAGCGCTCGGGCCGGAGCCCGCCGCCGCCTCGCAGGTCCCGGCACAGGAACATCCCGGCGGCCGGCTCCCACAGCCGCTCCACCAGGGCCGCCGTCAGCCGCTCGGCGCGCTCCCGGCGGGCGGCGCCGGCCGCGCCCAGCTCCTCGGCGATCCTCGCGAGGGCGTGCTCGGAAACGATCAGCAGGGCGTTGAACGCCGGGTCCTCCACGGCGAACTCCCCGTCCCCGTCCGCGTATTCACGGTCCCGGTAGTCGGCGGCCAGCCGTACGTACCTGCCGTAGTCCAGGTCCGTCGGCCGGTCCTCCGCCGCGCCGTGGTCGAGGTCGGCGCGGCGGAAGGAACGGGCGGGCGCGGGGGTGATCCGGGCCAGCGGGGCGTCCCAGCAGGGGCTGTTGTCCATGCCCTGCTCCCACGGGTGGACCACGGCCACCAGGCCGGCGCCGCCCAGGTCCCGCCGGTGCAGCAGATACCGGTGCCAGGCGGCCAGCCGCGGATAGACGCGGGCCAGGAAGCCGCGGGCGCGGGACAGGGCGGGGTCGGCGCGGTGCACCAGCCAGGCGGCGAGCGCGTGCACCGGTGGCTGCACGATGCCGGAGGTCTGTACGGTGCGCGGGGCGCCCGCGGCGCGCCCGGCGGTGGAGGAGCGCCAGAAGTCGGGGCTCGGGAAGTAGGCGTCGAGCGGGACGGAGGGGTTGAAGACGATGTGCGGGACGCGTCCGTCGGCCCACTGCGCGGCCAGCAGCGTCTCCAGCTCCGTCTGGGCCCGCGCCGGCGAGACGTGCCGCAGCCCGATGGCGATGAACGCCGAGTCCCAGGACCACTGGTGCGGGTACAGCTTCCGGGACGGGACCGTCGAGGCGCCCGTCCAGTTGGCCTCCAGCAGCCGGGCGGCCCTGACGTGCGGGAACGCCGACGCGGTCGGTGGATCGTATGCGATCTCGTACGGAAAGGGACGGCTGCTGACCTGGGCGGTGCGATCCACTCGGGGCTCCCCGAAGACGTGCGGCCGATCGGGTTCGGCCGCGGCCACCGTAGGGTTACGTCTAATTAACACGCAAAACTCAATATGTAATGCAAGCTGGAGAAACACAAGGGGGTGCGCATGACCGGACGTCCGGGAAGGACCGGCAGGGCCGTCAGGAGCGGCAGGAGCGGAGGCCAGGCGGGAGCCGGCGATCTGCTCGCCCTCGTGCGCAACGGCCGGGCCGTGACACGCGGAGCGCTCCAGCAGGCGACCGGACTGTCCCGGGCCACCGTGGGCCAGCGCCTGGACCGGCTGTTCCGGGCGGGCTGGCTGCGCGAGGGCGCCGGCGGCCCGGTCGACTCGCCGCTCGGCGGACGCCCCTCCATCACCCTGGAGTTCGACGACTCCCACGCCGTGGTCCTCGCCGCCGACCTGGACACCCGGCACGCCCGCGCGGCCGTGCTCACGCTGACCGGCGAGATCCTGGCGGAGCACGCCGGCACGCTGGTGGTGGAGGAGGGCCCGGAGAAGGTCCTCGGTGAACTGGGCGGCTGGTTCGAGGAGTTGCTGGTCAAGGCCGGGCACCGGGCCGAGGAGGTGTGCGGGATCGGGATCGCGGTGCCGGGCCCGGTGGACAGCGAGACCGGCCGCGTGGTGCAGCCGCCGATCATGCCGGGCTGGGACGGGTACGACATCCGGAGCCGGATGTCACGCGTCTTCACCGAGCGCACCGGGGCGCCCGCGCTGCCGGTGCTGGTCGACAACGACGCCAACCTCATGGCCTACGGCGAACAGCGCACCGGATACCCCGACTGCACGGCCTTCGTACTGGTCAAGGTGTCCACCGGCATCGGCGCCGGAGTGGTGGTGGACGGCTCGATCTACCGGGGCGTGGACGGCGGCGCGGGCGACCTCGGGCACATCCGGGTCGGCGCCGACGCGCTGTGCCGGTGCGGTTCGCGGGGCTGCCTCGCGGCGGTCGCCAGCGGTGGCGCGGTGGCCCGGCGGCTGGCGGCGACCGGAGTGCCGGCCGCCTCCGGGTCGGACGTGCGGGACCTGCTGGCCGCGGGGCACCCGGAGGCCGCGGCGCTGGCGCGGGAGGCCGGCCGGCAGGTCGGGGACGTGCTGGCGACGGTGGTGACCCTGCTCAACCCGGGCGTGCTGATGATCGCGGGCGACCTGGCCGGGACGCCCTTCCTGACCGGCGTGCGCGAGTTGCTCTACCAGCGGGCGTTGCCCCGCTCCACGGCCCACCTGGACGTGGTCACCTCCCGGCTCGGCGAGCGCGCCGGGCTGATCGGGGCCGGGGCACTGGTGGTGGAGCACCTGTACGCGCCGGAGCGGGTGGAGGAGCGGCTCGCGGCGATGGGGGTGTGACGGCCGGGAGGCGGGCCGAAGGACGGTCCGGAGCCGTCTCCGACTGGTGTCCGGAGTGTCGTCCGCATGGTGGAATCCGGCGGCCTGTGGCAGCGTGATTCTCGCCACCCTTGATAGGGGCACCGCTCAGATGAGCGGATCTTGCACGACTGCACTTCTCCAAGGGGTGGCACTGGGTGCCACCCCTTGATCGTTCAGCGATCGAAATCAGTCGTGTCGGTGGATGCTCATGTGAGCAGGAAACCGCGCCTATGGGCGACGTTGTGTTCAAGAAGTGAAAACATAATCCCGGCCAGGCTTGCCAAGCTTTGACTTTCGATCCGCTGGCGGACGGGTGGTTACAGGCGCATGACGAGCAAGTAGACGTACCCAACCGCCTTCGATCTGGGTATGTTCCTCGCCGTCAGGGCAGCCACCGTGGCCTCAAGGAGTCGAGACCCGTGTCGGAAAACAAAGAACCCCACGCGCCGAAGTTCGTTTACGACTTCACCGAGGGCAACAAGGACCTCAAGGACCTTCTCGGTGGCAAGGGTGCCAATCTCGCCGAGATGACCAACCTCGGTCTGCCGGTCCCTCCCGGCTTCACCATCACCACGGAGGCCTGCAAGGTCTACCTGGACAGTGGCGAGGAGCCCGCGGCACTGCGTGACGAGGTCGGCGCGCACCTCGACGCCCTGGAACAGAAGATGGGCAAGAAGCTCGGCCAGGCGGACGACCCGCTGCTGGTCTCGGTCCGCTCCGGCGCCAAGTTCTCCATGCCCGGCATGATGGACACCGTCCTGAACATCGGCCTGTCGGACGCGTCCGTGCAGGGCCTGGCCGCCCAGGCCGGCGACGAGCGGTTCGCCTGGGACTCCTACCGCCGCCTCATCCAGATGTTCGGCAAGACCGTCCTCGGCGTCGAGGGCGACCTCTTCGAGGAGGCCCTCGACAAGGCCAAGGCCGCCAAGAAGGTCACGGTCGACACCGACCTGGAGGCCGCGGACCTGAAGAAGCTGGTCACCGCCTTCAAGAAGATCGTCAAGAAGGAGGCCGGCCGGGACTTCCCGCAGGACCCGCGCGAGCAGATGGACCTCGCGATCAAGGCGGTCTTCGACTCCTGGAACGGCGACCGCGCCAGGCTCTACCGCCGCCAGGAGCGCATCCCGCACGACCTGGGCACCGCCGTGAACGTCTGCTCGATGGTCTTCGGCAACCTCGGCCCCGACTCCGGCACGGGCGTCGCCTTCACCCGCGACCCCGCCTCCGGCCACCAGGGCGTCTACGGCGACTACCTGCAGAACGCGCAGGGCGAGGACGTGGTCGCGGGCATCCGCAACACCGTCCCGCTCGCCGAGCTGGAGCGGATCGACAAGAAGTCGTACGACCAGCTCATGCGGATCATGGAGACGCTGGAGAACCACTACAAGGATCTCTGCGACATCGAGTTCACCATCGAGCGCGGCCAGCTCTGGATGCTCCAGACCCGCGTCGGCAAGCGCACGGCGGGCGCGGCCTTCCGGATCGCCACCCAGCTGGTGGACCAGGGCCTGATCGACGAGACGGAGGCGCTCCAGCGCGTCACCGGCGCCCAGCTCGCCCAGCTGATGTTCCCGCGCTTCGACGAGGACGCGAAGGTCGAGCAGGTCGGCCGGGGCATCGCGGCCTCGCCGGGCGCGGCGGTCGGCAAGGCGGTCTTCGACTCGTACACGGCCGTCAAGTGGTCCCGCTCCGGCGAGAAGGTCATCCTGGTCCGCCGCGAGACCAACCCGGACGACCTGGACGGCATGATCGCGGCCGAGGGCATCCTGACCAGCCGCGGCGGCAAGACCTCCCACGCGGCCGTGGTCGCCCGCGGCATGGGCAAGACCTGTGTGTGCGGCGCGGAGGAGCTGGAGGTCGACACCAAGCGGCGCCGGATGACGGTCCCCGGCGGGCACGTCGTCGAGGAAGGCGACGTGATCTCCATCGACGGCTCCACGGGCAAGGTCTACCTGGGCGAGGTCCCGGTCGTCCCGTCCCCGGTCGTGGAGTACTTCGAGGGCCGGATGCACCCGGGCGCCGACGACGCCGACGAGCTGGTGGAGGCCGTGCACCGCATGATGGCCTTCGCCGACCGCAAGCGCCGGCTGCGGGTACGGGCCAACGCCGACAACGCCGAGGACGCGCTGCGCGCCCGCCGCTTCGGCGCCCAGGGCATCGGCCTGTGCCGCACCGAGCACATGTTCCTCGGCGACCGCCGCGAGCTGGTCGAACGCCTCATCCTCGCCGACACCGAGGAGGAGCGCGAGGCGTCCCTGAAGGCCCTGCTGCCGCTCCAGAAGCAGGACTTCGTGGAACTCTTCGAGGCGATGGACGGCCTGCCGGTGACGGTCCGGCTGCTGGACCCGCCGCTGCACGAGTTCCTCCCCGACATCACGGAGCTGTCGGTCCGGGTGGCCCTCGCGGAGTCCCGGCAGGAGCCGCACGAGAACGAGCTGCGCCTGCTGCAGGCGGTGCACCGGCTGCACGAGCAGAACCCGATGCTGGGCCTGCGCGGCGTACGCCTCGGCCTGGTCATCCCCGGCCTGTTCACCATGCAGGTCCGCGCGATCGCGGAGGCGGCGGCCGAGCGCAAGGCGGCCAAGGGCGACCCGCGCGCGGAGATCATGATCCCGCTCGTCGGCACGGTCCAGGAGCTGGAGATCGTCCGCGAGGAGGCGGACCAGGTCGTCGCCGAGGTCGAGGCGGCGACGGGTACGAGGCTCAAGCTGGCCATCGGCACGATGATCGAACTCCCGCGCGCCGCGCTCACCGCGGGCCAGATCGCCGAGGCGGCGGAGTTCTTCTCCTTCGGCACGAACGACCTGACGCAGACGGTGTGGGGCTTCAGCCGCGACGACGTGGAGGCGTCCTTCTTCACGGCGTACCTGGAGAAGGGCATCTTCGGCGTCAGCCCGTTCGAGACGATCGACAAGGACGGCGTGGGCTCCCTGGTGAAGGCGGCGGCGGAAGCCGGCCGGCGCACCCGCCCCGACCTCAAGCTGGGCGTCTGCGGCGAGCACGGCGGCGACCCGGAGTCGGTCCACTTCTTCCACGAGGCGGGCCTGGACTACGTCTCCTGCTCTCCGTTCCGCATCCCGGTCGCCCGCCTGGAGGCGGGCCGCGCGGCCACCCAGTCGGCGGGCAGCGACCACCGCTGACCCTCCAGACCCCGGAGCCGTCGCCGGTCCCCGACCCTCACCGATCGACGACGGCCCCGGCGCACGAAAGAGAAGGGGCGGCACCCCAGTGCGGGGGGTGCCGCCCCTTCGCGCGTTCCCCGTTCGCCCGCCCACGGCGGCCGGACGGCCCCGGTCACTCGCAGGCCACTCCGTCGCCGTCCCGGTCGAGGTGGGAGTCGTAGCCCGGGTCGCCGGTGTGCAGGGGAGTGACGCCGGCGGCGCGGGCGGCGGTGCAGTTGGCGTAGTAGACGGAGCCCGAGCCCGAGCCCGAGCCGGAGCCGTCGGCGTCGGCGGCTTCGCCGGCGGACGCCGGCTGGGCCGTGACCGTCCTGGTGACCTTGACGGTACGGGTCTCGGTCACGGTGGGAGCGGGTTCCGGGGCCGCGGTGTGCGTCGCCGTCGCCGTCTCCGTGGCGGTGGCCGTGGCCGTCACGGTGACGGCCGGGCGGGGACGGGCGGCGGCCGGCTTCGCGTCGGAGGCCGGGTCCTCGCCCGCGGCGCCTATGCCGACGCCGGCGAAGAGGGCGAGGGCGAGGGCGGGGAGCACGTAGCGCTTCCGGGCCCAGCGAGGGGTCCGCGGCGCGGGCGGTGTGGACGGCGGGGTGTACGGGTTTGTCATGTGTGCCCCCCTCAGGCGACGCGCGCCTTCCGGACGGTGGCACGCGCCGACCACCGTAGTGGCGCGGTGCCGCTTGTGAAGGGAGGTGATGGTTTCGTGATGAACGAATGGAGGGGCGGGCGGGGCGGAGGCCGGCGCCCGGTGTGTGGCGCCGGCCCCTCGTCCCGGTTCCTCAGCCGGTCAGAACGCGCCGTCCACGTTCACCGGTCCCGTCTGGAAGACCCCCGAGCAGGTCTTCCACGGTGCCGGGACGAGGGTCGCCGTGCGGGAGGCCGGCGGATAGACCCGGAGGTAGGTGCCGGTGCGTTCGCAGGGGCCGCCCACCGGGCCGTTGGTCGTGCGGAGCACCGCCGTGGCGGAACGGCCGGGGCTCAGGGCGACCGTGCCGTAGCTCCGGCCGCTGTGCCCCGCCGCCGGGCCGATCCGGTGGTGGGCGCCGTCCAGGACGCTCACGCCCGGATAGCCGCGCAGGGCGCACTTGGTGGTGCTGGTGTTGGTGAACCGGACCGGCCAGTACAGGGACCCGGCCGCGCCCTCCTTTCCGCCCATGGACAGATACAGGTCGCTCACCGCGCAGGTCCGTATGGCGGCCGTGGTCCGCGCCGCCCCGGGCGTCGCGCTCCAGGCGGCCCCGGCGGCCGTGACGCCCAGCAGCGCGGCGGCCAGCGCGGTCACCGGACCCCGCCGGCGCAGGGTCCGGGGAGGTCCCGCGCGGTGCGGACCGGGGTGGGGGGCCGTCGGATGCGGCTTCTGATACATGGCACATCCTCCTTCTTCGGGGCGAAGGGGTGCATGAAGGTCACTGTGTTGGATGCGCCCCGGAGCGGAAAAGTTGTGCACCGGTACCGGGACACGGAATCCGGGTGCCCACCGGACGGCCAACGCCGACACACGGCCGCAACGCGTCTTTCGTAATCGCCGCGCATGGTTGATCGTTGGGCCGTGCATCGATGACGGACGTCAGGGGGCACAGGATGACGATCAGCCGCAGGACACTGCTGGCCGCGGGCGCGGGCACCGGACTGCTCGCCGCGTGCGGATCGAACACCGGGCGCGGGGGCGGCGGCTCCGGGCCCCGGCTGTCCCAGTGGTACCACCAGTACGGCGAGCCGGGCACCGAGCGGGCCGTGCAGCGGTACGCCGCCGCCTTCAAGAAGGCCGAGGTCTCGGTGCAGTGGCGGCCGGGCAACTACGACCAGCAGACCGCCGCCGCCCTGCTCACCGACTCCGGGCCCGATGTCTTCGAGGTCAACGGCCCGACCCTCGACCAGATACGCGGTGGCCAGGTCCTCGACCTCACCGACCTGCTGGCGGGAGTGAAGGACGACTTCAACCCGGCCGTCCTCGCGCCGAAGACCCACGAGGGCAGGATCTACGGCATTCCGCAGGTCATCGACATGCAACTGCTGTACTACCGCAAGAGCCTGCTGCGCGACGCCGGCGTGGAGCCGCCCGCCACCCTGGACGCCCTGGTCGAGGCCGCCCGCAAGCTCACCGACGGCAGGACCAAGGGCCTCTTCCTCGGCAACGACGGAGGCGCCGGCGTCCTCGGCGGAACTCCCTTGTACGCGGCCGGATTCCCGCTCGTCACCGACGACGGACGCGTCGGCTTCGACGACCCCGCCGCCGCCCGCACCCTCGGCAAGCTGCACCGGCTGTACGCCGACGAGTCCCTCCTCCTCGGCGCGCCCGCCGACTGGTCCGACCCCTCCGCCTTCCTCCAGGGGCTGACCGCGATGCAGTGGTCCGGACTGTGGGCGCTGCCCCGGGTGCGGAAGGAACTCGGGGACGACTTCGGGGTGCTGCCCTTCCCGGCGGACGGCAGCCGGGGCCGGCCCGCCGTGCCCGTAGGGGCCTACGGCGCCGCCGTGAGCGCCCGCAGCAGGCACAAGGAACTGGCCAAGGAGTACGTGCGGTGGCTCTGGGTCCGGCGCACCGACTACCAGAAGGACTTCGCGCTCTCCTACGGCTTCCACATCCCCGCCCGGCGCTCCCTCGCCGCCGAGGCCGCACCGCTGCGCGAGGGCCCGGCCGCCGACGCCGTACGGTTCACCACCGACCACGGCTACGCCCAGCCGCTGCTGTGGACCCCGGCCGGCCAGACCGCCTACCAGGACGCGCTCAGCCGGATCATCAAGGGCGGGGCGGACCCGGAGCGTGAACTGCGGGCCGTCGTACGGAAGGTGACGGAGGAGATCGGCAGGGTGCGGAAGTGAGGCGGCACAGAACCCTGTGGTTCTGGGTGTTCGTCGGGCCGTTCGCGCTCGGGCTCGCGCTGTTCACGTACGTGCCGCTGCTGTGGAGCGTGGGCCTGAGCTTCTTCGACGCGCACAACACCGTCACGCCGACGCGCTTCACCGGACTGGACAACTACACGGCGATGCTGCGGGACGCGGCGTTCCGCGACAGCCTGAAAACCTTCCTCCTCTTCACCGCCTTCATCGTGCCCGTCACCTACGGGTTCTCCCTGGCCCTCGCCCTGATGGTCAACCGGGTGCGCCGGGCGCGGGCGTTCTTCCGGTCGGTGTTCTTCCTGCCGGCCGCGTGCAGTTATGTGGTGGCCGCGCTGATCTGGAAGATGTCGATCTTCAGCGGGGTGCGGTTCGGGCTGGCGAACACCGTGCTGGGCCTCTTCGGCAGCGACTCCGTCGCCTGGCTGTCCACCACCGACCCGCCCTGGTACTGGCTGGTCATCGTGACCGTACGGCTGTGGCTCCAGGCCGGGTTCTACATGATCCTGTTCCTCGCCGGGCTCCAGCGGATCGACCCGGCGCTGTACGAGGCGGCGGCCGTGGACGGGGCCCGGCCCGGCTGGACGGTGCTGCGGCACATCACCCTGCCCCAGCTGCGGGGCACCTCGGTCGCGGTGGTGCTGCTGCTCGTCGTGAACGCCTTCCAGGCCTTCGACGAGTTCTACAACCTGCTCTCCGACGCCCGGGGCTATCCGCCGTACGCCCGGCCGCCGCTGGTCTACCTCTACTACACCGCGCTCGGCCAGGGACAGGACCTGGGCCTGGGCAGCGCGGGCGCGGTGATCCTCGCCCTGGTCATCGCGGTCGTCACCGTGGCACAGGCCCGCTGGCTGCGGCTGGGAAGGACGGACGGCGATGGATGACGCCCTGGTGCGGGCCGGGCGGGCGCTGCGGCTGGCGCTGCTGACCGCGCTCGCCCTGCTCTTCCTGATCCCCTTCTACCTGCTGGTGCGCAACGGGCTGGCCGACGAGCGGGACATCACCTCTCCCGAATGGACGTTCTTCCCCGCCGACGTGCGGTGGGGCAACGTCCGGGAACTGTTCGCCGACCCGTCGGTGCCCTTCGCCCGGTCCCTGCTCAACTCCGCGCTGATCGCCGTCGCCACCACCCTCGGCACCCTGCTGCTCGCCTCCCTGGCCGGCTACGGCCTGGCCCGCATCCCCTACCGGCACGCGAACAAGGTGTTCTACGGCATCCTGGGCACCCTGCTGGTCCCGGCGGCCGTCACCTTCGTCCCCAGCTTCGTGCTGGTGTCGTCGCTGGGCTGGATCTCCACGCTGCGCGGGCTGATCGTGCCGACGCTGTTCTCCGCGTTCGCCTGCTTCGTCTTCCGGCAGTACTTCCTCGGCTTCCCCCGGGAGCTGGAGGACGCGGCGCAGGTGGACGGGCTCGGGTACTGGCGGACGTACTGGCGCGTCGTCGTCCCCAACGCCCGTCCGGTGTTCGCGGCGGTGGGGACGATCGTGTTCCTCGGCGCGTGGAACTCCTTCCTGTGGCCGCTGGTGATCGGGCAGGACCGGAGCGCCTGGACGGTGCAGGTGGCCCTGTCCTCGTTCACCACCGCGCAGGTCGTCCGGCTGCACGAGCTGTTCGTCGCGGCGGCCGTGTCGATCCTGCCGTTGCTGCTGGTGTTCCTGTTCTTCCAGCGGTGGATCGTGGCGGGGGTGGAGCGCACCGGGATCGACTGACCCGCGGGACGGACCGGCTCAGGCCGCGGAGCCGCCGTCGACGCGGACCGTTTCCGTCAGGAGACCCGGGCGTCGGACAGCTGGTGGGCGCGCACCTCGTACACCGCGATCCGCACCGTCTCGTCGTCCAGGCAGGCGCCGCTGACCAGGTCGAAGCGCTGCTTGAGCAGCGGCGAGGCCACGAACGGGCGGCCCTGGTGGGTGCCGGTCAGGCCGCGGGAGAGGACGGCCGCCCCGGTGAACGGGTCGCGGTTGTCCACGGCGTACAGCCGGCCGGCGCGGTCCCGGAAGACCGCCGCCTGGCGGCCGTCGGGCAGCAGGGCGGCCACGCCGCGGCCGGGGACCAGCATGCTCAGGTCGCAGACCGTGAACCAGCCGTCCGCCAGCTGGAGCTGCACCTTCAGATCGGTCGTCTCAATGGCCAGGGTCATCGCTGGGCGCTTCCTTCCAGGACGTCGTCGGCGGGCCGCAGCCCGATGTTCAGCAGCGGGAGGTCGGGCTTGATCTGGTCGCGCTCGGGGACGAAGGAGACCACCGGGTCGGGGGTGTCCGGCGCGTTGACGAAGGACACGAACCGGGCCAGCTTCTCGGGGTCGCCCACGGTCTCGGCCCACTCGTCCCGGTAGTGCGCGACGTGCTCGCGCATCAGCCGCTCCAGTTCGTCGCAGATGCCGAGCGAGTCGTGCACCACCACGTCCCGTACGTGGTCCAGGCCGCCGGGGATGCGCTCCAGCCAGGCGGAGGTGCGCTCCAGCCGGTCGGCGGTGCGGATGTAGAACATCAGGAACCGGTCGATCAGCCGGACCAGTTCGGCGTCGGACAGGTCCTGGGCGAGCAGGTCGGCGTGGCGCGGGGTGGCGCCGCCGTTGCCGCCGACGTACAGGTTCCAGCCGCCCGCGGTGGCGATCACACCGAAGTCCTTCGACTGCGCCTCCGCGCACTCGCGCTGGCAGCCGGAGACCGCCGACTTCAGCTTGTGCGGGGACCTCAGGCCCCGGTAGCGCAGCTCCAGGTCGATCGCCATCCGGACCGAGTCCTGCACGCCGTAGCGGCACCAGGTGGAGCCCACGCAGGACTTCACCGTGCGCAGCGCCTTGCCGTAGGCGTGCCCGGACTCGAAGCCGGCGTCCACCAGCCGGGCCCAGATCAGCGGCAGCTGCTCCACCCGGGCGCCGAACATGTCGATCCGCTGACCGCCGGTGATCTTCGTGTAGAGGCCGAAGTCCCGGGCGATCTCGCCGATCACGATCAGCTTCTCGGGCGCGATCTCCCCGCCGGGGATGCGCGGCACCACCGAGTACGAGCCGTTCTTCTGGAGGTTGGCGAGGAAGTGGTCGTTGGTGTCCTGGAGCGCGGCCTGCTCGCCGTCCAGGACATAGCCGCTCGCGCCGATGGAAGGGGCGAGGGAGGCGATGATCGAGCCGACCGTCGGCTTGCACACCTCGCAGCCCTCGCCGCCCCGGGCGTCCTCGCGGCCGTGACGGTCCAGCAGCTCCCGGTACGAGGTGATGCGCAGCGCGAGGACGATCTCGTACAGCTCCTCGCGGGTCTGGGAGAAGCAGCCGCACAGCCCCTTGTCGACCTCGACGCCGGACGCCTCCAGCTCGGCGGTGAGCAGCTGGCCCAGCACCTTCACGCAACTGCCGCAGCCGGTGCCGGCCTTGGTGCACTTCTTCACCTCGGGCACGGTCACGCAACCGTGCTCGGTGACCGCGCCGCGGATCGTGCCCTTGCTGACGTTGTGGCAGGAGCAGATGATCGCGTCGTCCGGGAGGGCGGACGGGCCGAGCTGGGCCCCCGAATCGGCTCCGGCGGGCAGGACGAGCGACTCGGGGGAGATCGGCGGCACCGAGCCGGTGAGCGCGCGCAGGGTGCCGTACGCCTCCGCGTCGCCGACCAGGATGCCGCCGAGCAGGGTGCCGTCCGCGCCGATGACCAGCTTCTTGTACAGGCCCGCGCGCGAGTCGGAGTAGACGACGTCGAGGCAGTCCTCGGTGGTGCCGTGCGCGTCGCCGAAGGAGGCGACGTCCACGCCGAGCAGCTTCAGCTTGGTGGACAGGTCGGCGCCGGTGAAGGACGCCTCGTCGGCGGCGATGGTCGCGGCGGCCGTCTCGGCCTGCTCGTAGCCCGGCGCCACCAGTCCGTACACCCGGCCGTCGGCGGCCAGCGCGCACTCGCCGATCGCGAAGACGTGCGGGTCGGACACGGTCCGGCACTGCTCGTCCACCGCGATGCCGCCGCGCTCGCCGACCGTCAGGCCCGCGTCCCGGGCCAGCTGGTCGCGGGGGCGGACGCCGGCGCTGAACACCACCATGTCGGCGGCGAGTTCGGAGCCGTCGGACAGCTTCATGCCGGTGACGGCGCCGTCGGGGCCGGTCACGATCTCCTGGGTGCCCACGCCGGTGTGGACCGTCAGGCCCATCTGCTCGATGGTCCGCAGCAGGGCCGCGCCGCCGCCCTCGTCGACCTGCACCGGCATCAGGCGCGGCGCGAACTCCACGATGTGCGCGTTCAGTCCGAGCCCCTTGAGCGCGCCGGCGGCCTCCAGGCCGAGCAGCCCGCCGCCGACCACGGCACCGGTCTTCGCCCGGGACTTCGCGTACTCCTCGATGGCGAGCAGGTCCTCGATGGTCCGGTAGACGAAGCAGCCGGTGGCGTCCTTGTTCGGTACCGGCGGCACGAACGGGTAGGAGCCGGTGGCCAGGACGAGGACGTCGTAGTCCACGACCAGGCCCGAGCGGGCGGTCACCTTCCGCGCCGCGCGGTCGATCGTCTCGGCCGGGTCGCCGATGTGCAGCTCGATGCCGTGGTCCTTGACGAACTCCATGTCGGTCATGGAGAGGTCCTCGGGGGTCTTCCCCGAGAAGTACGAGGTGAGCTGCACGCGGTCGTACGCCGGACGCGGCTCCTCGCACAGCACGACCACGCGGTGCGTGGCGGTCAGGCCGCGCTCGGCGAGCGCTTCGAGGAAGCGCTGGCCGACCATGCCGTGGCCGACGAGCACGATCGTGGGGGTGGCCTCCGGGGTGGCGGACATTCAGGAGCCTCCATCGTTGGTGAGCAGGTGCAGCAGGGGCCCGTCGTCGGGGAGCGGCTCCGCTCCCTCCCAGGCGCGGGCGAGCGCGCCGACGGTCCCGAGTTCGCCGACGAGGACCCCGCCGACCAGGCGGTCGTCGCGGACGACGACCTTGCGGTAGGTGCCCCGGGTGGCGTCGGCGAGCCGCACGACGTCGTCGCCGGGGCGCGCCTCGGTCTCGCCGAACGCGGCGAGGTCGAAGGGGGAGCCGGGACCGGTCAGGGTGAGCCGGGTCAGGGAACGGGTGCCGCGATAGCGGGCGGCGGTGTCGCCCGCGAGCAACTCGGCGAGTGCGTCGGCCTGTTCGAGGGCCGGCTCGGCGAGGCCGTAGACGGTGCCGTCGTGCTGGGCGCAGTCGCCGATAGCGTGGACGAGCGGGTCGGAGGTGCGCAGCTCGTCGTCCACGAGGACGCCCTTGCCGACGGCGAGACCGGCCTGCTCGGCGAGTTTGGTGCGGGGCCGAACCCCGCAGGCGAGGACCACGAGGTCGGCGTCGAGGGCGTAGCCGTCGGCCAGCTCCACCGAGCGGACCGCGCCGGCCACGCAGCGCACGTCCCGCACCCGGCACTCGGTGTGCACCTCCACACCGAGGTCGGTGAGGTGGCGCAGCACCAGCCGGGAGGCGTCCGGGTCGAGCTGGCGCTCCATCAGCCGCTCGGCCTGCTGCGCGAGGACCACCTGGGCGCCGCGCGCGGCCAGCGCGCGGGCCGCGGAGACGCCGAGCAGGCCGCCGCCGATGACGACCGCGCGCACCCCGGGCCGGACCGCCTTCGCCAGGCCCAGGCAGTCGTCCAGGGTGCGGAAGGCGTGGACGCCTTCGGGCAGCCGGCGGTCGGGCGTGAACAGGCCGCGCAGCGGGGGCAGCACCGGGTTGGAGCCGGTGGCCAGGACCAGCCTGTCGTAGGCGATCGACATGCCGTCGGCGCAGGAGACGGTGCGGGCGGCCCGGTCGATGCCGGTGACGCGGGTGCGCAGCAGGCCGGCGGGCGGCGGGAGGGTGATCACCTCCGGGGCGTACCGGCCGGCCAGCACCTCGGCGAGGAGCACACGGTTGTACGGCGCGTGCTCCTCGTCGCCGACGAGCAGCGCGGGCGTGCCCAGCTCACCGAGCCGCCGGGCGAGCCGCACGCCCGCGAGGCCGGCGCCGATCACCACCACACGCGTATTCGAGGTCATGTCCCCGAGCGTGCGGCCCGGACGTTACCCGGCGGCATCACGGCTGTTTCCCGGGAGGAACGCTGCCCTCAGCGGGGAGAGGCGGAGGGTGTGAGGGGTCTGCGGGGGAGCCGGGGAGGCTGGTGAGGCCGGTCACCGGGTCCGGAGCAGGTGCACCAGGCCGGTGGTGTCCTCCGCGCCGTGGCCGTCGGCCAGGCGGCGCCGCATGAGGTCGAAGAAGGGGGTGACCAGTTCCGCGCTCACTCCTTGCTCTTCGGCCGTACGCAACAGGGTGCCGGTGCCCGCGACCTGCATCGCGAGGTGGGAGACGACATCGGTGGTGTAGTCGCCGGACGCCAGCCGGGCGGCCATGCCGTGCGCCTGGCCGGCCATCGCGGTCAGCCAGGACACGAGCAGCGGCGCGAACTCCTCGGGGGCCACCTCCGTGTCCCGCAGCAGCGCGAAGGCGCTCGTGATGCCCGCGAACATGCCGTACATGCCGGTCAGCAGCGCCACGTCGTGCAGCGCGGCGAGGGCGGGGCCGGCGCCGACGTACTCGGTGCCGGCCGGGACGGCGAGGGTGCCTCGGTGCTCCTCGAACAGCTCCCGGTCACCGCTGTAGAACACGAAGGCGCCGGGCGCGCCGATCATCGGCGGTACGGCCATGATCCCGCCGTCCAGCAGCCGGGCGCCGCGTTCCTCGGCCCAGGCGGCGCGGGCGCGGGCGTCGGCGGGCGTGCCGGTGGTGAGGTTCACCAGGTCGCGGCCGGCCAGGTCGGCACCTTCCAGGGCGGCGCCCACCGAGGCGTCGTCCAGCAGACAGGCCACGACGAGCCGGTTCGCGGCCACCGCCTCCGCCGCGCTGCCGGCCGCCACCGCGCCCTCGGCGGTCAGCGCGTCCGCCCGCCGCGGCGTGCGGTTCCAGACGGTCAGCGGATGCCCGGCGGCGAGCCAGGCCCGTCCGAGCGCGGTGCCCATCGCGCCGGTGCCGAGCAGGGTCAGAGGGGTAGGGGGGCCGGAGGAAAGGGAGTTGTCGTTCATGACGACTAGGCTCGCCGGGGGAGCCGCCGCGCATAAGTACGTACTTCGGAGTGGGTGGTTACCCGCAGGGAAGGGTGCAGGTCGGAAGGGGGAACACCATGCCGGTGGGACGGCGGCCGGGGGCGTATGTCTGCGGCACGGACGCGGCGATGGACATCATCGACGGCAAGTGGAAGGTGTCGATCCTGTGGGCGCTGGGGGAGGGCACCCGCCGGTTCGGTGAGCTGCGGCGGCTGCTGCCGGGCGTCACGGAGAAGGTGCTCGCCGCGCAGCTGCGCGAGCTGGAGGCGGACGGCATCGTGTACCGCGAGGACCACGCCGAGGTGCCGCCGCGCGTCGAGTACTCGCTGACGGAGGCCGGCGACCGGCTGAACGAGGCGCTGGCGCCGCTGGGGGCGTGGGGCAAGGAGCACGTGCTGGGCGGGCAGCCGGCGGTGGGCTGACGGTTCGCGCAGTGCGGTCAGCGGCTGCCCGTCAGGTGCGCGAACACCACGACGTTGCCCTGGTAGCCGGTGGTCTTCGAGTAGCCGCCGCCGCAGGTGATGACGCGGAGTTCGGGACGGGGCGCGGCGCCGTACACCTTGTCGTCGGGGAAGTCGCGGGCCGCGTACACCTCCACGGCGTCCACGGTGAACAGCGCCACGGTGCCGTCCCGGCGGTCCACCTCGATCCGGGTGCCGCGCCGGAGCGCGCCGAGGCGGTAGAAGACGGCGGGGCCGTCGGCGTTGTCCACGTGGCCGGCGACGATCGCGGTGCCCGTCTCGCCGGGCGTGGTCCCGGCCTCGTACCAGCCGGCCAGGTTCGGCTCCTTCGCGGGCGGGGCGTCCAGGCTGCCGGAGGGGGTGAGGGACAGGCCGGTCAGGGGCGCGTCGACACCGATCGCGGGGATGCGGATCCGCAGCGGCGGGGAGGGGTCGAGGGCGGGGGCCGTGTGCCGGTCGCCGCCGGGCTCGGTCCGGCCCTCGGCGGCCGCCGGCTGCGGCGGGGTCCGTGCTCCGGTGCCGCCGAGCAGCCACACTCCCGAGCCGAGGGCCACGAGTGTGACGGCGGCTATGACGGCGTCCCCGGCCCTCCCGCCGCTCCGACGCATGGGGAACCCCTCTCGTCAGGTGTCCTGAGATGCCCGCCTCCTCCGGGCCGCGAGGGGCGTCGGACCCGGAGGGGGCGGGTTGTGCGGTACCGGTGGACGGACAGCGGAGGGTGTCCGTCAGATCCCGTCGCCTCTCGCCCGGCGATGCAGGAGCCAGGTACCGCCCGCGGCGGCGACGGCCAGTGCCGCCACACCCGCCGTGGTCTGTACGGGGTCGGGGCCCAGTCCGCCGCCGACCCCCGTCTTCACGCTTCCCCGCGGCCGCACCTGTGCGTGCGCCGCGCTGAGGGCCACCACCAGTTCGCCCGCCACCTGCCGGTCCCCCTCGGCGCACCGGGCGACGATCTCGTACGTCCCCGGCTGCGCGCTCGGCGGCACCCGGAACCGGCCGGTCGCCTGGCTGTCCTCGGCGCCGGGCGCCAGCGGGAAGGTGCCGGCGCCGAGCGCCCCGGCGTCCCCGGTCGCGGTGCCCGGGGACCCGCACGCGGCCGTGTGCACGGTGACCTGGCCGCCGGGCGTCACGGTGGCCGGCCGGACGTCCAGCCGGCCGGCCGGGCCCGGGGCCGTCGGTTCCGTGGCCGCCATGGCGTGGACGGGTGCCGTGGCGGCCACGGTGAGCGCGGTACCGGCCAGGAGACGGGCAGTGCGTCGCATGGTGCTCCCCAGAGCTTTGTCCGACTCGTCCAGGGGTGCGCCCCTGCCCTACCGAGATAAGTGGCTCGGCGGCCGGACCGCTTCCTGAGGGAGCGTCAGGAATGCGGCGAACGGGTGGCGGCCCCGCCACCCGCACGGACCAGCCCGGATGACGTTCGGGCAGGTCGCGGGCGGGCGCGGGGCGGCCGGGAGAGAGAAGTATGAAAAGAACACGAATGGAGCGGTGGAGCCGGTGAACGGGTGACGGCACGTCAGCGTCCGTCGGCGCGCACACCGCGGGCCGGTGCCCGGCCGGGCACCGGCCCCTTGGAGCGGCACGGGGGTCAGGCGACGTTGACCGCGCTCCAGGCCGCCGCCACGGCGTTGTACTCCGCGCTGCCGGTGCCGTAGAGGTCCTTCGCCGCGTTCAGGGTCGCCGTGCGGGCGCCCTTGTAGTTCGTCGAGGACGTCATGTAGACCGTCAGCGCCCGGTACCAGATCTTGCCGACCTTGTCCCGGCCGATGCCGGTGACCGTGGAGCCGTTGGAGGTCGGCGAGTCGTAGCCGACGCCGTTGATGGTCTTCGCGCCGCTGCCCTCGGCGAGCAGGTAGGCGAAGTGGTTGGCGACGCCGGAGGAGTAGTGGACGTCGAGGTTGCCGACCGACGAGCTCCAGTAGTCCGCCGAACTGCCGTCCTTGGAGGGCTTGTCCATGAAGCGCAGGGCCACCTTGCCGAACCCGGGCTTCACGATCTCCTCGCCGATGAGGTAGTCACCGGCGTCGGAGGGGTTGTCCGCGTACCACTCCACCATCGTGCCGAGGATGTCGGAGGTGGCCTCGTTCAGCCCGCCGGACTCGCCCGAGTAGGCCAGCGCGGCCGTCTTCGAGGTCACGCCGTGGGACATCTCGTGCCCGGCGACGTCGAGGGCGACCAGCGGGCCGAAGGTGGTCCCGTCGCCGTCGCCGTACGTCATGCAGAAGCAACTGTCGTCCCAGAACGCGTTGTTGTAGTTGCTGCCGTAGTGGACGCGGTTGTACGAGCCCTTGCCGTCCCCGGCGATGCCGTTGCGGCCGTGGACGTTCTTGTAGTAGTCCCAGGTCTCGTCGGTGCCGTACTGGGCGTCGACGGCGGCCGAGGCGCGGTCCGCCGTGGCGCCCGTGCCCCAGTGGTTGTCGGCGTCCGAGAACAGGGTCGCGGGGGCCCGGCTGAGGCAGATGCCGAAGATGCACAGGTCGGTCTTGTTCTCCGCGTCACCGGTGTAGGTGTTGCCCCGGGTCGGGTCCTTGAGCTGGTACGACGACCCGGACTGGGTGGTCTCCAGCGGCACGGTCCCGCTGTAGAGGGAGGCGCCGTCGCCGGTGGCGGTCTCGATGCTGTCCCAGGCGTCGATCCGCGCGCCGCCGCGGGCGTCGGTCAGCACGGTCCGGGCGACGGGGTTGCCGAGCGAGTCCAGGCCGACGGCGGTGGTGCGCCAGGCCAGCCTGGGCGTGCCGTGCAGCGCGTCGACCACCAGCTCGGGCCTGGCCTTGGCCTGCTTCAGCGGTGTGCCGGGGTGGGCCGCGCGCAGGGCGTCCACCGCGAGCCGGGCGGCCTCGGGGCCGGGGACCTCCGGTGTGACGGTGGGCACGGAGACGGTCCGCCGGGTGGCGCGGTCGGCGCCCCGGTAGGTGCCGTCCGGGGCCAGGTGGACGACGAAGTCGCCGCCGAGGACCGGCAGATGGCGGTAGGTGCGGTCGTAGCGGACGTGCTGGGTGCCGTCCTTGTCCACGATCACGTCCCGCACGCCGGTGTCCTGCGGCGCGGTGAGGCCCAGCGCGGAGGCGTGGGCCAGGAGCGCGGAGGCCGCGTTCTCGATCGCGGTGGCCCGGGTCGGTCCGCCGCCGGCGTGGGCGGCGGGGGAGAGGCCGACGGCCAGCAGGGTCGCGGTGGCGGCGGCGACACCGGCGGTGAGCGTGCGGCGGGTTCCTCGGACGTGCTGCCGTGTCCGGCTCATCTGTCTCCTCGGGAAGGCGCCCGTCAGGCGTGGGGGTGGCGCTGATGTCCCAAAGATTTAAGTGAGCATGACATGTCATGTCCATAGCGCTGCCGAGGAGCTTCGTGGATCTTCGGAGGGAGGTGTGGCGGGGCGACGGGGGTAGGGAATCGTTTCCGTGAGGCCGGGGTGCGCGGCCTCCACGCGGTCGTGCTCAGCCGAGCAGGACGGTCCCCTCGGGCACGTCGATGCCGAACTCCTCCTCCGCCACCCGCCGCGCCTCCGCCTCTCCGGTCAGCGTGCGTTGCGTGACCGTGCCGTCCGCGAGGGTCTCGGTGAGCAGGGCTCCGTCCAGGGAGAGGTGGCGACCGCCGGGGAGGGTCCGCTGGAGGTAGGGGCGGCGGGTGAACGGGGAGCGCGGGTGGGTGCCGACGAACCAGTTGAACACTTCCAGGTCCGGCGCGGTGAACGACTCCTGGGTGAACGCGTACTGGCCGGCCCACCGCCCGGTCCGCCGGTCCCGCGTCTGCAACTCCCACAGCGGGAGCGGCCCGTCGTGCGGCAGCGGGGCCAGCCGGTGCCGGCGTCCGGCGCCCTCGTACTCGGTGCCGGCCACCAGCGGCACCGGCAGCAGCAGCGCGCCGACCGAGCCGAAGCCGACGTCCGCCAGATACGGCCACGGCTCGCCGGCCACCTCCACCCGGAGCATCGCGTGCGTACGCGGCCGGCTCTGCGGGGTCTCGGCGCCCACCGTCACCCGGCCGGCCAGCGGCGTCACCCGGAACCCGAGCGCCTCCAGCGCCAGCCGGAGCAGGGTGTTGTGCTCGTAGCAGTAGCCGCCGCGCCGGCCGCGCACCATCTTGGCCGTCAGGTCGGCGGGCTCCAGGGAGGGGGCCGAGCCGCGCACCGGGTCCAGGTTCTCGAAGGGCAGCGCCAGCGCATGCGCCAGGTGTACGCCCCGCAGCGTGGCCGGATCGGCCCGCCGCTCGCCCTTGAAGCCGATGCGGTCCAGATAGGCGTCGAGGTCGTACCGCTGTTCGTCGGACATGCCCCGAACCTACGCGACTCCGTCCGTGCCCGCCGCGTCCCCGGGACCGATCCGCGCTCCGTCCGCGGCCCTACGACCGCCGTACGACCTCCACCCGCACCGCGCACGACTTGAACTCCGGCATCCGGGACGTGGGGTCCAGGGCCGGGTTGGTGAGGGTGTTGGCGCGGCCCTCGCCCGGCCAGTGGAACGGCATGAAGACGGTGTCCGGGCGGATCGTGTCGGTGATCCGGGCCGGCGCCACGGCACGGCCGCGCCGCGAGACCACGGCCAGCGGGTCGCCGTCGGCCGCGCCCAGCCGGGCCGCGAGCCGGGGGTGCAGCTCCACGAACGGTCCCGGGGCCGCCGCGTTCAGCTCCGCCACGCGCCGGGTCTGCGCCCCCGACTGGTACTGGGACACCACCCGGCCGGTGGTCAGCAGCAGCGGATACTCGGCGTCCGGCTCCTCGGCGGTCGCCCGGTGCGCCACGGCCACGAACCGGGCCCGGCCGTCCGGGGTGGCGAAACGGTCGAGGAAGAGACGAGGCGTACCGGGATGGTGCCCGACGGCACGCGGGGGCCGCTCGCCGTCACCGGAACCGGCGTCCGGTACCGGGCTGCCGGGCGAGGCGTCGGAGGCCGCGTCGGGGGCTGCGTCGACGGACGGGGCCTCCGGTGCGGGGCCGGCGGGCGGGGCTTTCGGTGCGGGGACGCTGGGCAGGGCTGCCCGGGCTGCGTCCGGCTCGCCGGGCAGGGCGGCCGGGGCTGTGTGTCCGCTGTCCGGCAGGGCGGCCGGGGCTGCGTCCGGCTCGCCGGGCAGGGCCTCCGCCGCCGGGGCGCCGGTCAGCGCGGCCACGGCTGCGAACCCGGTGTCGGGCAGGGCTGCCGGGGACGTCACCCCGGTGTCGGTTCGCGATTCCCCGGCCGGTTCCTCCGGGCAGGGCCAGAAGACGCCGTTCTCCTCGCTCAGGCGGCGGTAGGTGATGCCCGAGTAGTCCGCCGGGCCGCCCGCGCTGGCGCGGCGCAGTTCGCCGAAGACCTCCTCCGGGTCGGTCGGGAAGCCCTTCTCCACGCCGAGCCGGCCGGCCAGCTCGTGCAGGACGTACAGGTCGCTGTGGACGCCCGGCGGCGGCGCGACCGCCCGGCGGCGCAGCAGCACCCGGCCCTCCAGGCTGGTCGTCGTGCCCGTCTCCTCCGCCCACTGGGTCACCGGCAGCACCACGTCCGCCAGCTCCGCCGTCTCCGACAGCACCACGTCGGCCACGGCCAGGAAGTCCAGCGAGCGCAGCCGCTTCTCGACGTGCGCCGCGCGCGGGGCCGACACCACCGGGTTGGAGCCCATCAGCAGCAGCGTCCGTACGTCCGTGCCGAGCGCGTCCAGCAGCTCGTACGCGCTGCGTCCGGGACCCGGCAGGCTGTCCGGGTCCACGCCCCACACCCCGGCCACGTGCCGCCGCGCCGCCGGGTCGTCCAGCTTGCGGTAGCCGGGCAGCTGGTCGGCCTTCTGGCCGTGTTCGCGCCCGCCCTGCCCGTTGCCCTGCCCGGTCAGGCAGCCGTACCCGGACAGCGGACGTCCCGCCCGGCCGGTCGCCAGGCACAGGTTGATCCACGCGCCCACCGTGTCCGTGCCCTTGGACTGCTGTTCCGGCCCGCGCGCGGTGAGCACCATCGCCGCCTCGGGCTCGCAGAACATCCGTACCGCCTCGCGCAGCCGGGGCACCGGCACGCCGGTGATCCGCTCCACGTACTCCGGCCAGTGCGCCATCGCCGCGGCCCGGGCCTCCTCCCAGCCCGTGGTCCGCTCCCGGATGTACTCCTCGTCCGTCCGGCCCTCCGCCACCACCAGGTGCAACAGGCCGAGGGCGAGGGCCAGATCGGTGCCGGGCCGGGGCGCCAGGTGCAGGTCGGCCTGTTCGGCGGTCTTCGTCCGGCGCGGGTCCACGACGATCAGCGTGCCGCCGTTCTCCCGCAGCTCGGTGAAGAACCTGAGCGACGGCGGCATCGTCTCGGCCGGGTTGGAGCCGACGAGGATCACGCAGCCCGTCCTCGGGATGTCCTCCAGCGGGAACGGCAGCCCCCGGTCCAGGCCGAACGCCTTCACGCCCGCCGCCGCGGCCGACGACATGCAGAACCGGCCGTTGTAGTCGATCTGCGAGGTGCCCAGCACCACCCGCGCGAACTTGCCCAGCGCGTACGCCTTCTCGTTGGTCAGCCCGCCCCCGCCGAACACTCCGAGCGCGTCCGGCCCGTACCGCTCCCGGGTCGCCGCGAGCCGTCCGGCGATCCGGTCCAGGGCCTCCGGCCAGTCCGCCGCCACCAGCCGCCCGCCCTCCCGCACCAGCGGGGTGGTCAGCCGCACCGCCGGGGACAGCACCTCGGCCGCCGTACGGCCCTTGCCGCACAGCGCGCCCCGGTTGACCGGGAAGTCCGGGCGTTCGGTGACCTCGACGCCCCCCCGGGGCAGGGGCGTGATGTTCATCCCGCACTGCAAGGCGCAGTACGGGCAGTGGGTGGGCGTCGAGGTGTTCTCCATGCCGCCCAGCGTGCGTCCGGCGTGTTACGCCCCCGGGCCGACTCCGGTTACACCCCCGGCACGGCGACCTCCCCGCGCCGCCCGGCCCGCCGTGAGGGCGGGCGTCACCGCCCGGCGGCCAGCGCCCGCGCCACCCCCGGCTCCCGTGGCCCGAGGAACCGCGGGTCCGGCCGGAACACCGCGTCCAGCGCCGCCTTGCCCGCCGCGAACAGCTCCCGCGTCCCGCCGTAGTACCAGGTCGCGTCGTGTTCGGCGGCCACCCCGACGCCGTACGAGTCCACCCCCGCCGCCTCGCACAGCGCCACCGCGCGCCGGATGTGGAAGTCCTGGCTGATCAGCACCGCCCGGTCCACCCCGAAGATCCGCTTGGCCCGGACGCAGGAGTCCCAGGTGTCGAACCCGGCGTAGTCGCCGACGATCCGCCCGTCCGGCACCCCGTGCCGGGTGAGGTAGGCGCGCATCGCGTCGGGCTCGTCGTAGTCCTCGCGGCCGTTGTCGCCGGTGACCAGGACGACCTCGACGCGCCCCGCCCGGTACAGCGTCGCCGCCGCGTCCAGCCGGTGCGCGAGGTACGGCGACGGCCTGCCGTGCCACAGCCCCGCCCCGAACACCACCGCGACCTCGGCGCGCGGCACGTCCGCCGTGCCGCGCAGCCGGTCCGCCGTGGACAGGCGCAGCCAGGTCGCCGGCAGCAGCGCCAGCACACACCCGGCCATCACGGCCCACAGCAGCCGCCGCTGCCCGGCCCGGCTGCGCGGCCATCGCGGCCTGCGGAATCTCATACGGTGCCCCCCTTGATCGTCCCCGACCATGGAGGACGCCGCCGGCACCGGTCCGGTTCGCCTCACACTCCGCCGCCGGCCGTGGTGATGGCATGGAAAATGCCCGTGACGGCCCGGCAACGGGGGCGCAACCTCCGGGGGCCAGGATCCTGCCATGACGGCGACGATCCCACTCCGCACCCGGCCGGTCACCGCGCTCGGCCGCCGCCGCCCGGCACCGCCGGCCCTGGTCCTGGTCGCCCACGGCAGCCGCGACCCGCGGGCGCTCACCACCGTTCGGGCCCTCATGGCACAAGTCCGCGCACTGCGCCCCGGCCTGCCGGTCCACCTGGGCCACATCGAACTGAACGAGCCCCTGCTGCCCGACACCCTCGCGGCCCTCGGCGACACCCGCGCCGTCCTCGTCCCGCTGCTCCTCAGCCGGGGCTACCACGTCAAGCAGGACATCCCGGAGCTGGCCGCGGCGGCCCGCGGCGACATCCGCGCGGCCCCGCCGCTCGGCCCGCACCCGCTGCTCGCCGAGGCCCTGCACGCCCGCCTGACCGAGGCCGGCTGGCCGGCCGCCCCGGACGGCACCGCCCGCCGCACGACCGCGGTCGTCCTCGCGGCCGCGGGCTCGCGCGACGCGGACTCGGCCGCGGACACCCGCCGCACGGCCCGCCTCCTGGCCGCCCGCCTCGGCGTCCCGGTGATCCCCGCCTACGCCTGCGCGGCGACCCCGACGGTCCCGACGGCACTGCGCGCGCTGGCGGCCCGCGGCCGGCACCGGGTGGCGGTGGCGTCCTGTTTCACGGCCCCGGGCCGCTTCGCGACGCAGTGCGCGCAGGCGGCGCCGTGGATCGCCTCGGACCCCCTGGGCGCGCACGAGACGATGGCCCGCCTGGTCCTGCACCGTTACGAACAGAGCGTCGCCGCACCGTGGACGTCGGCCGCCTGAGGTCCCGCGGCCGCCCGGGAGGAGAACCCGGCGGGCGATCAGGCTTACTGTCGACCCATGGAAGGCACCGCACTCGCCACCGCGTACGACCCGTCGTCAGCCGAACGCTGGGCCCCCGAACCCGACAAACGACCAGGCCGTACCGCCTTCCAGCGCGACCGCGCCCGCATCCTCCACTCGGGCGCGCTGCGCCGCCTGGCCGGCAAGACGCAGGTGGTGACCCCGGGAACCAGGAGCCAGGCCTGGGACGCCAGCCCGCGCACCCGCCTCACCCACTCCCTGGAATGCGCCCAGGTGGGCCGGGAACTGGGCGCGGCCCTCGGCTGTGACCCGGACCTGGTGGAGGCGGCCTGCCTCGCCCACGACCTCGGTCATCCGCCCTTCGGCCACAACGGCGAGACCGCGCTGAACGAGTTCGCCGACGACTGCGGCGGTTTCGAGGGCAACGCCCAGTCCCTCAGGCTCCTCACCCGCATCGAGCCGAAACGGTTCACCGAGGACCGCTCCGTCGGCCTCAACCTCACCCGCGCCACCCTGGACGCCGCCACCAAGTACCCCTGGCCGCGCGGCGGGCACCCCACCGCGCCCGGGTCGCCGAAGTTCGGCGTGTACGACGACGACCGCGCGGTGTTCGACTGGGTCCGGGCCCACGCCCCCGGCACCCGCACCTGCTTCGAGGCGCAGGTCATGGACTGGTCGGACGACGTGGCCTACTCGGTGCACGACGTCGAGGACGGACTGCACGCCGGTCACATCGACCCCAACTGCCTGGAGGCGGAGCCGGAACGGCAGGCGGTGTTCGAGGTGGCCGTCGGCCGCTACGTCCCCGCCGGCACCGACCCGGCCGAACTCTCCGCCGCGCTGGACCGCCTCCAGGACGAGGAGTGGTGGCCGCACGGCTACGACGGCACGGCCGTCGCCCAGGCCCGGCTGAAGGACGCCACCAGCCAGCTCATCGGCCGGTTCTGCCTGGCCGCCGAGACCGCCACGCGCGCCGCGTACGGCAGGGGCCGGCTCACCCGGTACGCCGCCCGGCTGGTCGTACCCCGCGCGACCCGGATGGAGTGCGCGGTGCTCAAGGCGGTCGCGGACCGCTATGTGATGCAGCGCGCCGAGCAGGAGCGGCTGCGCGCCGACCAGCGGGTGATCGTCGCCGAGCTGGCCGAGGCGCTGACCGCCCGCGCGCCCGACGGACTGGACCCCCAGTTCCGCGCGCTGTTCGACGCGGCGGACGACGACCGGGCGCGCAAGCGGGTGATCGTCGACCAGATCGCCTCCCTCACCGACGGCTCCGCGCTGTCGCTGCACGCGAGACTGACGGGACGCGGGTGACGGGAACGTGACACTCCGTGGCCTGATCGGGTCACACCCTCTTCCCGCATCACGCTCCGTGCGGGAGGCTCCCATGTGGCGGAAACCTCAAGAGGAGGCATCAAGTGGTCGACGCGGATCAGACATTCGTCATCGTCGGAGGCGGTCTCGCCGGTGCGAAGGCGGCCGAGACGCTCCGGGCGGAGGGTTTCAGCGGACGGGTGATACTGATCTGCGACGAACGCGACCACCCGTACGAGCGTCCGCCGCTGTCCAAGGGCTTCCTGCTCGGCAAGGAGGAGCGCGACAGCGTCTTCGTGCACGAGCCCGCCTGGTACGCGCGGCACGACGTCGAGCTGCACCTCGGCCAGACCGTGGACCGCGTCGACCGCACGGCGAAGACGGTCCGCTTCGGTGACGACGGCACCCTCGTCCGCTACGACAAGCTGCTGCTGGTCACCGGCGCCGAACCGCGCCGCCTGGACATCCCCGGCACCGACCTGGCGGGCGTCCACCACCTGCGCCGCCTCGCGCACGCCGAACGCCTCAAGGGGGTCCTCCAGCACCTCGGCCGGGCCAACGGGCACCTGGTGATCGCGGGCGCCGGCTGGATCGGGCTGGAGGCCGCGGCGGCGGCCCGGGAGTACGGCGCCGAGGTGACGGTGATCGAACCGGAGCCGACCCCGCTGCACGGCGTCCTCGGGCCGGAGCTGGGCAACGTCTTCGCCGAACTGCACCGCGAGCACGGCGTCCGCTTCCACTTCGGGGTCCGGCTCACCGAGATCGTCGGCCAGGACGGCGTGGTCCTCGCGGCCCGCGCCGACGACGGCGAGGAGCACCCGGCGCACGCCGTCCTCGCGGCGATCGGCGCGGCACCGCGGGTGGCGCTCGCCGAGGCGGCCGGGCTGGAGATCGCCGGCCGGGCGCACGGCGGCGGCATCGTGGTGGACGAGCGGCTGCGCACGTCCGACCCCGACATCTACGCGGCCGGCGACGTGGCGTCCTTCCCGCTCGCGCTGTTCGGCACCCGGCTGCGGGTGGAGCACTGGGCGAACGCCCTGAACGGCGGCCCGGCCGCGGCGCGCGCGATGCTCGGCCGGGACGTCACCTACGACCGCGTGCCGTACTTCTTCACCGACCAGTACGACCTGGGCATGGAGTACAGCGGGTGGGCGCCGCCCGGGTCGTACGACGAGGTGGTGATCCGGGGTGACGCGGGCAAGCGGGAGTTCATCGCGTTCTGGGTGCGCGAGGGGCGCGTGCTGGCCGGGATGAACGTGAACGTGTGGGATGTCACAGAGCCGATCCAGAACCTGATCCGTTCCCGGGCCCGGGTGAACGTCGAGGCCCTGTCGGACCCGCACGTGCCGCTCGCCGGGCTCGTCCCGTGACCCCCGAAGGCACCGGAAGCGTCACCGCGCCCCCGTAGAATTCATCCGTGGCAGGACGGATCAACGACGAGGACGTGAAGGCGGTACGGGACGCGGTCCCGATCGACGCCGTGGTCTCCGAGTACCTCCAGCTGCGCAACGCGGGCGGCGGCAACCTCAAGGGCCTGTGCCCGTTCCACGACGAGAAGTCGCCGTCCTTCCAGGTCAGCCCGAGCAAGGGACTCTTCCACTGCTTCGGCTGCCAGGAGGGCGGCGACACCATCACCTTCGTGATGAAGGTGGACCACCTCTCCTTCTCGGAGGCGGTCGAGCGGCTGGCCGCGCAGGCCGGCATCACGCTGCGGTACGAGGAGGGCGGATACAACCCGGCCCACCAGCGCGGCGAGCGCATCCGCCTGGTCGAGGCGCACAAGGTCGCCGCGCAGTGGTACGCGGAGCAGCTCGCCACCGGTGCCGAGGCCGAGGCCGGCCGGGTCTTCCTCGCCGAGCGCGGCTTCGACCAGGCCGCCGCCGTGCACTTCGGGGTCGGCTACAGCCCGCAGGGCTGGGACCACCTCACCCGCTATCTGCGCGGCAAGGGCTTCACCGACAAGGAACTGATCCTCTCCGGACTGGCCCAGGAGGGCCGCCGCGGGCCCATCGACCGCTTCCGGGGCCGCCTCATGTGGCCGATCCGGGACATCGGCGGCGAGGTCGTCGGCTTCGGTGCCCGCAAGCTGTACGAGGCGGACAACGGGCCGAAGTACCTGAACACGCCCGAGACGGCGATCTACAAGAAGAGCCAGGTGCTGTACGGCATCGACCTGGCGAAGAAGGAGATCGCCAAGACCAGCCGCGCCGTGGTGGTCGAGGGCTACACCGACGTGATGGCCTGCCACCTCGCCGGGGTGACGACGGCCATCGCGACCTGCGGCACGGCGTTCGGCGGCGAGCACATCAAGATCCTGCGGCGGCTGCTGATGGACAACGGCAGCGCTCGGGTGATCTTCACCTTCGACGGCGACGCGGCCGGGCAGAAGGCGGCGCTGCGGGCCTTCGAGGACGACCAGAAGTTCGCCGCCGAGACCTACATCGCGATCGCGCCGGACGGCATGGACCCCTGCGACCTGCGGCTCGCCAAGGGCGACGAGGCGGTGGCCGACCTGGCCGAACCGCGCACCCCGCTCTTCGAGTTCGCGCTCCGGCAGATCGTGAGCCGGTACGACCTGGACACCCCGGCCGGCCGGGCCGCCGCGCTGGACGAGGCCGCGCCGATCGTCGCGAAGATCAAGAACAGCGGCGCGCAGCACGAGGTGGCCGTGGAGCTGGCCGGCATGCTCGGCATCCTCGACACCCAGTTCGTGGTCCGCCGCGTCGCCCAGCTGGCCCGCTGGGCCCGCGAGGGCGGCAAGGGACAGCAGCGGCCCCGGCAGCCGCAGGCACAGGCGCAGTGGGAGAACGCCCCGCGGCCCGCCCACACCGGCCCGTCCCTCACCCTGCGCAACCCGGTCTACGCCACCGAACGCGAACTGCTCAAACTCGCCCTCCAGCGCCCGGAGCTGGTGTCGCCCGCGTTCGACGCGTACGGCGTCGACGAGTTCACCGCTCCTCCGTACGCGGCGGTGCGCCAGGCCATCGCGGAAGCGGGAGGCGCCGAGTACGGCGTCCAGGACCCGCAGGAGTACCTGGTCCGCGTCCGGGAGGCGGCCCCCGACGACACGGTCCGGGCCATGGTGACCGAGCTGGCGGTGGAGGCGATCATGCGCCGCACGGTCGACGAGACCTATGCGGGCGAACAGCTGGTCACCGTCCGGCGCCGCGCCGTGGCCCGCCGGCTCACCGACCTCCAGGGCACCCTGACCCGGCTCGGCCACTCGGATCCGGCCCAGTCGGCCGCCGTGCAGAACGAGATGATGATCCTCACCAGGTACGACAGGGCCCTCCAGGACGAGGGTCCGTCGGCCCTCTAGCCACCGGGATCACCACCCCGTCACCGGACGGATGCAAAAAGTCACCGCACGCCCCTCGTGGCGGTGTTGTGTCGTACCCCACACTGGGGGCGGTGCCCGAGCCTCGGAGCGCACGCTGCCGCTCGGCTTCGCAGCGATCATCCTGGAGGTCGCCCCCCGTGCAGACCCGGACCCTCGCCCAGACCGACAGCGCCACCCGCGCCACCCGCACCGAAGCGGACGAGCCGGACGCGGAGACCGGCGCTCTCGTGGCCGTGCCACCGCAGGGCCGGGCCGGCCTGGACCCGGAGCCGGCCGCCGAGGAGGCCGAGCGGCCGGAGGAGCCGGACGATCCGGAGGAGCCCGCGGAGGTCGAGGTCCCGGTCGTCGCGCGGACGGAGTCCGGCGGGCCCTCGGCCGACCTGTTCCGGCAGTACCTGCGCGAGATCGGCCGCATCCCGCTGCTCACCGCCGCCGAGGAGGTGGACCTCGCCCGCCGGGTCGAGGCCGGCCTCTTCGCGGAGGAGAAGCTGAGCGGCACCCCCGACCTGGACAGCGAACTGGCGCTCGACCTGGACCGGCTCGTCGTCCTCGGCCGGATGGCCAAGCGACGGCTCATCGAGGCGAACCTGCGGCTGGTCGTCTCCGTCGCCAAGCGGTACGTCGGCCGGGGACTGACCATGCTGGACCTGGTCCAGGAGGGCAACCTCGGGCTCATCCGGGCCGTGGAGAAGTTCGACTACGCCCGCGGCTACAAGTTCTCCACCTACGCCACCTGGTGGATCCGCCAGGCCATGTCCCGCGCGCTGGCCGACCAGGCCCGCACCATACGCGTCCCGGTGCACGTCGTGGAGCTGATCAACCGGGTCGTCCGGGTGCAGCGGCGGATGCTCCAGGAACGCGGCCAGGAGCCCACCGCCGAAGAGGTCGGCGCCCACCTCGACCTGTCGCCCGAGCGGGTCCGCGAGGTGCTGCGCCTCGCCCAGGAACCGGTGTCGCTGCACACCCCGGTCGGCGAGGAGGACGACGTCGCCCTCGGCGACCTCATCGAGGACGGCGACGCGGCCAGCCCGGTGGAGTCGGCGGCCTTCCTGCTGCTGCGCGAGCACCTCGACGCGGTGCTGTCCACGCTGGGCGAGCGCGAGCGGAAGGTCGTACAGCTGCGCTACGGCCTGGTCGACGGGCGCCCGCGCACGCTGGAGGAGATCGGCCGGCTGTTCGGCGTGACCCGGGAGCGGATCCGGCAGATCGAGTCCAAGACCCTGAGCAAGCTCCGCGACCACGCCTTCGCCGATCAGCTCAGGGGCTACCTGGACTGAGGGGCCGCCGCGCCGCGGCGGCCCCCGCGCCTAGTCCACCTCGGCCACGGCCTGCGCGAACTGCGCCTGGTACAGCCGGGCGTAGGCGCCGTCGGCCGCCAACAGCTCGGCGTGCGCGCCCTGTTCGACGATCGACCCGTTCTCCATCACGAGGATGGTGTCCGCGTCCCGGATCGTCGACAGCCGGTGCGCGATCACGAACGACGTACGGCCCGTCGCCAGTTTGGCCATCGCCTTCTGGATCAGCACTTCCGTGCGCGTGTCCACGGAACTCGTCGCCTCGTCCAGCACCAGGATCACCGGGTCGGACAGGAACGCCCGCGCGATGGTGATCAGCTGCTTCTCACCGGCGCTGACCCCCGTGCCCTCGTCGTCGATCACGGTGTCGTAGCCGTCGGGCAGCGTACGGATGAACCGGTCCGCGTGCGCGGCCCGCGCCGCCTCCTCGATCTCGCCGCGGGTCACCTCGCGCGCGGCGCCGTAGGCGATGTTCTCCGCGATGGTGCCGCCGAACAGCCAGGTGTCCTGGAGCACCATGCCGATTCCGGACCGCAGCTCGTCCCTGGTCATCTCGCGGACGTCCACGCCGTCCAGCGTGATCCGGCCGTCCGAGACGTCGTAGAACCGCATCAGCAGGTTGACCAGCGTGGTCTTGCCCGCGCCGGTCGGGCCGACGATCGCCACCGTGTGCCCGGGCTCCACCGTCAGCGACAGGTCCTCGATGAGCGGCTTCTCGGGGTCGTACCGGAACGACACATGCTCCAGGCACACCCGTCCGCGCAGCTCGGCCGGCCGCTTGCCCGGCACCGGGTCCGCCTCCTGCTCCTCCGCGTCCAGGAGTTCGAAGATCCGCTCGGCGGAGGCCACCCCGGACTGCACCAGGTTCGCCATCGACGCGACCTGCGTCAGCGGCATGGAGAACTGCCGTGAGTACTGTATGAACGCCTGCACGTCACCGATGGACAGCGAACCGGAGGCGACCCGCAGACCGCCGACGACCGCCACCAGCACGTAGTTCAGGTTCGACACGAACATCATCAGCGGCTGCATGACGCCGCTGTTGAACTGCGCCTTGAACGCGGCCTGGTACAGCGCCTCGTTCTGCTCGGCGAACTGCCGCGCCGACTCCTCCTGCCGCCCGAACACCTTCACCAGCGTGTGCCCGGTGTACATCTCCTCGATGTGGGCGTTGAGCTTGCCGGTGGAGCGCCACTGCTGCACGAAGTGCGGCTGGGACCGCTTGCCGACCCGGGTGGCGACCACGAACGACAGCGGGACGGTGACGAGCGCCACCAGCGCCAGGATCCAGGACACCCAGAACATCATCGCCAGCACGCCGACGATGGTCAGCACCGAGTTGATCAGCTGGCCCATCGACTGCTGGAGGGTCTGCCCGATGTTGTCGATGTCGTTGGTCGCCCGGGACAGCACCTCGCCGCGCTGGCGCTTGTCGAAGTACGACAGCGGCAGCCGCGACAGCTTGGTCTGCACGTCCTCCCGCATCCGGTACATCGTGCGGTTCACGGCCCGGTTGACCAGCCGGGTCGCGACCGCCATCAGCAGGCCCGCGACCAGGAAGGTGCCGAGGGCGAGCAGCAGCACATGCCCCACGGCGGTGAAGTCGATGCCCTTGCCGGGCGTGAAGTCGGTGCCCTTCAGCATGTCCGCGACCCGGCCCTGGCCGCGCTCGCGCATGGAGTCGAGCACCTGCTCCTTCGTGGCGCCGTGCGGCATCTCCCGGCCGATGAGGCCGGCGAAGACCAGGTCGGTGGCGCGGCCGAGGATCTTCGGGCCGACCACGCTCAGGGCCACGCTGACGACCACGCACAGCAGCAGCGCGTAGATCGTGAGCCGCTCCGGCCGGAACCGGGCGACGAGCCGTTTGCCCGACCCCTTGAAGTCCATCGAGCGCTGGTCGGGGCCGGCCCCGGCCATCATGCGTCCCATGGGACCGGCCATCAGGCGGCCTCCGCTTCCGTCAGCTGGGAGAGCACGATCTCCCGGTAGGTCTCGTTGGATGCCATCAGCTCGGCGTGCCGGCCGGAGCCGACCACCCGGCCCTCGTCCAGCACGATGATCCGGTCCGCGTCCCGGATGGTCGACACCCGCTGGGCGACGATCACCACGGTGGCCTCGGCGGTCTCCCGCGCCAGCGCGGCGCGCAGGGCGGCGTCGGTGGCGTAGTCGAGCGCGGAGAAGGAGTCGTCGAAGAGGTAGATCTCCGGGCGCTGCACCAGCGTGCGGGCGATGGCGAGCCGCTGCCGCTGACCGCCGGAGACATTGGTGCCGCCCTGCGCGATCGGCGCCTCCAGGCCGCCCTCCAGCTTCGTGACGAAGTCCTTGGCCTGCGCCACCTCCAGCGCGTGCCACAGCTCCTCGTCGGTGGCGTCCGGATTGCCGTAGCGCAGGTTGCCGGCGACCGTGCCGGCGAACAGGTACGGCTTCTGCGGGACGAGCCCGACGGTCTTGGCGAGCAGCACCGGGTCGACCTCGCGCACGTCCACGCTGTCGACCAGCACCTCGCCGTCGGTGGCGTCGAACAGCCGGGGGACGAGCCCGAGCAGCGTCGACTTGCCGCTGCCGGTGGAGCCGATCACGGCGGTGGTCTCGCCGGGCCGGGCCGTCAGGTCGATGGACTTCAGCACCGGCTCCTCGGCACCCGGGTAGCGGAAGCCCGCGCCCCGGATCTCCAGGTGCCCGTGCGCGCGCAGCTCGGTGACGCCGGCCGCCGGCGGCACGACGCTGGAGGAGGTGTCCAGGACCTCCTGGATGCGCTCGGCGCAGACCTCGGCGCGCGGCACCATCATGAACATGA
Source organism: Streptomyces sp. SCL15-4 (assembly GCF_033366695.1). NCBI lineage: Bacteria > Bacillati > Actinomycetota > Actinomycetes > Kitasatosporales > Streptomycetaceae > Streptomyces > Streptomyces sp. SCL15-4. The sequence goes on from NZ_JAOBTQ010000001.1 coordinate 5,740,929, forward strand.
AGGTGGCCATCATGACGGACATCACGATCTGCATCAGATAGGCGAGGAACGCCGTGAGGTCGCCGATGGCCATGCCGCCGCTGTCGATCCGGTGCGCGCCGAACCACACCACCGCGATGGACGACAGGTTCACCACCGTCATGACGATCGGGAACATCAGGGCCAGCAGCCGGCCGGTGGCCAGCTGCATCTCGGTCAGCTCGCCGTTGGCCCGGCCGAACCGCCCCTGCTCGTAGCCGTCCCGGACGAAGGCGCGGATCACCCGGTTGCCGGTGATCTGCTCGCGCAGCACGCGGTTGACCGTGTCCAGCCGGTCCTGCATCGACCGGAACAGCGGGCGCAGCCGGCGCACGATCAGGGTCACGGAGACGCCGAGCACCGGTACGACCGCGATCAGCACGGCCGACAGCGGCACGTCCAAGCCGAGTGCCAGCACGATGCCGCCGACGCACATGATGGGCGCCGACACCATCAGGGTGAACGTCATCAGGGCCAGCATCTGGACCTGCTGTACGTCGTTCGTCGTACGGGTGATGAGAGAGGGCGCCCCGAAGTGACCCACCTCACGCGCGGAGAAGGACTGCACCCGGTCGAAGACGGCACCGCGCACGTCCCTGCCGAGCGCGGAGGCGGTCCGGGCGCCGTAGTACACGGCTCCGATGTTGCACACGACCTGCGCCAGCGAGATGCCGATCATCAGGGCGCCGAAGGACAGGATGTAGTCCGTGTCGCCCTTCACGACACCGTTGTCGATGATGTCGGCGTTCAAAGTGGGCAGGTAGAGGGTCGCGCAGGTCTGGAGGAACTGGAGCACCACCAGAAGGGTGATGGGTTTCTTGTAGGGCCTGAGATAGGTCCGTAGAAGTCGTATGAGCACGCTGCGTCTCTCGGGGTCGGCGACAGGGGCTGGTCGGTTGCCCTTGGCCCCTATCGTCGGACACTCCACCCGCGTTACCTCAACCGATTAACCCGAAGGTTTCTCCTCTACTGGACCGGGGTTTCGGGGAGTTACGGCCTGTTGTGCCCTTTATGGGCGGAATGCCCCCGGATGGGTCTGCTCCCGCACCGCCGTGAACTGCTGCCGCACCGCCTGCCCCACGGCCAGTTCCTCGCCCGGCTCCAGCACCTGCGCCGCCGCGCCCTGCCAGGCCGGCGGGGTGCGCGGATCGAGGGCGCCCTGCGACACCCCGAGCGCCCAGGCCGCCTGCCGGGCCGCGCCGATCGCCGCGTAGTCCGCCGGCTGCGGTACGACGACCTGCGCGCCGAACAGCGACGGCGCCGAGGCCTGGACGGCGGGCAGCTCGGCGGCGGCGCCCAGCAGGAAGATCCGGCGCACCTCCACACCCCGTCCGCGCAGCACGTCCAGCGCGTCCGCCAGCCCGCAGAGCATGCCCTCGAAGGCGGCCCGCGCCAGGTGCTCGGGCTTCATCGACTCGCGCCGCAGCCCCGCGAGGGTGCCCGCGGTGTGCGGCAGGTTCGGCGTCCGCTCGCCCTCCAGATACGGCAGCAGCACCAGCCCGTGCGCGCCCGGCGTGGACTTCATCGCCAGGTCGGACAGGCTCTCCAGGTCCGGCAGGCCGAGCAGTTCGGCGGTGCCGCGCAGGGCGCGTACGGCGTTCAGGGTGGTGACGACGGGCAGGTGCATGCCGGTGGCGTCGGCGAGCGAGGTGATCATCCCGGACTGGTCGGCGAGCGCCTCCGGGTGCACGGCCATCACGGAGCCGGAGGCGCCGAGCGACACCACCACGTCCCCGAGGCCGAGTCCCAGCCCGAACGCGGCGGCCATGGTCTCCCCGGTGCCGGCGGAGATCAGCAGCCCCTCCGGAGTGGTGCCGGCCGCCTCGGAGGGGCCGATCACCTCCGGCAGCACCGCGTGGTGGCCGAGCGCCAGCTCGACCAGGTCGGGGCGGTAGGCGCCGGTGGCCGCCGACCAGTAGCCGGTGCCGGAGGCCCCGCCGCGGTCGGTGGTGCGCCGCAGCGGCCGCCCGAGCAGTTGCCAGACCAGCCAGTCGTGGGCCTGGAGCAGGACGGCCGTGCGCTGCGCGTTCTCCGGTTCGGTCTTCGCCAGCCAGCGCAGCTTGGTGACCGGCTGCGCGGCCTGCGGCACAGAGCCGACCGCCTGCGCCCACGCCTCCCGGCCGCCGAGCGCGTCCACCAGGTCGGCCGCGGCGACCTGTGCGCGCTTGTCGCCGCCGACCAGGGCCGGGCGGACGGTGCCGCCCTGGGCGTCCAGGGGGACCACGGCGTTCTGCTGGGCCGACACCCCGATGGCCTGCACCCCCTCCAGCAGCCCGCCGCCGGCCGCCTCACCGAGGGAGAGCAGCCAGGCCTGCGGGTCGACGTCGCTGGGCCGGCCCTCCACCGGATGCGGGGCGTACCCCTGTCGTAGTACGGCACCGGTGTCCGTGTCGCAGACGACGATGCGCGTGAACTCCGGTGAGCTGTCCAAGCCGGCGACTATCCCCATGCGGAGAATTTTGCCGTACCGCCGCGGCCGGCTCGTGGCCGGTGCCGGGAAGCGGGGCTCAGGTGTTGCTGGTGCCCCAGTCGTCCTCGCGGGTGCCGTGGCCGTTGCGCTCCCGCAGCGAGCGGACCCGGTGGGTCACCGACTCCGGGATGCGGTCGCCGACCGTGTGGAAGGCCTTGCCGGCGTAGACCCGGCCCTGCTGGGCCGCGGTCTCGGCGGTGTTGCGGACCGCGGGGTTCTGCGCGATCTGCTGGGCCGACTTCTTCAGCTGTTCGTAGCGCTCGCGTCCGGCCTTGGTGCCGAGTACGTAACCGAGGGCCAGTCCGACGACGAACGTGAGCCGGTAGCGCATGGCTGCCACCCTTCCCGTGTGTAGGTATCTGGTGCGGCGCTGGCGCCGAGGGTACCGATTGGCGGAGCACCCCCCTGCTTGCGCTAATGTATGTGTCGCAGCGAGCAACCGCCCCCTGGCGAATACCCAGGTAGGTACGTTCGATGCAACGAGGCGATCCTCCGTAGCTCAATTGGCAGAGCAGCCGGCTGTTAACCGGCAGGTTACTGGTTCGAGTCCAGTCGGGGGAGCTTCGGTCCTCCGTAGCTCAATTGGCAGAGCAGCCGGCTGTTAACCGGCAGGTTACTGGTTCGAGTCCAGTCGGGGGAGCGCTGAACGAGGACCCCTCAGGGGTCCTTTTTCATGTCCGGCGGAACCGCCGCGCCCGTGGCGCTGTCCTCAAGGTCATGAGCGGCAGCGCGGAAGCCGACCAGCCGAGGCAGGAGATCGTATGAGCGGCTATGCTGCGGCAGACGGCGCGCACACTTGTACGCGACACGCCGCTATGGGGCGGTAGCTCAGCCGGTTAGAGCAGCGGACTCATAATCCGTCGGCCGTGGGTTCGAGTCCCACCCGCCCCACCTCAGCACGGCGATGCAGGATCGTTTTGACCTGCACCGGCCCCGTGTCCACCGCACGCTACGCGGTTTCCGCCGCCCCGCTGCAACCCTTTGCCCCGTCCCGGTGTTCTGTTCGGTGATGGATGAGAGTGCCGAGCGGCAGCTGACCGAGCTCCTGGCCGTGGACCTCGACGACGGCTTCACCGAGCTGGTCCGGGTCCACGGCAGAGCCGTGTACACGTTCCTGCTCCGGGTCTCCGGCTCGGCCACCGAGGCGGACGACCTGGGACAGGACGTCTTCCTGCGCGCCTACACCGCGTTACAGGGCTACGACCGCGAGCGCCGGCGGCAGCTCAAGACGCGCGCCTGGCTGCTCACCGTCGCCGCCAACGTCTGGCGCAACCACCTGCGCACCTGCTCGCGCCGCCCGGCCCTGACGGGCGTGCCCGTGGAGGACTCCGGCGACGCCTGGACGGACCACAGTCCGGGACCGGAGGAGCTGGCCGCGCTCGCCGAGGACCGGCGGCGCCTGGTCGTGGCGTTGCTGGAACTGCCCGAGCACCACCGCGCGCCGGTGGTGCTCCGGCATGTACTGGGACTGAGCTACACGGAAGTCGCCGAGGTGCAGCGGTGCGCGGTCGGGACGGCCAAGGCACAGGTGTCCCGCGGCCTGAAGGGCCTGCGCCGGCTGCTGGAGCCGGAGACGGCCCTGCTGGAGGAGGTGATGACATGAGGAGTGACCGAGAGGTACCGCGCCTCGACGCGGCCCGGTCCGGCCTGGCCGGACTCGTCACGGAACCACCGGCGGACTTCGCCGTGCGCGTGCTGCGCCGCGCCGGCGTCCCGCGTGAGCGCTACGACACCTATGTCCGCCTCGACACCGCCGCCGGCGGTCTCTTCGTGGCGGCGAGCGCGGAGGCGGTGACCGGAGCCGCGCTGGACACCGGCGGGCTGAGCGCACCGGGCTTCGAGGAACTGCACCGCTCCCGGACCCGCCGTCCGGCCCTGCGGTCGGCCAGACCGTTCCCGGGGGTCGTCACCGCGCTGCGCACCGGCCGCGCCCGGCGCCTGCCCGTCGATCTGTCGCCGCTCGGCCCGGTGGAGCGGGCCGTGCTGGAGGCCGTGCGCACCATCCCGGCCGGACAGCTGCGCCCGGTCGGCTGGATCGCCCGGGAGGCCGCGGTGGCACCGGACGACGTGCTCGGCGCGCTGGCCCACAACCCGGCCGCGGTGCTGATCCCCTGCCACCGGGTGACGTACGACGACGGCACCCCGTGCGACGCCGGCCACCTGCCCGCGACGGGCGAGGCGCTGCGCGCCGCCGAGGGCGTCGACGCGGGACGGGCGGCCGAGCTGCGGCGGCGCGGCGCGGTGTTCCTCGGCAGCGACACGACCCGGATCTACTGCCACCCCACCTGCGCCCACGCCCGCCGCATCACCCCGCCCCACCAGGTGCCGTTCCGTACCGCCCGGGAAGCCGGGCGGGCCGGGTACCGGGCCTGCAAGAGCTGCCGGCCCGTCACCGTGTGACGGCCCCTCGCACCCACGGTCACGACCGGACCCGACGGTCACGACCGAACCGACGGTCACGACGAACACGGAGTTGTCTTGCGAACCACTCTCACCCCCGGCGACACCGAGGCGGCGGTCACGGCGCACCCCACACCGCTGGGGCCGCTGGTGCTCGCCGCCACGGCCGACGCGCTCGTGCTGTGCTGCTACGGCACGGTGGAGGACGCCGCCGCCCGGCTCGCCCGGGGTGGGCTGCGCGCCGTGGCCGAGGAGCGCGCGGACCCGGCCCCGCTGAAGGTGCTGGCTCAGGCCCGGGACGAACTCGACGCCTATCTCACCGGCGCCCGCCGGGACTTCACCGTGCCGGTGGACCTGCGGCTCGCCACGCCGTTCAGCCGGCAGACCGTCATGGCGCTGGAGGCGTTCGTGCCGTACGGGCGCACCGCGACGTACGCGCAGCTGGCCGCCGCGCTGGACCGGCCCCGGGCCGCCCGCGCGGTCGGCACGGCCCTCGGCGCCAACCCGGTCTGCGTCGTGCTGCCCTGCCACCGGATCGTCGGTTCCGGCGGCAGCCTGAACGGGTATGCGGGCGGTCTGGACGCCAAACGGTTCCTGCTCGGCCTGGAAGCGGGCCCGGCGGCGCCCTGACCGGTGGGCGCCGGCCGTCCCCGGCGCCCGCCCCTCTTCTTCCGCACGTCCATCCGCCACGGAGAGCCACACGCGTGAACAGCTACGACAGCCCGCCCCTGCCCGGTCTCGCGGAACCGCCGGCCGCCGCCGCACCCGCCCCGGACGACGACGGGCCCGGCGTCCTGCCGCCCCTGAACTGGCCCGCCCTCGCCGCCGAGCTGGACGCGGAGGGCGTCGCGCTCACCCCGCCCCTGCTGTCCGCCGAACAGTGCGCCCGGCTGCGGGAGATGTACGACGAGCCGGCGCTCTTCCGCAGCACGGTGACGATGGCCAGGCACCGGTTCGGCGAGGGCGCCTACCGCTACTTCGCCTACCCGCTGCCCGAACCGGTCCGGGCCCTGCGCCGCGAGCTGTACCCGCACCTGGCGCGCATCGCCAACACCTGGGCCGACCGGCTCGGCGAGCCCGGATTCCCCGACCGCCACGAGGACCTGGTCGCCGCCTGCGCCGCCGCGGGCCAGCACCGGCCGACCCCTCTGCTGCTCCGCTACGAACAGGGCGGCTACAACTGCCTGCACCAGGACGTGTACGGCGACCTCACCTTCCCGCTCCAGGTGGCGGTGGTGCTGGACCGGCCGGACGAGGACTTCACCGGCGGCGAGAGCGTGTTCGTGGAGCAGCGGCCGCGCGCCCAGTCCCGGCCCCTGGTGCGGCGGCCGGCGCAGGGACAGGGGCTGATCTTCGCTGTCCACCACCGCCCCGTACGCTCCGCGCGCGGCTGGAGCCGGGTGATGCTGCGCCACGGGGTGAGCGCCGTGCACAGCGGGCGGCGCCATGTGCTCGGTGTGATCTTCCACGACGCCCGCTGAGCGGGGCGGCGTCCGGGTGCCTCGCCCCGTGCCGCGGCGAACCCGTGTACGACCGCCGTACCGGCCCGGTTCTGCCGCCTCGCTCCAGTGAAGCCGCAGCCCCGGCAACGGGGCTGGTCAGAGCCGCCCGTCCACGCTCCGGGAACTGCCGCTCCGGCTGGAGTGCCGCTGGAGATCGGCAACAAGGCCGTTACATACGGTGGTTGTGCGACGGCAGGGGACATGTGTGACCTGCCTCGTACCACTGTCAACCCGGCGACACAGCGTTAAGGAGCAGTGGCACACATGCGGCACGTACAAGAGGCACGGGCCATGCCCGCGGAGCACGAGGCCCGACCGGCCCCGGTGACCATGCCGGCGAACGGTTCGCCGTACCGTCTGGGAGCGGCGCTGCTGCAGTCGCTCGCGCAGGAGATGAACGCGCTCGCCGAACAGGCGTCGGCGCTGCTGAGCATGCCCCCGGAGGAGCTGTCCCTGGATGCGGACGCCTTCGCCCAGATCGCCCGCAGAAACGTTCCACGCTGGCACTTCGCCATGCTCAACGACATCGAGCGCAATACCGCGCTGATGACCGCCCTGGAGCGGGGCATCCCGGCGGGGTCGACCGTGCTGGACATCGGCTCCGGCAGCGGACTGCTCGCCATGGCCGCCGCCCGGGCCGGCGCGAGCAGGGTCTTCACCTGCGAGATGAACCCGCTGCTGGCCGAGATCGCCCGGAACGTCGTCAACGCGCACGGCCTGTCCGACGTCATCACCGTCATCGGCAAGCCGTCCACCGGCCTGGACCCGGTGCGCGACCTCGGCGGACCGGTGGACGTCCTGGTGTCGGAGATCGTCGACTGCGGCCTGATCGGCGAGGGCCTGCTGCCCTCCGTGCGCCACGCCCGCGAGCACCTGCTGAAGCCGGACGGGATCATGCTGCCCTCGGCGGCCCGGCTGCACGGCCGGCTGGTCAGCAGCGAGGCGGTGCTGAAGCTGAACCAGGCCACCACGGCCGGCGGCTTCGACGTCTCGCTCATGAACACGTTCGCGACCCGCGGCCACTTCCCGGTCCGGCTCGACACCTGGCCGCACCGGTTCCTGTCCGAGACGGCGCCGCTGGTCGAGTTCGACCTCGCGCGGTCCCCGCTCGAACCCGGCGAACGCCCCCTCGCCCTGACCGCCACCGCCGACGGCGAGGCCCAGGCCCTCGCCGTCTGGTTCGAGCTGGACATGGGCAGCGGCATCACCTTGTCCAACCCGCCGGACAACCCCCGCTCGCACTGGATGCAGGGCTGGGTCCCGCTGGAGAAGCCCGTGCCGACCAAGGCCGGCGAGACGGTCGCCCTCCGGCTCGGCTGGAGCGACTTCACCCTCCGCGCGAGCATCTGACACCCCCTCACCCGGCACCGGCCACAAGCCGGCCGCCGTACCCGTCTGGACCAGGACCAGGGAGCAAGCGATGAGCCACGTCCCTCCGCACGTCCCGTTCGAACTCGGCGGTGCCGAACTGCGCGACGCGGTCGTGCAGTACGCCACCGCCCCGATCTACCACGACAACCTGGACTGGGTGAACCACGACAATCCCTACCGCCGGCAGCTCAGGCCGCAGGTGCTGCCGCACCTGGACTACGACCGGGTCCCGGGCCGGGAGAACATCCTCGACTACGCGAGCCTGGCCGTGCAGCGCCTGCTGACCTCCGTCTACGAGGCCGACCTCGTGTTCTTCCCCAAGGCCGGGCTGAAGGGCAAGGAGGAGGACTTCCGGGCGTTCTACAGCCCCGCCAACCGGGCGCTCGGCGAGCGGATCCGGCCGGCGCTGGAGCGCTACGCCTTCGGCTTCCTCGACGACGAGGTGGAGACCTCCGGCAACTGGACCGCGCAGAGCCTGGACGCCTACCTGGACTCGCTCGACACCGCGGGCGGCGAGGAGCAGATGCCGGCGGAGAAGGCCATCCTCGGCTCGGCCGACCCCCGGCGGGCGGCCCGGATGTGGCTGGTGCAGTTCGCGCCGGACTTCCTCTCCGAGGCCTCGCCGATGATGCGCAACGTGCTCGGCTACTACGGCCCGGCCCAGTCCGAGTGGTTCAAGGTCGTCATCGACGAGTACGGCTACGGCGTCCACGACACCAAGCACAGCACCCTGTTCGAACGGACCCTGGAGTCGGTGGGCCTGGAGTCCGACCTGCACCGGTACTGGCAGTACTACCTGAACAGCAGCCTGCTGCTGAACAACTACTTCCACTACCTGGGCAAGAACCACGAGCTGTTCTTCCGTTACGTCGGCGCGCTCTACTACACCGAAAGCTCCCTGGTCGACTTCTGCCGCCGCGCCGACAAGCTGCTGCGCGAGGTCTTCGGCGACACGGTGGACACCACCTACTTCACCGAGCACGTCCACATCGACCAGCACCACGGCCGGATGGCCCGCGAGAAGATCATCAAGCCGCTGGTGGAGGCGCACGGCGACGGCATCATCCCGGAGATCGTGCGGGGCATCGAGGAGTACCGGGTGCTGCTGGAGGTCGGCGACTTCGACTTCTCCGAGCAGATCGCGTGGATGGACGCCCAGCCCGAGCTGAAGAAGCTGCACGGACCGGTCTTCGAGGGGCTCAAGCAGGGCAAGGTCGACGCGCCGGTGGCCCACCTCGTCGAACCGCGCGGCGAGCTGTCCAACACCCACTGCCACGACGGCGACGAGCTGTGCCACATCGTCTCCGGCACCATGCGCTTCGAGAGCGGCCTGGGCTCCTCGCTGATCCTGCGGGCCGGCGAGGGCGTCGTCATCAAGCGCAACCGGCTGCACGGCGCGAACATCGAGTCGGACGAGTGCGTCTACGAGATCCACTCCGTCGGGGACTACCGCGCGTGCCTGTCGTGACCTTCACCGCCGAGGGGCGGGACAACTGCGCGGTCATCGAGGGAACGCCGTACGTCTACGCGACGGTCGGCGGCCGGGGCTTCGTGATGCGGGCCCGGTGCCCGCACCGCGGCGGCCCGCTGCACCTGGCCGGGATGGCCGAGGACGGCATCCGGCTGGTGTGCCCCTGGCACGAGCGGGGGACCTCCCTGGCCCGGATGCGGGCGGAGGTCCCGGCCGTACGGGTGGGCGACCGGGTCACCGCCGTCTTCCCCGAGCACCCGCCGGCCCGCGGCTGGCCGGCCCCGCCCCGGGACTGCGCCGTCGGCCTGGAACACCGGCCGCTGTCGCCCGCGCTGAGCCGCCCGCGCGCGGCGGCCGGCTGACCCGCCGGCCACTGCAACGCCCCGGCGCCGGCCGGTGTTGTACAGACGGCCGGTCCGGGTGCCGGCCGGCGCGGCCCCCGGCACCCGGACCGGACCACGAGTGATCACACGTGAGGAGAGCGGAACATGGGCAGGGACGGTGACAAGCCGCTGCTGCTGCTGATCGGCAGCAGTTCGCGGCGCAGCCGGGAGTTCATCCTGCGATCGGTGAGCCGGCGCTATGCGCTCTGGCTGCTCCAGCCGGCCCCGGTGACCTGGGAGGAGCCCTACGTCGTCGGCGGCACCGAGGTCGACAACACCCGTCCCGAACTCCTCGTCGAGGCCGCCCGCCAGGTGGCCGCCGAGCACGAGGTGACGGGCGTGTTCTGCTACGACGAGGGCCTGGTCACCCCGGCCGCGCACGTGGCCGAGGCGCTGGGGCTGCCGGGGAACTCCGCCGAGACCGTGGCCGCCTGCCGGGACAAGAACGCCACGCGGACCGCGCTGGAGCGGGCCGGGGTCGCCCAGCCCGTCTCCATCGGCGTGCGCTCCCTGGACGAGGCCCGCCAGGCGGCGGACAAGATCGGCTTCCCGGTCGTGCTCAAGCCGCGCGGACTGGCCGGCGGCATGGGCGTGCGCCGGGCCGACGGGCCCGGCGACATCGAGAGCGCCTACCGCGCGGCGACCGGCGTCTCCTACCCGGGCGTGCCCGTCTTCGAGGTGTCGGTGCTGGTCGAGGAGTACGTCGACGGGCCCGAGATCAGCGTCGACGCCGTCTTCTTCGAGGGCGAGGGCACCCCGCTGGCGGTGGCCCGCAAGCAGGTCGGGTTCGCGCCCTTCTTCGAGGAGACCGGGCACGAGGTCGACGCGGCCGACCCGCTGCTGTCCGACCCGCGGCTCCTCGAGGCGCTGCGGGCCAGCCACGCCGCGCTCGGCTTCCACACCGGCGTCAGCCACACCGAGTTCCGGCTCACCGCCGACGGCCCGCGCCTGATGGAGGTCAACGCCCGCCTCGGCGGCGACATGATCCCCTACCTCGGCGAGCTGGCCACCGGCGTCGACATCGCGATGGCGGCGGCCGACGTCGCGGCGGGCCGGCGCCCCGAGACCACGCCGACCCGGCGGCGGGCCGCGGCGATCACGTTCCTGTACCCCGAGCGGGACACCGAGATCGAGTCGGTGACCGTCCACGAGGACCGCTTCCCGGCCGGCATCCACGGCGCCGACCCCATGGCCGACCCGGGGGCCGTGCTGCGGCTGCCGCCGCGCGGCTACATCTCCCGGTACGCCCGGGTCATCGCCCTCGCCGACTCCATGGAGCGGGCACGGGCGGCGCTGCTGAAGGCGCCGGAGATCGTGGAACTCGCGGGCCGCCCGGTGGCGGAGCCGCCCCGATGACGACCGGACAGACGTCCGCCGGGCCGGGGAAGGCGGGCCGGCCGTCGGTCCTGGAGGCCCTGCGGGGGATCCCGGGCCCCATCTGGCTCGTGCTCGTCGGCATGCTGGTCAACCGGCTCGGCAACTTCCTCCAGATCTACCTGGTGCTCTACCTGACCGCCAAGGGCTTCTCCGCGACGGAGGCCGGGTTCGCGCTCGGCGCCTACGGCGTGGGCTCGGTGGCCGGTGTGCTGATCGGCGGCTCGGCCTCCGACCGCATCGGCTACGCGTGGACGATCGTCGGGTCCATGGCGCTCGCCGGCCTGGGCACGCTGAGCCTGCCCCACCTGGACAGCCTGCCCCTGGTCATCACGGTCGCCGCGGTCATCGGCCTGCTGGCGCAGATGTACCGGCCGGCCTCCTCGGCCCTGCTGGTGGAACGCACCCCCGAGAGCCACCACGTGATGGTGTTCGCCGTCTACCGCATGGCGTTCAACCTCGGCACCACGGTGGGCCCGCTGCTCGGCGCGCTCCTCATCAGCCACTCGTACGATCTGATCTTCTATCTGGAGGCCGGGGCGCAGCTCGGCTTCGCCGCCTTCGCCCTGGTCCTGGCGCGCTCCGGAGGCATGGCGAAGCAGGCCGAGCCGCACGCCGACGCCCCGAGCCGGTCGTACACCGCCGTGCTGCGCGACACCCGGTACGTGCTGTTCCTGCTGGCGCTCTTCCTCAACGCCGTCGTCTACATCCAGCACACCTCCGCGCTGCCGCTCCAGATCAAGGCCGACGGACACAGCGTGGCCTTCTACTCCAGCCTGCTGTCGCTGAACGCCGTCATGGTCATCTGCCTGGAGCTGCTGTTCACCAAGTACGTGCAGCACCTGCCCGGCAAGGTCGCCGTGGCGCTCGGCGTCGGCCTGGTCGGCGTCGGGATGAACCTGTACGTGGCCGGGCCCGCCATGGCCATGTACGTCGTGGCGACGGTGGTGTGGACGGCCGGCGAGATGATCGGCACGCCGACCGCCTCGGCCTGGCCGGGCAAGGTCGCCCCCGAGCACCTGCGCGGCCGCTACATCGCCGCCGCCGCCTTCCCCATGCAGATCGGCTACGCGGTCGGCCCGGTGCTCGGCGTCGCCGCCTGGCAGCTGTCGCACGCGTCCGTGTGGTGGCTGTCCGGGCTGCTGACCGTGGGTGCCGTGGCGGCCGCCCTGGCCGGCATGAGCGAGCGCCGCGCGGACCCCGGCACCGGCACCGCCCCGGCCGGCGAGAAGCCGGCCGGACGCGGCGGACCGGTCGCCGCCGACACTCCCTGACCCGCCCCACCGCACCCCTGGATTCGGAAGCGAGCGAGCCGCGCATGGCCTACGCAGAAGGCATAGAGAAGTTCGTGGAGACGGTCAACGGCGCGCTGCCGCCGGACTTCTACACCTACCCCGTCGAACGGCAGCGGGTCCTGTACGACGCGCTGACCGAGGTCCTCCCCATCCCCGTGCCCGAGGGCGTCCGGCACCGGGACGCCACCGTGGAGCACGAGGGCCGCACGGCCCGCATCCGCGTCTACGAACCGGCCGAACGCACCGGCGACGCCGTGCTGTTCTACATCCGCGGCGGCGGCTTCGTCATCGGCTCGCTGCACAGCCACCACAGCCTGGTCGCCGAACTCGCCGACCGCACCGGCCTGGTGACGATCGCGCTGGACTTCGGCATGGCCCCGGAGAACCCGTTCCCCGGCCCGCTGGAGGACTGCTACGCCGGACTGTGCGGCACCCTCGCCGCCCTGCCCGCGCTGGGCCTCGGCGCCCTCGACCCGGACGGCGCGGTGATCTGCGGGGAGAGTTCGGGCGCCAACATGGCGGTGGTGCTGTCGATGATGGCGCGCGACCGCGGCGGCCCCCGCCCGCGCGGCCAGGCGGTGATCAGCCCGGTGCTGGACTTCACCCGCTGGCGCGACGGCGGCGAGGACGCGCCCCTGCTGTCCGGCGGCGAGATGGAGTTCTACACCGCCTGCTACTGCCCGAAACCGGAACAGGCCGCGGACCCTTACGTCTCGCCACTGCTCGGCGGGGCCTTCCACGACCTGCCGCCGGCCTACGTCGTCGGCTGCGCGATGGACTCCCTGTGCGTGGACGCGGAGAAGTACACCGCCCTGCTCAAGGAGCACGGCACGCCGGTCACGTATGTGCGCGAGGAGGGCATGGTGCACGCCCCGGTGCGCGCCCGGCGGGTCAGCGAGCCCGCGGCGGACTTCTTCGCCCGCTACTGCGCCGCCGTCGCGGCGCTGGCCCGGAAGGAAACCGTCGATGGCGGGCACTGACCCGCGCACCGGACCGGGCGGCGGCCCCTGCGTCGTCGTCGACCCCTACTCCTCCGGTGCCCTCTTCGCCGACGCGCTGCGCGAGCGGGGCGTCCCGGTCGCGGCGGTGGTCAGCAGCCCCCGCCCGCCCGAGGCGTTCGCCTCCTCCTACCGGCCCGGCGACTTCCCCGACGTCATCGTCCACGACGGCGACCTGGACGAGGTCGTGCAGCGGGTGCGGGCGCTGGACCCGCGCTGTGTCATCGCAGGCTGCGAGTCCGGCGTGGAACTGGCCGAACGGCTCTCTCCCCGGGTGCTGCCCGCGCTGAGCAACGTACCGGCCCTGGCCGAAGCCCGCCGGGACAAGAGCCGGATGGCCGACGCCGTACGGGCCGCCGGGCTGCCGGTCATCCCGCAGCTGTGCACCGCCGACGTCGAGGAGGCGGCCGCCTGGCTGGAGCGCGAGGGCCTGGCCGGGGCCGACCTCGTGATCAAGCCGCCCAAGAGCGCCAGCACCGACGGCGTGACCAAGGTGCCGGGCGGCGCGGACTGGCGGGCCGTGTTCGAGCGGCAGATCGGCCGGGTCAACCAGTTCGGCGAGGTCGACGACCGGCTCGTCGTGCAGAAGTTCGTCACCGGCACCGAGTACGTGGTGGACACCTTCAGCCACGACGGCAAGCACTCCCTGGTGGACGTGTGCGCCTACGGCAAGGTCGACAACGGCCCGCACATGGCCGTCTACGACACCATGCGCTGGCTGCCGCCGGACGACCCGGCCGTGGCCGTCCTGACGGAGTACGTCTTCGGCGTGCTGGACGCGGTGGGCGTCCGCTTCGGCTCCGCCCATGTCGAGGTGATGGGCACCGCCGACGGCCCGCTGCTCATCGAGCTGGGCGCCCGTCCGCACGGCGGCGGCCAGCCGCGGTTCAACCGCAACGCCACCGGCGACAGCCAGATCGACCGGACGGTGCGCTGGCTCACCGGCGGCGAACTGCCGCAGAGCTACGAACTGCTGACCCACCAGATGTGCGTCTTCCACATGGCCCGCCGCTCCGGGACGGTGCGCGGCACCGCAGTCCTGGACGAGATCCGGACCCTGCCGAGCCACCACTTCTCGGTGCGGAACCTGTCCGACGGCGACCGGGTCCCCGTCACCAAGGACCTGGTCGACAGCCTCGACTTCGGGTTCGTGATCCTCGCCCACCCGGACGCGGAGCAGATCGAGCGGGACTACCGGGCCGTGCGCGCCCTGGAGCGGCGGCTGGCCATCACGGAGCCGTGATCCGCCCGCTCGCCTGCCCGGCGCGCCCGGCCGCCGGCGGACGGGCACGCCGGGCAGGCTCAGGCCGTCCGGACCGGCTCCGCCTCCTCCCGGCCGGGCAGCGTCCTGGCGTACCGGAGCAGCGGGGCGGGCACGTCGAACCGGCCGAGCGCGTGCTCGCGCACCATGCTCGCGTCGGCCAGGCGGCACAGGGCCCACCGGGCCTCGCCCGGTGTCAGGCCGGCCAGCTCCGCCATGGTGTACGCGGTGATGTCGGCGCCTGTGGTTTCGCCGAGCAGCCGGAACACCCGGCGGGCCGGCCCGGGCAGCGCCGCGTAGGACGGCTCGAAGGCCGCGTGGACCGAGCACAGCAGGCTGTCCTGCGCGTCGGAGGGCTGCCGGACCAGCCCGCCGGCCTGCAACTCGGCGTAGTACCGGGCGATGCCGAGACCGGGATGCTGCGCCAGCCGCGTCGACAGGATGCGCAGCACCAGCGGCAGACCGCCGCAGTACTTGCCCAGGGCCATGGCGGCCAGGGGTTCCCGCTCGACGCGTTCGGGCCCCAGCAGCCGGCCGAGCAGCGTCAGCGTCTCCTCGTCGTCCAGCCCGTCGACGGCGACCCGCTGGACGCCCTCCCGGGCCGTCAGGTCGGGCAGGGCGTTGCGGCTGGTGACGAGCACGGCGCAGCCGGCGTCGCCGGGGATCAGGGGCCGGATCTGGTCCGCGTCCCACGCGTCGTCGAGCACGACCAGGACGCGCCGGCCGGACAGCCGGGTGCGGTAGAGGTTCGTCGCCTCGCCGAGGGTGCCGGGGATCCGGTCGCCGGGGACGCCGAGGGCGCGCAGGAACGAGGACATCGCCTCCAGGGCGCCCGGCGGGCGCTGCCGGGCGTGGCCGTGCAGGTCGGCGTAGAGCCGGCCGTCCGGGAAGCGGTCGAGCACCCGGTGCGCCCAGCGCAGCGCGATCGCCGTCTTGCCCACACCGGGCGGCCCGGTGATCAGCGCCGCCGGGACCTGCCCGTCCCGCTCGCCCGGGGCGAGCAGCAGCCGGTCCAGCTCCCGGAGCTGGCCGGTCCGCCCGACGAAGTGACGATTCAGCCCGGGAAGTTGGGACGGCCGGACCTCGGGCGGTTCGGACGGGGCCGGCGGCGCGGTCTCCCGCGGGGCCGGCGCCGCCCGCCGGGCCGGCACTTCGCCGGCGTGCCCGGTCAACTGCTGTTGCAGGACCTGCACATGGGCCTGGCGCAGCTCCCGGCCGGGTTGCAGGCCCAGTTCGGCGTCGAGGCGCCGGCCGACGTCGGCGAACACCCGCAACGCCTCCGACTGCTCGCCGCAGCAGGCCAGCGCCAGCATCAGCCGCGCCTGGAGCCGTTCGTTCAGCGGCTCGTCCTCGGCGGCGGTGTACAGCGCGGGCACCACCAGTTCCGGCTGCCGGAACCGCAGCGCGAGGTCCGCGTACAGCAGCAGGTTCTCGGTCCGCTGCCGGGTCGCGGCCGTGGCCGCCGGATGCAGGGCCAGCTGGGGTTCCTCGGTCAGGACCGGGCCGCGCCAGCAGCGGTGCGCCCGGCTCGCGAACTCGTAGGCGGCCGTATGGTCGCCGTCGGCGTGGGACCGCCGCGCCATGTCCGCCAGGTCCTGGAAACGGGTCAGGTCGACCTGGTCGCGTCCGAGGGACAGCGCGTAGCCGACGGGGGTGCGGACCAGGCACGACGGGGCCTGGTCCGCGGGGCCGGAACCGGGGGAGCGCAGCAGTCCGCGCGCCTGGCTCACATAGGTGTGGATCAGGTTCTGGTAGGAGCGGGGCGGTTCCTTCGGCCAGAGCGTACGGCCTATTTCGTCCAGGCTGGCGGACTCGGGATGGCACAGTGCCAGCAGGGACAATAACCTGCGCAGTTTGCAGGCGCGCACTTCGGTCACGGTGCCGCCGCGATCGATGGTGAGGGCGCCGAGAATGCCGATACGCAGGCCCGATTCGCCCCGGCCCTCGGGTTTCCGGCTCCGTGACACGGAATGCCGGATCTCGTCGACCTCGAGGCCGAGGACGCCGGCCAGCCGCCGCAGCGTGCGGGCCTGCGGCTGTTCCACCCGGCCGCTCTCGATGTCGCGCAGGGCCCGCACACTGATCCCGGACAACTCGGCGAACTCCCGCTGGGTCAGGCCGGTCCGCTCCCGGAACGTCCGGACCTGGATGTGGAAGGGAAGCGCCGGCCTCGGGTGGAGCGGACGGTCTGTGACAGTTCCGGTGATACGAAGGTCCGGCATGCCCCCCCCGGTGCCGAGTGATGAATCAGCCCCCTGGCAGTGCTCGATTGCTGGCGATCGTAAGTCGAATGGCCCGGTGGCGCAATTTACGCGGCGTGAACTCCGAATAGCGCCGCCGCATATTCCTCCCGGCGCAAAACTATGCACCGGAAGTCATTGACCGAAAAGCACTATTGACATCATCGCGGCAAGGACTCGGACCGCGAGCGGGCGGCGCGGCCGGACCGGCGCCACGTGGCCGGGACCCGGCACGCCGGGCTCGGCCGGCCGCGCCGGAAGGGAGGTTTCCGCCATCCTGACGGTGTGCGGGACCGGCCGGATCCCGGATGCCGGGGCCGGCGGGGGCTGTCCGGCCGGTGCCACCGTCCCTACCGTGGGGAGCGCCCGCGCGCCGCACGGTTCCGCGAAGGAGAACGGCCGTATGACATCCACCCCCAGGACCACAGGCGGCACGCCGGACGACCCCGCCCCTAACCGGCCGGCGGCCGTCCGCCTCGCCGGGCCCGGCCTGCTCGACGAGGCACGCCGGCTGGCCCCCGGTGCCATCGCCCTGCGCCGCGCCCTGCACCGGGGCCCCGAGCAGGGCCTCGACCTGCCGGCCACCCAGCGCCTGGTCCTGGACGCGCTCGACGGCCTCGGCCTGGACATCCGCACCGGGCGCGCCCTGTCCTCCGTGACCGCGACGCTCACCGGGGCGGCCGACGGCCCGGCGATCCTGCTGCGCGCCGACATGGACGCGCTGCCGGTCACCGAGGACACCGGGCTGCCGTTCGCCTCGCGCGGCGCCGGGCTGATGCACGCCTGCGGGCACGACGCCCACATGGCGATGCTGGTGGGCGCGGCACGGCTGCTCGCCGGGCGGCGCGCGGCGCTCCCCGGGCGCGTGGTGTTCATGTTCCAGCCCGGCGAGGAGGGCCATCACGGAGCCCGTCTGATGATCGAGGAAGGAGTGCTGGAGGCGGCGGGCGGCCGGGCCGGTGCCGCCTTCGCCCTGCATGTGCACCCCAACCTGCCGGCCGGCGCGGTGCGGCTGCGGCCGGGACCCCAGATGGCGGCCTCCGACCTGTTCCGCGTCGTGGTCCGGGGGCGCGGCGGGCACGCCTCGGCGCCGCACACCGCCTGTGACCCGGTGCCGGTGGCCTGCGAGATCGTCCTCGCTCTGCAGACCGCCGTCACCCGGGGCGTGGCCGCCGACGACAGCGCCGTGCTCAGCGTGACCCGGCTGGCCTCGGGCACTGCGGCCGGTGTCATCCCCGACACCGCCGAACTCTCCGGCACCCTGCGCACGCTGGCCGAGCCGACCCGGCGGCACCTGCACGAGGTGATCGCCCGGGTCGCCCACGGGGTGGCCGCCGCGCACGGTGCCACGGCGGAGGCGACCGTCGTCCCCGGCTATCCGGTCACCGCCAACGACCCGGGCTTCACCGGCCTCGTCCACCGCGCCGCCGCCGACGCGCTCGGCACCGGCGCGGTGGAGGTCCTGCCCGCGCCGCAGATGACGGCGGAGGACTTCTCCTACGTGCTGCGGGCCGTCCCCGGCGCCCTCGCCTTCCTCGGCGCCTGCCCGCCGGGCCTTTCCCCCGACGAGGCCCCGGCGCTGCACTCGTCCCGCATGACCATCGACGAGGACGTGATCGCCACCGGCATCGCCTGCCACGCCGCGGTGGCCCTCGCCTTCCTGGCCGGCTGAGGACGCCTTCGCCGTCGGCCCCGGAACGGGCCGGCCCGCCGGCTCCCGGGAGACCTGCTCAAGTGCCCGCCATACCGGAGGACTTCGGACCGCCGATGCCGTACGGCAGCCCGGGTGCGGCCGTCAACGCCGCCGGGGTGCTGCCGGAAGTGGGCGGCGCCGGGGCCGACTTCCCGTGGGACGAGACCGCGCGCGCCGAACGCGGCCTGCGCGGCAACCGCCTGGTCCCGACCGTGCGACCGTGGAACGACGGCGTGTACTGCCGCGAACTCGACGCCCGCCGCGGGGCCCGGCCCACCGGCCGGCCGGCCCGGCTCGACGCGGTCCTCGCGCGCCGCCCGTCCCGGTGACCGGCGGACGGCCCGCTCGTAACGATGGCATGAAGTGTGCCCGTCCAGGCGTGAACAGGTCAGGTCCTGGGCACGGACCCTCTACCGGTGTGCCGGACCGGTCGATGCCGGCAGGAGGAGGGCGTCATGGACCGTCGGATCCGGGTACGTGTCAGCCGGCGGCCCGCCCCGCGCGGGCAGGAGATCGATCGCAGGACTCCCTCGGGGCGCGTGCTGCCGTACTGACCCGGCGGACCGCGGCGGCCAGCGCGGACCCCAGCGGCTCCGGCGGCGGCGTGCCGTCCGGTGCCGCGCTCGCCGTGACCGCCGCCGCGACCTGCCGCAGCTTGGTGTTGGTCCGCTGGGACGCCTCCCGCAGGATGTCCCAGGCCTGCTCCGGAGTGCAGGCGTGGGCCGCCATCAGCACGCCCCGGGCCTGGTCGATGACCGGACGCGAGTCGATCGCGTGGCGCAGCTGCGCTATCTCCAGGCGCAGCACGTCCAGTTGCTCGGCGCGCTCCCGGGCCACCGCCGAGGCCGCGGCGTCGGAGCGGCCGGCGGGCAGACCGCCGCTGAGCGGGTCCACGGGGTCCAGGCCCATCAGCTCCAGTACCCGGCGCGGCTGCCCGTGCCAGCCGGTGGCACCGACCGGCACGCGGTGCCGGCGGCCGTACTCGCTCAGCGTGCGCAGGGCCGTGAGCCCCGCGGTGTCCAGGAAGACCACCTCGGCGGCGTCCAGGTCGACCCGGCAGACGCCCGGCGGCAGCGCGGCCAGAGCCTCGGCGAGGGCGTCGGCGCAGCCGTGCACCAGCTCGCCGCGGGCCTGGAGGCGGACCCGGCCGCCTTCCGCCCGGACGCCGACGGTCAGGGGTGCCGCTCGCCCGTCCCGCGGTGCGCGTGCCGCTGTGGTCATGTCTCCCCTCCCGGGCCGCCGATCCTCGTTGTCCCCCGCCTGCCCCCCGCGCCGCCGGCTACACCCGCCGGCCGGCCCGTGCCCGTCCGGCGCGCTCGGCGCCCGGGTGATGTGCGTCCGGCGGGCAGCGGAGGGCGCATACTGGGCAGCTGTGTATCTGTGCGACTGGGAGATGGCATGAGCGCGGCCGAGCCGGCCCGACTGCCGCCGGCCGCCGCCGTGCCCGAACAGGCGGTGCCGCGGCTCGATGTGTACCCGCTGACCGGGCGGAGCGGATTCCGGGCGGTGGGCGAGGTGATCCTGCCCACGCGTGGCATATGGCAGCGCGCGCTGGAGCGGGTCGCGCGCGAGGCCGAGGACGTCGGGGGCGAGGACGTGTATTACTTGGAGCTGTCCGCGGTGACTTTCGTCGATGTGGCGGGCGCCGGCGCGCTGGCGGACACCGCCCGTTGCCTGGACGGGCGGCGCCGGCTGGTGCTGCACCGGCCGCCGGACACGCTGCCGCGGATGCTCGGGCTGCTGTGGCCCGGCCTGCCCGGGATCGAGGTGTCGGCGTCGTGACCACGCTGAGCGAGCCCGTGGAGCCGTTCGTGCACCCCGCGCTGTTCTACGGCGACCCGCACGAGTACCTGGCCGGCACCGTCTCCTTCGTCCGCGAGGGCCTCGCGGCGGGCGAGCCGGTCGCGGTGGCCGTACCGGCGGAGAACCTGCGGCTGATCCAGGACGCGCTGGGCGGCGACGGCGCCGGCGTACGGTTCCTGGACATGCGCGAGGCCGGCCGCAACCCCGGCCGGATCATCCCCGGCGTGCTGCGCGCCTTCGCCGACCGGCAGCCGCCCGGCCGGCGGGTCCGGATCATCGGCGAGCCGATCTGGGCGGGCCGCAGCGCCGACGAGTACCCGGCCTGCGCGCAGCACGAGGCGCTGATCAACGCGGCGTTCCGGGGCCGCGAGATCACCATCCTGTGCCCGTACGACACCTCCCGGCTGGACGAGAGGACGCTCGCCGACGCCCGGGCCACCCACCCGGTCGTCATCCCGGGCGGCTCGGCCGACGGGCTGGCGAGCCCGGCGTACGACCCCGACGGCGTCGTGGCCCGCTACAACCTGCCGCTGCCGCCCGCCCCCGGCGCCGGACCCGGGGTGCTCGCCGCCGCCTTCACCGAGGACTCCCTCTCCGCCGTCCGGCACCTGGCCACCGGCCACGGCGCCCGGCTGGGCCTGGCCGGGACGGCGCTGGAGAACCTGGCGCTGATCACCGCCGAGCTGACCACGAACAGCGTGGTGCACGGCGGCGGCACGGGCACGCTGACGGTGTGGGCGCAGGACGGGCACGTGCTGTGCGAGGTCCGCGACAAGGGCCGCCTCGACGACCCGCTGGCCGGCCGCCGCCCGGCCGCCCGCGACCAGCGCGGCGGACGCGGACTGCTGCTGGTCAACCTGCTGTCCGACCTGGTACGCGTCCACACCGGACCGGAGGGCACCACCATCCGCTGCTACCTGGGCCGCTGAGACCCGGGGCCCGTCGTCCGGCCGCGGGCGCGGGGCCGGCCCCGGTCGCGCCCGGGGCCGGACGACGGCCGCGGCGTGCCGCCCGTCAGGCGGCCAGCGGGTTCAGCTGGAGCGGCTCGATCCGCCCCTCCAGCATCGCGCCCAGGCCCTGGGCCACGCACACGTCCGGGCGTTCGGCGATGTGCACCGGCATCCGCGTGGCCTGCCGCAGCATCTGGTCGAAGCCGGGCAGCAGGGCCGAGCCGCCGACCATCACGATCCCGCGGTCGGCGAGGTCGGCCACCAGGTCGGGCGGGCAGTCGCGCAGCACCTTGCCGATGCCGTCCAGGACGGCCGTCAGCGGGGTCTGGATCGCGTGGCGCACGGCCGCGGTGTCCACCCGCACGCTGCGGGCCAGTCCCGTGGCCACGTCCCGGCCGTGGATCTCGGCCGACGCCGGGCCGTCGGCGGTGAGGCCGTTGCCGGACAGGGCCAGGTGCAGCGGCCGTACCGACTGGGTGGGCAGCATCAGCTCGTGCTGGTGCCGCAGATGCTGCACGATCGCGTGGTCCACGGCCTCGCCGCCCACCGGAATCCGCTCGGCGGCGACGATGGAGCCCAGCGAGAGCACCGCGACCTGGGTCGCCGCCGCCCCGCACACCATGACCATGGTGGCCTCCGGCCGCTCCACCGGCAGCCCGCACCCCACCGCGGCGGCGATCAGCGTGTCCACCAGCTCCACCCGGCGCGCCCCCAGCCCGACCAGCGTCTCGACGGTCGCCCGCTGGGCCAGCGGGTCGGCGTCGTGCGGGGCGCAGGCCGCCGCCCGCAGCCGGGGCTTGCGGCGCAGCATGCGGCGCATCTTGTCGCCCAGCAGGTGCCGCAGCATGCGCTGGGCCATCTCGATGTCCACCACCGTGCCGCCGGAGACGGGCCGTACGACCTTGATGTAGTCGGGAGTGCGGCCCGTCATCCGCTCCGCGAACTCGCCCACGGCGATGAGCGCGCCGCTGCGGGTGTTCACGGCGGCGGCCGAGGGCTGGTCCACGACCAGCCCGGCGCCCTTCACGTACACCCGGGTACGCGCCGCGCCCAGGTCGACGGCGAAGTGGCAGCGGCGCAACTGCTCCAGGCTGACGGTCACGGCGGATCCTCCCGAGTGCACAGGCCTTGGCGTGCCCGGCCGACCGCCGGGCCCACTGGCATCCTGACGCGCCGCCGGGAGCGGGCGCCCGCTGGGCGCGGCCGGGCGGGGCGCCGCCGAACGGGCGTAATTCCCGGCCGCACCGGTGTGTCGCCGGGTCACAGGGCGCGCGCGGCCTCCAGCAGCGGTTCCAGGGAGGAGAGGGTGACCTCGCTGCCCTCCTCGCGCAGCCGCCGCCGTCCGGCCGCGGTGGGCGCGTAGCCGATGAAGCGGACGCCGAGCTGCTGGGCGGCGGTCAGCTCGGCGACCGAGGAGCTGATCAGCACCCCGCCGCGGGCGGGCGTGCCGCGGGCGTCCAGGGCGCGCAGCAGGCAGTCGGGGTGCGGGGTCAGCAGGCCGAGGTCGTCGCGGCGGCCGTGGACGCCCGCCAGCGGCAGCCGGTGGGGCAGCAGACAGTGGTGGACGGCCGCGGTCGACACGTCCGTCACCACGCTGACCCGGCGCCCGGAGCGGTACAGGGCGCGGACCAGCGCGAGGGAGCGGTGCGTCATGGGCGCGTCGGGTACGGCGGCCCGTTCCAGGTCGTCGAGGCGGGCCCGCAGCAGGGGCCCGAGCCGGTCGTGCGCGAAGGCGCGCAGCAGGTCCAGCGGATGGGCGAACGCCTCGCGGCCGGCGGCGCTCGCGACGGGCAGCGACCGGCCCGACAGCGCGTCCTGCGGATCGCGGTGGTCGGCCACCACCGACAGCAGGTCGAGCACCGCCTCCCGCGCCGAGTGCGCCGTGAACAGCCGCGCGAGCGGCCCCTCGAAGCCGACCAGCACCGTCTCGGCGTCGTCGAGCAGGGCCGACAGCCGCCGCCGGGACGGCACGGGCGGCTCCGCCGCCGGGACCGGCGCCCACTCGGGGACCAGTTGCACGGTGTACGACACCGCGAGCCCCGGCACCGGCCAGTCGGCCACCCCCGCGTTCACCGCCCGCTGGGCCGCGCCCGCCCGGCGCAGCGGATGTCTGCGGGTGAGCGGGGCCGCCGCCGCGCACAGGTGGCGCAGCAGCCGCCCGGGGACGTCGGTGGCCTCGGCGCGGACGAAGGCGACCGGGTCGGCCACCCGCCAGGACAGCATCACGGCGGCCTGGAACGCGCCCTTGCCGGAACTGGGCAGGGACACGATCCGGCGCGTCTCGTGCGGGGTGAGGTCGACCGAGTAGTACGTCTCCGGACGGGACGGACGCGTGCCGTAGGGCTGGATCGGGTCGAGCAGTGTCAGCGGGCCGTCGGCGCGGAGGTGCACGACGGCCGTCCGGCCCGGGGTGGGGACGCCCAGCTCGCGCAGGTCGGGCGCGATGAACGGGCCGTGGACCAGGTCGCGTTCCTCCGGCGCGGCGGACTGCGGGCCGAGCAGGCGGTACCAGGCGGCCGGCGGGCTGTCCGGGGCGCTGTCGGCGAACAGCGGCCAAAAGGGCTGGGCGCGCTGGGCGGCGGAGCTGGCGGCGAACTCGTCGTACAGCGCGGGCGGTACGACGACCGTGACGTCCGCGGCCGTCTTCGGCGGGGCGGCGGACGGCCGTCCGAACGTCACCGTGAGCCTCGGCGGATCGCTCAGGCGGCCGAGGGTGTGGGGCAGTTCGCGCAGGGCGGCGGCGAGGACGGGCAGCAGATAGGCGCCGGGACCGGTCCGCACCAGATAACCGTCCGGGCGGACGGTCACCTCGTACCGGCGGGGGCTGACGAAGCCGCGCGCGAGGATCTCGTGCACCGCGGCCTCCAGGGTGACGCGGGCCTCCGGGCGCCCGGTCAGCTCGTCGGCCGCGAAGTGGATCTCGGGGCGGTCCCCGGCGCTCTCCCCGGTGCTCTCCCCGGCGTTCTCTCCGGCGCTCTCCCCGGCCAGGACCGTGAGCGTACGGCGCAGCGCCTCCAGGTCGGCCCGGGCGGCCTCGGCGGCCGGGCCCGGAATCCCCGGCAACGGCTCGCCCCGCCACAGCGCCAGTGCCTGCCGGGCCGCCGGCCGGCCGCCGTCCGGGTCCCCGGCGGCCCGGGCCCGCTCGGCCTCGGCGGCCAGCCGGCGGGCGCGGAAGACGTCGGCGCCGTCGGCGGCGAGGCCGCCGCCGGGGCGCAGCGCGTGGCCGTCCGCGGTGGTGAGGAGGGCCGGGCCGAGCAGCCGGCCGAGGCGGTCGAGACCGCGCCGCAGGAGAGGACGGCCGGCCGCGGGATCGTCCGTGAGCCCGGCGGCCAGTTCCTCCTCGGTCGCGGGCGCGCCCTCGCGCAGCACCAGCATGCACAGCACGGCCCGGTCGTGCGGGTCCTCGAGGTCGAGGGGGCGGCCGTCGCGGGTGACCCGGAGCGGGCCGAGGAGGGAGAAACGGAGCGGGCCGTGGCGTTCGGCCAGGCGCAGGAGCCGCTCGACACCGTCGCGCCGGCCCTCCGCGGTGCCGGAGAGCAGGCCGCCGGCGGCGGCGTCCAGCTCCGCGCCGAGCGCGTCCGGGCCGCCGTACAGGCTGCGCGCGATGCCGCCGAGCGCCCGGAGCGACCCCTCGCGGTCCCCGGCGACCAGCGGTGCGGAGTCCAGGCAGGTCAGGACCGGCCCGTCCGGGCCGAGGACGACGGCCCGGGCGTCCGGCACCCCGCGCGGCCCCTCCTGCGCGTGCAGGGCGAGGACCGCCTCGGTCAGCTTCGGCAGCAGGGCGACGACCTCCTCGGCGGGCAGACCGTCCGGAGCGTCGTCCAGGCGCCGGCGCAGCGTGGGGCCGATGACGAACTCCCGGACCAGATAGGGCGTCCCGTCGGCGTGGCCGTGATCGAGGACGCGCGCGATCCCGGGATGGACCGGCTCGCGGAGCCGCCGGCAGAGGTCCGCGAACGCGGCGGGGGACGGCCCGGGCGGATACCGGCGCACCACGACGAGGGCGCCGCCCTCCCGCGTGTCCTCCGCCAGCAGGCGCGTGTCCCCGGCCGGCCCGACCAGCCGGTACCGGCCCGCGAACAGCTCCTCGGCGCCGTCCGCCGACAGCCGGCGCACGCTGTCCCGAAGGACCGTGGCGAACGGATCGTCCTCCACGGCCGTCCCCGCGCCCCGCGCGGACGGCACCGACGCCTCGAACTCGCCCGGCGCCCGGCCCGCCCTGCGGTCGATCAGCCCGCCGATCCGGCCGAGGAGTTCGGTGGTGCGGTGGCGCTCGGTGCGGGGCAGGCCGAGCAGCAGCAGCTCGCGGACGCCGTCCCGGAACGCGTAGGCGCCGGGCGGGGCGCCGGGCACGGTGGTGAGCATGCCGCTGAGGACGACCTCGGCCAGGTGCCGGGGCCGCGGGTCCGGTTCGACCGCGGCCTGTACCAGGCGCATGACCGGCAGATCCGGGCGCCCCACCGCGAGATGGCCGGCCAGCCGGACCGCCTCGGGCGAGGCGGTCGCCCGGAACCGCAGCACCAGCTCCTCGGCGCCGAGCCGCCCGACATCGGTACGGTCCTCGGCGTCCGCCGGCAGCGGACGGCCCAGCTCGGCGACCGCGGCGGGGAACTCGGCGCCGCCCGGCGTGGCCAGCAGCCCGGCCCAGTGCGCCAGCCACCGCGGCTCCGGCTCCAGCACGGGCAGCGGCACGGCCCCGCGCGAGCGGACCTCCTCGTCCGGCCCCGGCTCGGCGCGCCGCTCGTACGGCGTGAACGCGAGCGCCGCCGAGGGCGCCACGGGATGCGGGGCCGACAGGGTGCCGGGGCCGGCGGGCAGGGCCGTGTCCCGCCACAGGTGCTCCGGCAGCGGCTGTACGACGGCCAGCGGCATCCGGCGCGCCCAGCGGTGCAGGGTGGCGAACCAGCGCTCGCCGGCGGGGCCCTGACGCCACTGCGGGCCCGTGCAGTCGCTGATCAGGAGCGTGACGGTACGGCCGTCGGCGGGAGCGGGCGGGCCGGGGCCGCGTACTCGGCCGTCGGCGTCCGCGCGGTACAGGCCGATCGTGCGGAACACGCCCGACTCGCCGAGCACCGTGTGCAGTTCGCGCACCAGCGGGCGCCAGACCGGCATGGTCGGCCCGGCGTCGTACACCAGGTTCAGCCGCAGCCAGCGCTCCCGGGCGGGCCGCAGCACCGGCAGCCACCACGCCGGGTCGGCGCCCAGCCGGGCGATGCGGTCGGCGGTGGCCCGCTCGTCCAGCTCCCGGCCCACGGGCGCCTCCGTCCGGCGGGCCAGCGGACGCAGCGCGCGGTGCAGGGCGAGCCGGTGGCGCAGCATCGGGGGCGCCGGTGCGAGGAGCGTGGCGTGGGGCCGGGCCGCCGCCGGGGCGGGCCGCCGGGCGGGCAGGTGCAGGGGCACCCGGGCGGGCGGCGCGGGAGGCCGGTCGGGCTGCGGCGGCGGCCCGGGCGGGGGCGCCGGCGGCTGGTGCGGGGACGGCGGTCGCGCGGGCGGCGGCGCGGCCGGGGCCGGTGGGGTGCGGGCTCCGGCCTCCTGTCCGGTGGTGCCGGTCTGCGGCCGCATGTGCCGGGCCAGCCACAGCACCTCGGCCAGTTCCAGCGGGGTCGGGCGCGCGCCGTCGGCCGCCCGGGCGAGCACGTCGGCCAGGCGGACCACGAGGTCCGGGGCGCCGGCCGGCTCAGAAGACATCGGACTGCGCGCTCTGCCCCAGATACGGCATCAGCCGCTCGGCCAGCCGGTCCAGGGAATCGGCGTCCAGGCCGGCGGAGCGGGCCAGGTAGATCGCGTTCAGCAGCTGGTCGGTGGCCAGCTCGCCGGCGCCCGACCGGGTCAGGAAACGGTCGATCAGGGTCCGCGCGTAGGTGTCGGGCTCGCCGAGGTGGGCGCGGACGATCCCGGCGAGGTGCCGGTCGTCCGGCTGCCTGAGGTGCAGCGTGACACAGCGGCGCAGGAAGGCGGGCGGGAACTCGCGCTCGCCGTTGCTGGTGAGGACGACGAACGGGAAGGCCCGGCAGCGCACCCGGCCGCGGACCACCGGCACCCGCTCCTCGGCGCCGTCGGCCAGCACCTCGGCCACGCCGTCCGGGGTCAGCCGGGAGGCGCGCACCAGCTCGGGGATCTCGTACTGGCCCTCCTCCAGCACGTTCAGCAGGTCGTTGGGCAGGTCGAGGTCGCTCTTGTCGATCTCGTCGATGAGCAGCGCGCGGGGCCGGGCGTACGGCAGCAGCGCGGTGCCCAGCGGGCCGAGCCGCAGATGGTCCTCGATGCCCGACCCGTCGGCCGCGGCTTCCGCCCGCCGCTCCGTGGCCGCCTCCTGCCGGGCCGCGTACAGCCGGGAGAGCGGGTCGTACTGGTAGAGGCCGTCGTGCAGCGTGCTGCGGCTGGTGATGTTCCAGCGCAGCACCGGGCCGAGCCGCAGCTCCCGGGCCACCGCGTACGCCAGCGAGGACTTGCCGGTGCCGGGCGGGCCGGTGACCAGCAGCGGGCGGCGCAGGTAGAGGGCCGCGTTGACCAGCTCGACCGTCTCCTCGGTGGCCTGGTAGGTCTCGGCGCGGTGGGCACGGTCGGGGGAGACGGCGGCGGTGCCGGCGGCGTCCGGGGCCGGCAGCACCGGCCCGCCGTCGAAGGCCCGCCAGGGCGGCGGCGCGGGCAGCTCGGTGATGCCGTCGTGCGGCTCGTTCGTACCGGTGTAGACGGGCCACAGGGGCATGGGCTCTTCTTCTCCGTGGGGGCGGTCGGGCGTGCGGTCGGTCAGGCGACGGGCGAGTGCAGGCTCGCGCCGGTCTCGGGGAAGCAGCGCGGGTCGTCCCAGAGCAGCTGCAGGTGTCTCGCCCAGTGCCCCTCGGGATCGTCGGCGGCCTCCGCGGTCAGCCGCAACTCCATTACATGGCGTGGCAGTTCGGCGGGCGGCACGTCGGCGACGGAGGCGGTGAGCCGGTCCAGGAACGCGGTGCCGGGACAGGACGCGTCCGGGCCCTCGCGGCCGGAACCGGACGCGTCCGGGGCCGGGCCCTCGGCGCCGGAAGCCTCCTGCCGCGCGGTCCCGGCGCGGTGCGCGTCCCCGTGCACCGCGCACGGAGCGCCGCCGCGGGGCCACAGCAGGACCGGCACGGGCACGGTGAGACCGACCTCGAAGTGCGGGCGGGCCACCGTGGGCGGGGCGGCGAAGCCCGCCAGCCGGGCGTCGCCGTCCCACAGCCGTTTGCGCAGGCTCGGCGGGCGCTCCCGGGTGCCGCACTCCACGCGGTGCACCTCGACCCCGCCCCCGGTGTCCAGCTTCTGCCACTTCTTGCGCAACTGGTGGCGCAGCCGCCCGCTGTGGTGACGGGCGCGGTCGGTGACCACCAAGGGGTAGGCGCAGCCCAGGGGCGTGCTGTCGTCCGCGCCGCACTCCCAGTGCGCCACCGCCTCGTTGAGCCACTCGCGCGGCAGCACGAACGTCACCAGCTCGTCGGCGTCCGGGGCGAGGTGGGCGACGGCCTCGTCGATGCGGCTCTGGACGTAGGCCCGCACCGCGGTGCGGGGCAGCCGGCGGGCGCCCACCGGCCGGCGCCGGCCGTCGCGGTACGCGGACACCTCCACGGTCACCTGGTCGGGTCCGGCGCCGCTGTGGTCGATCTCCACGACCACCGGCGACCAGGCGGGCCCGGCCGGGCCGTCCGGCGCCGCCGGCGGCGGTGGCACCCGCTCTCCGCCGAGCAGTTCGCCGAGCCGGTCGGTGAACCGGCGCACCGCCTCCGGGTCCGGGACCTCCCAGCGCACATAGTCCGCCGCCGCCCGCAGGGTCGCGAAACCGCCCGGAGGCAGGGGCGGTCCGAAGGGGCCCACCGCGTCCAGGTACAGCCGGTTCGGATCGCCCGCCGCGCCGGGGCCGGCCTCGGCGCGGCGCAGCAGGTCGTACAGGCGCGGACGGCCGTCGTCGCCGGGGTCCGGGCCGGGCACCAGCTCGCCCAGGTCGGGCCAGTACCGGGTCAGCACGTCCAGCGGCAGCATCCGGCCCTTGCGCACCTCCGGCGACGAGCCCAGGGCCGCGGTGACCATGCCGGCCACCCTGCCGTCCGGGAGCGTCGCCGCCGCACCGCTGAACCCGTCCGCGATCGGCTGGCCGTGCCCGTGCCAGGCCACCAGCTCCAGCCACTCGCCCGCGATCAACTGCGGTGAGACGGCCCGGTATTCGGCGAGCGTGCCCTCGTCGTAGCCCTCGGGGAAGCCGTAGGCGACCAGTTTCGGGTACGGCTCGGTGTACGCGGCGCCGGGCGGGGCGAAACGGGCCGGGGCGAGCGGAATGTCGTGGTCCACCGCGAGTTCGAGCACGGCCACGTCGCCGGGGTCGGTGACCCCGCCCGCCCAGCCGCCGTGGGCGACGACCGTGGCGGGCACCTCGCCCAGCTCCCTGGCGTGCGGAAAGCTCACGGTCACCGCGGCCCGGTCGACGGCCCGGACGACGTGGGCGCAGGTGAGCACCCGGCGGCCGGTCACCAGGAAGCCGGCCCCCACCGCGTCGCCGCAGGCGATCCGGGCGTGCCAGGCGGCGCCGCCCATCAACGGGCCCCGGGCTCCGGCCCCGACGCGCTCTGTCCCGGCACCACGGGCGCCGGTCCGGTCCGTTCCGGGGACCAGCTGAGCTTCACCACCAGGTGGCCCTCCGTCGATCCCTTCGCGATGACCGCGCCGGCCTCCGCGGACAGCCGTACGCCGAACTCGATCTCCACCGCGTCGGGGCGCAGGCTGCCGTCCCGGAAGACCCGCAGCGCCGCTGCCGCCGCCGCCCGTACGCCGTCCAGGGCGCCCTCGAAGGTGCGCGCGGCCTGTGCCGGGCCGTCGCCGCGCGAGACGAGGCGGGCCCCCGACCTCGTGTTCACGCCGTCCACCACGACGAGCGCGCCGTCCTCGGTTCTGAACTCCACCAGTCCGTCGTCCATGACGCGCCCGCTCCCCCTCGTGTCGTGCGTGATCCGTGCAACCCCCATGGTACGTACGGTGCTTGGCCCGTCACCCCGCCGAGCGGACGCGGCGCGGCGGCGGACGCCCTGGCGAGAACCCGCCAGGGCGCCTTTCCGTCAGCGGCGGCCGACTCCCGTGCGCGGCCGCCCCCACCACACTCGTCCCAGCACCCGACAGGCGCGGCCCACACGAGATGAGGCGTGGATGAGCACAGGACCAGTCAGACGCGGGACGGCGCTGCTGGCGGCGGCGCTGGTGAGCACCCTGCTGCCGGCCGGCCCGGCGGTCGCGCGGGCGGCCCCCGCCGCCGCGCCCGCACCGGCCGCCGCCACCCCAGCGACCGTCACCCTGGTCACCGGCGACCGGGTGACCGTCACCGACCTCGGACACGGCAGGCGGACCGTCACCGTCCGGCGGCCCCAGGGCGCCACCGGGGCCGTCCGCATCCAGCGGAGCGACGGGCACCTGAGCGTCGTACCGGACGAGGCGCTGCCGTATCTGCGGGCCGGCACCCTGGACCGGCGGCTGTTCGACATCGGTGGGCTGATCCGGCAGGGGCTCACCGACACCGAGGCGGACGCGCTGCCGCTGATCGTGGCCTACGGCAAGGGCGTCCGGACCGCCACCCCGGCCGGGACGAAGCGGACGCGAGCGCTGCCC
Source organism: Streptomyces sp. SCL15-4 (assembly GCF_033366695.1). Lineage (NCBI taxonomy): Bacteria > Bacillati > Actinomycetota > Actinomycetes > Kitasatosporales > Streptomycetaceae > Streptomyces > Streptomyces sp. SCL15-4. The sequence continues at coordinate 5,771,761 of NZ_JAOBTQ010000001.1, forward strand.
AGCCTGCGCGGGGCCGCCGTCGCCGCGGACCGGGGCCGTACCTTCTGGCGGTCGTTCACCCGCGGCGACGGCGTCGACAAGGTGTGGCTGGACGGGCGGGTGACGGCCGACCTGGCGCTCAGCAACGCCCAGATCGGCACGGCGGCGGCCTGGGACGCGGGACTGACCGGCGAGGGCGTCACCGTCGCCGTCCTGGACACCGGCGCCGACCTCGGCCATCCCGACCTGGCCGGCCGGGTCGGCACCAGCCGCAGCTTCGTCGAGGGGGAGGAGGTCGCCGACCGCAACGGGCACGGCACCCACGTGGCCTCCACCGTCGGCGGCAGCGGCGCCGCCTCCGACGGCACCGAGAAAGGGGTCGCGCCCGGCGCCACGCTCGCCGTCGGCAAGGTGCTCGGCGACCAGGGCTCGGGCAGCGAGTCCCAGATCATCGCCGGAATGGAGTGGGCCGCCCGGGACGTGCGCGCCCGGATCGTCTCCATGAGCCTCGGCTCGACGGAACCGAGCGACGGCACCGACCCGATGGCCCAGGCGGTGAACACCCTCTCCAGGCAGACCGGGGCGCTGTTCGTGGTCGCCGCCGGCAACACCGGCGCGCCCTCCTCGATCGGCTCGCCCGGCGCCGCCGACGGCGCCCTCACCGTCGGCGCGGTCGACTCCGCCGACCAGCCGGCCTACTTCACCTCCGCCGGACCCCGCTCCGGCGACAACGCACTCAAACCGGACCTCTCCGCGCCCGGCGTCGACATCCTCGCCGCCCGCTCCCGGCTCGCCCCCGGCACCGGCGACTACACCTCCATGAGCGGCACCTCCATGGCGACCCCGCAGATCGCCGGCGTGGCCGCGCTGCTCGCGCAGAGGCATCCCGACTGGAGCGGCGCCGAACTGAAGGACGCGCTGCTGTCCACCTCCCGGCGGCTCGACACCTCCGCCTACGTCGTGGGCGCGGGCCGGGTGAGCGTCCCCGACGCGGTGCGCGCCGACCTCACCGCCACCGGCAGCGCCGACCTCGGCTTCCACCGCTGGCCCTACGACACCGACCGGCCCGTCACCCGGACCCTCGCCTACCGCAACACCTCCGGCACCGGCATCCGGCTGAAGCTGTCCGTCCAGGGCGCTCCGGACGGCGTGGTCACCCTCGCCGGTGACACCCTCACCGTGCCCGCGCACTCCACCGCCACCACCACCGTCACCGCGGACGCCGCCCAGGCGCCCGCCGGCGAGACCACCGGCCGGGTCGTGGCCTGCGCCGAGGACGGCACGCCCCTCGCGCACACCGTGTTCGGGCTGGTCAAGGAGGAGGAGCGGTACACGCTCACCGTCCACGTGAAGGACCGCGACGGCGCCCCGGTGCCCGCCGACCTCACCGTGCAGCGGCTCGCCGCGGGCGAGGACGCCCGGCCCGCGCACGTCGGTGACTCCGGCACCCTGCGACTGCGCCTGAAGCCGGGCACCTACACCCTCGCCACCTTCCTCGACGTGCGCGGCGCCCACGGCGCCGACTCGCTCGGCCTCGGCTTCCTCACGGCCCCCGAGATCCGCCTCGACCACGACCAGGACGTCACCCTCGACGGCCGGAGGCTGCGCGAGGTGAAGGCCGCCGTCGACCGGCGCACCGAGCCCCGCCAGCTGCTGATGGAGTACGACCGCCAGGCCGACGGCGCCGACCTGTTCGGCGCGGTCCAGGTCCCCCTCGCCTACGACAGCGTCTTCGCCGCGCCCACCGCCAAGGTCACCCGGGGCACCTTCGAGTACCGCACCGTGTGGCGGCTGGCCAAGCCCCGGCTGGAGGTGAAGGGCGTCGGCGAGGCGACCGTCCAGCCGGGCGGCACCCTCGTCGAGGGCCGCACCCGGCTGCCGCTGGCCGACGTCGGCGACGGGCCGCTGACCGGGGTGTCCGGCAAGGCGGTCCTCGCCCGCCTCGCCGCCGGCGCCGACCCGGCCGCGCTCGCCCGGGCCGCCCAGGACGCCGGCGCCAAGGCCCTGTTCGTCACGGACGAGGCACCCGGCCGGCTGATGGCCTGGTGGGGCACGGACGACAACGCCGACCGGCCGCTGACGGTCGCCACCGTGAACCGCGCCGACGCCGCCCGGCTGCGCGCGGCGGGCCGGGTCGACATGACCGGCACGGCCGACTCGCCGTACGTCTACGACCTGTCCGAGGGCCACCCGGGCGCGATCCCCGACCGGGACCTCGCCTACGCGCCCGGCAAGCGTCGGCTGGCCGCCGTACAGGCGCGGTTCCACGCGGCCGAGCCGTCAACCGGCGGCGAGTTCCGCTACTCCCTGACCGGCACCTTCTCCCTCGGCATCGGCTTCCAGGAACGCGTCTTGCTGCCCGCCGAGCGCACCGACTACGTCTCCACCGGCCCCGGCCAGCTGTGGCACGAGTCCGTCACCGTCCGCGACGGCGCGCTGGAGGAGCGCGGCGGGCTGGTCGAGTACACCGGCGGCACCCGGCCGGAGCTGGACTGGTTCCGCCCGGTGTGGCACCCGTGGCTGGGCACCGGGCTCGGCTGGGGACAGCAGCGCGCCGGCGACCGGCTCCGGTTCAACACCCCCGGCTGGGGCGACTCCGGGCCCGACCACACCGGCTTCGGCGACGTGTGGAGCGACGGCAGCGGCCTCGGCCAGACCACGGCCGTCTACCTGGACGGCACCCTCGTGGACCGGAACACCGGCTCCACCGCCTACGTCTTCGGCGCGCCCGCCGACGAGCACACCTACAAGGTCGTCACCGACACCGCCCTGGACGCCGCCCGGTGGCGGCCCGCCACCCGCGGCCACGCCGAGTGGACCGTCCGGTCGGCGGCCGTCGAGGAGGACCGCTGGACGTACCTGCCACTGGTCAACCTCGCCTTCGACCTCGACACCGGCCTGTCCGGCCGGGTGCCCGCGGGCCGGCGCGTGCCGGTCGGGATCGCCGCCGGGTACGTGGCGGGCGCGGCCGGCACCGGGACCCTCGGCGGCGGCCGGCTGGAGGTGTCCTACGACGACGGCACCACCTGGCGGACGGTCCCGCTGACCGCCGGCCGGGGCGCCTCCTGGCACGGCACGCTCACCGTGCCGCGCGGCACCGCCCACCTCTCCCTGCGGGCCTTTGCCCACGACGACCGGGGCGGCTCGGTCACCCAGGAGATCATCCGGGCGGCGGCCGTCGGATAGCGCGGGAGCGGGGGCGGTCCGCGGGTCCCACGATGCCCCGGACCACCCCCAGCTCCACCAGGTCCTGCGGCCGGATGCGCAACTGCCCGGCCGTCGGCTCCGCCTCCTCGGGCGGACGCTTGAGGATCATCGCCGCGAGTTCGGGAGCGATCACCGAAAAGTAACTGTCCGGCGTGGCCCAGGTGTTGCCCGGCGCGGCCAGCGCCAGCGCGCCGCCCGAGCCGCCCTCGCCGATCACCAGGGTCGTCAGGGGCACCCGAGCGTCGGCCACCGCCCCGAACACCTCGGCGATCGCGGCCCCCGCACCCTGCCGCTCCGCCTCCGCGCCGTTGGCGGCGCCCGGGGTGTCCACCAGCGTCAGCACCGGGATGCCGAGCCGGTCCGCGAGCCGGATCAGCCGGGCGGCGGTGCGGTACCCGGCGGGCCGGGTCGCCGTCCCCGTCTGCGCCGCGAACGCCACGCCGCGGCCGTCCCGCTCGCCGAACCCGCACAGCATCCCGCCGGGATCCGTGCCGCCGCACCGGTCGCCGCCGATCAGCACCCGGCGGTCGAAGAGGGCGTCCAGATAGGCGTGCGCCCGCGGCCGCCCGGGGTCCCGGGCGCGTACGACGGCCTCCCAGCCGGTGGCGGGCAGCCCGGCCCCGCCCAGGGCCGGCGGCACGGGTGCCTCGGCGGCCGGTGCCGTCAGCAGCCGCAGCCAGGTGCCGAGCACCTCCCGCAGCCGCTCCGGCTCCACCACCGCGTCCGCCGCGCCCGCCGCCACCTGCGCCTCGGCGGTGTACGCGGCCGGGTCGGCGTCCGGCGGACGGACCCGGGAGCCGGCGAAGCCCACCTGGGCGCCGGGCAGGGCCAGCACCACGTCCGCGCCCGCGCCGAGCGTGGCCCAGCCGCCGCCGGTCGTCGGGTCCCTGAGAACCGCGATCTGCGGCAGTCCCGCCCGCCAGGTGAGCGCGGACTCGCGGGCCACCCGCTGGAGCTGGGTGAGCGCGAGCATGCCCTCCTGCATCCGGCTGCCGCCCGTCGCGATCAGCGGCACCACCGGCAGGCGCTGCGCGCGGGCCCGGGTGTACGCCGCCACCAGCCGGTCCCCGGTGCGTTCGCCCAGCGAGCCGCCGAGGAAGCCGAACTCGAAGGCGATCAGCACGGCCTCGGTGCCCGCGACGCGCGCGGTGCCGCAGACGACCGACTCCACCTCGCCGGTGCGCTCGGCGGCGCGGGCGCGCGAGGCGTCGTAGCCCTGCCAGCCCAGCGGGCCGTCCGGTGCCGACTCCGCGTCCGGCGCGGAAAGTTCACGGAAGCTGCCCGGGTCGGCCAGCAGCGCCAGGACTTCCCGCGCCGAGCGCCGCTCAGGCATCGGCGAGGGCCCGCTTCATGATCTTCCCCATGTCGTTGCGGGGCAGCGCGTCCCGGTAGCGGACGACCCGGGGGCGCTTGTGCGGGGCCAGCCGCCGGGCCACGTGGTCCGCCAGCTCCTCGGCGCCGGGCGGGGATCCGGGGTCGGCCGGGACGATCCAGGCCACGATCCGCTCGCCCAGGTCCGCGTCCGGCTCCCCGGTGACCGCCGCCTCCCGCACCCCCGGATGCTCCAGCAGCGCGTTCTCGATCTCCCCGGCCCCGATCTTGTAACCGCCGCTCTTGATCAGGTCGGTGGCCTTGCGTCCGACGATGCGGACATAGCCGTCGGGCTCCCGTACGGCCATGTCCCCGGTGCGGAAGAAGCCGTCGGCGGTGAACGCGGCGACGGTGGCGTCGGGCCGGTTCAGGTACCCGGTGAACAGGTTCGGGCCGCGCACCTGGATCTCGCCGACGCTCTCCCCGTCCCAGGCGGTGATCTCCGTGCCGTCCTCCTCCACCAGCCGCAGCTCCACCCCCGGCAGCGGCACCCCGACCGTGCCGGCCCGGGCCTCGCCGTCGGCCCGCACACTGGTGTTCATCAGCGTCTCGGTCATCCCGTACCGCTCGATCACCCGCCGGCCGGTGGCCGCCGCGATCCGCTCGTGGTCGTGGACCGGCAGCGCGGCCGAGCCCGAGACCAGCAGCCGGGCCCGGGCCAGCGCCCCGGCCAGCTCCGCGTCGCCGGGCAGGGCCTCGGCGAGGCGGTGGTACATCGTCGGCACCCCGAACAGCATGGTCGCGCCGTCGTTCAGCTCGCGGGCCACGCCCTCGGGCGAGAACCGGCCCAGGTGCCGCACGCTCCCGCCGCGCCGCAGCGGGCCGAGGACGCCCAGCACCAGCCCGTGCACATGGAACAGCGGCAGCCCGTGCACCAGCACGTCGTCCCCGGTCCACCGCCAGGCGTCGGCGAGCGCGTCCAGGGTGGTCGCCAGGGCCCGGCGGGGCAGGACCGCGCCCTTGGGCGGGCCGGTGGTGCCGGAGGTGTACACGATCAGCGCCGGGTCGCCGTCCGCCGCCCGCTCCTCGGGAAGGGGGCCGGTGGCGAAGGCGTCCACGTCGATCCTGGGCAGGGCGGCGGCCACGGGCGGCAGTTCGGCACCGGGGGCGGCGAGGACCAGGGACGGCGCGCTGTCGGCGAGGATGTGCGCGAGTTCCTTCTCGCCCGACTTCGGGTTGAGCGGCACCGCGGCCACTCCGGCGAGCAGCGCGCCGGTCACCGCGACGGCGGTCTCCAGCTCCGGCGTGGCCCACACCGCGACCCGGCCCGCCCCCTCGATCCGGGCGGCGAGGGCGCCCGCGGCGCCCGCGAGGGAGCGGTACGTCAGGGTCCGGGGCCCGAACCGCAGGGCGACCTTCGGGGGGACCGCCGTCTCGCTGGGCTCGCCGGAACCGTCCGCCAGGGCGGGGAAGAGAGAGGACACGCGGCGCACTCCTTACTGTCGACGGCTGCCGGCCGCCGGGGACGGCAGCACACCCTTCCTACACCAGCGGAACGGTGCGTGGCGGGCCTTGTTAGCCTCGCCACCGCACCCCTCATCGAACCCGCGCACGACAGGGAGTCAGCCGTGCCCCGTATCGCCCTCGCCACCTACGACCCCGGACCCGGACGCAGCGAGGACACCGATCTGCCGGTGCTGGTACGGGCGTTGCGGGACGCGGGAGCCGACGCGGAGGCCCGGCACTGGGACGACCCGGCGGCCGACTGGGCCGGGTACGACCTCGTGGTGATCCGCTCGACCTGGGACTACAGCTGGCGGGCCGCCGAATTCGCCGCCTGGGTGGAGCGCACCGGCACGCTGACCCGGCTGGCCAACCCGGCCCCCGTCGTGCGCTGGAACACCGACAAGCGCTACCTCGGCGAGCTGGCGGCGGCCGGGGTGCCCACCGTCCCCACCCGCTACATAGCGCCCGGCGAGTCCGCCGGCCTGCCCGGCCACGAGTTCGTCGTCAAGCCGGCCTCGGGCGCGGGCGCCCGGTTCGCCGCCCGCTACACCCCCGCCGAGCACGACACCGCGCTGCGGCAGCTCGCCCGGATGCACGCCGAGGGCCTCACCGCGATGGTGCAGCCGTACATGCCGGGCATCGACGCGCGCGGGGAACGGGCCCTGCAGTTCTTCGGCGGACGGCTGCTGCACGCCAGCCGCAAGGGCGCCGTGCTGGCCCCCGGCACCCCCTACGACGCCGACAAGGTCGCCCACCCCGGCCTGGAGCGCTGGCGGCCCACCGAGGCCGAACTCGCCGTGGCCGAGCGCGCGCTGGCCGCCGTACCCGGCACGCCGGAGCTGCTGTACGCGCGCGTGGACCTGGTCGACGGCGAGGACGGCGAGCCGCGCCTGATGGAACTGGAACTGGTCGAACCGAACCTGTTCCTGTGGCTGCACCCGGACTCGCTGCCGCGGGTGGCGGAGGCGATCCTCGCGGCGGCCGGGGACGCCTGAACCCGGTCCGGCTGCCGGACGGTTCGCCGTCGCCACTGGACGCCGCAGGGCCCCGTACCGCAGGCTGATGCCGTCAAGATCAATACACGATGGGGGAGTTGACGTGTCCAAGGTATGGCTGGTGACCGGCGCGAGCAGCGGATTCGGCCGGGCGATCACCGAGGCCGCCGTCGCCGCCGGGGACGTGGTGGTCGGCGCGGCCCGCCGCACGGAGGCGCTGGACGACCTGGTGGCCGCCCACCCGGGCACGGTGGAGGCGCTGCACCTCGACGTGACGGACGGCGCGCAGATCGAGGCGGCCGTGGCGGACGTCGTGGCCCGGCACGGCCGGATCGACGTGCTGGTCAACAACGCGGGCCGCACGCACGTCGGCGCGGTCGAGGAGACCACGGACCGGGAACTGCGGGAGCTGTTCGACGTGCACGTGTTCGGCCCGACCGCGCTGGTGCGGGCGGTGCTGCCGCACATGCGCGAGCGGCGCTCGGGCGCGATCGTGCAGATGAGCAGCATGGGCGGGCAGATGTCCTTCGCGGGCTTCGGGGCCTACAGCGGCACCAAGTTCGCCCTGGAGGGCATCTCCGAGGCGCTCGCCGACGAGGTGGCGGAGTTCGGCATCAAGGTGCTGATCGTGGAGCCGGGTGCGTTCCGGACCTCCTTGTTCGGCACCGGGCGGGCCGGGGCCAGCGCCGACAGCGGGGTGTACGCCAAGGTGAGCGAGACCCGCGGGTTCATCTCCGGCGGCGACGGCACCCAGCCGGGCGATCCGGCCAAGGCGGCGGCCGTCATCCTGGCCGCGCTGGAGGCCGAGCGGACCCCGCTGCACCTGCCGCTGGGCGACGACGGGGTGAGCGCGGTCCTGGACCACCTCGACCGGGTCCGCGCGGAGGTCACCGAGTGGGAGAAGCAGACCCGGGCGACCGCCTTCGGCGCCTAGGAAGTCCGCGCCCCGCCGTGCGCCGCGCGGCGGGGCGACGGCCGCCGACCCCTTCCGCGCGACGGCGGCCGTCCGCCGGAGCGGCTCGCGGGGCCGGGGCTCAAGTGGTGGCGGTCGTCCGCCGGAGTGGCTCGGGTCGGTGAGTGTTCAGGTGGCGAGTGCCGTGCGCTGGAGCAGGCCCCAGGTGAACTCGGCGACCAACTCGTGCCGCCGGCCCTCCCGGTCCGGGGCGGTCAGGGCCAGGCCCGAGCGGGTGGGGGCCGTGCCCTGGAGCGGCCGGACGGGGGCGAAGGCGCGGGCGGCCTCGTCCACCGTGCACGACCAGGGCGTCAGGTCCTCCAGGGTGGCGAGGCGCGGGCCCGGCGCGTCCGGCGCCCGCACCAGCCACTCGTGCCACACCCCGCCGTCCGGCCCGACCAGCACCTCGAACCGCAGGTCGGGCCAGAGCGGCAGGGCCCACCGCCGGGCCTCGCAGTCCAGGTCGCCGACCCGGCGCGGCGCCACGGACTCCGGGGCGCCGAGGACGGCCCGGTACCGGGCGGCGGCGCCCCGGCCGCGCGGCGAACGGACCATCGCCTGCCACCGCTTGTTGGCCTCCCGCATGTCCGCCGCCGACGCGCCGAGCCGGCGCCGCGCCTCGTCGACGAGGTCCGGGTTGTGGTCGGCCATGCGGCGCAGCAGCACCAGCTGGAAGTCGGGTCCCATGCCGTCCATGGTGCCCGGCTCCCTCCCGCCCATTGCCCGCGCAACTTTCCCTGACTAGCCTGTGTTCGTCATGCCGATCGCCTGTTGATATCTCGAACATCTCGACGCGGATATCACCGACGGGCGCCTAACACCCAAGGGAGGGGGCCGGACGTGGGACGCCTCGTGCCTGCCGTGACCCGGGCTCTCGACATTCTTGAGCTGTTCCTCGACGGGGACGGGACGCTCTCCGCCCCCGACATCGTGCGCAGGCTCCAGCTGCCGCGCACCACCGTGCACGAGCTGGTCACCACGCTCGCCGCCCGCTCGTACATCGTGCAGGTGCCCGGCCAGCCCGGACGGTACCGGCTCGGCGTACGCCCGTACCAGCTCGGCAGCCGCTACGCCGAGCAGCTCGACCTCGCCGCCGAGGGCCAGCAGGTGGCCCGCTCGGTCGCCGAGACCTGTGACGAGACGGTGCACGTGGCGATCCTGGAGGGCACCGACGTCATCTACATCGCCAAGGTCGACTCCACGCACGCCGTCCGCATGGTCTCCGCCGCCGGCCGCCGGCTGCCCGCCCACTGCACCTCGGTCGGCAAGATGCTGCTGGCCTCGCTGCCCGGCCCGGAGCTGACCGCCCGGATCCCCGACGACGCCGAGCTGGCCGGGATGACCCCGAACAGCATCACCGACCCGGCCGCACTGCGCGAGGCCCTGGCGGAGATCCGGCAGCGCGGGATCGCGGTGGAGAGCCGTGAGTCCAACCCCGACGTCTCCTGTGTCGCCGCGCCGGTCCGCGACCGCACCGGCCAGGTCGTCGCCGCGTTGTCCATTTCCGTCCCTATGATTCGCTGGAGCGACGAGCGCCGGGCCGAGCTGGAGCAGCTGGCCGCCAAGGGCGCGGCGGAACTGTCGGAGCGGCTGGGACACAGGAGCGCGGCATGACGGCGTACGAGGTGGCGGTGGCGGCGGAGGCGACGCTCGGTGAGGGCCCGACCTGGGACCCGTTGACCGGCCGGCTCCTGTGGCTGGACATCCTGGGCATGCGGCTGCACACGTACGACCCGGTCACCGGCCGCCGTACGGTCCGTACGACGCCCCAGCACGTCGGCGCCGCCAAGCCCCGCGCGGGCGGCGGCCTGGTGCTGAACCTGCGCGACGGCATCGGACTGCTGGACCCCGACGACACGTTCCGCTGGCTGCACCACGAACCGGTCCCGGGCCGCCGCGGCAACGACGCCGCCGTGGCCCCGGACGGCTCCCTGTGGGCGGGCACGATGCGCTACGACGAGGCGGCCGGCGGCGGCACGCTGTCCCGGCTGACCGGGGACGGCACCGCGCGCACGGTGCTGGACGACGTCACGGTCAGCAACGGCACCGGCTGGAGTCCCGACGGCCGCCTCATGTACTACGTCGACACTCCCACGCGCCGCGTGGACGTCTTCGACCACGACTCCGACGGCGTCCGCAACCGCCGCCCGCTGGCCCAGATCGAGGAGGGCGCGGGCTACCCGGACGGCCTCACGGTCGACGCCGACGGCTGCGTGTGGGTGGCCCTGTGGGACGGCGGAGCGGTCCGCCGCTACACGCCCGACGGCACCCTGGACCGCGTCATCGCGCTGCCCACCCCCCGCACGACGGCCTGCGCGTTCGGCGGCCCCGCGCTGACCGACCTCTACATCACCACGGCCCGCACGGGCCTCGAGGCCCCTCACCCGCTGTCGGGCTCGCTCCTGGTCGTCCCGAACGCGGGCAAGGGCGTGCCGCAGCCGGCGTTCGAGGGCTGAGGTCACCTTCCACCTCCGCGAGGTGCGGCGCGCCCCGCAAGGACCGCGGGGCCGCACCGACACCCGCCTCCACCACATGCACGCCCCCAGCCCGCACACCCCCCGGCGCACGCCCCTCCTCACACCCGAGTCTCCACCCGCGCCCCCGCCACCCGGGCCCGCACCGCCTCGATGTCGGCAGACCTGCGCAGCGCACGCGACACGGCGCCGATCTCCCGCAGCAGGTCCGCCGCGTCCGCCCCGCCGCCCGGCCCGGGCCGCGCGCGCGTCCCCGTCTCGACGGCGTCCAGCACGCACACCGCCGCGGCCAGTGCCCGGGCCCGCTCGGGCGGATGGCCGAGCCCGAGCGCCGCGTCGTAGGCGCGTCCGCCCAGACCGGTGTCGATGCGCCGCGCCAGCGGCAGCAGCACGTCCCGGATGAACGTCTCGCGCCGGGTGAGGCGCAGTTCCGGCGTGGCGCGCAGCACGAACGGCAGGCCCGCGCCGCTCACCGAACGCAACAGCCGGTAGAGCGGCCGCAGTTCACTGTGCGCGAGCCGGACCCGCCACCGGTCGCGCAGATACTGGCCGGCGTGCGGCAGGACGAACCCGGCGGCGACGAGGATCGCGGCGACGCCGGCCGCGGCCGGCGCCAGGTCGGTGCTCAGCCAGTCCGCGTCGCGCCCGGCCCAGCGCGCGCCGACGGCGGTCAGCTTGGCCACGCTGTACACCAGGTCCAGCGCGTACCCCGCGCCCAGCAGTCTGAGGCCCCGCCGCAGCCAGGCGTCCAGGCCCGGCACGCGCACCCAGGCCCGGATCAGCCGGGAGCTGACCAGGCAGGCCACCGCGTGCGCGACCAGGTAGAGCAGGATGCCCTCGCGGATGAACGGCGTGGTGGCGTAGTAGGTGTCCAGGTCGCGCAGCCGCTCCGCGGGCGCGTCGGCGAGCGGGAACAGCACCCACAGGGCGACGATCACGCTTGAGTACACCGAGAGCACCCAGTACCGCGTCCGGCGGGCGGCCGGACGGCCGCAGGGCCCGTTGCGCCAGGTGGTGAGCAGCAGCAGACCGTTCGCGCACAGCGCGGTGATCAGCGAGTAGCACCAGGGCGCCGAGATGTTGGGCACGCCGGTCAGCCGGTTGACCAGGGCCACGGTGGACGGGGCGCTGAAGACGAACACCGCGCAGGCGAGCAGCAGCAGCGTGCCGACCGCGCGCAGCAGCGGGTCCCGCCACAGCCGGATGATGGTCGGCAGCTTGATCGCCAGGGCGGTGACGAGCACGGCCGCGGGGAGCCAGAAGGAGACGGAGAACGCGCAGAGGAAGCCCGGCGGTGTCACCGCGCGGCTCCCCCCTTCCCGGCCGGCCGGTCGGCCGCCGGCGCGGCGCGCCCCTCGGGGCCGCCCGTCCGTTCGCGTCCGCGGTAGCCGAGGGAGCGCTGGACGGGGTCCGGCGGGGCGGGCCGGGTTCCGGACAGCTGGTCGCGGAACAGGGTGGCCAGGCGGTGCCCGAAGTCGTCCGCCTCGGCCTCGTCGGTCTCCCGGGAGCCGTTGCGGGCGGCCACCGTGAGGGCCGCCTCCCGCCAGCCGGGCGCGTCGGCGAGGGCGCGGGCCGCGGCGGCGCCGGCCAGGTGGTGGTGCCGGTGGCCGGCGTGCAGATGCCACAGCTCGTGTCCGAGGATGACCAGTTGCTGCACGTCCTGCGCCCGCTCCTCCACGATGACCAGGTCGAAGTCGGCGAACTCCACCCACAGCCCGGTCACTTCGATCTCGTCCGGGAACCGTTCGAACCGCAGCTCCACCGGCCGTCCGCGGCGCAGCGCGCTCATCTCCTCGCACAGCGCGCGGCACAACTGCCGTACATCGTCCGGCTGTTCGGGACGGGCGCGGACGGCGGCGGCGAGGTCGGCGGCCAGGGTGCGCATGGCCGGGCCGGAGCGGGGGCGGCGCAGCCGTGAGGCGAGCCCCGCGACCCGCCGACGCGCGTCCGCGATGCCCATCCGGTTCCCCCCTCCGTGCCGTGTTCCGCCCGGTCATGGCTGGTCCGAGGGTACGCGCACGAATGTGCCCGCGTCATGCGTTCCCCCGGCCGTCGTTCAACACGGAACGACCTATGAGCTTTGTCCAACCCATTGACGCACACGCGTCGGGAATCTACGGTCCCGTTCGAAGTTACGGGCAGCATTCGACATATCGAACGTAGGGGCAAGGTATGGGACAACCTGGCCTGAACCGCAGGCACTTCCTCGGGGCCGCGGGCGGCTTGGTGACGGCCGCGAGCCTCGGATTCGCGGCCCTCGGCAGCGGGGCGGACGCACTGGCCACCGGCGCCCGCACCCGGGTGCGCTACTGGAACCTCTTCCAGGGCGGCGACGGCGCCAACCAGGTCGCCATGGTCGACGCGTTCCGCACGGCGCATCCGGGCATCGCGGTGAAGGACTCCACCCTCACCTGGGGCGGCCCCTACTACACCAAGCTCGCCATGGCCGCCGCCGGCAACCGCGCCCCCGACCTCGCCGTCATGCATCAGGGCCGCATCCCCGGCTTCGCCCCCGGACGCCTGCTGGACCCCTGGGACACCGGGCTGCTGGCCAAGTACGGCGTGCGCGAGGCCGACTTCAACCCGGTGCTGTGGAAGCGCGGCATCGTCGACGGCAAGCTCTACGCCCTGCCCCTCGACATCCACGTCCAGCTCTGCTTCTACCGCAAGGACGTGTGCGGCAAGGCCGGACTGCTCGACTCCGCCGGCCGGCTCCCCGCGGCCACCTCCACCGACGACTGGTTCGCCCTCCTGAAGGAGGCCCGCAAGCAGCTGAAGAAGGGCCGGCAGACCCTCGGCCTGCACGCCAACGACCAGAACTTCTGCTGGTGGTTCTTCGTCGCCTTCTACCAGCAGCTCGGCGGCACCTACTTCGACGCCGCCCAGACCGGCCTGACCTTCGACACCGACAAGGCCACCGAGGTCCTGGAGTTCTTCCGCAAGCACGTCACCGACGGCTACGTCACCCCGGGCGAGACCGACGCCGAGGCGTTCCTCGCCGGCTCCCCCTTCACCTGGGAGGGCAACTGGTCGGTGCCCTACTTCAACGACGAGAAGGTCGACTACGGCGCCCAGCCCCTCCCGCCGGTCTTCGGCACCCCGGCCACCCACGCCGAGTCCCACTCCTTCGTCCTGCCCCACCAGGCCGGCCGCGGCGGCGCCGCCGACGAGGGCGCGTACCGGCTCGCCGCCTACATGGTCACGCACGCCACCACCTGGGCCCACGGCGGTCACATCCCCGCCTACCTGCCCACCTTCGAGGACCCGGGCTACCGCGAACTCAACCCGCAGAGCGAGTACTCCCGGCCCGCCATGGACCACCAGGCCAACGAGCCGCACATCTGGTTCGCGGGCTCCACCGGCATCCTCGCCCAGCGCCTCGGCCCGGTCATCGCCTCCTCCAACCTCGGCTCCACCGCCCCCGACAAGGCGGCCCGCCGCATGAAGTCACTGCTGGAGCGGCTGCTCGCGGCGAAGAACCCGATGACCGGGCGCACCGCCGCCCAGGAGCTGAAGGGAGCCGCCGCATGAGCAGTACGACACTGGCCACGGCCGGCCGCACGGCCCGCCCCCGCGCCGCCGCCGGCACCGACTCCGCCCGGCTGCGCTGGTCCCGCCGCCTCCAGCACGGCGGCTGGTTCGTCGCCCCGTTCCTCGTCCTCTACGGCCTGTTCGTCATCCTGCCCGTCGTCCGCGGCCTGTACCTCAGCTTCACGGACGCCAACATCTCCGGCGACCACACCGGCTTCGTGGGCCTCGCCAACTACCGCGAGGCGCTGAAGGACCCGCTCGTCTGGGACTCCCTGTGGCACAGCACGCAGTTCACGCTGTACGTCGTCCCGCTGATCGTCCTCGTGGCCCTGCTGATGGCCCTGATCGCGCACCACACCGTGCACTTCAAGTGGCTGTGGCGGCTGTGCTTCTTCGCGCCCTTCCTGCTGCCGTCGGCCGTCGTGGGCAACCTGTGGTGGTGGCTGTTCCAGCCCACCAACGGCATGGTCAACCACGTCCTCGGCCTGGACACGCCCTGGCTCACCCAGAAGTCCACGGCCATGCTCGCCGTCGTCGTCGCCACCCTGTGGTGGACGGTCGGCTTCTCCTTCCTCCTCTACCTGGCCGCCCTGCAGAACATCCCGCAGCACCTGTACGAGGCCGCCGAACTGGACGGCGCCAACGCCCTCCAGCGAATGCTGTACATCACCGTGCCCAACCTGCGCTCCATCACCGGCCTGGTCGTCGCCCTCCAGGTCCTCGCCTCGCTCCAGGTCTTCGACCAGGCCGTGGTCATGTACCAGTTCGGCCCGGGGCCGGAGGAATCGACCCGCACCTTCGTCCAGTACACCCTCGAACAGGGCTTCACCACGTACCGCGTGGGCTACGCCTCGGCGATCTCCTTCGTCCTGTTCGTCATCATCGCGGCCGTGGCGCTCGCCCGGATGTGGCTGCTGAAGAGCCGCGAGGAGGCCACCCGATGACCACCCGCTCCGCCCGCCGCTGGCCCCCCGCCCAGATCGCGCTGACGGCCCTCGCCGCCACCCTCTCCCTGATCTGGCTCGCCCCGCTGGCCTGGGCCCTGTCCACGTCCCTGAAGACCCCGACGGAATCGGTCACCTCACCGCACTGGATACCCGACCACGTCACGCTGGACTCCTGGAAGAAGGTCCTCCAGGCGGGCAACATCCCGAACTGGTTCGTGAACTCCGTCGTCGTCTCCGTGTGCGTCACGGTGATCGTGCTGCTGGTCGCGTCCCTGGCCGGATACGGCTTCGCCCGCACCGAGTTCCGCGGCAAGAACGCCCTCATGGGCCTGACCATGGCCGGCCTGATGTTCTCCCCGGCGATCCTCGGCGTCCCGCTGTTCACCACGGTCCAGTCACTCGGCATGGTCGACACCTACTGGGGCATGATCCTGCCCCAGTGCGCCCCGGCCGCCATGGTCTACATCCTCTACAAGTTCTTCCAGGGCCTGCCCAGGGAGCTGGAGGAGGCCGCGTTCATCGACGGCGCCGGCCGCTGGCGGATCTTCTTCACCATCGTGCTGCCGCTGTCGAAGCCCTCGCTGTCCGCGGTCGGCATCTTCACCTTCATCGCGTCCTGGAACAACTTCCTGTGGCCGTACATGGTGACCAACAACCCCGACCTGATGACCATGCCCAACGGCATCGCCACCGTGCAGAACGCCTTCGGCATCGTCTGGCCCCAGCTGATGGCCGGCGGACTCGTCGCCGGACTGCCGCTGATCGTCGTCTTCGTCTTCTTCCAGAGCCAGATCGTGCGGGGCGTGGCCCACACCGGCCTGGCCGGCCAGTGACGCGAGGAGCCTTCGCCTTGAGATCCGGACCAGCCGCCGTCCTCGCCGCCGCCGCCCTCGCCCTGCTGCCCGCCACCGCCTCGGCACGGACGGCGTACCCCGACCCGCTGCCCCTCACCGGCCAGCAGATCATCCACGACCCCACCGTCCACCAGCTGCCGAACGGCCGGTACGTCGCCTACTCCACCGGCGGCATCCTCGGCGCCCGCCTCTCCACCGACCTGACCCACTGGACGGACGCGGGCAACGCCTTCACCACCCCGCCCGCCTGGTGGTACGACTACAACTCCACCGCCGACCCCTGGGCCCCGGACCTGACCTACCGCGACGGCCGCTACTGGCTCTACTACGCCGTCTCCTCCTGGGGCACCAACCGCTCCGCGATCGGCGTCGCCACCTCGCCCACCGGCCTGCCCGGCACCTGGACCGACCACGGCCCGGCGTTCACCTCGGAGAAGACCGACACCTGGAACGCCATCGACCCCGCCGTGATCCGGGCCGGCGGACGGCTCTGGCTGGCGTTCGGCTCGTACTGGTCGGGCATCCGCATGACCGAGCTGGACCCGGCGACCGGCAAGGCCCTTGCGGACGCACCGGTCCACCACCTGGCGACCCGCCCGGACGCCCCGTACGCCGTGGAGGGCCCGTCGATCCTCCACCACGGCGGCTACTACTACCTCTTCGCCTCCTACGACGCGTGCTGCGCGGGCGTGAACTCGACGTACAAGATCCGCGTGGGCCGCTCGAAGTCGGTGACGGGCCCGTACACCGACAGCACCGGCACCCCGATGCTGAACGGCGGCGGCGACCTCCTCCTGTCCGGCCACGGCCGCTACGCCGGCCCGGGCGGGGAGTCGACGTTCCGCACCCGCGGCAAGACCTGGCTGGCCTACCACTACTACGACGCGACGGACGGCGGCACCCCGAAGCTGGGCCTCAACCAGCTCCGGTGGCGCGCGGGCCGGCCCGTCGTCAAGTGACACGGAAGGAACCCATGAGCAAGAGCACCGCCCGCTTCACCCTCGATCCCGCCTTCACCGTCGGCGAGGTCGACCCCCGTCTGTTCGGCTCCTTCGTGGAACACCTCGGCCGCTGTGTCTACACCGGCATCTACGAGCCCGGCCACCCCGCGGCCGACGCCGAGGGCATCCGCACCGACGTGCTGGACCTGGTCCGCGAACTCGGCGTCACCGCGCTGCGCTACCCCGGCGGCAACTTCGTCTCCGGCTACAAGTGGGAGGACTCCGTCGGCCCGGTCCAGGACCGCCCCCGCCGGCTCGACCTGGCCTGGCACTCCACGGAGACCAACCGCTTCGGCCTGTCCGAGTACATGGCGTTCCTGAAGAAGATCGGCCCGCAGGCGCAGCCCATGATGGCGGTGAACCTCGGCACCCGGGGCGTCGCCGAGGCCCTGGAACTCCAGGAGTACGCCAACCACCCCGCCGGCACCGCCCTGTCCGACCTGCGTGCCGCCCACGGCGACAAGGACCCCTTCGGCATCCGGCTGTGGTGCCTCGGCAACGAGATGGACGGCCCCTGGCAGACCGGCCACAAGACGGCCGAGGAGTACGGCAGGATCGCCGCCGAGACCGCCCGCGCCATGCGCCAGCAGGACCCCGGCGTGGAACTGGTCGCCTGCGGCTCCTCCAGCCAGGCCATGCCGACCTTCGCCGAGTGGGAGGCGACCGTCCTCGCGGAGACCTACGACCTGGTCGACTACATCTCGCTGCACGCCTACTACGAGCCCGTCGACGGCGACGTGGACTCCTTCCTCGCCTCGGCCGTCGACATGGAGTCCTTCATCGAGAACGTGGTCGCCACGGCCGACCACGTCGGCGCCCGGCTGAAGTCCAAGAAGAAGATCAACCTCTCCTTCGACGAGTGGAACGTCTGGTACCTCTCCCGGTGGGAGGAGTACTCCCGGACCCGCGACCAGTCCGGCTGGCCCGAGGCGCCCCGCCTGCTGGAGGACAACTACAGCGTCACCGACGCCGTCGTCTTCGGCTCGCTGCTGATCGCCCTGCTCCGGCACGCCGACCGGGTCACCGTCGCCTGCCTGGCCCAGCTCGTCAACGTCATCGCGCCGATCATGACCGAGCCGGGCGGCCCGGCCTGGCGGCAGACGACGTTCTTTCCGTTCGCGCAGGCGTCCCGGTACGGCCGCGGCCGGGTGCTGGACGTGCGCGTGGACTCGCCGACGTACGCGACGGAGAAGTACGGCGAGACGGACCTGCTGCACGCCACCGCCGTCCGCGCGGACGACGGCACGGTCACCGTGTTCGCCGTCAACCGCGACCGCACCGCGCCGCTGCCGCTCGAAGTCGCCCTGAACGGACTGGAACTGACCACCGTCACCGAGCACACCGCCCTCGCCGACGCCGACCCCGACGCCCGCAACACCCTGACCGACCCCGAACGCGTCACCCCGCACCCGGTCGAGGGCACCGCCCTGGTGGACGGCACCCTCACCGCCGTACTGGAGCCGCTGTCCTGGAACGTGATCAGGCTGGCGTGATCACACCGGCCGGACCGGGATGCCGCCGGCCGCCTTGCCGAGCAGCGTCAGCCGTACCGACCCGGGGCCCGACAGCGTGGTGAACTCCGACAGGACCGCCAGCGCCAGGGTGTTGGTGCCCCGGGTGCGCAGGATGCCGTTCGGCAGCACGAACGTGTGCTGCGGGCCGACGTTGTTGATGTACTGGCCGAGGTTCCAGCCGTTCAGGAAGATCTGCGCGCGGTAGGCCCGGTACGGGTCGTCGTCCAGGGTCAGGCCGATCGACGCGTCGACATCGGCCGGCACCGACAGCCGGAACGTGGTCCGGTACCAGGTGACGCCCTGGTACCGCTCCGCGCGCGGCAGGTCCGTCTTCTCCCAGTCCCGGTCCCGGAAGCCGGGCAGGTGCCAGCCGTGCCGCTCGCCGTACAGGCCGCCGTTGTTCAGCGGCCCGCGCACCGGGTCGGCCGGACCCTCGCCCTGGATGCGCCAGCGCACCCGCGGCGACGCGCCCTTGAAGGTGACCGCCGTCAGGCCGCGGGCCACCTTGTGCGTGTCGAGCGCCTTGCCGTCCTGGTCGTGCTGCATGCGCCGGACCAGCACGGACAGCACGTGCCGGCCGGGTGAGCGCAGCCGCTCGCGCACCGGCAGGACGGCGGTGTCCGCCCAGCTGCCCTGCCGGACCGTGCTCTTGTCCGGCACGGGCATCCGGTGCGTGCCCAGCGGCTCGCCGTCCAGCCAGGCCATCAGCAGGCCCTGGGTGCCGGTGCTGTAGGCGAGCGCGACCTCCTCGACGCCGGAGCTGTCGTCGAACGTGCCCCGGTACCAGACGTCGCCGTAGTGGAAGCCGTAGTCGTCGGCGAACAGCACCGGCCGGCCCTCGGGGACGGCCGTGGTGGAGAACGAGGAGGTCTTGTCGGCCTTCTTCCACGACGAGTCGTCGAAGCCCGGGCCCGCCTCCGGGTTCTCCCGCCGCGTCCGCCAGCCGCCCAGCCGCGGCAGCCGCACCTCAGGGGCCCCCGGCAGCGGGCCGGTGGACATCAGGCTGCCCGACAGGGTCACCCGGGTGGGCACCCGGCGCCCGTTCCACACCACGGTGTCGATCCCGCGCGGCCCCCACACCTCCAGGCCCGCCGGCTCCTTCAGGTCACCGGTCAGGTGCACCCGCGAGCCGCGCAGCTCCGCGTGGCGCAGCAGCGCCGGGCCGTACACCAGGAGAGTGCCGGACGGCGTGTCGTACGGGAAGAGGCGTACGGCGGTGGCGTCGTCGGCGAAGAGCAGCACCAGCGGCGTGTCGCTGCCGCCCTTGCGCACCAGCACCCGCGTCAGCCCGGCCTCGCCCAGGGGCGCGTTGACGTGCAGCTCGCCGCGGTCGTAGGCCCAGCCGCCCTCCGGGTCCAGCCGCTGGACCTGCGGTTCGTCGGGGGAGTCCAGCACCAGCTCGGCCATCTCGCCGCGGCGCCCGGTGAACACGGCGATGTCCTGCCGGCCCGCCGTCAGGCACAGCATGGGCGAGGCGGTGGAGTACTTCAGCTTCCGCCCGCCCAGCGCCAGCCCGGTGGTCAGCAGCTTGGCGTCCCGGCCGGGCACGGTGACGCGCAGCTTCCCGGCCTCGGTCGGCAGATCGGTGGTGACCGCCTCCGCGCCGTCGTTGCGCGCGACGTACACGTGCGTGCCGGTGTCCTGGTTGGCGAGGTGGTAGACCTTCAGCCCCTCGGCCGTCACGTCCGCCGCCCGGTCCAGCTTGGCGAAATCGGGCACGCGCTGGAGCAGATGCCCGAGCTGGTGCATCGGCGCGATCTTGCCGGTGACGTTCCGGGCCTCGTCGATGGCGGCGCCGTAGTCGTAGGAGGTGTAGACGACCGGCGCGGGCAGCCAGCCCCACGAGGTCCCGCCGAACGTCATGTACACGTTGTGCAGGGTGAGGCCGTTGGCCAGGTTGGTCAGGTAGAAGCGGCGCTCGTAGGCCGCGTCCCGGGTGCGCCGCGACTCGGCGTACCCCAGGCCGTCGAACTCCGCCCCGCCCCACGGGTCGAACCAGCCGCCGCCGAACTCGGGCACGAACCCGGGCGTGGCCGGCGAGGCGGTGGCACCGCCCTTCGGTCCGCCGGGCCCGTAGTGCCCCCAGTCCGGCGGGGTCTTGAAGGGCGAGGGATATCCGTCGAACCCGTACAGCCAGCCGCCCTTCTCCCCGCCGGTGTCGAAGGAGCCGGGGACCCAGTGGCCGTTCCTGCCCTTGTCGTTGTGGAACAGCGGGACGTCGATCCCGTCGGCCCGGACCTTCCGGTACAGGTGGGACATGTACGTCCGGCCGGTCGCGTCGGCGGGGTGGGCGTCGTACTCGTTCTCGATCTGGTACAGCAGGACCGTGCCGGCGCCCCGGGTGAACAGGTGCCTCCGGGCGATCCGGTTGACCTGGGTCAGCCACTCGTCGGCGTACGCCAGATACACCGGGTCGTCGGTGCGGGCCGTGCCCTCGGTCGCGGTCAGCCAGCCGGGGAAGCCGCCGCCGTCGACCTCGGCGTTGATGTACGGGCCCGGCCGCAGGATGACGTACAGCCCGGTTTCGGCCGCCGTGCGCAGGAACAGGTCGAGGTCCCGGACGCCGGAGAAGTCGTACCGGCCGGGCGCGGGGGAGTGGTAGTTCCAGGCGACGTAGACGCTGACCGCGTTGTAGCCGTGCGCCCGCATCTTCTGCAGGACGTCCCGCCACAGGTCCGGGCTCGGCAGCCGGAAGGGGTGCAGCTCGCCCGACCACACCACGAGCCGCCGCCCGTCCACGAGCAGCGAGTAGCGGTCGTACCCGATGGTGTGCCGCACGCCGTCGGCGCGCGGCGGGGCCGGCGCGGGCCCGGTCGGCGCGCTGCCGCCCGCGTACGCCGAGGGCGCCCCGGGGCCGCCGCTGCCGCCCAGGGCCAGCCCGAGCGCGGCGGAGCCGGCCAGGGCACTGAAGGAACGTCTGCTGAGCGCCAAGGTGGATCCTCCCGGGCGGTCCTAGGGGGCGCGGGTCCGGCCATTCTCCATGGCGGGACGCCCCACAATGGATCCATGAGGATCTCGGCGCGGGCGGATTACGCGGTACGGGCGGTACTGGAGCTGGCCGTACGGCAGGGTAACGGCCCGGTGAAGGCGGAGGAAATCGCCGCCGTGCAGGACATCCCGCACAAGTTCCTGGAGGGCATCCTGGGCGATCTCAGGCGGGCCGGGATCGTGGACAGCCGGCGTGGCGGGGGCGGCGGTTACCGGCTGGCGCGGGCGGCGGCCTCGCTCACCGTGGCCGACGTCATCCGGGCGGTGGACGGCCCGATCGTGTCGGTACGCGGCGAACGCCCGACGCATCTCGCCTACACGGGCACGGCCCGGCCGCTGCTGCCGCTGTGGATCGCCCTGCGCGCGAACGTCCGCCGCATCCTGGAGGGCGTCACCGTGGCCGACCTCGCGGCGGACGCGCTGCCGGAGCCGGTCCGGGCGCTGGCGGCGGAACCGGCGGCGTGGGAGAACCCGTGAGGGAACACGCCGGGCAGGCGCCGTGTCGTCCCCGGGGCTGCGGGCGCTCGGCCGACCGGGGGACCGGCGCGTTGCCCGCGCGGGGCGCCGGTCGTTAGGGCGGACATGATCAAGAAGCTCGCCTGTGCCTCCGCTCTGGCCGCCACGCTGCTGGCCGCCGCTCCCGCCGCCGAGGCCGCCGACGCGGCCCGGCTTCCCGCGCCCGACGCCGCCGTCCCCGGCAGCGCCCTCCTGCGGAGCCTGCTCGGTTCGCTGGAGGCGGGAAACCCGGTCACCTCCCTGACCACCCTGCTCCCGGAGGGCGTCCGGGGCCGCTGAACGGGTGCCGCCGGCCGGTGCGGGAGGAGGCGGGGCCGCCTCCTCCCGCACCCTGCCGTCAGCCCCGGACGCCGAGCGTGAGCGTGCCGGTGTAGCCGGACGACGCGGAGCCGCCGAGGGCGGTGAGGGTGAGCAGACCGGAGGCGGCGCCCCGGCCGTCGTAGACCGAGTCCCGCGCGAGGGTGGTGCGCGCGACGGTGTTGGCGGAGTACGGCGAGATCCTGGCCACGGCCGCCGTGACCGTCTCGTCGAAGAAGAGCTGGCCGGTGTGGACGGTCGAGCCGCCGGTGAAGTGGCCGTCCGCCGTGACGGTGACACCGGTGTGCACCTTGACGTGGACGTGCACGCAGCGGCCCCGGTACCAGCCCGGGTAGGCGGTCGTGATCCTGGCGAGCCCGCCGGAGTCCGTGAGGACACCGCCGCGCAGGAAGGTGCGGTCGTCGGGCTCGTGGTGCCCGTTGTCGCCGACGTAGCCCGAGTACTCGCCGAGCGCGTCGGCGTGCCACAGCTCCACGAGGGCACCGGCGAGCGGGGCGCAGGCGGCGTCGACGACGGTCAGGGCGAGCTTCAGCGGGATGCCGGGCTTGCCTTCGGTGATGTCGGAGCGGACGAGCGCGCCGTCGAGGTAGTAGGGGCCCTGGGTCATCTCGGTCGTGAGCGCGCACACCGCGGCCGCGGCGTCCGGCGTGCCGCCGGCGTCCTTCGGCGGAGCCGCGGCTCCCACGGTCAAGGCGGCGGCGGCACCGCCGGCGGCGGCCAGCACGGTACGGCGCCCGATCTTCCGGGCATCAGAGGTGTCTGTCATGAGCACGGCACCGTAGGGGCGCTTCCTGTCGGCGAGCTGTCGGTTCGGCAAAGTGAGGAGCCGTCAAGCGGGCGGTCCGGCCGACCTGGCGGGGCGCCCGAGCGGCGGGGCCTCCCCGTGAGTTCGTGCGAGAACCGTTGACTCGTTAACCGTTCGCTTCTACGGTCCCGTTCGAACCGGCGATCGCTGTTCGGTATCACGAACACGCCTGGAAGAGGGAGCCCGCAATGAAGCGCACCGCACTCCTCGCCGTCCCCGCCGCCCTGCTGCTCGCGCTCGTGCCGGGCACCGCCTCCGCGTACCCCAACCCCGGCACGGTCACCGGCAGTACCGTCGTGCACGACCCGACGATGATCCGCACCTCCGGCGGCCGTTACCTGCTCTACGCCACCGGTGGCGGCCTGGCCTACAAGACCTCCACCGACCGGATCTCCTTCACCGCCGGCGGCGACGCCTTCGCCACCAGGCCGGGCTGGTGGTCGTCGTACGCCACCGAGGCCTGGGCACCGGACATCTCGTACGCCGGCGGGAAGTACCTGATGTACTACGCCGTCTCCAAGTTCGGCGAGAACACCTCGGCGATCGGACTGGCCGGCTCGACGACCGGGCTGCCCGGCTCCTGGACCGACTACGGCGTCGTCTACACCTCCACCTCCGGCAGCGACTACAACGCCATCGACCCCAACCTCTTCGTGGACGACGACGGCAAGTGGTGGCTGTCCTTCGGAAGCTGGTGGACCGGCATCAAGATGATCCGGATCGACCCCGCGACCGGCAAGCAGTACGCGGGCGACACCAGGCGCTACTCCCTCGCCGCCCGGCCCACCGGCAGCAAGGCGGTCGAGGCGCCGTACGTCGTCAAGCGCAACGGCTACTACTACCTCTTCGCCTCGTACGACGTCTGCTGCCAGGGCACCGGCTCGACGTACAAGGTGAAGGTCGGCCGGGCGACCTCGGTGACCGGGCCGTACTACGACAAGAACGGCGTGGCGATGACCAACAACGGCGGCACGCCGGTGCTGGAGTCCCACGGCAGCGTCATCGGGCCCGGCGGGCAGTCCGTCATGCACGACACCGACGGCGACCTGATCGTCTACCACTACTACGACGGCAACGCGGGCGGCACCCCGAAACTCGGCGTCAACCTGCTGAACTGGTCGTCGGGCTGGCCGGTGGCCTACTGAACCCCACGGCCAGCCGCGCTGCGCCGCCTTCAGGCCCGCCTCGACGGGGACGACCGCGGTGCGCCGGTCGAAGACCAGCATGCGGGGCGGCAGCACCGGGCTGGTGCGCACCTGCCCGCCCTGCTCGCCGAGCCAGCGCGCGTAGGCGAACGTGGCCGGGTCGTCGCGGGCGTTGTCCTGGTAGACGGTCGGCAGCTGCACCCCTTCGTCCGCGCCGCGTCCGGCGCCGAGGCCGTCACCGGCGTACGGCACCTGACGCACCACCTCTTTCTGGGCCTACTCGGCAGGCCTGGTCTCCTCCTCCAGCCACGCCAGGTAGGCCGCGCTGCCGGTCACGATCGGAGTCGCGATGATCTCCGGGGTGTCGTAGGTGTGGGCTTCCTTGAGGTAGGTCTCCAGGTCGGCGTAGCGCGCCGTGGTGGTCTTGAACAGGATCTGCCACTCCCGCTCGGTCCGTGTCGCCCCCTGCCAGCGGTACACGCTGGTGACGAGGCCGCCGATCTGTGCGCACGCGGCGACCCGGGCCTCCACCGCGCCGGCGGCGAGGGCCTTCGCCTCCTCCTCGGTGTCCGTGGTCGTCAGTACGGTCAGGTGCCGGTGCTCTGCCATGGTCGGTGTCCTTCCGCGGGCGGGTCTGTCCCGGAAGGACGGTACCGAGGCCCCCGGCCCCGCTGCCGGCGCCCGGACCTCAGCCCGCCGCCGGGGCCTGGGCGAGGGCCGGGCCGGGAGCCGTCGTCCCGCGCACCTGCGCCGCGGTGAGCCCGCCCCGTGCCGGGACCCCGGGAGGAGTGGCCGCGGCGGGCGCCGGAGGCGCGGCCGGCGGCGGAGGCACGGCGGCGGGGAGCGGCACGCCGGTGCCGACGGCCGGGGCGGGGACGGCCGGGGCGGGGACGGGCGGTGCGGGGACGGGCGGTGCGGGGACGGGCGGTGCGGGGACGGGCGGTGCGAGGCGCGGGGCCGGTCCGTGGGGTGCCGGTCCGGGGGCGGTCAGCCGCAGGCCGGACCCGCTCGTCTCGCCGATCAGGCGGTCCACCGTCGCCGTGCCCGAGGTGTAGCCGGTCCCGGAGGCGGCACCGGAGTCGTAGAGCACCCGCTCCAGGCCGGACACCAGGCGGCGCACGTCGGCCTGCGGACGCACCGCGAGGCGCAGGAAGCGGCTGGAGGAGCCGATCTTGTCGCCGCACTCGCGGACCAGGATCCGGTGCTCGGTGAGCATGCGGTCGCGGACCACCGTGCCCTCGGCGCCGACGGGCAGGCGGACGAAGAGGAAGTTGGCCTGGGAGGGATAGACGGTGAGGCCGGGGAGCGCGGACAGCCGGGCGGTCATGTCCCGGCGGTCGCGGCGCAACTGCTCCAGGCCGCGCGCGTACTGCGGCCCGTGGTCCCGGAGCATGAACACCACCTGCTCGGCCAGGAAGTCGAGGTTCCGCCTCGGCAGCGCGGAGCGGACCCGGCCGGCCAGCGCGGGGCCGGCGACGAGGTAGCCGAAGCGGACGCCGCGCAGGCCGAGGCTCTCGTCGAGGCCGCGCAGGACGATCACGTTCGGGCGGAGCAGGGCCTCCTGGACGACGCTCGCCTCGGCCCCGGCGTCGGCGAACTCCAGGAACGACTCGTCGACGACCACCACGTCCAGGTCCGCCATGGCGTCCAGGAACCGCACCAGCCGCTCGCGCCGCAGCCGGCCGCCGTCGGGGCTGTTCGGGTTGCAGACCACGGCCGCCCGGGCGCCCCGGGCCCGGATGAAGCCGGCGTACCGGTCGAGGTCCAGGGCGAAGCCGTCCGCCTCCTGGAGCGGGAACATGTCGACCCGCTTGCCGGTCCGCACCGGCTGGTCGGTCCAGCGGCCGGACGTGGGCACCGGGACCGCCAGGGACTGCCGGACCAGCAGATGGTCGATCCAGGTGATCAGTTCCGTGGAGCCGTTGCCCGTCGCCACGCACTGCGGCGGGAGACCGAGCAGGGAGCACAGCTCGCCGGTGATCGTGCCGGCGTCGCTCGGGCAGGACGTGACGATCTCACGCAACCGGTCCGCCAGTTCGTCGAACATGGCGGGCGTCGGGAAGTACGGGTTGCGCGGGACGCGGAAGTCCACCGGGCCGGTCCCGCCGCCGCCCTGACCGCGGAACAACGAGGTGACGTTGCCGACCAAAAGGAGACCTCCGTATCCGGGCGCGGCCCGTGCGGGCCGCTCTTGGATACGGAGGTGTCTCCGGGTGCGTTCAGCTCACCCGGCCGCGAGCGGACGTCAGACCCCGAAGCGGTGGATCGTGCTCGTCCGGTACGTCTCGCCGGGTCGCAGCACCGTCGACGGGAACGCCGGGTGGTTCGGCGAGTCCGGGAAGTGCTGGGTCTCCAGGCACAGGGCGTCGCCCTGCCGGTAGGTGCGGCCGCCGGTGCCGGTGAGCGTGCCGTCGAGGAAGTTGCCGGAGTAGAACTGCAGGCCCGGCTGGTCGGTGGCGATCTTCAGGGTGCGGCCGGACCGCGGGTCGCGCAGGGTCGCGATGTGCTCGGGCCGGGCCGTGATCCCCTTGTCCAGCACCCAGTTGTGGTCGTATCCCTTGGCCAGCACCAGCTGCTCGTGGCCCGCCCGCAGGTCCCGGCCGATGGGCTTGGCGTGCCGGAAGTCGAACGGGCTGCCCGCGACCCGGGCCAGCTCGCCGGTGGGGATCAGACCGGAGTCGGTCGGGGTGTAGCGGGCGGCGGCGATGGACAGTTCGTGGTCCTCGATGCTGCCGGTGCCCTCGCCGGCCAGGTTCCAGTACACGTGACTGGTGAGGTTGACGACGGTGGCCCGGTCGGTGGTGGCCTCGTAGTCGATGCGCCAGTCGCCGTGCCGGGTGAGCGTGTACGTCACCTGGGTGCGCAGCGTGCCCGGGTAGCCCATCTCGCCGTCGGCGCTGGTGCGGCGCAGCCGCAGGCCGACGTCGGTGCCGTGGGTGAACGGCTCCACGTCCCACACGCGCTTGTCGAAGCCCTGTGCGCCGCCGTGCAGGCTGTTGTCGCCGTCGTTCACGGAGAGCTGGTACGGCTTCCCGTCCAGGGTGAACCGGCCCTTGCCGATGCGGTTGCCGTAGCGGCCGATCAGCGCGCCGAAGTACGGGCTGCCGGCGACGTAGTCGGCGATGTTGTCGAAGCCGGCCACGACGTTGGCGTACCGGCCGTGGCGGTCGGGTGTCTCCAGGGTCTGGACGACACCGCCGTAGGACAGCACCTTCATCCGGGTGCCGCCGTTCTCCAGCGACCAGCGGTGGACCTCGGTGCCGTCGGCGAGCGTGCCGAAGGGTTCCGCCACCGGCTTCCTTCCCGAGGCGGCCTGTGCCGTACCGCCGAGCGCGGTGGCGGCGAGTCCCGCCGCCGCGGCCGAGGCGATGACCGTGCGTCTGTTCAGTTCCATGGATGCGGCTCCGTTTCCTGGATGCTTACGAACCGGACTTGCGCTTGTTCCACACGTCGAACCCGACGGCCACCAGCAGGGCCAGGCCCTTGATGACCTGCTGCCACTCGGTGCCGACGCCGAGGAGGTTCATGCCGTTGTTCAGCACGCCGAGGACCAGGCCGCCGATGATGGCGCCGAGGACGGTGCCGACACCGCCGCTCATGGACGCGCCGCCGATGAACGAGGAGGCGATCGCCTCCAGTTCGAAGTTGACGCCCGCCTTCGGCGAGGCCGCGTCCAGCCGGGCGGCGACCACCAGGCCCGCCAGGGCCGCGAGCACGCCCATGTTCAGGAAGACGTAGAAGGTGACCTTCTTGTCCTTCACACCGGACAGCTTGGCCGCCGGCAGGTTGCCGCCGACCGCGTAGATGTGCCGGCCGAAGACCGCGTTGCGCATGACGTAGCCGTAGCCGACGACCAGCGCGCCGAGGACGATCAGCACGATCGGTGCGCCCTTGTAGCTGGCGAGCAGGAGGGTGAGGACGAGGATGGCCGCTACCATGGCCGTCAGCTTGAGCAGGAACAGCCGGACCGGTACGACGTCCAGGGAGAACTCCTGCTGGCGGCGGCGGTCGCGGAACTCCTGCCACAGCACGGCCGCGATCAGCACCAGCCCGAGGAGCAGGGTGAGGTTGTGGTAGTTGGTGTTCGGGCCGGTCTCGGGCAGGAAGCCGTTGCCGAGTTTCTGCAGGCCGTGCGGGAACGGGCCGAGGGTCTGGCCCTTGAGCATGATCTCGGTCAGGCCGCGGAAGATCAGCATTCCGGCGAGGGTGACGATGAAGGACGGTATGCCGAAGTAGGCGATGAGATAGCCCTGGATCGCGCCCGCGGCGGCGCCCATCAGCAGGCACAGCACCAGTGCCACGGGCCAGGGCAGCCCGTGCTGCACGGTCAGCACGGCCGCGAAGGCGCCGGTGAACGCCGTGAGCGAGCCGACCGACAGGTCGATGTGCCCGGCGATGATGACCAGCATCATGCCGATCGCGAGGATCAGGATGTAGCTGTTCTGGAGTACCAGGTTGGACACGTTGCGCGGCAGCAGCAGGTTGCCGTCGGTCCAGATCGCGAAGACGACCACGATCAGGCCGAGCGCGATCAGCATGCCGTACTGGCGCATGTTGCGGCGCAGGCCGGTCAGTACCAGGCCGAGCAGGCCCCCGTCCGCCCCCGCTCCGCCGCCCGGCGGCGCGGGGGCCGGGCTCTTGGCGGTCACATCCGTGCTCATGGCGTTACCTCTTCGTCCTTCGCCTTGTCTTTCGTCATATGCCGCATCAGCACTTCCTGCGTGGCCTCGGCCCGCGGCACCTCACCGGTCAGCCGCCCGGCGGCCATCGTGTAGATGCGGTCGCACATGCCGAGCAGTTCGGGCAGTTCGGAGGAGATGAAGACCACCGCCTTGCCCTGGGCGGCGAGCTGGTCGATGACCGTGTAGATCTCGTACTTGGCGCCCACGTCGATGCCGCGGGTCGGCTCGTCCAGGATCAGCACGTCGGGCCCGGCGAAGATCCACTTGCTGAGCACGACCTTCTGCTGGTTGCCGCCGGAGAGCTTGCCCACCGGCTCGAACACCGTGGGCGCCTTGATGTTCATGGAGGACCGGAAGCCCTCGGCGACCTGCCGTTCCTCGTGCTCGTCCACCACGCCCCGGCTCGCGACCTTGTGCAGCGCGGTCAGCGAGATGTTCCGGTTGATGGTGTCGATGAGGTTCAGGCCGTAGTGCTTGCGGTCCTCGGTGACGTAGGCGATGCCGTGCCCGATCGCCTCCGGGACCGTCTTGGTACGGATCTCCCGGCCGTCCTTCAGGACCGTGCCGGCCGCGTACCGGCCGTAGGTCCGCCCGAATACGCTCATCGCGAGTTCGGTACGGCCCGCGCCCATCAGGCCCGCGATGCCGACGATCTCGCCCCGGCGCACGGTCAGCGAGACGTCGTCCACGACCTTGCGCTGCTGGTCGATCGGGTGGAACACGGTCCAGCCGCGGACCTCCAGCGCCGGTGCCGCGCCCTTCTCCGGCTGGTGCGGGGTGCGTTCGGGGAAGCGGTGGTCGAGGTCGCGGCCGACCATGCCGGCGATGATCCGCTCCTCGGTGGTCTCCGGCGCCTTCACATCGAGGGTCTCGATGGACCGGCCGTCCCGGATGATCGTCACCGAGTCGGCGACCTTGCGGATCTCGTTGAGCTTGTGGGAGATGATGATCGAGGTGATGCCCTGGTGCTTCAGCTCCAGGATCAGATCGAGGAGCTTGTCGCTGTCCTCGTCGTTCAGAGCCGCCGTCGGCTCGTCCAGGATCAGCAGCTTCACCTGCTTCGACAGCGCCTTGGCGATCTCCACCAGCTGCTGCTTGCCCACGCCGATGTCGGCGACCCGGGTCTCCGGGTGCTCGTCCAGACCGACCCGGCGCAGCAGCTCGGTGGCGTGGCGCAGGGTCTCGCGCCAGTTGATCAGGCCGCGCGTGGCGTGCTCGTTGCCGAGGAAGAGGTTCTCGGCGATGGACAGGTGCGGCACCAGCGCCAGTTCCTGGTGGATGATGACGATGCCGTGCTGCTCGCTGGCCCGGATGTCCTTGAACCGGGAGACCTCTCCCTCGAAGAGGATGTCCCCCTCGTAACTGCCGTACGGGTGGACGCCGGAGAGCACCTTCATCAAGGTGGACTTGCCGGCGCCGTTCTCCCCGCAGATGGCGTGGACCTCGCCCCGCCGGACGGTCAGAGTGACGTCCGACAGCGCCTTGACACCGGGAAAGGTCTTGACGATCGAGCGCATTTCCAGGACGGGTCCCGCCATGGTCGTGCCTTCCAATCCGTAGGAAAAGGGCGGGTTACTTCAGGTCGGCCTCGGTGTAGTAACCGCCGTCGACCAGCACCTTCCGGTAATTGCTCTTGTCGACGCTCACCGGCTGGAGCAGATAGGAGGGCACCACCTTGTTGCCGTTGTCGTACGTCTTGGTGTCGTTGACCTGCGGCTTCTTGCCCTTCAGGGAGTCGTCCACCATCGTGGCGGCGACCTCGGCGAGCTTGCGCAGGTCCTTGTAGACGGTCTGCGTCTGCTGCCCGGCGATGATCGACTTCACCGAGGCCAGCTCGGCGTCCTGGCCGGTGAGGACCGGCAGCGGCTTGTCGCCCGAGCCGTAGCCGTCGGACTTCAGCGCGGACAGGATGCCGATGGAGATGCCGTCGTACGGCGAGAGGACCGCGTCGACCCGGCCGCTCTTGTAGGACGAGGTGAGGATGTCCTCCATGCGCTTCTGCGCGGTGGTGCCGTCCCAGCGCAGGGTGGTGACCTGGTTCAGGTTGGTCTGCCCGGACTTGACGACCAGCTGCTTCTTGTCGATGTACGGCTGGAGCACCTTCATGGCCCCGCCGAAGAAGTACTTGGTGTTGTTGTCGTCGTTGGAGCCGGCGAACAGCTCCAGGTTGAACGGGCCCTTCTTGCCGCTGTCCAGGCCGAGTCCGTGCACGATGTACGAGCCCTGGAGCGCGCCGACCTTCTCGTTGTCGAACGAGGCGTAGTAGTCGACGTTCTCGGTGCCGAGGATCAGCCGGTCGTAGGAGATGACCGGGATGTGGGCGTCCGCCGCCTCCTGGAGGACGTTGTTCAGCGACTTGTTGTCGATCGCCGCGATGATCAGGCCCTTCACGCCCTGCGTGATGAGGTTCTCGATCTGCGAGACCTGGGTGTCCGGGTCGTCCTCGCCGTAGACCAGCTTGGTCTTGTAGCCCTTGGCCTGGAGGTCCTTGACGACGTTGTTGCCGTCGGAGATCCAGCGCTCGGAGGACTTGGTCGGCATGGCGATGCCGATGGTGGCGTCCTTGACGTCGCCCGACTTCTCCTTGCTGCCGCCTTCGCTGTTCTGCCCGCAGGCGGTCAGGGCGAGCGCGAGCGAGGCGGCTCCGGCTATGGAGGCGAGTGCGGCTCTGCGGTTGCGCATGGGGATCAGTCCTTGTCGTTCTCGTCGTTGAGAGGGGAGGACGCTTCGACGGGGAAGCGGTGGAGCGTCCCGGGCAGCCGGGACCCGAGCGGCGCCATGTCGCCGTCCGCGCCGTGCCGGGCGAGCAGGTCCAGGGCGAGCCGGCCGCGCCGCACCCGCTCCCGGGCGGTGTCCAGGGTCACGTCCCGCAGGTGCCGGCCCCACGGGTAGATGCCGGGCGCCTTGGACAGGCCGAACTTCAGGTAGAGCGGCGCGCCGCGCCGGATCAGCTCGGCGACCTCGTACATCCGGATGTAGCCGCCGAGGTCGTCCGGGGCCTCGATGTACATGTCCATCGGGGCGGCGGACACCCGGCGGATCTCGGTGAGGTGGTCCAGCGTCAGATCGCTGGGCACGTTGACGGAGTCGGCGCCGAGCCGCTCGTAGACGGCGTACGAGGCGGGGTTGACCGGTCCGATGAGCGCGGAGACCTTCAGCGTGGTGTCGGCCGGGATGATCCCCGCGGTGCGGGCCCGGTGCAGGGTCCACAGCACGCCTTCGTCGGCGACGAGCAGGCACTTGACGCCCAGTTCGGTGGCCCGGACGGCGTCCTCCACACAGCCGGCGACCGCGTCGTGGCCCCGGGCGCGCAGCCCGGCCCCCCGCGAGTCGGAGCGTACCGAGCCGCCGATGTCCCAGGTGCCGCGCGGGCCGGTGAACAGGCACAGTTCGATGTCGCGTTCACCGGTGGCCTCGACCATCTCGGTGATCTCGGCGTCGGTGAGCATCCACACGCCGCTGCCCTGGCTGATCCGGTGGATCGGCACGTCCAGGCGGGAGGCCTCCTTGAGGACGACCGCCAGCGCTTCGGGACCCTCGCACGAGGGGATCTCGGTGCGCCAGCGACCGCCGCCCGGGAAGGTGTGGACGGAGGCGTCGGCGGGGTCGAGGGCGGGCGCGCCCAGGCCGAGTGCGGCGAGCACCTGCTCGCCGGGCCTGCGGGCTGCCGGGGCGGAAGCGTCGGTCACAAGCTGTCCTTCGTGTTCGGTATGTCGGACGAGGTTCGCGGCTCTGGGAAACGAAAACGTGGGTGTACGCCGGTCAGGGCGTCGTCAGGGAACACCCTGACCGGCGTACGTTCAGGGGCGGAGCAGCACCTTGCCCACCGTGGGATCACCGGCCCCCACCAGCTCGATGGCGCGCGGGAACTCGGTCAGCGGCAGCTCGTGCGTGACCAGCGGCAGCGGGGTGAGCAGTCCGGCGCCGAACACCCGCACGGCGTGCGCCCAGGCGTCCGGCGGCGCCCCGAAGACGGTGTGCACCTCCAGCTGCCGCACGACGAGATCGGTCGGGTCGAGCCCGTCCGCGCCCGGCGCCGGGATCCCGGTGAGGACCAGGCGCCCGCCGCGCCGCAGCAGCGCGGCGGCGGTGCGGGCGGCGGACGCGGACCCGGCGGTCTCGATCACCACGTCGAAGCCGCCGGGCAGCTCGCCGTCCTTCAGCCGGAAGTCGCTCGCCCCGAACCGCCGGGCCAGTGCCTCCCGGTCGTCGCGGGTGCCCACCACCAGCAGCTCGGCCGGCGAGGTGGCCGCGAGGAACTGCACGGCGAACATCCCGAGGGTGCCGGTGCCGACCACCGCGACCCGCTCGCCCGGCAGGGCCCGGGCCTTCAGCGCGGCGGCGGCGATACAGGCGGCCGGCTCCAGCAGCGCGGCGGCGGTGAGGTCGGCGTCGTCCGGCAGGACGTGCAGCAACCGGGCGGGCAGGGTGAGGGTGGCCGCCATGGCGCCCGGCCGGGTGAACCCGGTCTCCTCGTATCCGGCGGTGCAGAGCGTGGTCTCGCCGGCGTGGCAGCGGTCGCACACCTGGCAGTTGCGGAAGCCCTCGCCGACCACCTTGCGGCCGGCCAGCGAGCCGGGCACCCCGGGGCCCACCGCCGACACCGTCCCCGACCACTCGTGCCCGGGCACCAGCGGGTACGTCACGTACCCCTCGGGCCGGTTGCCCTGGTACACCTCGCGGTCGCTGCCGCAGATGCCGACCGCGTGCACGGCCACCAGCGCCTCGCCGGGGCCGGGCTCGCGCGGCGTGTGGGCCTCGACCCGGTGTGCGCCGGGCGCCTCGACGAGGACCTGGGAAGTCACTCGGTGCCCTTGGGGTTGCGCTTCTCCCAGCCCTCGGCCCACAGGTCGAAGTGGGCGCGCTGCTGCGGGAACTCGGCCGCCGCGTCGACGTCCAGCTCGACACCGAGACCGGGCGCGTCGGACAGGTGGAAGTAGCCGTCCACGACCTGCGGGGCGCCCTTGACCACCTTCTTGATCTCCGCGTCCGCGAAGTCGTTGAAGTGTTCGAGGATCTTGAAGTTCGGAGAGGTGAAGCCGACCTGGAGGGAGGCGGCGGTGAGCACGGAACCGCCCACGTTGTGCGGGGCGACCAGCATGTAGTGGGTCTCGGCGGTGGCGGCCAGCTTGCGGGTCTCCCAGATGCCGCCGATGTGGCCGACGTCGGGCTGGATGATGTCCACGGCCTGGCTGTCGAACAGCTCGCGGAACTCGATGCGGTCGTGGATGCGCTCACCGGTGGCGACCGGGATGTCGACCTTGGCGGCGACCTTCTCCAGCGCCTTCAGGTTCTCCGGCGGCACCGGCTCCTCCAGCCAGGCCGGCTTGAACGGCGCCATCTCCTTCGCCAGCCGGACGGCGGTGGCGGGGGAGAAGCGGCCGTGCATCTCCAGCATCAGCTCGGCGTCCGGGCCGATGGCGTCCCGTACGGCCTCGATGAGCGAGACGGCGTACAGGGTCTCCTTGTGGTCCAGCTCGAAGTGGCCGGTGCCGAACGGGTCGATCTTCAGCGCCTTGTAGCCGCGCTCCACGACTCCCTGGGCGGCCTTGTGGTACGCCTCCGGCGTCCGCTCGGTCGTGTACCAGCCGTTGGCGTACGCCTTGACCTTGTCGGTGACCTTCCCGCCGAGCAGCTGCCACACCGGCACGCCCAGCGCCTTGCCCTTGATGTCCCAGCACGCCATCTCGACCACCGCGATGCCGGACATGACGATCTCGCCGGCGCGGCCGTAGTCGCCGTACTTCATCCGGCGGACCAGGTCCTCGACGGCGAACGGGTCCGACCCGAGAATGTGGTTGGCCTCGGCCTCCCGCAGATAGCCGATCAGCGCGTCGGTGTGACCGAGCATCCGGGTCTCGCCGACTCCCGTGATCCCCTCGTCGGTGTGCACCTGGACGTAGGTCAGGTTGCGCCACGGCGTGCCGACCACGTGTGTGCTGATTCCGGTGATGCGCACGGCAGTTGCCCCTCAGCTGTTCGATATTTCGTCGCACGTTCGAAATGCTGGCGTGACAGTAAGGACGGGGCGGCGGGGGTGTCAATGGGTCGAACAGGTAACGGTTTCGGCACGGCTTTCGAAAGTTGTTTCGCTCTCGCACGGAACCTTCACAGCCGAGCCTGGTACCCCGGCCCGCGCGGACTCTAGTCTTCCCGCGTCATGGACTACTGCCACCCCTGCCGACGCCACCTGAACGGCGCCCTGGCCTGCCCCGGCTGCGGCACACCCGCCTCCGCCGCCCCGCCACGGGACGAGCCGGCCGGCGGGTCGGGGCCTTCGGGGGCCGCCGAGCGCGGCCAGGGAGTTGCCGAGGCCGGCTGGAACGGCCAGGATGCCGTCCGGGACGGCCGGGGGTTTGCCGTGGACGGCCGGGCTGAGGGGTCCT
Source organism: Streptomyces sp. SCL15-4 (assembly GCF_033366695.1). Classification (NCBI taxonomy): domain Bacteria; kingdom Bacillati; phylum Actinomycetota; class Actinomycetes; order Kitasatosporales; family Streptomycetaceae; genus Streptomyces; species Streptomyces sp. SCL15-4. The sequence goes on from NZ_JAOBTQ010000001.1 coordinate 5,806,872, forward strand.
TCGGGGACGGACGGGCGTCTGCGGGGAGTGGCTGGGGTTCTGCCGGCGATGGCCGCACGCCCGCCGGTACTGCCGAGGGCGCCAATGGATGGGCTGCGGGCGACCGGGGCGGCTGGGGGTTTGCCGAGGGCAGCCATGCGCCCGCCGGGACTGGTGAGGGGTCCGCCGGGGACGGGTCGGCGTTCGCCGGGGACGGACGGGCGTCTGCGGGGAGTGGCTGGGGTTCTGCCGGTGATGGCCGCGCGCCCGCCGGTGCTGCCGAGGTTGCCTATGGATGGGCTGCGGGCGACCGGTACGGCCGGGAACCCGGGCGGGACGGCTGGGGAGTCGCCGAGGGCAGCCATGCGCCCGCCGGGGCTGGTGAGGGGTCCGTCGGGGACGGGCAGGCGTCTGCCGGCGATGGCCGTACGCCGGCTGGGGCCGGTCGGGGGCCCACCGGGGACGGGTCGGCGTTCGCCGGCGACGGGCAGGCGCCGGCCGGGAACCGGTACGTGTCTGACGAGGTCGGCCGCGTGTCCGCGCGCGGTGGCCATGGTCCCGCCGGGGCCGGCCGTGAACCTGCCGCAGCGTCCGGGGAGTTCGCCGACGACCACCTCGCGCCCGTCGGGGCCGGCGCCTCCGCCGGTGAGGGTGCCGGTGACGGGCGGGGCGCCGGGGGGAGCCGGCGGGAGCGTAAGGCGGTCGGGCATCGGCGGCGCCGGCGGCGGGTCGTCGTGGTCGTCGCCGGGTTCGTGCTCGCGGCCGGTGGGCTCAGCCTGGCGGAGCTGGGTGCCGACGCGCCCTTCTCGCCGTTCGCCGACGACCCCTCGGCCACGGCCGCCGAGACCGAGGAGACGGACGGCGGCGCCGGCTCCGCGGCGCCGGACCGTACGGCCGAACCGGTCGGCGCGACCTCCGCCGCCCTCCCGCCGGGCTCGGCCTCCGCCTCTCCGCACGCCTCGGCGTCGGGCTCCGCGTCCGCCTCGCCGTCCGCGCGGGACGAGGGCGACAAGGATTCCGCTTCCGCCTCGCCCCGCGAGTCCGGCGAACCGGGACAGTCGGCCACCACGGGGGCCACGGATTCCGGTACGCCGGCGACGACCTCCGCCGCCCCGGCTCCCACCACGCCCTCGACCACCGCCTCCACCGCGGCCCCGACGACCTCCGCCCCCACCCCCCGGCCCTCGCCCGTGAAGACCTGCGACCGCTTCCTGTGGTGGTGCGCCTGAGCACACCCGCGGCACGCGAACGAGGCGGCCGCATCCCATGTCCGGGGATGCGGCCGCCGTCGTGGCCGGCGGTGCGGGTCAGGCCAGCGTCACGGTGATGTCGCCGCGCGTCGCCTTGGAGTACGGGCACACCTGGTGCGCCTTCTCCACCAGGCCCCGCGCGGTCGCCGCGTCGACGTTCGGGATGTTCGCGGAGATCTCCACGATGATCCCGAACCCGTCGGCGTTCTTGCCGATACCGACCTTGGCGGTGACCGTCGACCCGGAGATGTCGGCGCCCTCCTCCCGGGCGACGACCCCCAGCGCCCCCTGGAAGCAGGCGCTGTATCCCGCGGCGAACAGCTGCTCCGGGTTGGTGCCGGCGCCGCTGCCGCCCATCTCCTCGGGCGGGTTGACGACCACGTCGAGCTTGCCGTCGTCGGTGGCGACCCGCCCGTCGCGGCCGTTCTCGGCGGTGGCGACGGCGGTGTACAGGACGTCGGACTGCGTGATGGGCATGCGGTTGTCTTCCTCCTCGGTCCGCGGCGACTCGCGCCCACGATCGCCGTCGGATTTTGGAAAGAAGTTACCGCATCGCGAAAAAACCGGAAAGGCTAGAGCTTGACGACCATCTTGCCGATGTTGTCGCCGCGCAGGACCCCGAGGAACGCCTCCAGGGTGTTCTCGACGCCCTCGACCACGGTCTCGCGGTACTTCAGCGCGCCCGAGGCCACCCACGGGCCGACCTCCTGGACGAACTGCGGCTGGAGGTCGTAGTGGTCGCCGACGAGGAAGCCCTCGATCCGGCCGCGGGTCTGGATCAGCCGGGCCAGGTTCTTCGGGCCGGGCGCGGGCTCGGTGTTGTTGTAGACCGAGATCATGCCGCAGACCGCGATCCGGCCGCCCTGGTTGAGCGACCCGATGGCCGCCTCCAGGTGGTCCCCGCCGACGTTGTCGAAGTAGACGTCGACGCCGTCGGGCGCCGCCTTGCGCAGCTGCTCGGCGACCGGACCGTTCTTGTAGTTGAACGCGGCGTCGAAGCCGTACTCGTCCACCAGCAGCTTGACCTTCTCGTCGGACCCGGCCGAGCCGATGACCCGGGAGGCGCCCTTGAGCCTGGCGATCTGGCCCACCTGGCTGCCCACGGCGCCGGCCGCGCCCGACACGAACACGCTGTCGCCCTCCTTGAAGGAGGCGGTGCGCAGCAGGCCGGCGTAGGCGGTCAGGCCGGTCATGCCGAGGACGCCGAGGTACGCCGACAGCGGCACGCCCTCGGCGGCGGCGTCGACCTTGACGGCGGGCACGGCCGTCGGCCCGACCTTGACGGCGTTCTTCGCGTCCACGACCGCGTACTCGCGCCAGCCGAAGAAGTGCAGCACGTGGTCGCCGGCCTCGATCCCCTCGGCCCGGGACTCGACCACCTCGCCGACCGCGCCGCCCTGCATGACCTTGCCCAGCTCGAACGGGGCGACGTACGACTTGGCCGCGCTCATCCGGCCGCGCATATACGGATCGACGGAGAGGTACTTGTTCCGCACCAGCACCTGGCCCTCGCCCGGGGCCGGGACGGGCGACTCGACGAGCGCGAAGTCCTCGGGCTTCGGCCAGCCGACGGGACGGCTGAGAAGGTGCCACTCGCGGTTGATCATGTCAGAGCCTTTCAGGGTGGTACTTCACTATCTGAAACAACCATGCGCCTTAATATTTCATGGTGTCAAGTAACCGGGTATCCTGGTCGGCATGTCCACCCCATCGAACGCCCGCCGCCCCGACCCCCTGACCATGGAGGTCGTCGAGCTGATCGGTGAGGTCGTGGCCCGCTTCTACGCGGACTACGAGGAGGCGGCGGGCGCGCACACCCTGACCGGCCCGCAGGCCAGGCTGCTCAGCCTGCTCTCCCTGGAGCCGCTGCCCATGCGCAAACTGGCCCAGAAGCTCAAGTGCGAGCCGTCGAACGTGACCGGGATCGTGGACCGGCTGGAGTCCCGGGGCCTGGTGGAGCGCCGCCCCGACCCGGCCGACCGCCGGGTGAAGGTGGCCGCCGCCACCGAGCGGGGCCGCGAGGTGGCCCGGGACCTGCGCGAGGGCCTGCGCTTCGCCCGCGAACCCCTCGCCGGCCTGTCCGAACAGGAGCGCCGCTCCCTGCGCGACCTGCTGCGCCGCATGCTCGGCGGCTGAGCCCCGCACCCTCCCGCGGAGCCAGTAAAGTCCTCCGCATGCGCGATCTCGGGGTGGGTTTCGGTTATCTGCTGAAGGGCCAGCGGTGGGTGACCCGGCACGGGCGCCGGTACGGCTTCGGCCTGCTGCCCGGGCTGATCACACTGGTGCTGTACGCCGCCGCGCTGGTCGCGCTGGCCCTGTGGGGCGACGACGCCGTCGGCTGGGCCACCCCGTTCGCCGACGACTGGTCCAGCCCCTGGCAGGGCCTGTTCCGCGGCTTCCTGACGGCCGTCCTGTTCGCGCTCGGCCTGCTGCTGGCCGTGCTCACCTTCACGGCCGTCACCCTGCTGGTCGGCCAGCCCTTCTACGAGTCCCTCTCCGAGCAGGTCGACGCCGACGTCTCGCCCGACGGCACCGCTCCCGAGTCCGGCCTGCCGCTCTGGCGCGAGCTGTGGATATCGGCGCGGGACAGCCTGCGCGTCCTGGTCCGGGCCGGGCTGTGGGGCGTGCTGCTCTTCGCGCTCGGGTTCCTGCCGTTCGTCGGGCAGACCGTCGTCCCCGTGATCGGCTTCTTCGTCACCGGCTTCTTCCTCACCGAGGAACTCGCCGCCGTCGCACTCCAGCGCCGGGACGTCGACCTGCGCGCCCGGCTCGCCCTGCTGCGCTCCCGCAAGACGCTGGTCTGGGGCTTCGGCACGCCCCTGGGCCTGGCCTTCCTGGTTCCGTTCGTCGCGGTGTTCCTGATGCCGGGCGCGGTCGCGGGCGCCACGCTCCTCGCCCGTGACCTGCTCGGCGAGGAGAACGCCGGCGACGGCTCCGCCGCCCCGGGCGGGCGGCCCGAAACGGAGGACGTGACCTCGTGACCCAGCTGCTCGCCGTCGCCGTCATCACGGTCCTCGCCGTGATCGCCCCCGGCGCCGACTTCGCGATGATCGTGCGCAACAGCTATCTGCACGGCCGCCGCACCGGCCTGTTCGCCGCCGCGGGGGTGGCGGCCGGCGTACTGGTCCACGTCTCCTACACCCTGCTCGGCGTCGGCCTGCTGATCGCCTCGTCCACCGTGGTGTTCACGGCCGTCAAGCTGATCGGCGCGGCCTACCTGGTCTACGTCGGCGTCCGCACCTTCCGCGCCCGCGGCGACGTCGAGGTCGACCTCGGGAACAAGACGGAGCTGTCCCCGTTCGCCGCGCTGCGCACCGGCTTCCTCACCAACGTCCTCAACCCCAAGACGACCCTGTTCGTCGTCTCCACCTTCGCCCAGGTCCTCGGCCCCGGCACCCCGCTGTACCGGCAGGTCGGCTACGGCCTGTTCATGTCGCTGGCCCACCTGGTGTGGTTCGGCGTGGTCGCCGCGTTCTTCTCGCACTCCCGGATGCGCTCCGTGATGCTGCGCGGCCAGAAGATCCTCAACAAGGCGATCGGCTCCGTCCTGGCCGGCCTCGGCGTCAGCCTCGCCCTGACCCCCTCGCACTGACCGCCCGGCGGGCCCTCGGCCTCGCCGGCTCCGGCTCACTGCCCTCGCCGACGCCCCGGCGCGCCGCCGGGACGCGGGACGGCACGACGAAGTCGTGGGCGTTTGTGAAGGGTTCGTACGAGATCTCCGCCGGCCGCTCGATCACCGGCCGCGGAGTCACCGCACCGATTAACGTCTGATCCGGGACACTCCCCGCACACCGCGGACAAAGTCCCCCACGAACAGCCCCGGTCCGGGACCTGACCCCTGGACCGGGGCTCACTGCTCTCAGCCGCGCACCCCGAAGCCGAACACCGTCTCCGAGCGGTAGGTCTCGCCGGGACGCAGGGTCGTGGTGGGGAAGTCGGGGCGGTTGGGGGAGTCCGGGAAGTGCTGGGTCTCCAGGGCCGTGCCGGCGTTCGGGGCGAACGGGCCGGACAGGTGGTCGCCCGTGTAGAGCTGGAGGCCCGGCTCGGTCGTGGACACCGTCAGGGTGCGGCCGGAGACCGGGTCGTGCAGCTCCGCCACCTCCTCGGGCGCCTCGGTCACGCCCTTGTCCAGCACGAAGTTGTGGTCGTAGCCGGCGCCGGCCGGGCGGGCCGCGCGGAAGTCGAAACGGGAACCCGACACGTCCGCCGGCGCCCCGGCGGGAATCAGGCCCGCGTCCACCGGCGTGTACCGGGACGCCGCGAGCCGCAGCTCGTGCCCGGCCGTGGCACCGGAACCGGCACCGCCCAGGTTCCAGTACGTGTGGTTGGTCAGGTTCACCACCGTCGGCGCGTCGGTGACCGCCTCGTAGGCGATCCGCAGCGCCCCCGACGCCGCCAGCGTGTACGTCACCGTCACCGCCAGCCGCCCCGGGAACCCCTCCTCGCCGTCGGGACTGACCCGGCTCAGCCGCAGCCCGTGCTCCACCGGCGTCACCTCCCACACGCGCTTGTCGAAGCCCCGCTCGCCGCCGTGCAGCGAGCCCGTGCCCTCGTTGCGCGTCACCGCGTACGTCCGGCCGTCCAGCGGGAACCGGCCGCCGCCGATCCGGTTGGCGTACCGCCCGATCACCGCGCCCAGATACGGCTCCGGATGCCTCAGATAGCCGTCCAGGTCCGGAAAGCCCAGCACCACGTCGGCCGTCCGTCCCGCCCGGTCCGGGACCTCGACCGACTGCACGATCCCGCCGTACGACAGCACCCGCACCCGCACCCCGCCGCGCTCCAGCGTCCAGCGACGCACCGGGGTGCCGTCGGAAAGTGTGCCGAAAAGTTCGTTCATGCGGGAAACCCTAGGTCACGGATTTCTGGCCGTGACCCTGCGGTACGCGATCTCCGCCAGCCGCGCCTGCCCGTCCTTGCTGGGGTGGAACCAGTCCCAGTGGCTGAGCTGGTCCGTGCCGAAGCGGTAGTCGTACACCGCGCCGCCGTCGAAGCGGCAGCGGCGGTCCTTGGCGCAGACCTCCTTCAGCACCTTGTTGTACTCCACCACCCGCTGCTGCACGGTGTCCCGGCGCAGCATCGCCGCGCTGGTCAGATCGTCCGCGTCGCCCAGCATCGACGGGCAGATGCCCAGCTTCCACACCTGCTTGCCCAGCACGTTCGACCGGCCCTCGGACCACAGCCGCTTCAGGTTCGGCACGCTCGACACGTACACCTGCGTCTTCGGCAGTGCCGAGCGCAGCGTGCGCATCGACTCCTCGAAGCCCGCGCGGAAGTCGGCCACCGACGTCATCGCCGACGCCGTGGCCCGGCAGGCGTCGTTCCCGCCGGCCATCACCGTCACCAACTCCGGTCGGCGCGCCACCGCCTGCGCCATCTGCCCCGGCAGGTCGGCCATGCGGGCCCCGGTCACCGCGTAGTTCCAGCTGTGCTCCGCCGCTCCCGTCGCGCCGAGCAGCCGCACCGCCAGGCTCTCCACCTCGGCGTCGCCGCCCGTCGCCCACGACGCCTCCGGACAGTCCGACAGCACCGTGCACGCGTCGAAGCCGCGGGTGATGGAATCGCCCACCGCCGCGACCGAGTTCGGACTGCGGTCCCACACCGGCGGCCGGGCCGCACGCGCCTTCGTGCCCTCGGACGCCGGCGAACCGCCGTCGCCCTGGCAGCCGGCGGCCCCCAGCACCACGGCCGCCGCGACGGCGAGAGCGGCTCGCACACGGTGGCTTCGCTTCCGCATCCCTGCTGTTCCCCTCGCTCGACGGTCCGGCCTTCCGCTATGACAACGACTGAGGGTTCCCGGCCCGGCGCCCGGGAACGGCCGACCCCCGTACAAGCGTCCCCCTGGGTGAATGGCGGCGGTTTCCTGGCATCGGGACCGACGGTACGTCACACTCCTTGCCCCGCCGCAAGGTAGCCTCGCCATCAACGCGGCCGTCCTGCCACTGCCGCCCAGCCAGTCCGCAAGATGTCCCGCTCTGCCCGGAGGTTCCGGTGACGACACGTGGAGTTCTGTACGTGCACTCCGCGCCGCGCGCGCTGTGCCCGCACGTCGAGTGGGCCATCGCGGGGGTGCTCGGCACGCGCGTCAGCCTCGACTGGATCCGGCAGCCCGCGTCCCCCGGCACCTGGCGCTCGGAGTTCTCCTGGCAGGGCCAGGCCGGCACCGCCTCCAAACTCGCCTCCGCGCTGCGCGGCTGGTCCCTGCTGCGCTTCGAGGTCACCGCCGAGCCGTGCCCGACCGCCGAGGGCGAGCGCTACAGCTGCACTCCCGACCTCGGCATCTTCCACGCCGTCACCGGCATCCACGGCGACATCCTGATCCCCGAGGACCGTCTGCGCGCCGCCCTGACCCGCTCCCAGCGCGGCGAGACCGACCTGGAGGCCGAGATCGCCAAACTCCTGGGCAAGCCCTGGGACGACGAACTGGAACCCTTCAGATACGCGGGCGAGGGCGCCCCGGTCCGCTGGCTGCACCAGGTGGTGTGAAGCTCCCCGGGCCAGTCCGCTCCCGGCGACGGGAGTCACCGGCAACGGCGAGGGCCCGGTCTCCACACCAGGAGACCGGGCCCTCGCACGTCACGGAAACTCAGACCGTACGGAACGCCAGCACCACGTTGTGCCCGCCGAACCCGAACGAGTCGTTCAGCACGGCGATCCGGCCCTCGGGCAGCGCCCGCGCCTCGCCGCTCACGATGTCCGCGTTGACCTCGGGGTCCAGGTCGTCCAGGTTGATGGTCGGCGGAGCCGTGCGGTGCACCAGCGCCAGGATCGACGCGACGGTCTCCACGCCACCGGCGCCACCGAGCAGATGACCGGTCATCGACTTGGTCGCGGAGATCGCCATGTGGTCGACGTCGTCGCCGAACACCTTCCGCAGTGCCTTGATCTCGGCCACGTCGCCCTGCGGCGTGGACGTGGCGTGCGCGTTGACGTGCACGATCTCGGCCGGCTTCAGGTCGGTGTTGTCCAGCAGGTTCTGCAGCGCGTGCGCGATCCCGTTGCCGGACGGCTCCGGCTGCGTGATGTGGTGCGCGTCGGCGGAGATGCCCTGTCCGACCGCCTCGGCGTAGATCCGGGCACCGCGCGCCTTCGCGTGCTCCTCGGACTCCAGGACGATCACACCGGCGCCCTCGCCTAGCACGAAGCCGTCACGGCCGGCGTCGTAGGGACGCGAGGCGCCCTGCGGGTCGTCGTTGTTCTTGGACATCGCCATCATGTTGCCGAACGCGGCGATCGGCAGCGGATGGATGGCGGCCTCGGTGCCACCGGCCACGACCACGTCGGCACGCCCGGTGCGGATCATCTCGACCGCGTACCCGATGGCCTCCGCGCCCGAGGCGCAGGCCGAGACGGGAGTGTGCACACCGGCGCGGGCACCCAGCTCGATCCCGACGTTGGCCGCCGGGGAGTTGGGCATCAGCATCGGCACGGTGTGCGGGGAGACGCGGCGTACGCCCTTCTCCTTGAGTACGTCGTACTGGTCCAGCAGGGTCGTCACGCCGCCGATGCCGGAGGCGATGACCGCACCGAGACGGTCGGGGTTCACGGACGCGTCCACCCCGGCCTTGGCGGTGAAACCGGCGTCCTTCCAGGCCTCCTGGGCGGCGATCAGCGCGAACTGCGCGGACCGGTCCAGCTTGCGGGCCTGCGGCCGGGGGATGATCTCGCCCGGCTCCACGGCGATCTGCGCGGCGATGCGGACCGGCAGCTGAGCCGCCCATTCCTGCTCCAGCGGGCTGACACCGGACGTGCCGGCGACCAGGGCCTCCCAGGACGAGGCTGCGTCGCCACCCAGCGGTGTGGTTGCGCCGATACCGGTGACGACCACGGTGCGATTGGTCGGGCTCACGGGAATTCTTTCTCCAACGGATACGGGGGAGGACTACCCCCGCCGGTGCGGGGATTACGGCGCCACCGCCGGGTGGCGGGGCCTTGCGCGCGGCCTACGCGGTGGTTTTAGTTCTGGTGCTTGAGGATGTAGTCGGTCGCGTCGCCGACGGTCTTGAGGTTCTTGACGTCCTCGTCCGGGATCTTCACGTCGAAGCGCTCCTCGGCGGCGACGACGACCTCGACCATGGACAGCGAGTCGACGTCCAGGTCATCGGTGAAGGACTTGTCCAGCTGGACGTCCTCGACCGGGATCCCGGCGATCTCGTTCACGATCTCGGCGAGACCGGCGACGATCTCTTCCTGAGTGGCGGCCATGTCAGGCGCTCCTTCTTGATATCCAGACGGGTTAATGGCATTTGTATCCGAACCGGACCGCATGATCCGGCACGGAGTGCCTAGGGGAGGGTAACGACCGTGGCGGCGTAGACGAGACCCGCCCCGAATCCGATGACGAGCGCGGTGTCGCCGCTCTTCGCCTCCCCGGTCGCCAGAAGCCGCTCCATCGCGAGCGGGATCGAGGCGGCCGAGGTGTTGCCGGTGGTGCGGATGTCACGGGCGACCGTGACGTGCTCCGGCAGTTTCAGCGTCTTCACCATCGAGTCGATGATCCGCACGTTGGCCTGGTGCGGGATGAAGACGTCCAGGTCGTCCGCGGTGATTCCGGCCGCGTCCAGCGCCTGCTGGGCGACCTTCGCCATCTCGAACACGGCCCAGCGGAACACCGCCTGGCCCTCCTGCGTGATCGCAGGGAACTTGATGTTGCCCTCGCTGTCGACGGGCAGTTCCGACAGGTCGCCGGAGGGGGTCCCCCCGCCCGAGCGGAGCCGAGGGTGGGGGAGGAACCGGTCCCAGGAGACGGTCTGCTTGATCGTCTCGGCCTTGTCGCCCTCGGAGCCCCACACGGTCGGCCCGATGGCCGGCTCCTGCGAGGGGCCCACGACGACCGCGCCGGCGCCGTCGCCGAACAGGAAGGCGGTGGCCCGGTCCTCCAGGTCGGTGAGGTCGCTCAGCCGTTCCACGCCGATCACCAGAACATGCTCGGCGGAACCTTCCACCACCATGCCCTTGGCGAGGGTGAGGCCGTAGCCGAAGCCCGCGCAGCCGGCCGAGATGTCGAAGGCGGCGGCCTTGGCGGTGCCGAGCTTGTCGGCGATCTCGGTGGCGATGGCCGGCGTCTGGCTGAAGTGCGAGACGGTCGAGACGACCACCGCGCCGATCTGCTCCGCGTCGATGCCGGCGTCCGCGATCGCCTTCCCGGAGGCCTCGATGGCCATCGCGGCCACGGTCTCCTCGGGACCGGCCCAGTGCCGGGTCTCGATGCCGGAGCGGGAGCGGATCCACTCGTCGGACGAGTCGATCTTCTCCAGGATCACCTCGTTCGGCACGACCCGGGTCGGCCGGTAACCGCCGACGCCGAGGATGCGCGCGTACGGGGCGCCCTTGCTGGGCTTGATCTTCGCCATGTACGGCTCCTTAGGCGCCGGTGTGCTCTGCGAACAGGGCACGGGCCGCTTCGAGGTCGTCGGGGGTCTTCAGCGCCAGCGTCGCGACACCGGGCAGGGCCCGCTTGGCCAGGCCGGTCAGCGTGCCGCCGGGGCACACCTCGACGATCGCGGTGACGCCCAGCTCCTTGAAGGTCTCCATGCACAGGTCCCAGCGGACCGGGTTGGCGACCTGGCCGACCAGCCGCTGGAGCACCTCGGCACCGGAGTCGACGGCGCGGCCGTCCTTGTTGGAGACGTAGGTCACCTTCGGGTCGGCCGGCGACAGCTCGGCCGCGGCCTTCGCCAGGGTCTCCACGGCCGGGGCCATGTGGTGGGTGTGGAAGGCGCCGGCCACCTTCAGCGCGACGACCTTGCGGACGCCCTCGGGCTTGTCCTCGTTCAGCGCGGCCAGCTGCTCCAGCGTGCCCGCGGCGACGATCTGGCCCGCGCCGTTGATGTTCGCCGGGGTCAGGCCCAGCCCCTCCAGGTGCGGGACGGTGACCTCGGGGTCACCGCCGAGCAGCGCCGCCATGCCGGTCTCGGTGACCGCGGCGGCGTCGGCCATGGCCAGACCCCGCTTGCGGACGAGACCGAGGGCGTCCGTGTCGTCCAGGACGCCCGCGAAGGCCGCGGCGGTGATCTCGCCGACGCTGTGGCCCGCGACCGCGCCCGGCGCGATCTCGGAGATGTCACCGAGTGCCGCGGCCGACAGCAGGCCCGCGGCGACCAGCAGCGGCTGCGCCACCGCGGTGTCACGGATGGCGTCGGCGTCGGCCTCGGTTCCGTAGTGGACGAGGTCCAGTCCGATGGCGTCCGACCAGGCGGCCACGCGGTCCGCGGCGCCGGGCAGGTCGAGCCAGGGAGTCAGGAAGCCGGGCGTCTGGGCGCCCTGGCCGGGAGCGACGAGTACGAGCACTCTCACACTCTCTCTTGGGGACGGCCGGGGCCGCCCGTGGGGACAGGGACGAAGAACACGAAGGGCTTTTGTGGAGCCCCGACAAAACCTTATGTCTGGGGTTCACCATCGGCCAGACGCCCCAGGATGAGCGCGATCCGTAGTGTGAACGCGGATCTTACATCCGAGGGGGACCAGCCGGTGACGTCAGTCACACGTCGGAGCCGGTAGCGCACGGTGTTCGGGTGAACGAAGAGCATTCTCGCCGCGCCTTCGAGACTGCTGGCCTGCTCCAGGTAGACACTCAGCGTTTCCAGCAGTGCCGAGCCCGCCTCCTCCAGCGGTCTGTAGATCTCCTCCACCAGTTGCTCGCGGGCGCTCGGATCGCCCGCGATGGCGCGCTCCGGGAGGAGGTCGTCGGCGAGCACCGGCCGCGGCGCGTCCTGCCAGGCGAAGCAGGCCTTCAGTCCGGCGGCGGCGGCCTGCGCGGACCGGGTGGCGGCCAGCAGGTCGGAGACCACGGGACCGGCGACGACCGGTCCGGCGGCGAACGGCCCGATCAGCGAGCGGGCGACGGCCAGCGGGTTGTCGCTGCCGCCCGCGATGACCACGAGCCGGTCGCCGAGCACCCCGGTCAGCACCTGGAGCTTGGCGTGCCGGGCGGCCCGCCGGATGGCCTCCACGGTCAGCTCGCTGTCCCCGTCCGGCGCGGTCCCGAGCACCACGCACACGTGCTCCGGCGAGTTCCAGCCGAGCGCGGCGGCCCGGCTGACGGCCCCCTCGTCGGCCTCCCCGCTCAGCACGGCGTTCACCACCAGCGACTCCAGTCGCGCGTCCCAGGCACCGCGTGCCTCGGCGGCCTGGGCGTAGACCTGGGCGGTGGCGAAGGCGATCTCCCGGGCGTACACGAGCAGCGCCTCGCGCAGCACGCTCTCGTCGCCCGGGGCGGCCACCTCGTCGATGGCGGACTCCATGACCTCGATGGTGGTGCGCACCATCTCCACGGTCTGCCGCAGGGTGATGGCCCGGGTCAGCTCGCGGGGCGCGGTCCCGAAGACGTCGGTGGAGATGGCCTGCGGGGCGTCCGGGCGCCGGAACCACTCGGTGAAGGCCGCGATGCCCGCCTGCGCGACGAGCCCGATCCAGGAACGGTTCTCCGGAGGCATGGCCCGGTACCACGGCAGGGTCTCGTCCATCCGCGCGATGGCCTGCGCGGCGAGACTCCCGGAGGACTTCTCCAGCCGCTTCAGGGTCGCGGTGTGCGGGTGGGCGGGACGGGCTGCGGGGTCACCGTGGTGGGATTCGGGTTCGGGCACGGGGACAAGACTGCCTTATCGGGACGGGGCCGTGCGCCGCCGGGTGCGGTCCCCGGCGGCCCGGCCCGTGGCCCGCCCGGCCGGCGGGACTACCGTGGGAGCCGTGACGACGGACGTACGCCGCGCCGGTGAGCGCTATCGCGGAGGGGACCCGGAGGCCGGGATCGACACCCGGCACGCCTTCTCCTTCGGACCGCACTACGACCCCGACAACCTGCGGTTCGGCGCGCTGATCGCCTGCAACGAGGAGCGGCTGGCTCCCGGTGCCGGTTTCGACGAGCACCCGCACAGCCACACCGAGATCGTCACCTGGGTCGTCGAGGGCGAGCTGACCCACCGCGACTCGACGGGCCGCGAGACGAGGGTGCGCGCCGGTGACGTACAGCACCTCGGCGCCGCGGCGGGGGTGCGGCACGTGGAGCGCAACGACGGCCCGGTCCCGCTGACCTTCCTCCAGATGTGGCTGACCCCCCGGGACCCCGGCGGCACCCCGTCCTACACCCTCGTCCCGGCCGGCGCGGACTCCTTCGCGTACCCGGTCCCGGCCGCGGACGCGGTGCTGCACGTACGGCGGCTGGGGCCCGGGGAGGAGACGGCGGTGCCGGACGCGCCGCGGGTGTACGTCCATGTGGTGCGCGGCGCGGTCCGGCTGGCCGGGGAGGAGCTGGGCCCCGGCGACGCGGCGCGGATCACCGGTGCCGAGGGACTCCGGGCGCTGGCGCCGGCCCCGGCGGAGCTGCTGCTCTGGGAGCTGACGTAGCCCTCCGACCGTCGTGGCCCCGTCAGCCGCGCAGTTCCGCGAGCACCGCGTCCGTGAAGGCCGGCCACGCCTCGATGGCCCAAGGGCCGAACGCGCGGTCGGTCAGGGCGATCCCGGCCGCCCGGGCGTCGGGGTCGATCCACAGGAACGTACCGGACTGCCCGAAGTGTCCGAACGTGCGCGCCGAGGACGAGGAGCCCGTCCAGTGCGGGGACTTGCCGTCGCGGATCTCGAAGCCCAGCCCCCAGTCGTTGGGGTTCTGGTGCCCGTATCCCGGCAGCACGCCCTTGGTCCCCGGGTACTGCACGGTCATCGCCGCCGCCACCGTCCGCGGGTCCAGCAGCCGGGGCGCCTGCACCTCCGCCGCGAACCGCAGCAGGTCCTCGACCGTCGACACCCCGTCCTTCGCCGGCGAGCCCTCCAGCGACGTGGCCGTCATGCCCAGCGGCTCCAGCACGGCCTGGCGCAGATACTCCGCGAACGGCATCCCGGCGGCCTCGGCGATGTGCTCCCCGAGCTGCTCGAACCCGGCGTTGGAGTACAGCCGCCGTTCCCCGGGCGGCGCCGTCACCCGGTGCTCGTCGAAGGCCAGACCCGAGGTGTGCGCGAGGAGATGACGGACCGTCGCTCCGGGCGGACCGGCCGGCTCGTCCAGTTCGATCGCGCCCTCCTCGTAGGCGACGAGCGCCGCGTAGGCCGCGAGCGGCTTGGTGACGGAGGCCAGCGGGAAGCGGTGCCCGACGGGACCGTGCGTCCCGAGGACGGTCCCGTCGGCTCGTACGACTCCCGCCGCGGCGGTGGGGACGGGCCAGTTCTCGATCAGCGCCAGACTCTGCAACGACATGCGTCCGAGCCTATGCGGCCCACGGCGCCGGCCGCATCGACGGGTCCGGTCCCCGCTTCCGCGCCCGGTCCTGCGGATTTCTCACCGGAGCGGCTTGCTTCGAGTGCACTCCAAGGCCATAGCGTGGAGGCATGACGGTGATGCAGACCACGCCAGCGGCCACCGAGCACGCCACCCCCGCCGACATCTGCTCCGCCCCTCCCCGGCGCCACCCCCGGCCCGACGGCCAGGACCGCTACACGATCAGCGAGGTCGTCGCGTTCACCGGCCTGACCGCGCACACCCTGCGGTGGTACGAGCGGATCGGGCTGATGCCGCACGTCGACCGCTCGCACACCGGCCAGCGCCGCTACAGCAACCGCGACCTGGACTGGCTGGACTTCGTGACCAAGCTCCGGCTGACCGGCATGCCGGTGGCGGACATGGTGCGGTACGCGGAACTCGTCCGCCGTGGCGAGGACACGTACGCGGAGCGGCAGGCCCTGCTGGAGTCGACCCGCCGGGACGTCCTGAACAGGATCGCCGAACTGCGGGACACGCTCGCCGTACTCGACCGCAAGATCAGCTTTTACGCGATGGAGGGAACTTCTCGATGACCGACGCCAGGATTCCGACGGTACGACTCGGCGCGGACGGACCGGAGGTCGGCGTACAGGGCCTGGGCTGCATGGGCATGAACTTCGGCTACGGCCCGACGGACGCCGGCCAGGCCCGTGCCGCGCTGGACCGGGCGCTGGAGCTGGGCGTGACGCTGTACGACACGGCGGACGCCTACGGCGACGGGGAGAACGAGCGGTTCCTCTCCCCGTTCTTCAAGGCGCACCGGGACGAGGTGGTCGTCGCCACCAAGTTCGCCCTGTCGATTCCGCCGGACGACCCGACCAAGCGGATCATCCGCAACGACGCGCCCTACATCCGCCAGGCGGTCGAGGCCAGCCTGAAGCGGCTGGACATCGACGTGATCGACCTCTACTACATGCACCGCCGCGATGTGAACGTCCCCATCGAGGAGACCGTCGGCACGATGGCGGAGCTGGTCCGCGAGGGCAAGGTCAAGCACCTCGGGCTCAGCGAGGTCACCGCGGACGAACTGCGCACCGCCCACGCCGTGCACCCGATCGCGGCCGTGCAGTCGGAATGGTCCCTGTTCAGCCGGGACATCGAGGCCAGGGTCGTACCGGCCGCGCGGGACCTGGGCGTGGCCCTGGTGCCGTACTCGCCGCTCGGTCGAGGCTTCCTCACCGGCTCCTTCACCAACGCCGAGCAGGACCTCACGTCCGACGACTTCCGCCGTCAGCACCCCCGCTTCACCGGCGCCAACGCGTCCGCCAACGCGGCCCTGCTGGAGCCGATCCGGGCCGTCGCCGAGGCCCGCGGCGCCACTCTCGGCCAGATCGCCCTGGCCTGGGCGCAGCAGCGGGCGTCGGTCGCCGGCCTGACCGTGGTGCCGATCCCGGGCACCCGCAAGCCGGGCCGGGTCGAGGAGAACGTGGCGGCGACCCGCATCACCCTGACGGAAGAGGAGCTGACCGCACTGGAGCCGATCGCCGCCCACGTGGCAGGCGACCGCTACCCGGACATGCGCTTCGCCTCGGCGGGCCGCGAGTAACGACCCTTGGCCGGGCCGAGCGGGCGGCCGGTCTGGGCTGGTCAGCCGGTCTGGGCGGGCCGGATAGGCCGGCCGAATGAGCCTGACCGGGCGGCCCCGGGCGGACCCGCCGGTCCGGCTACGCCGGTCGCCTGGCCGCCGCGTGGGCCGTCGGCCGCGCGGCCCACGGCCGTCGGTCGCGTGAGCCGGTCCGTCCGGGCGGCCGGTCACGCCGGCCGGTCTGCTCGGCCGGCGGGCTGGCGGGAGGCCCGAAGGGTCACAGCTCTGCCAGCAGTTCCGCCTTCTTGCTGGAGAATTCCTCGTCGGTGACCAGTCCGGCCTGGTGCAGTTCCCCCAGGTGCCGGATGCGTTCGGCGATGTCGGCGGGATCGCGCCGGGCCGGGGCCGGTATCGCGGGCACCGGCCCCCGGGTGCGCACGGCGGCGAGCACCGCCGCGGCGAACGGCAGCGACTCGTGCACCGGGCCGTAGCCCAGCCCGAAGACGACGGCCGCCGGGTCCTGGTCGGGCTGCGCGGGCGCCGCCGGATCGGCCGACCGCCTGATCAGCCGCAGGTGTCCCTCGAAGACCTCCGGCGACCGCCACTCCACCCCGCTCAGCTCGGTCACCGCGAAGCTCTGGTCGCCGGCCTTCCACTTCGCCGAGGACGCCCCCGTCCAGGACCAGCGGAACTGTACCGACGTCCCGTCGAAGGACGCCTTGCCGTCGTACGCCTTGAACTGGAGCGGTGCCCCGGGCGCCGCGACCAGGTGCCGGTCGGCGGGGCCCGACTCGGTGAGCAGCCCCTTCAGTTCGTCGGCGTAGTACTCCGCGAGGGTCTCCCGCTCGGCCGGCAGCACCAGCCGGTAGGGATCGGAGCCCTCCTTCAGCTGCCCGTCGGCCGCCTCCATCAGCGGATCGGCGCCTGCCCGCGGCCGCAGGCGCAGCACGACCGTCCCCCGCCTGCCCGGGTCCAGCGTCACGCCCTCGACCGCGGCCAGCGGGATCCGGCGCTCGCCCAGCGCCTGGAACAGCTTCGGTGTTCGAATCCCCCGTTCGTAACGGATGAGCACGGAGTCGGACTCGAACTCCCAGACGGCATGAAATCCCGCCAGTACGTCACCCATGCGGCTCATCGTATGCGGCACGTGTCCCTCCGTCGCCACCCGCGCAGACCGCACTTCCCGCTGTTTCTACGCGCGTTCGGCCGTCGGCGTGCCGGACAGACCGGACCGGCACGCATCGTCCTCCCGTGCGCACGTCACCTCGCTGTACGCGCCCGCCCCGACGGCGGCGAGATTGCGCAGGCTGTCCGTGCCGGGCTGGAAGTAGCCGCTGTGCCCCTCGGCGTCCCGGGCCGACAGCACCCGCGCCCCGAACCCCGCCGACACCGGGTCGGCGCCATGACCGAGGCCGCCCAGCTCCAGATAGGGCACGTCGCGCACCCAGTCGCTGGCGTCCCGCATGGCCCACACCCGGGCCGTCGTGCCGAGGCCGGCGGCGCCGGCGGCACGCATGCCGGGGCTCGCGGCCACCGCTATGTCGGCGACCCGGCGGGGCATGTCGCGTGCGGCGACCCCGCAGAGCACCGAGCCGTAGCTATGACAGAACATCGACACCGGGGCCCGGCCGGGCAGCGCGCGCAGCAGCGCGTTCAGCCGTACGGCGCCCTCCTCGGCGCGCAGTCCGGTGGCCGCGTCCACCCCGAGCCCGTCGGGCGAGGTGTAGTCGGCCCAGGCGATCACGGCCGTGCGGGTCGTGGGTCGCACCGTCCGCTCGGCCGCGTACAGCGCCTTGGCCATGCCGACCGGGGCGGTGTAGGGGCGGTTGGTCCGCTGGAAGGTGAGCAGGTCGGTGTCCACGCCGGGGACGACGACCGAGATCCGCCGGGCCGAGGCGAGGTCGCCGAACACCTCGGCGATCCGGCCCGATCCCTCGGGGTCGAAGGCCAGGATCTGCCGGCCCGCGCTCAGCAGGGATTCGTAGCGGTGCATCCGCCGGCCCGCGTCCTGCTGGCCGGCCGTGCTGAGCCGGCTGTCGTGCATGCGCCCGCGTTCGCTCTTGCGGGCCTGCTCCAGCGCGAGGTGGTTGGCCCGGTAGCGCAGCGACACCGGGGCGCCGTTCATGTTGCCGACCGCGAGCGGATAGCGGCGGGCCAGCCGGTCGCGGTCGCCCGGGGTGAGCGAGCCGAAGAACCGGGCGAGCCGGGCCGGGGCGGCCTCGGGGTCCGGCAGCCTCAGGCCGTGCAGGTGGCCGTGCTGCCACTGGGCGAGCGAGGCCGCGAGCGCCGACGACTCCCGGTGGGTGCGCAGGGCGGTCCAGCCGGTGGTCGCGAGCATCACGAACACCACGGCCAGCGCCGGCAGGGCGCGCCAGATGTTGAGGTGCGGGGAGGTGTCGAAGGAAGTCACTGGGAGGACACACTAGGAGAGCGAGCGGGTCTCGGGGTAACCGAGTGACAGGGATCACGTTTCGGCGGTCGGCGGGCACGGAGCGGGCGCTCTGCCAACGATCTCAGGCGGTCCGCCAGTTTCCGGTCAGCGCCGAACCCACCTGATCGAGGTACGACGTGGTGAGCGTCCGAATCACCTCGGGTCCGGAGTCCTCGCTCGTGCACCACTGCCGTTCGGTGACCCGCATCACGCCGCCGAACACGGCCACCGCCAGCCGGGGCCGGGGGTCGGTGTCCATGTCGACGCCCTCCCGCTCGGCCAGCACCCGCGCGAGCGCCTCCTCCGTCGCGGCCAGCCGGCGCAGCCGGGCGGCGAGCAGCGGCGGCTCGGCCTCGATCGTCCGGTACATGCTCAGGTGCAGCTCGACCGGCACCACCGACTCGACGGTCTCGCGCATCTCGTCCCAGCTGTCCAGGAACGCCTGGCGCAGGGCCCGCATCGGCGCCTCGTGCGGCGGGCGGGTCCGTACGGCCGCCACGAACGCCGCCTCGGCCATGTCCTGGACCGCGAAGGCCACGTCCTCCTTGCCCGCGAAGTAACGGAAGAAGGTGCGCTGCGAGACGTCGACGGCCTCGGCGATCTCGTCGACGGTCGTCCGCTCGTACCCCTGTGTGGTGAACAGTTCGAGAGCGGCCCGCAGCAGCGATTCCCGTGTGCGCCGCTTCTTGCGCTCGCGCAGCGTCTCCATCGGCCACTCTCCTGGTGAACGAGGGCGGAACGTCCGTCCGGCCCGGTCTGACCCCCATTTTTCGTGTCAGTAACCGACTAGTGAATTGGTTTGTCAACTGTCAGCGGCTGTCACTAATCTGAGTGTATGACTAGTCAGACCACCATCGACGCGACGGGGCCGGGGGACGGGACGCCGGCCGCTCCGTCCGGGCCGCAGCCGGCCGCGGGCCTGCGCGGCCACCCGTGGCTCACGCTGATCACCGTCGCCGTAGGGGTCATGATGGTGGCCCTCGACGGCACCATCGTGGCCATCGCCAACCCGGCCATCGGCAAGGACCTGCACGCCAGCTGGGCCCAGCTCCAGTGGATCACCAACGCCTACTTCCTGGCGCTCGCGGTCTCGCTGATCACCGCCGGCAAGCTGGGCGACCGCTTCGGCCACCGGCAGACGTTCCTCATCGGTGTCACCGGCTTCGCCGCCGCCTCCGGCGCCATCGGGCTGTCGGACAGCATCGCCGCGGTCGTCACCTTCCGTGTCTTCCAGGGCCTGTTCGGCGCGCTGCTGATGCCGGCCGCGCTCGGCCTGCTGCGGGCGACCTTCCCGGCCGAGAAGCTCAACATGGCGATCGGCATCTGGGGCATGGTGATCGGCGCCTCCACGGCCGGCGGCCCGATCCTCGGCGGTGTCCTCGTCGAGCACGTCAACTGGCAGTCGGTGTTCTTCATCAACGTGCCGGTCGGCGCCCTCGCCCTCGTGCTGGGCATGCTGATCCTGCTCGACCACCGCGCCGAGAACGCCCCGCGCTCCTTCGACCTGCTGGGCATCGCCCTGCTCTCCGGCGCGATGTTCTGCCTGGTCTGGGCCCTGATCAAGGCTCCGGCGTGGGGCTGGGGCGACGGCAAGACCTGGCTGTTCCTGATCGCCTCGGTCGTCGGCTTCGCCCTGTTCGCCCTCTGGGAGAAGCGGGTGCGAGAGCCGCTGATCCCGCTGGCGCTGTTCCGCTCGGTCGCGCTGTCCGCGGGTGTGGTGCTGATGGTCCTGATGGCCATCGCGTTCATGGGCGGTCTGTTCTTCGTCACCTTCTACCTGCAGAACGTCCACGGCATGAGCCCGATCGACGCGGGCCTGCACCTGCTGCCGCTGACCGGCATGATGATCGTCGGCTCACCGCTGGCCGGCGTCCTCATCACCAAGGCCGGCCCGCGGATACCGCTGGCGGGCGGCATGGCCGTCACCGCGATCGCCATGTACGGCATGTCCACGCTGGAGGAGAACACCGGCAGCGGTCTGATGTCCGTGTGGTTCGCCCTGCTCGGCCTCGGTCTCGCCCCGGTCATGGTCGGCGCCACGGAGGTCATCGTCGGCAACGCCCCGATGGAGCTGTCCGGTGTCGCGGGCGGTCTCCAGCAGGCGGCCATGCAGATCGGCGGCAGCCTCGGTACGGCCGTGCTCGGCGCGGTGATGGCCTCCAAGGTCGACCACACGCTGGCCGGCAACTGGGCGGACGCCGGGCTGCCGGAGCTGCCCCCGCAGCAGCTGCACCAGGCGGCCGAGGCGGTTCAGCAGGGCGTCGCGCCGGTGGCCGAGGGCACTCCGGCACCCATCGCCGAGAAGATCACCGAGGTGGCGCACCACACCTTCATCGACGGCATGAGCCTCGCCTCCCTCGTGGCGGCGGGCGTGGCCGCGGTCGCCGTCCTCGTCGCGCTGCTCACCAAGCGCGGCACCAACGCGGAGGCGGGCGCGGGCGTGGGCCACATCTGACGGTCCCTCCCGGCGGAGTTCGCCTATCAGGGTGACTCCTCTGAAGATCGCTGGATCCCGGCGCGCGCCGCAGGTCACAGTGGGTCAACTCCTGCGCAGGACAGGGGAGGGCCACGGGGCCGCGGCGCGCGCTGTCGGAGGGGGACAGCGCGCCCGGTCTGCTCCGGCGGAACCGGGGTACCCGCACCGTGGAGCCGAACTGTCCATATGCCTCAGGGAGTTGATGATGGCAGGCTTCGGGCAA
The DNA here is from genome assembly GCF_033366695.1 of Streptomyces sp. SCL15-4. Classification (NCBI taxonomy): domain Bacteria; kingdom Bacillati; phylum Actinomycetota; class Actinomycetes; order Kitasatosporales; family Streptomycetaceae; genus Streptomyces; species Streptomyces sp. SCL15-4. Next base: position 5,828,008 of record NZ_JAOBTQ010000001.1, read on the forward strand.
GGAACACGCGGGTACCCCCGGTCGCGAGGCCGGACGTGGCAACGCACCGGGCCGGACCGCGCGACGCTCGGGATCATCGGCGCGATCTGCGCGGTGGCCGGCTTCTTCGCGCTGGGGATCGTCCTCGGTCCCGTGGCGATCTTCTGCGGCTGGCAGTCGATGGGCCGCAGCTGGTCCGGCGAACGCAATGTGCCGGCGCTGGTCGCCCTGATCCTGGGCGCGATCGACACCCTGCTCGCCGTCATCGCCCTCGCGGGCGCGGCGACCTGGGGCAACGGGCTCCTCTAGGGAGCTTGCGGCCCGTTGCCGGGCGCGGGTCCGCTGTGGCTGTCGGCACAGCCGCCCGCGCCCCTTCGGGGTGCCGCCTCCGTCAGCCGCGCCACCTCGGCGCGCAGCAGCCGCACCTCCTCGGCCAGGGAGGCGATCGCCTCCGTCTGCCGGCGCTCCTCCACGTCGTCCTTCTCGAAACGCGAGATGAACCACGCGGCGATGTTCGCGGTGACGACACCGAGCAGGGCGATCCCGGAGAGCATCAGACCGACCGCGATCATCCGCCCGAGCCCCGTCGTCGGCGCGTGGTCCCCGTATCCGACGGTCGTCATCGTGGTGAACGACCACCACACCGCGTCACCCAGTGTCCTGATGTTCCCGCGCGGCGACTCCCGCTCCACGGACAGCACCGCCAGCGAGCCGAACATCAGCAGGCCGATCACGGAGCCGACGACATACGTGGTCAGCTTGATCTGCGGGGCCATCCGCGCCCGCCGGCCCACCAGCAGCAGCGTCGACACCAGCCGCAGCAGCCGCAGCGGCTGCAGGACCGGCAGCACGACCGCGCACAGGTCGACCCAGTGCCGTCGCACGAACGCCCTCCGTTGCGGGGCGAGCGCCAGCCGGACCAGGTAGTCCAAGGCGAACGCGCCCCACACCACCCACTCGACCCCGGTGCACAGGGCCGTCAGGGAGCGCCCGGCGGAGGCGTCCACGATGGGCACCGCGTAGGCGACGGCGAACGCCACCGTGAGCGCCAGCAGCGGCCGTTCGCTATACCGCTCCCAGCGCGCCTGGGCGGACAGTTGCTCCATGGCCGCATCGTAAAGAAACGGTAAGCCCCGCGCCCCGGGAGGGGCGCGGGGCTGTGTCCGGAATGCGGCTACGCGTCGCCTCCGGCCGCGCCCGGGTCCGCCGCCGCGACGTCCAGCAGCCGGTACCGGTCGATGGCCTGCTTCAGCGCGGACCGGTCGACCTTGCCCTCGCGCGCCAGCTCCGTGAGCACCGCCACCACGATCGACTGGGCGTCGATGTGGAAGAAGCGGCGCGCGGCGCCCCGGGTGTCGGCGAAGCCGAACCCGTCGGCACCGAGGGACTGGTACGTGCCGGGCACCCAGCGCGCGATCTGGTCCGGAACCGATCGCATCCAGTCGGACACGGCCACGAACGGACCCTCGGCGCCGCCGAGCTTGCGCGTCACGAACGGCACCCGCTGCTCCTCCTCCGGGTGGAGCAGGTTGTGCTCCTCGCAGGCCACGGCCTCGCGGCGCAGCTCGTTCCAGGAGGTCGCGGACCACACGTCCGCCCGGACGTTCCAGTCCTCGGCCAGGATCCGCTGGGCCTCCAGGGCCCACGGGACCGCCACGCCCGACGCCATGATCTGCGCCGGGATCGCGCCGCCGGTGGCCTCGCGGATCCGGTGGATGCCCTTGACGATGCCCTCGACGTCCACGTTCGGCGGCTCGGCCGGGTGCTGGATGGGCTCGTTGTAGACGGTGAGGTAGTAGAAGACGTCCTCGCCGTGCGGGTGCTCGGGCGAGCTGCCGTACATCCGGCGCAGGCCGTCCTGGACGATGTGCGCGATCTCGTAGGCGTACGCCGGGTCGTAGGCCACGCACGCCGGGTTGGTGGAGGCCAGCAGCTGGGAGTGGCCGTCCGCGTGCTGGAGGCCCTCGCCGGTCAGGGTCGTACGGCCGGCGGTCGCGCCCAGGACGAACCCGCGCGCCAACTGGTCGGCCATCTGCCAGAACTGGTCGCCGGTGCGCTGGAAACCGAACATCGAGTAGAAGACGTACACCGGGATCAGCGGCTCGCCGTGTGTGGCGTACGCCGATCCCGCCGCCGTCAGCGAGGCCGTGCAGCCCGCCTCGGAGATGCCGTCGTGCAGCATCTGGCCGGTCGGCGACTCCTTGTAGGCGAGGAGGAGTTCCCGGTCCACGGACTCGTACTGCTGGCCCAGCGGGTTGTAGATCTTCGCACTCGGGAAGAAGGAGTCCATACCGAAGGTGCGGTACTCGTCCGGCGCGATCAGTACGAACCGCTTGCCGATCTCCTTGTCCCGCATGAGGTCCTTCAGGAGCCGGACGAAGGCCATGGTCGTCGCGATGGACTGCTGGCCCGTGCCCTTCTTCACGGTCGCGTACGCCTTGTCGTCCGGCAGGGCGAGCGGCCGGGAGCGCACGACGCGCGTCGGGACGTAACCGCCGAGGGACCGGCGGCGGTCGTGCATGTACTGGATCTCCTCCGAGTCCGGGCCCGGGTGGTAGTACGGCGGCGGGCCGGACTCCAGCTCCTTGTCGGAGATCGGCAGGTGCAGCCGGTCCCGGAAGCGCTTGAGGTCGTCGACCGTCAGCTTCTTCATCTGGTGCGTGGCGTTGCGGCCCTCGAAGTTCGGGCCCAGCGTCCAGCCCTTGACCGTCTTGGCCAGGATGACCGTCGGCTGGCCCTTGTGCTCCTTGGCCGCCTTGAACGCCGCGTAGATCTTGCGGTGGTCGTGACCGCCGCGGCCCAGGTGCAGGATCTGGTCGTCGGTCATGTTCTCGACCATCGCGCGCAGCCGGTGGTCGCCGCCGAAGAAGTGCTCGCGGATGTAGGACCCGGACTCGGTGGCGTACGTCTGGAACTGGCCGTCCGGGGTCGTGTTCATCTTGTTGACGAGGATGCCGTCCCGGTCCTGCGCGAGCAGCGGGTCCCAGGAGCGGTCCCAGATCAGTTTGATCACGTTCCAGCCGGCGCCCCGGAAGACCGACTCCAGCTCCTGGATGATCTTGCCGTTGCCGCGCACCGGCCCGTCCAGCCGCTGGAGGTTGCAGTTGACCACGAAGGTCAGGTTGTCCAGGCCCTCCCGGGCGGCCAGGGAGAGCTGGCCGAGCGACTCCGGCTCGTCCATCTCGCCGTCGCCGAGGAACGCCCACACGTGCGACCGCGAGGTGTCGGCGATGCCGCGCGCCTGCATGTAGCGGTTCATCCGCGCCTGGTAGATCGCCCCGAGCGGGCCGAGGCCCATGGAGACCGTCGGGAACTCCCAGAAGTCCGGCATCGAGCGCGGGTGCGGGTAGCTGGAGAGGCCGTCCGGGTACTTCGACTTCTCCTGGCGGAAGCCGTCGAGCTGCTGCGCGGAGAGCCGGTCGAGCAGGTAGGCGCGGGCGTAGATGCCGGGAGAGGCGTGGCCCTGGAAGAAGACCTGGTCGCCGCCGTCGCCCTCGTCCTTGCCGCGGAAGAAGTGGTTGAAGCCGACGTCGTAGAGCGAGGCGGAGGAGGCGAAGGTGGCGATGTGGCCGCCGACGCCGATGCCCGGGCGCTGGGCGCGCGAGACCATCACGGCCGCGTTCCAGCGGGTGGCGTTGAGGATCCTGCGCTCGATGTCCTCGTTGCCGGGGAAGAACGGCTCGCTCTTGGTGGGGATCGTGTTGACGTAGTCCGTGCTGCGCATCTCGGGCACGGCCACGCGCCTCTCGCGGGCCCGCTCGATCAGGCGCAGCATGAGATAGCGGGCCCGTTCCCGGCCGCGCTCGTCGACGGCGGCGTCCAGGGAGTCGAGCCATTCCTGGGTCTCTTCGGGGTCGAAGTCAGGAACCTGACTCGGAAGGCCGCCAATGATGATCGGATTGCGATCGGGTCCGGAAGCCACGCTGTTCCTTACCTGTCGGAGGGCCGGTTCTCGTTGCAGCTGCCTACACCGCGTTCCCCATCGTGTACCTGGGGAAGCCGTACGTCATCTCCGCGCTCGTCTCGGCCGGCGCACCACCGGTCAAAACGCAACGATACGCCCGGGGTGTGACGTGCTTGGCAAAATTGTTCGAGCGACGTATCCCAGGATGATTCCGAACGGGGCAAACCGGGCACACCGGCGTGATGTGGGTCGGGGAAAAGCGCGATACGGTGCCAGGAGTTGCGACGACCCGGCCGGGATCGTCACCGTTTCGGCGGTCCCGACGGCCGGGTACTTGCGCGATCCGTTCCGCCCGTGTGGACTACGGCCAATGCTTCGCGCACGCGCGTGGCTGAGATACTCGACAAGACATGATCAGGAGGCAACCCGTGAGCGCGACCGCGGACCACGCGGAGGAGCGGACGAACCCTGCCGCCAGGCTGGGGTTCCAGCCCGGGCAGGTGGTCCAGGAGATCGGCTACGACGACGACGTCGACCAGGAGCTCCGCGAGGCCATCGAGGAGGTCACCGGGACTGACCTCGTGGACGAGGACTACGACGACGTGGCCGACGCCGTTGTGCTGTGGTTCCGTGACGACGACGGCGACCTGACGGATGCGCTGGTGGATGCCACCACGTACATCGAAGAGGGCGGCGCGATCCTGCTCCTCACGCCGAAGACCGGCCGTGCGGGGTATGTGGAACCGAGCGACATCCAGGACGCCGCCACGACGGCCGGCCTGACGGCGTCGAAGGGCATCAGCGTGGGCAAGGACTGGAGCGGCTCGCGCCTGGCGACGCCCAAGGCCGCCAAGTCCAAGCGGTGACCGTGTACGGCTGACCGCCGGCCGGGCGGGGCCGCACCAGGCCCCGGCCCGGCCGCCGCGTACCCTCCGGCGGCCGCTGCGTAGGGTGGACCCGAGCGCTTGTGCGTTCATCCGGCACTCCACCCGAACAGCCCACCGAAGGGATGCACGACGATGGCGATCCAGGTCGGCGACAAGGCACCCGACTTCGAGCTCAAGGACAACCACGGCCGCGGCGTGAAGCTCTCGGACTTCCGCGGCGAGAAGAACGTGGTCCTGCTCTTCTACCCGTTCGCCTTCACCGGCGTGTGCACCGGCGAGCTGTGCGAGCTGCGTGACAACCTGCCGAAGTTCACGGACCGCGACACCCAGCTGCTCGCCGTCTCCAACGACTCCATCCACACCCTGCGCGTCTTCGCCGAGCAGGAGGGACTGGAGTACCCGCTGCTCAGCGACTTCTGGCCGCACGGCAACGTCTCGCGCGCCTACGGCGTCTTCGACGAGGACAAGGGCTGTGCCGTCCGAGGCACCTTCATCATCGACAAGGAGGGCGTCGTGCGGTGGACCGTGGTCAACGGCCTGCCGGACGCCCGCGACCTCGGCGACTACGTGAAGGCGCTCGACACCCTGTGAGCCACGCGGGCCCACATCCGGGTTTCCCCGGCTCAAGGTCTGCGGGTGCGGGAACCCGTCACTAGGATCGGCACGTTGATCCCATATCCGAAGCACGACGGGGCTCCCGCCCCTGGACACCACATGGAGGACCCGTGGGAGTCAGCCTCAGCAAGGGCGGCAACGTATCGCTGACGAAGGAGGCCCCGGGCCTGACCGCGGTCATCGTCGGTCTGGGGTGGGACGTGCGGACCACGACCGGCACCGACTTCGACCTCGACGCGAGCGCGCTGCTGCTGAACAACTCCGGCAAGGTCATCAGCGACCAGCACTTCGTCTTCTTCAACAACCTCAAGAGCCCCGACGGCTCGGTGGAGCACACCGGCGACAACCTCACCGGTGAGGGCGAGGGCGACGACGAGCAGATCAAGGTGAACCTGGCCGGCGTCCCGGCCGACGTCGACAAGATCGTGTTCCCGGTGTCGATCTACGACGCCGAAAACCGCCAGCAGTCCTTCGGCCAGGTCCGCAACGCCTTCATCCGTGTCGTCAACCAGGCCGGCGGCGCCGAGATCGCGCGCTACGACCTGAGCGAGGACGCCTCCACCGAGACGGCCATGGTCTTCGGCGAGCTGTACCGCCACGGCACGGAGTGGAAGTTCCGCGCCATCGGCCAGGGCTACGCCTCGGGGCTGCGCGGCATCGCGCAGGACTTCGGCGTCAACGTCTGACCCCGGCAGCGTCACGACACCCGCAGCATCCGGCGCCGCACCGTTTACGGGCGGCGCCGGACGCGCAGGACAACCAGGGACAGCACCAGCAGGGGAGGACCAGCATGGGCGTCACGCTCGCCAAGGGAGGCAATGTCTCCCTCTCCAAGGCCGCACCGAACCTCACCCACGTCCTCGTCGGGCTCGGCTGGGACGCGCGCTCCACCACCGGGGCGCCCTTCGACCTGGACGCCAGCGCGCTGCTGTGCGGGGCCGGCAACCGGGTGCTGGGCGACGAGTGGTTCGTGTTCTACAACCAGCTCGAGAGCCCGGACGGCTCGGTGGAGCACACCGGGGACAACCTCACCGGTGAGGGCGACGGCGACGACGAGTCGGTCCTGGTGGACCTCGCCAAGGTCCCGCTCCACTGCGAGAAGATCGTCTTCCCGGTCTCCATCCACATGGCGGACGAGCGCGGCCAGACCTTCGGCCAGGTCTCCAACGCCTTCATCCGCGTGGTCGACCAGGCCGACGGCCGGGAACTGGCGCGCTACGACCTCAGTGAGGACGCCTCCACCGAAACCGCGATGATCTTCGGTGAGCTGTACCGGTATCAGGGCGAGTGGAAGTTCCGGGCGGTCGGTCAGGGGTACGCGTCCGGCTTGCGGGGCATCGCTCTAGACTTCGGAGTCAACGTTTCGTAAAGCCGCGTACGGCGCGGGGGAAAACCTCCCTCAGACTTCGTCTGGGAGGGCCCCCACGGATGATGGGGTAGCCAGTGCTTCTCAAAACCTTCGGATGGTCGTTCGCGATCACCGCGCTCGGTCTGGTCGCGGCGGCGTTCTACGGGGGGTGGACCGGCTTCGGGGTCGTGGCGATCCTGGCCATCCTGGAGATCTCGTTGTCCTTCGACAACGCGGTGGTCAACGCCGGAATCCTGAAGAAGATGAATGCCTTCTGGCAGAAGATCTTCCTCACGGTCGGCGTGCTCATCGCCGTGTTCGGCATGCGCCTGGTCTTCCCCGTGGTGATCGTCGCCATCACCGCCAAGATGGGTCCGATCGAGGCCGTCGACCTCGCGATCAACAACAAGGTGCGTTACGAGCAGCTCGTCACCGACGCCCATCCGGCGATCGCCGCCTTCGGCGGGATGTTCCTGCTGATGATCTTCCTCGACTTCATCTTCGAGGACCGGGACATCCAGTGGCTGCGCTGGCTGGAGCGGCCCCTGGCCAAGCTCGGCAAGGTCGACATGCTGTCGGTCTGCATCGCCCTCGTCGTCCTGCTGATCACGGCCTTCACCGTCGCCACCCACGCCCACCAGCACGGCGGCCTGCACGTCGACAAGGCCCAGACGGTGCTGATCTCCGGCATCGCCGGCCTGATCACCTACATGGTCGTCGGCGGTCTCTCCGGCTACTTCGAGGACAAGCTCGAGGAAGAGGAGGAGCGCGAGCACGAGCAGGAGGAGGAGGCCGCCCGCAGCGGCGGCAAGAAGCCCGCGATCGTGCTGGCCGGCCAGGCCGCGTTCTTCATGTTCCTCTACCTGGAGGTCCTGGACGCGTCCTTCTCCTTCGACGGCGTGATCGGCGCCTTCGCCGTCACCAACGACATCGTCCTGATGGCGCTCGGCCTCGGCATCGGCGCGATGTACGTCCGTTCGCTGACGGTCTACCTGGTCCGCCAGGGCACGCTGGACGACTACGTCTACCTGGAGCACGGCGCCCACTACGCCATCGGCGCCCTCGCCGTGGTCCTCCTGGTCACCATCCGGTACGAGATCCACGAGGTCATCACCGGCTCCATCGGCGTCGTCCTGATCGCCGCGTCCTTCTTCTCCTCCGTCCGCCGCAACCGCGCCCTGGCCGCCGCCGGCGAGGGCAGCGGCACCAAGGCCGAGGTGTCCTCCGGGGTGTGACAGCCCGGCCGGTGAGGAACGCTCTGAGCGGGGCGGCCGACGCGGTCGGCCGCCCCGCCGGTGTCACAACGGGTACCTGGGGGCGGGAATGGGTTTCTTCGACGGACTGCTCGGCGGGCGCGCCGCCGACTTCGACTCGGGCAGCGCGGCCACCAACGCCATCGAGCTGACCAGGCGGCACCCGACGGTGTCGCTCACCAAGCAGGGCGCGGCCACCGGCAACCTGCGGGTCAACCTCACCTGGCGGATGCGGACCTCCGACTTCGACGGGGCCTCCCGCACCAGCCTGCTGCGCCACCCCTTCAAGGCGCTGAAGCCGCCGGAGATCGTGGGCCACGGCCAGAGCATGGTCAACGTCGACCTCGACCTCGGCTGCCTGTACGAACTCGCCGACGGCAGCAAGGGCGTCGTCCAGCCGCTCGGCGGCTACCTCGGCGACGTCAACGCACCGCCGTACATCAAGCTCAGCGGCGACGACCGGTTCGGCTCCGGTTCCGGCGAGACGATGTACGTCAACCTCGACCACCGCGAGGAGATCAAGCGGCTGCTGGTCTTCGTCTACATCTACGACCAGACCCCCGCCTTCGACCGCACCCACGCCGTGGTCACCCTCTACCCCGGCAACGGCCCCCGCATCGAGATCAGCCTGGACGAACGCCACCCGCAGGCCCGCTCCTGCGCCGTCGTCCTCCTGGAGAACGTCAAGGGCGAACTGATCGTCCGCCGCGAGGTGAAGTTCGTCTACGGCTTCCAGGGTGAACTGGACCGCCTCTACGGCTGGGGCCTGCAGTGGGGCAGGGGCTACAAGACGAAGGTCGACAGGTGAACGGTCACCCCTCGGCTACCGCCCGATGAACTGGGGCCCCTGAGGCGGCATCCGGAAGTACCCGTCCCCCGCCGAAACCGCCGGCACGGGCACCGGCTGCGGATACCCGTACGCCGGAACCGCCGGGGGCAGCGGCAGGGCGGACGTCGGGGGCTCCTGCGCCGCCTCCTCGGCCGCCTCCGACTCGTCCACCGAGATGCCGAAGTCCGTCGCGAGGCCCTCCAGCCCGTTGGAGTAGCCCTCGCCCAGCGCCCGGAACTTCCAGCCCTCCCCGCGCCGGTACAGCTCACCGCAGATCAGCGCCGTCTCGGCCCCGGTCTCCGGCTTGATGTCGAACCGGGCCAGCGGCTCCCCGTCGGCGACCGCCGCGTCGTGGATCGAGATGCCCAGCGCCGGCACCCGGTCGAAGGTGACCCCGTCGGCGGAGGCGACCAGCAGTATCCGCGAGATGCCCGGCTCGACACCGGTCAGGTCTGTCTGGATCGTGTCGGTCAGCCCCTCGGCGACCCGCTTCTTGCCCAGCCGCCACACCGTCCCGGAGGGGTGCCGGGGCTGGTTGTAGAAGACGAAGTCCTCGTCGGAGCGCACACGGCCGTCGGAACCCAGCAGCAGCGCCGACACATCCACGTCCGGCACTCCCTGCCCGGGAGCCCAGCGCAGCACGGCGCGTACCGTGGTGGCCTGGAGCGGGACGTTCGACCCCTTCAGCATCGCGTGCGTCATGCGGTCATCCTGCCCTCTCGGTCCTGGTCACGACAATGCGGGGCGGTGCCGCCGACCTCGGGGAGTTACCGGAAATTCATGCCCGCAGGGAACCTCCGACATGGGTCCCTACGTACTATTACCGGCCACCCTTTACCGAACCCTGAGGTTTGGCCGGAGTCCAAAGGGAGTCCTATGCGTCATTTCGGGCATCTTGCCCCCGAGGTGCGGAAGCGCCTCTTCCACCAGGAGCCGTGCGCGTTCACCGCCGACTCCCCGGCCCGGCTGCTCTCCGCGGCCCTGGGCGCCACGCTGTACAGCCCGGCGACCCGGCCCCGGCTCGCGGACGACATCGTCAAGCAGGCCGGCAACGGCGTGGTCTCGATGGTGCTGTGCCTGGAGGACTCGATCGACGACGCGGACGTGGCGGCGGGCGAGGAGAACCTCGTCCGGCAGTTCGCCGACCTCGCCGCCCGGCCCGCGGCCGAGCCGCCGCTGCTGTTCATCCGGGTGCGCACCGCCGAGCAGATACCGGACCTGGTCCGCCGCCTCGGCCCGGCCGCGCGCCTGCTGTCCGGGTTCGTGCTGCCCAAGTTCACCGAGGAACGCGGCGTCCCCTTCCTGGAGGCCCTGACGGCGGCGGAGAGCGCCGGCGGCCGGCGGCTCTTCGCCATGCCGGTCCTGGAGTCCCCGGAACTGCTGTACCGCGAGTCGCGCATGGAGACCCTGGAGGGCGTCTTCCGCGCGGTCGACAAGTACCGCGACCGGGTGCTGGCCCTGCGCCTCGGCGTGACCGACTTCTGCTCCTCCTACGGCCTGCGCCGGGCCCCCGACATGACCGCCTACGACGTCCAGATAGTCGCCTCCGTGATCGCCGACGTCGTCAACATGCTCGGCCGGGCCGACGGCACCGGCTTCACCGTCACCGGCCCGGTCTGGGAGTACTTCCGCGCTTCGGAACGCATGTTCAAGCCGCAGCTGCGGCAGAGCCCGTTCCTCCAGGTGCAGGCCGCCGAGCTGCGCGACCGGCTGATCGCCCACGCCATGGACGGGCTGCTCCGGGAGGTCTCCCTCGACCAGGCCAACGGCCTGCTCGGCAAGACCTGCATCCACCCCTCGCACGTCCTGCCCGTGCACGCGCTCTCCGTGGTCAGCCACGAGGAGTTCAGTGACGCCCAGGACATCCTGCGGCCGGAACGCGGCGGCGGGGGTGTACTGCGGTCGGCCTACACGAACAAGATGAACGAGGTGCGCCCGCACCGCGCCTGGGCCGAGCGGACCCTGCTGCGGGCCGAGGCGTTCGGCGTCGCCCGCGAGGACGTCGGCTTCGTGGAACTGCTCGCCGCCGGCATATCCGGCTGAACCTTTCTCCACCTGACCAAGGAACGCATGAAGAACGCAGTGAACGACGGGGTCTGGTCCGGCAGCTGGGTCGCCGAGCGGCTCGGGGTCGGGCTCGTGGGCGACGACGGGCTGCGGGCCCTGCTCGGGCTCGCGCTGCGCCGCAACCCCAAGCGGGCCCACCTGCTCGTCTCCAACGTCCTCGGCAAGCACGTCCCGCAGTCGCCGTCCGTGGTCTACGACCACGGCCTGCGCCTGGGCCGCCGGGTGGCCGCGCTGCTCGGCGCCGAGGCGGCGGACGCGGTGGTCCTCGGGTACGCGGAGACCGCGACCGGCCTCGGGCACTGCGTGGCCGACGGGCTCGGTGCGGTGCCGTATCTGCACTCCACGCGGCGGCCGGTGCGCGGGGTCGCCCGCGCGGGCGGGTTCGAGGAGTCGCACTCCCACGCCACGTCGCATCTGCTGCTTCCCGAGGACCCGGAGCTGCTGGGCGGGCGGGGGCCGCTGGTGCTGGTGGACGACGAGTTCTCCACCGGCAACACCGTGCTGAACACCATCCGCGACCTGCACGAGCGGTATCCGCGGCGGCGGTACGTGGTCGTGGCGCTGGTGGATATGCGGTCGGCCGAGGACACGGCCCGGCTGGAACGATTCGCCGGGGAGATCGGTGCGCGGGTCGATGTGGTGGCCACCGCCTCCGGCGAGGTGGAGCTGCCGGAAGGGGTGCTGGAGAAGGGCCGGCGGCTGGTCGCGGAGTGCGCACCGGCCGGGTGCGGGTCTGCCGAAGGGGCGCCTCGGCCGGACCGGATCGCGCGAGTCGGCCTCCACTGGCCTGCCGGCCTCCCCGACGGCGGCCGGCACGGATTCACCCCCGCCCACCGCGCCCGTCTCGAAGCCGCGCTCCCCGCCATGGCCGACCGCGTACGTGCGGCCCTGCCCGCCGGCGCGCGCCGGGTGCTGGTGCTCGGGTCCGAGGAGCTGATGTACGCGCCGCTGCGGCTCGCGCGGGAGCTGGAGCGCGGCACGGACGCCGAGGTGCGGTTCTCCACCACCACCCGCTCGCCCGTCCTCGCGGTGGACGACCCGGGCTACGCGATCCGTACCCGCCTGGTCTTCCCCGCCCACGACGACCCGGCGGACGGGCCCGGCGAGCGCTACGCCTACAACGTGGCCGGCGCCGGCTTCGACGTTGTCGTGGCCGTGGTCGACTCCGTCGCCGACACTCCCGCCCTGCACGCGCCCGACGGCCTGCTGGCCCGGCTCGCCGAGCGGGTCCCGCACGTTCTGCTCGCGGTCGTACCGTCGTACGTCCCGCACGTCCCCGAAAGGCCGGCCATGCTGCCCGAGCCCCTGCGCGGCCCCGCGTTCTCCTCGTACGCGCCACAGGAGGTCGGCTGGCTGCTCCAGGACCTGTCCGACGTGGCCCTGGAGGCGCCGACCGAGGAGCGCGAGGAGGCCGTCCAGAGCGGCGGCGCGCACTACGCCGAGTCGCTGCCGGTGGAGTACCAGCCCAGCGAGCGGTACCAGGAGCTGTTCCACGAGGCCCTCCGGGCGTCGGCGGCCCGGCTGGCGCGGGCGGTGGGCGTGGTCACCGAGATGGTGATCGGCGAGCGCTCACCGCGCCCGGTGCTGGTCTCCCTGGCCCGCGCCGGCACCCCGGTGGGCATCCTGATGCGTCGCTGGGCGCGGTTCCGGCACGGGCTGGACCTGCCGCACTACGCCGTGTCGATCGTGCGCGGCCGGGGCATCGACGCCAACGCGCTGCGCTGGCTGGCCGCCCACCACGACCCCCGGGACGTCGTCTTCGTCGACGGTTGGACCGGCAAGGGCGCCATCACCCGGGAACTCGCGCAGGCCGTCGCGGAGTTCGAGGCGAAGGAGAGCGTCACCGGGTTCGACCCGGAGATCGCCGTCCTCGCCGACCCCGGCTCCTGCGTGCGGACGTACGGCACCCGGGAGGACTTCCTCATCCCGTCCGCGTGCCTCAACTCCACCGTGTCCGGGCTGGTCTCGCGCACGGTGCTGCGCGCGGACCTGGTCGGCCCGGACGACTACCACGGCGCGAAGTTCTACCGCGAACTGGCCGGCGCCGACGTCTCCGTGGCCTTCCTCGACGCCGTCTCCGCACGGTTCGAGGAGGTCGCCGGCACCGTGGACGGCGCGGTCGAGGAGCTGCTCGCCACGGACCGCACCCCGACCTGGGCGGGCTGGCGGGCGGTGGAGCGGATCAGCGAGGAGTACGGCATCCACGACGTGAACCTCGTCAAGCCGGGCGTCGGCGAGACCACCCGGGTGCTGCTGCGCCGGGTGCCGTGGAAGATCCTGGCCCGCGCGGGCGCCGGCGCCGACCTGGACCACGTGCGCCTGCTCGCCGAGCAGCGGGGCGTCCCGGTGGAGGAGGTCGGCGAGCTGCCGTACAGCTGTGTCGGGCTGATCCACCCCAAGTACACACGCGGTGCCGTCGGCGCCGACGGAAGGGCGGTGCACGTCTGATGCCGGTGCTGGTGGCGAGCGATCTCGACCGGACGCTGATCTACTCCGCGGCGGCCCTCGCGCTGACCATGCCGGACGCCCGGGCGCCCCGGCTGCTGTGCGTGGAGGTGCACGAGGCCAGGCCGCTGTCCTACATGACGGAGACGGCGGCCCGGCTGCTGGCCGACCTCGGCGACGCGGCCGTGTTCGTGCCGACGACGACCCGGACGCGCAAGCAGTACCAGCGCATCAACCTGCCCGGCCCGCCGCCGAGGTACGCGATCTGCGCCAACGGCGGCCATCTGCTGGTCGACGGGGTCACCGACGCCGACTGGCACGCGCGTGTGCTGGCGCGGCTCGCCGACGAGTGCGCGCCGCTGGAGGAGGTCCGCGAGCATCTGCTGCGCTCGGCCGACCCGGTGTGGCTGCGCAAGCAGCGCCTGGCCGAGGACCTGTTCGCCTATCTGGTGGTGGAGCGCGAGCTGCTGCCGGAGGACTGGGTGAAGGAGCTGGCGGTGTGGGCGGAGAACCGCGGCTGGACCGTCTCGCTCCAGGGCCGCAAGATCTACGCCGTGCCCAAGCCGCTCACCAAGGGCGCGGCCGTCCGCGAGGTCGCCCGCCGCACCGGCGCGGACCTGACCCTGGCCGCCGGCGACTCCCTGCTGGACGCCGACCTGCTCCTGGCGGCCGACCGGGGCTGGCGCCCCGGCCACGGCGAGCTGGCCGACACCGGCTGGTCGGCCCCTCGGATCGCCGCACTGCCGGAGCGAGGCGTACTGGCGGGGGAGCGCATCCTCGGGGAGTTCCTGAGAACGGCCCGGGATCCCGGGCGGAGCTAACCGCAGCATCCGCCGCCGCAGCACCCGCCGCCCCCGGCCCGGGGCGCGGGCGCCGGCGCACCGGCGACGCCGCCCACGGCCACCGTGGACAAGAGTTTCACCGTGTCGTCATGCCCGGCAGGGCACGTCGCGGGGGCGGCGGACTCCGCCATCGGACGGTTCAGTTCGAACGTGTCGCCGCAGCTCCGGCAGCGGTACTCGTAGCGAGGCATGGGCTCAGGTTAGCCGTCCGGGGCGTGTCAAGGGCAGCTCAATGTTTCGTGAGTGTTGCCATCCGTGCGGCATATGTGCAGGGCATTCGAAAACGTTACTGATAATTTGTGAACGCCGTGGCGAGGATGCTCAGCTCACCCGCGCGAGCGAGACCGAGTGCGGAGGGAGACGCAGGCGTGACCGATGCGTCGCAGGGGGAGGACGGCACCGTGGCCGGTGGCCGTGGCGAGAAGCCGTTGGACGCCGACGAGACCCTGCATCTGAGAGTCGACGCCCTCCGGGCCGACGAGACGATGCAGCTGCGTGTCCCCACTCCGCCCGAGGCGCCCGCGCCGTCCGGCGGCCGGGCCGAGCGCCGGCGTGACGCGCGCTCGGCCGCCCGCGAGCGCACCGCCGGGCCGGGCGCGGCCACGGCCGCCGCCTTCCGCCGGCTCGGTCCGCTCGCCCCGTACGCGCGCCGGATAGCGCCCTACGCGCGCCGCCTGAAGCCCGTCTATCCGCGTCCGGGCCGCACCGGCTGGCGCCGCTGGATGCCGTCCTGGCGGCAGTGGATCGGCGCCGTCCTGTCCTCGTTCGGCCTGCTCGGCGCGTTCCTCGTCACCGCGTACGCGATGACGGACATACCGGCCAACATCAATTCGTACGCCACCCAGCAGGACAACGTCTATTTCTGGTCCGACGGCACGCCCATGGCCCGTACGGGCTGGGTGCAGCGGCAGGCGATGCCGCTGAAGGACATTCCGCAGGACGTGCGCTGGGCGGTCCTCGCGGCGGAGAACGAGAGTTTCTACTCGGACCCGGGCATATCCCTCAAGGGCCTCAGCCGGGCGCTGTTCCGCACGGTGGGCGAGGGGGACACCGAGGGCGGGTCCACGATTACGCAGCAGTATGTGAAAAACGTTTACCTGACCCAGAACCAGACGGTCGGCCGTAAATTCACCGAGGCGATGATCGCCCTCAAGCTCGACAACAAGATGAGCAAGGACGAGATCCTGGAGGGCTATCTCAACACCAGCTGGTTCGGCCGCGGCACCTACGGCATCCAGCGCGCCGCCCAGGCCTACTACGGCAAGGACGTCGGCAGGCTCAACGTCTCCGAGGCGGCCATGCTCGCCTCGCTGCTCAAGGGCGCCGGTCTGTACGACCCCACGCTCGGCAAGGCCAACCACGCGCGGGCGGTGGAGCGCTGGTCCTGGATCCTGGACCGGATGGTCAAGATCGGCAAGCTGTCGCCGCAGGAGCGGGCCACGTACACGAAGTTCCCCGACCCGCTGAAGACCAACCCGCTGTACGACACCGGCGAGCAGAGCGACTATCTGGTGGAGCTGGCGTCGCAGTACGCCAAGAAGGCCGGGCACCTGACGGACAAGCAGTTCGACCTGGGCGGCTACCAGATCTACACGACGTTCGACCGCAAGCGGGAGCGGGCGCTCACCGACGCCGTCGCCAAGGCGCGCAAGGAGGCCGGGGCGGACGATCCCGAGGTGGCGGAGAGCGGCCACTACGGCGCCGCCTCGGTGGCCGCCGACGGCCGGGTCCTCGCCGTCTACGGCGGCCCGGACCACCGCAAGCAGGGCTACAACGAGTCCAACGCCACCACGGTCCCGGCCGGTACCGCGTTCCTGCCGTTCGTGTACGCCGCCGGACTCGAACACGGTGTGCACAAGACGCGCAGCGGCCCCGCCACACCCGTCGGCCCGGACAGCGTCTACGACGGCGACGACGGCGTGCCCGTCACCACGCCCGAGGGGCCCTACTGGGACCGCAGCGGCAAGAAGGTCGCCGCGCACAACGACGGCCGCAGGTCGTACGGGAAGATCAGCCTGCGCGAGGCGCTCGCCAAGTCGGTCAACACGCCGTTCATGCAGCTCGGCATGGACACCGGCCTGGACAAGGTGACCCGGACCGCCGTGGCCTCCGGGCTGCTGCGCTCCAGCATCGGCCCCCAGGTGCCCGCCCTGTCCCTGGGCAGCTCCACGCCCAGCGCGATCCGGATGGCGAGCGGCTACGCCACCTTCGCCGCCGGCGGCAACCACACCGAGCCGTACTCGGTGCGCCGCGTCACTCGCAACGGCGCACCCCTCCCGCTGAACATCCCGCACCCGAAGCGGGCGGTCGGCGCGCAGGTGGCCGAGCGGGTCACCGAGGCGCTCACCGACTCCTTCCGCACCGCCCACCCGGACGCGGCGGCCGGCCGGTCCGGGGTGTCGGGGAAGGCCGGTGGGACCGACAAGGACACCGCCGCCTGGTACGTCGGCACGGCCGACGCCGTGTCCACCGCGATCGTCGTCTACCGGATCGACCTGGCCAAGTCGCTGGAGCCACTGCCGCTCAGAGGCCTGGCCGGGCCCGATCACAGCGTTCCGTATGCCCTCTGGTCGGCCGCGACGGGCCTCGGCTGAGCCGGGATCACCCGTCCACCCTCCCCTTCCGCAGAATGAGCCGCGCATGCCCCGCAAGATGTCGTCGTCAGGCCGCCGTCGAGCCCCCCGCCGCCGCGCGCCCCGCGCCACCCGCCCCCAGGTCCTGACACTGGCCGCGCTCCTCGTCGTGGCCTCGCTGGTGGCCGGGTTCCTGGCGCTGTCCGGCACGGACAGCGACAGCAGCCCGGCCGCCGCGACCGGCAAGAAGCCGAGGACGGCCGCGCCGAGGCCCAGCCCGACCCCGACGTGGGACGGCAAGGTCAAGGTCCTCGGGGACGGCTCGACCTCCTACACGGGTCCGCAGAAGGGGCAGTTGAAGCCGAAGCCGCTCAAGCCCGGCGAGAAGCCGCCGCAGTTCGTGGTGTTCTCCTGGGACGGCGCGCTGGAGGGCGGGGACCACCTGTTCTCGCACTACCGGGAGCTGGCCGAGCGGTACGACGCCCACATGACCTTCTTCCTCACCGGCATCTACCTGCTGCCCAAGAGCAAGAAGGCGCAGTACCACGGCCCGATGCACTCGCCGGGCGACGCCGCGATCGACTACGCCACCGACGACCACATCCGCACCACCCTGGAGCAGCTGGCCAAGGCCTACGAGGACGGCAACGAGATCGGCACCCACTTCAACGGCCACTTCTGCGACGCCAAGGGCGGCGGCGACTGGAGCGTGGCGGAGTGGAAGAGCGAGATCGACCAGTTCTTCGAGTTCGCGGAGCACTGGAAGACCAACACCGGCTTCACCGACATGCCCCCGCTGCCCTTCGACTTCAAGAAGGAGGTCACCGGCGGCCGGGCGCCCTGCCTGGAGGGCCAGCCGAACCTGCTGAAGGCCATCAAGGACTACGGCTGGCGCTACGACGCCAGCTCCCCGGGCGACTTCCAGATATGGCCCGGCAAGAAGAACGGCATATGGGACTTCCCGCTGCAGATGCTGCCGTACGAGAGCGGCAAGTACCAGGGCCTGTCCATGGACTTCAACTTCCTCTACAACCAGTCCGAGGGCGAGACGCAGGGCGATCCGGCCAAGTTCCCCGAGTGGGAGCAGCAGACCGTCGCCTCGTACATGGCCGGCTTCGACCGGGTCTACTACGGCAGCCGCGCGCCGCTGTTCATCGGCAACCACTTCGAGGACTGGAACGGCGGCATCTACATGAAGGCCATCGACCAGGTGGTCAAGAACGTGTGCACCAAGAAGGGCGTCAAGTGCGTGTCCTTCAAGGAGCTGGCCGACTGGCTCGACGCGCAGAAACCGTCGACCCTGGCCGCGCTGCGCAGCCTCGATCCGGCCCAGTCGCCGGACTGGTCGGCGGTCGTCAAGTAACCGGTCAGCACGGCTGATTCCGCTTGTGCGCCCCTCTTCACATCCGGTGTACCGGCCATGCGAAGATGCCCCTCGCCCGGTAGGTGTACCGGCGTAGAGGGGAACATCATTGAAATCCAGAAAACTGAGCCGTAGCCGGCGCCGTACGGCCATAGTGACCGCCGCTGCCGCCTCGGTGGTCGCAGGCGTGGCCCTGGTGCCGAACTGGAGCGCGGGCGCGGCGGTGACCGACGACCCGACGGTGGACGCGGCCACCAAGGCGACCTTCCAGCGACTGGCCGACGCGGTCTTCACCGACCGCACGCAGGCCCTGGTGGAAGGCGCCGGGACCAAGGAGACGCGGCGCACGTCCGGCTTCTCCGGGTCCGTGCGGCTGTCCGGCGGACAGACGCGGGAGCAGAAGTCGGCGCTGGAGGAGCTGCGCGACCGCCGCGGCCGGCTCGCCCGGCTGGGCGAGACGTACCGCGCGGGCAGCACCAAGGTCACGCTCGACGCGACGCGGGTGAAGGGCCGGCACGCGAAGGTCGCCGTCACCGAGACCACGACGCTGACGTACGGCAAGGCCGCCGGGAAGAGCCCGGAGTCGACCGGCTTCCAGGCGCACCACGAGCTGAGCTTCACGGCCGACCGGCACGGCGACTGGCGGCTCACCGGCATCCGTGACACCGACGACGGCTACCTCGCGGTGAACCAGGTCGCCAGGCCGGAGGTGGCCAAGCCGCAGGCCGAGGCCGAGGACGACGGCCCGCCGAGCGCGGCCCGCGCCGCCACCGCCTGGCCGGCCCCGGCGAACGCGAAGAACTTCTCCGCGACGGGCTACGACTACAAGGCCATGGTCGCCTACGCGCAGAAGTACTGGAACAAGTACAACCCGGACTACCCGAACTTCAACGGCCAGGGCGCCGGCGGCGACTGCACCAACTTCGTCAGCCAGGCGCTGAAGGCGGGCGGCTGGAAGCACGTGCCCGGGTACACGAACGACTTCCACAAGTGGTTCGGCAACTCCGAGATCCAGTCGGACTCCTTCGTCGGCGTGAACGAGTTCTCCTGGTTCGCGCTGTCCTCCAAGCGGGTCACCAGCCTCGCCAACGTCTACCAGCTGGACCTCGGCGACGTGCTCCAGGTGGACTTCAACCGGGACGGGTCCAAGGACCACTCGATGATCGTCACCTACCGGGACCGCCGGGGCGTGCCGTACGTGAGCTACCACTCGACCAACACCTACAACCGGTCGGTGGCCAGCCTCGTCGCCTCGTACCCGAACGCGGCGTTCTACGCCTACCGGACCTGATCCGGGCCCTGCCGCGGGCCCTGCCGCCGGCCGCCCTCCTCCTGCCCGTGCCGCGTGCGCTGCTGCGAGGAGGGCTCGGGGTGGCGGGCCCGCCAGTAGGGGTTGTCGTGCGGCAGCGCGTGCCCGACCCGGCCGTACATGCCGAAGGTCATCAGCAGCAGGCCCACGACGAAGCTGAAGTACACGTTCTGGATCTTGAACGCCAGGAAGTTGCTCGCGGTGTCCAGCAGGCCGAGGAACAGGAAGCCGTTCAGCAGGAACAGGACGCCGAGGACCATGTTCAGGGTGGACGCGAAGTTCCCGCCGACGGCCGCGCCCGCCAGCAGCAGCAGGCCGATGCAGATCGACAGCACGCTGAGCGCGCCGTTGGTGTTCAGCCCGGCGACCTGGTTGCCGCCCGTGCTGAAGAAGCCGATCTGGTCCAGCAGGCCGAGAATGCCGAAGGCGACCAGGAACGCGCCGATCAGGCCCGCGCCGGCGCGGTAGACCCGGTTCAGCCGGTGGTCCACGGGCAGGTGGTCGTCCAGCCGGGTCCGCCTGCGTTCCCGGGTGTTCCTCGTCCGCACTGCGTGTGTGGCCATGTCCGCCTCCTCGGGCGCTAGCGGAGGCCGTCCGTCCGTTCTTCACTATCCGTCCGGCTCCGCCGGCCGGCAACACGCGGCGGCCCGTGCGGCTCAGTGCCCGGCGCCGCGCTCCTCGCGGATCAGCGCCACCACCCGCGCCACGCGTCGCCGCACGGCCTCGGTCTCGCCCAGGAAGTGCCAGTAGTCCGGATGCCGCTCCGCCAGCGTGCCGGCCGCCCGCTCCAGCCGGGCCACCGCGTCGTCCAGCGGCCGGGCGTGCCGGGGGTCGGGCGTCGTACGGCCCGCCATCGCCAGCCGCTGGGCGTCCCGGATCGCGAACCGGGTCCGCTCGATCTCCTGCCGCGGGTCCTTCTGTACGGCGTTCAGCCGGGCCAGCCGGTCGCCGGCGGCCGACACCGCCTCGTCGGTGGCGTTCAGCAGTGCCCGGACGGTCGCCAGCAGCGCGGTGGCGTCCGCCCACCGCTGGGCGTCCCGCGCCGCCCGGGCCTCCGTGAGCCGCAGCTCGGCCTGCCGCACGTTCTCGGCCGTGAGCGCGGGGACCCGCTGGAGGTCCTGCCAGCAGGCGGCGGTGAACCGGCGGCGCAGCTCGCTGAGGACCGGCTCCACCTGCTCGGCCCGGGTGGTCAGCGCCTGGGCCCGGGTGCGCAGCGAGACCAGCCGGTGGTCGATCTCGGCGGCCCGCTCCGGCAGCCGCTCGGCCTCGGCCCGGATCGCGCCGGCCTCCCGCTGCACCCGCTCGGCCCGCTCCAGCGTGGCGTCCACGCCGTGCTGACCGGCGCCCTGGTTCAGCCGGGTCAGCTCCGGCGACAGGGCCGCGAGTCGCGCGGCCAGGTCGTCGGCGCGCAGGTTCCGCGCGCGGACGGCGTCCAGGGCGTCGCTCGCGGCCAGCAGCGACTGCCGGGCCCGCTCCACGGCGGGCGCGAGCCGGGCCAGCCGGGTCTCCGCCTTGTCCAGCAGCGGCCCGAGCGAGCGGCCGTACTCCTCCAGGTCCCGCCGGACGCGCAGCAGTTCGTCCCGGGCCGCGCCCAGCTCGGCGCGCGCCCGGGCGGCCGGGCCCGCCTCCAGGCCGTCCCGGTCCAGGTCGTGGGCGTCCACGGCCTGGATGTACTGCCGGCTGGCCTCGTCGACGCGCTGTCCGAGCGTCTCGAAGTCCGTGACGGCGCGGCGGGCGGCGGGGGAGTCGTCCGCCGCCGCGATGGTCTCGACCGAGATCCGCAGGTCCCGCTGGGCGGTGTCGAGTTCGTAGAAGGCCGCCGCGGCGGCGTCCTTGGCGGCCTGGGCCTCGGCGCGCTGGCTCTCCGCCCGGCCGCCGAACCAGCGCCGGGTGCCTCCGCCGGCGAACGCGGCGGCCAGCAGCGGCGCGGCCAGCACCGGCAGGCCCAAGAGGGTGAGGGCGTCCCGCACGGCACGGCGGCCGTGCCGGGTCCGGGCGGCGGACGGCGGCGGGTACGGCGGTGTCGCTGGCGTGCCCGGTGTCGCCGTCACATTCCTCTCCCGTGTGGTGGTTCGCCCTGGGTGGTGTCATTCTCCCACCCGTGGAAGACGAACACACGGGCCGGTCAGTTCGCCTCCGGCACGTGACGTTGCCGTCTGTTTGCGGTGCGGCCCGCCGGGCAATGTAGGCTGTCGACCTGTCCCGGGTGCGTAGCTCAGGGGTAGAGCGCCTGCCTTACAAGCAGGATGTCGGCGGTTCGAAACCGTCCGCGCCCACAGATCCGGCCCCTCGGAGAAGTCTCCGGGGGGCCGTTTCCGTTTGCGCCGCTTCGCGGCTATTCCTCGGCCTGCTCCTCGCGGACGTGCTTCAGCCGGGTGCGCGCGTCCATCCGGTCCGCCGCCGGGACCTCCGTCCAGAACCGGTGGGTGCTGACGAAGACCGCCAGCTCGTGCTCGCGCCGCCGCAGCTTCTCCACCTGTGCCTGCTCGTCCTCCGTCCAGCCGGGGGAGGCGGGCCGCTCCACCTTGCGCCAGCCGGTGTCGTCGCTGAAGCCGTCCATCGGCTCGACCGACCAGGGCAGCCGCTTGAGCAGGGCCGACAGCTCGGCCCGGACCTGATGCAGCTCCTCCTGACCGGCGAGGAGGTCACTGGGGAATTCATAGGTCGTAGCCACACGGCAATGATACGTGTGTTCGAATTACCGAGGCGAGCGCGGACCGGGGGTACGGGTGGGGTTTCAGCCGTACGAGTGACCGCCGGTCAGCACTCCGGCCGATCCGCCCGTCCCCGAGTGACCGGTGGTCAGTATCCCGCCGCGCGCAGCTCCCGCACCAGTCGCCGCGCCACCGGCACCGGCACGCCGTGCCGTTCGGCCGCCCTCAGCAGGGCGCCGCCGATGGCGTCCAGCTCCAGCGGGCGGCCCGCCTCGGCGTCGCGCTGCATGGACGACCTGGCCGCGGGCGGGAAGGCGTCGTACCGGGCCAGGGCCTGGTCCGGATCGGCCGGCGCACCGCAGGCGCGGCCCACGGCGGCCGTCTCGGCGACCAGCGCCTCCAGCTCGGCGCGGTGCCGGGTGCGGGCGGTGCCGAGAGGGACGCCGTAGCGGGTGGTGAGCAGCGCGAACGGGGCGAGGAACGCCATCTTGGCCCACAGCGCCGCCGTCTCGTCCCCGGCCACGCGGACGGTCGTGCCGGCTTGCCGGAGCACGGCGGCCAGCGCCTCCAGCCGGTCGCGCGGTACGTCGTTTCCGGCCAGGTCGATCTCCGTGAACGGGCTGCCGTGTTCGATCACGCCCGGCGCGACGCGGGTGGACTCCACGCGGATCACGGCCGGCGCGACCCGGTCGGGCCGGTACCGCGCGCGCAGGGCCGCCGGGTGCTCGACTCCGTTCAGCAGCGGGACGATCGGGGCGTCGCCGAGCACGGCGGGCGGGACCCGGGTGAGGGCGGCGTCGAGCGCGGTGTGCTTGACCGTGACCAGGCAGGCGTCCACCGGTACGCGCAGTGCGGTGTCCGCGTCGACGGCGGCGGTGAAGTCGCCGAACTGCGGGCTGCGGACCGTGATGCCGGTGCGGCGCAGCACACCGGCCGTCGCCTCTTGGGCCAGGCAGATCACATGATGGCCGGAACGGGACAGCAGGGCGGCGAGCAGGCCGCCGGTGCCGCCGGGACCGAGGACGGCCACGCTGGACGGATGCGTCATGGAGTTGTTCCCTTCGACGGTCGGCCCCGGGAGTCGGTGGCCGCCTTCGCGGTGATCATCGCAGGGCGCGGCGGCCGGCGCGAGACTGGGGACATGTGCCGAAGCATCAAGACGCTGCGCCCGCCCGTGCTGCCCGGTGAGGCCACGGACGAGGACATCCGCGCGGCCGCGTTGCAGTACGTCCGCAAGGTCTCGGGCTTCCGTGCCCCCGCCGCCCACAACCGCGAGGCCTTCGACACGGCGGTGGACGCCGTGGCCCGGGCCACGGCGCAACTGCTGGGAGCGCTGGAGGTACGGGGCCGGGCCGCTCCTGCAAAAAATAGGCCAGATGTTGAACTTGCAAGTACTGATTAGGTACCCCTAACCTATGGCTCGATTCGGTACCCCGTCCCCATGGCCGGCCTCCCCAGTCCCCGCCGGCCAGACACCGAAGAGGAGTCATCCCGTGTCCGCTCGTCTCAATTCCGCTCAGCCCTATGTCCTGGGGCTCTTCCGCGTCGTCGTCGGCCTGCTCTTCGCCGTGCACGGCGCCGCCTCCCTGTTCGGCGTCCTCGGCGGTGCCGCCGGCACCCACGGCGGCACCATCGCGGCCGGCACCTGGCCCGGCTGGTACGCGGCGGTGATCCAGCTCGTCGCCGGCGGCCTGGTGCTGCTCGGCCTCGGCACCCGGGGGGCCGCGCTGGTCGCCTCCGGCTCGATGGCCTACGCCTACTTCGACGTCCACCAGCAGGCCGCGCTGTGGCCGATACAGAACGGCGGCGAGCTGTCGGTGCTGTTCTGCTGGTCGTTCCTGCTGCTGGTCTTCACCGGCTCCGGCGCCTTCGGCCTGGACCGCCTCCTCGCCCGGCGCCCCGCGCCGGAGGGCGGCGCGACGGCCGAGCGGGCTCCCGTGGCCGCCTGACCGTCCTCTCCGGACAACGCGGGCGGCCGGTCACCGGTGACCGGCCGCCCGCGCACGCCGGACCGCCACCGTGAACGTCCCGTGATCGCCTCACGAACCCCCCGCGAACCTTCTGTCACACCCCCCGCGTACGCTGTACAGCCGTCAACGGGGGAATGTCGGGAGTCGTCGTGTGGGAAAGCGTGGGGTCGCTCGCGGCCGGGCCGTGGATCTATGCCGTGGTGGCCGTCTCGGTGCTGCTCGACGTGTTCCTGCCGGTCCTGCCCAGCGGAGTGCTGGTCATCACGGCCGGCACGGCGGCGGCGGCGGGTACCGGCGCGGCCGGCCAGGTCGCGCACGAGGTGCCGGACATCCTGGCCCTGATCCTGTCCGCCGCCACCGCCTCGGTCCTCGGCGACCTGGTGGCCTACCGCCTCGCCTGGCGCGGCGGCGAGCGGCTGGACCGGGCGATAGCCCGCTCCCGCAGGCTCACCTCCGCGCAGGCGCGTCTCGGTGACGCCCTCGCCCGGGGCGGCGGCGCGCTGGTCGTCCTCGCCCGCTTCGCCCCCGCCGGCCGCTCGGTCGTCTCCTTCTGCGCCGGCGCCGCCCACCGCCGCGCCCGCGACTTCCTGCCCTGGTCCGCGCTGGCGGGCCTGTCCTGGGCCGCCTACAGCGTGGCCCTCGGCTACTACGGCGCCCAGTGGCTCGGCGCCACCTGGCTGGCCACGGCCGTGTCGGTGGCGGCGCTGTTCGGCGCGGGAGCGGCGGCGGGTTTCCTCATGCGGCGCAAGCCCGCTTCCTGACGCGGACGCGCCTGTCAGCAGCTCGCCAGCTGGTTCGTGAGCGCGCTCTTCTCGGCCGAGTCCACCGACAGGCCGTAGTAGTACTTCACCTGCACCCACGCCCGCACGTACGTGCACACGTACGCCGACCGCGACGGCACCCAGGTGGCCGGGTCCTGGTCTCCCTTCGCCTGGTTGACGTTGTCGGTCACGGCGATCAGCTGCGGCCGGGTCAGGTCGTTGGCGAAGGCCTGCCGCTGCGCGGTGGTCCACTTGCTCGCGCCCGAGTCCCACGCCTCGGCCAGCGGGACGAGGTGGTCGATGTCGAGGTCGGAGGCGGCGGTCCAGGTCGCGCCGTCGTACGGCGAGTACCAGCTGCCGCTGGTCGAGGCGCAGGAGGAGTCGGTGACGACGTTCGTACCGTCCCGCTTCAGGACCGTCTCGCGGGTGTTGCAGGTGCCGCTGACGGTGATCCAGTGCGGGAACAGGTCGCGGCTGTAGCCGGTGCGGTTCTCCGTGGCCACGGTGAGCTGGGAGAGGTAGCCGCGCGCGGTGGCGCCGCTGACCGGTGTGGGCAGCGCGGCGGAGGCGTTCGGCGAGTTGAACAGGGCGACGGAGGCGATCAGGCCGGTGAGCGCGGCGAGGATGCTCGTCCGTCGACGCGCGTAGAACGTGGGCATGCGTGAACTCCCTTTGATGATGGGGGTGTTGGAGCGCGAGCGAGGGAATGCTCGCGACGGGGGGTTGCCGGCGGATGAGCGTTCGGTAAGAAGGTAGTGACGTGATCATGTCAAGACAAGGTTGACGGCGGAACTTTCACATCCCGTACGATGGGAGGCGCAGAAGGGGAGTAGCTCTTCGCCGGACCGTCGACATACTGCTCAGCGAGCCTGAGCCGGCGCCCGGAGGCGGCCTCCAGCAGGAGCCGCCAGCGAAACCTTCGGCAAGCAGTGCACGTCCGTGCCCACCGGCACGGACGCTTGGTGTGCTGCCGTGCCGAGGTGTCATCGCGTGACGTACCGCACTCTCGGCGGGGCAGCCCGACCGATTGAGGGACCTTGATCAGCATCACCGTGACGGCGCTCGTCTTCGGCGTCGTCTTCCTCGCCGAACTGCCGGACAAGACCGCGCTCGCCGGCCTCGTCCTCGGCACCCGTTACCGGGCGTCCTACGTCTTCGCGGGCGTCGCCGCGGCCTTCCTGCTGCACGTCGTGCTCGCCGTCGCGGCCGGCAGCGTGCTCACCCTGCTGCCGCAGCAGCTCGTGCACGCCCTCACCGGCGTCCTCTTCCTCGGCGGGGCCGCGATGCTCCTGCTGAAGAAGGACGAGGACGAGGAAGAGATCAAGAAGCCCGCCGACCAGTCCTTCTGGAAGGTCGCGGGCACCGGCTTCATGCTCATCCTGGTGGCCGAGTTCGGCGATCTCACCCAGATCATGACCGCCAATCTCGCCGCCCGCTACGACGACCCGATCTCCGTCGGCCTCGGTGCGGTGCTCGGCCTGTGGGCCGTCGCCGGACTGGGCATCGTCGGCGGAAAGGCGCTGATGAAGCGGGTGCCGCTGCGGCTGATCACGCAGATCGCGGCGCTGGTGATGCTGGCGCTCGGCGCCTGGAGCCTGTGGGAGGCAGTGGCCGGCTGAGCGGGCGGGCGGGCGAACGGGGAGTGAATCCTCGCCGGGGGCGGTGGCGGAAACACGGCGCCGTTTTGTACCGTGGAGAAACAAAGTGGCTCCCGCCCGTTCTCCCTGACCGGCGGGCGGGGCCGCCTTGTTCCTCCCGCCGTCTCATCCGACACGGGCCTTCCTCCCTTCAGGAGCTGCCGATGCCGGCCACCGCCACGCCCACCGTCCTCACCTGCCGTGCCCTCCTGCTCGACATGGACGGCACCCTCGTCAACTCGGACGCCGTGGTCGAGCGGGTCTGGCGGCGCTGGGCCGCGCGGCACGGGCTGGACGGCGACGAGGTGATGCGGGTCGTCCACGGCCGGCAGGGGCATGCGTCCATGGCCCTGCTGCTGCCCGGCCGGCCGGCGGAGGAGAACTTCGCGGAGAACGAGCGGATGCTCGCGGAGGAGACCGCCGACATGGAGGGCGTGGTCGAGGTCCCCGGCGCCGGCGCGTTCCTCGCGTCGCTGGCGGGGCTTCCGCACGCGCTGGTGACCTCCGCCGACCTCGCGCTCGCGACCGCGCGGATGACCGCGGCGGGACTGGAGCCGCCGGCGGTCCGGATCACCGCGGAGTCGGTCGGCGCCAGCAAGCCCGACCCCGAGGGTTTCCTGAAGGGCGCGGCCGAGCTGGGGATCGACCCGGCCGACTGCGTCGTGTTCGAGGACTCCGGTGCGGGGATCGCGGCGGGTCGCTCCGCGGGGATGCGGGTCGTGGGGGTCGGGCCGCGGGCGGTCGTCCACGAGCCGGACGTGGCGGTGCGGGACCTGACGCGGGTGCGGGTGGAGGCCGGGGCCGACGGCACGCTCCGGCTGCTGATCGGCTGACGCCGGCGGCGGACCCGGCCGCGAGTCCGTCGCACCTCAGGATTCCCTCGTCTCCTCCTCCAGGCTTTTCCGCGTCGCCGGGCCGTAGGCGCCCAAGGGGTCGTCCTTGATGCCACGGGCCAGTTGGTAGTTGCGCACGGCGTCCTCCAGGGGCCGGTTGTAGACGCCGTCGATCCGGTCACCGTAGAGATTCAGCCGGCGCAGGCGCTGCTGGAGTTCCGTCACCTCCGGGCCGGTGTCGCCGCGCCGCAGCACCGGGGCCGCCGCCGGTGTGGGCGGCGCAGTGGACGAGGCGGAGGCGGACGGGGTGGGCGAGAGGGTGCGGGACGGGGTCGGCGTGGGGGCCGGGGACGTGCGGGTCGGTGACGGGGCCGGGGTGGCCGGGGCAGGCGAGGACGGCAGGGGAGCGGGCGGGGGCGCCGGGGGCACCGGTGCCCTGGACGACGCGGCCGGCGTCGTCGGCCCGGCCGGGATGCTCTGCCTGATCTCCCGGGCCGCCCGGTCGTGGGCGGGGGTCCGGTAGGAGACCAGGGCGAAGGCGGTCGCCGCCAGCAGGGCCACGCCGACGCCCGTGCCCGCCAGCAGCACCGTACGGCGCGAGCGCGGCCGGGGGTCGGCGGCGTACTCCTCCGGGGCGGGCGGCCGGAGGGCGGGTGCCGGTGGCGGCGGGGGTCCGGTCACGCCGGTGTCCAGGAGCGGAGGGGACATGGTCGCCGGTGCCGCCGTGACGTACGGGCGTATCCGCAGCGGATCGAAGTCCTCCGCCGCCGCCGCTTCCGCCGTGCGCGTCTCGCGCAGCGCCTCGGCCGCGCGCTCGGTGCAGTCGCACGCCGGCGTGTTGTCCGGCCCCCTCGGCGTCCCGCACTCCGGGCACGTGGTGCCCCGTTCTCCCGTCACGCCCGTGTCCCCTCCCCTCGGGAACTTCAGAGGTTATGCGGACGACCGCCGTTTCCGCAGGACTCGACAGGCCATAACCGGTCACACGGCCGACGATGGAAGGTGCACCCGAGCCCCGGGAGGTCTCCATGGCCCTGGACACGCACGGCACGGCCGAGCACACCCGCGGCGGCGAGCACGTTCCGGGCAGCGTGCTGGTACCGATCGGCGCGCTGTTGCTCGGCCTGCTGCTGGCCGCTCTCGACCAGACCATCGTCGCGACCGCGCTGCCGACGATCGTGAGCGACCTCGGCGGCCTCGAGCACCTCTCCTGGGTCGTCACCGCCTATCTGCTGGCGTCCACCGCCGCGACGCCGCTGTGGGGCAAGCTCGGCGACCAGTACGGCCGCAAACGGCTGTTCCAGATCGCCGTCGTGATCTTCCTGATCGGTTCCGCGCTGTGCGGCACGGCCCGGGACATGCCGCAGCTCATCGCCTTCCGGGCGCTCCAGGGGCTCGGCGGCGGCGGACTGATGGTGCTGTCCATGGCGATCGTCGGCGACCTCGTGTCCCCGCGCGAACGCGGGCGCTACCAGGGCCTGTTCGGTGCCGTGTTCGGCGCCACCAGCGTGCTCGGGCCGCTGCTCGGCGGGCTGTTCACCGAGCATCTCGGCTGGCGCTGGGTGTTCTACGTCAACCTGCCCGTCGGCGCCGTCGCGCTCGCCGTGATCGCCGTGGCGCTGCGCCTCCCGCGGCACACCGCCCACCATGTCGTCGACTACCTCGGCACCTTCCTGATCGCCGCCGTAGCCACCTGCCTGGTGCTGGTCGCCTCGCTCGGCGGGACGACGTGGGCCTGGGGCTCGGCGCGGATCGTCGGGCTCGCCGTGCTCGGCGTCGTCCTCGCCGCGGTGTTCGTCGCCGTGGAGCGGCGGGCCGCCGAACCCGTGCTGCCGCTGAAGCTGTTCCGCGTGCGCACCTTCACCCTGGCGTCCGTGATCAGCTTCGTCGTCGGCTTCGCCATGTTCGGCGCGATGACCTATCTGCCGACGTTCCTCCAGGTCGTGCACGGCGTCTCCCCGACCCTGTCCGGCGTGCACATGCTGCCCATGGTCTTCGGCCTGCTGCTGTCGTCCACCGTGTCCGGGCAGATCGTCAGCCGCACCGGCCGCTGGAAGGTGTTCCCGGTCGCCGGCACCGCCGTCACCACGCTCGGTCTGCTGCTCCTGGCCCGGCTCGACGAGCACGGCGGGACCGCCGTGACGAGCACGTACTTCTTCGTCTTCGGCCTCGGCCTCGGCCTGGTCATGCAGGTGCTGGTCCTCATCGTGCAGAACGCCGTCTCCTACGAGGACCTCGGCGTCGCCACCTCCGGCGTCACCTTCTTCCGCTCCATCGGCGCCTCCTTCGGCGTGGCCGTCTTCGGCACGCTCTTCGCCGGCCGCCTCGGCGACAAGCTCACCGACGCCCTCCGTGGCGTACGGCTGCCGCCCGGCCTCGGCGCCGACGCGCTGAAGTCGGACCCGCGCGGCATCGCCGCGCTGCCGCCCGCGCCGCGCCAGGCCGCCCTGCACGCCTACGCGTCCGCCATCACCGACGTCTTCCTCTACGCCGCTCCCGTCGCCCTCCTCGGCTTCGTGCTGGCCTGGTTCCTCAAGGAGGACCGGCTGCGCGGCTCGGTCACCGCGCCGGACGTCTCCGAGACGATCCCACCGAACCCGGTCCAGCGCTCCTCCTACGACGAGTGCTGCCGGGCCCTGTCCGTGCTGGGCACCCGCGAGGGCCGCCGCGAGGTCTACCGGAAGATCACCGAACGGGCCGGGTACGACCTGCTGCCCGCCGCCGGCTGGCTGCTGCTGCGCATCCGCCGCTACGGCTCCGTGGAACCGGGGATGCTGGCCGAGCACAGCGCGGTCCCGCTCCAGGCGGTCATGGCCGCCGCCCGACAGGTGGAGGAGCGGCGGCTCGCCGAGCGCCGGGGACTGGACCTGGTGCTGACCGACTCCGGCCGCGAGGTGGCCGAACGGCTCGCCGCCGCCCGCGAGGAGTCGCTGGCCGGACTGCTCGGCGACTGGTGGCGGCCCGGCCGCTCCGACGACCTGTCCCGGCTGGTCCACGACCTCACCGGCGAACTGTGCGGCGCCGCACGCGAACGGCCGCACAACGGCACCACGCTGGCCGAGGTCAGCTGAGGTGGGCCGCCGGCTCCGGCCACGAGGCCGGGTCCGACCCCAGTTCCTTGCGGAACCAGTGCTCGGCGTAGGGGTCGGTGTTGTGCGGGGTGGTCTCGGTGTAGCCGAGGCGGGCGTACAGGGCGCGGGCCTCGACCAGGTCGCCGCGGGTGTCCAGGACGATCCGCCGGGCGCCGAGCAGCCGGGCGCGCAGCTCGGCGGCGGCCACGAGCAGCGCGGCCCCGTTCCGGCCGCGCCACTGCGGCCGCACGAACACCCGGGTCAGCTCGGCGGTGTCCGCCTCCAGCAGCCGTACGCCCGCCGAACCGGCCGGCGTGCCGTCGTAGCGCCCGACGAGCAGGCAGCCGGTCGGCGGCGCGAGTTCGGCACCGCTGCGGGCCGCGATCTCGCGTTCCAGTTCCTCGGGGTCGGTGCGGTGCCCCTCGTGCAGGAGATACCAGCGGTCGCTGACCTCCGTGTAGTACGCCCGCCAGAGTGCGGCGGCGGCCGGGGAGTCGTACGGCTCGGCGGTGATCGTCCACGTCATGGCGGCCATTGTGGTGCGCGGGCCGTCGTTTGTGGACCGGGTTCCGGGTCACCCGGGGAGTGAACCGGCCGGCGGGGCCGGTCCCCGATCGGAAGGGGTCGGAAGGCAACCATGTCCACTTGGCTGATCATTCTGCTGATCGTGATCGCGGCGGTCGTGGTCCTCGGCGCGGTCGGGCTCGTCGCCCGGCAGGCCCGCGGCCGGCGCGGCGGGCCGAGCCTGAAGCAGCGCTTCGGGCCTGAGTACGAGCGGGCCGTCGCCATGCACGACGGCGACACCAAGGCGGCCGAACGGGAGCTGGCCGAGCGCGTCGAACGCCATGGCGAACTGCGGGAACGGCCGCTGGAGGGGGCCGAGCGGCAGCGGTACGCGGATCTCTGGACGGGCGTACAGGAACGGTTCGTGGACTCGCCGAAGGAGGCGGTGGCCGAGGCCGACCGGCTGCTCGCGCAGCTCGCGGCGGCGCGCGGCTACCCGGACGGCGGTCGGTACGAGGAGCAGGCCGACGCGCTGTCCGTGCACCACGCCGAGCACGTCGACGGCTACCGGCGGCTGCACCGGGTGGCGCGCGCGGGCGGTGGGACCGAGGAGCTGCGGTCCGCGCTGCTCGGCGGACGCGCCCTGTTCGACGACCTGACCGGCACGGAGCCGGACCGGCACCGGGCGTCCGCCGGAACGAGCGCCACGGCGTCCGGCGGCAGCCGCTCCCACACCCGTTCGCACACGCCGTGGGCCCTGCACCGGAGCCGACCGAAGGAGAGCTGACCATCATGCGGGACATGACGAGCGGCCCCGGCGACGACCGCCACCGCACCGAACGCCTCTCCCGGGCCCCGGGCGAGGAATGGACACCGGAACAGGACACACCGGACACGGACGAGTCTTCCTCGGGCCGGCGGACCACCAGAAGGCCCCGCTCGGAGGAGCGCCTCCCGGGCGAACCGGGCCGGGCTCCGAGCGCGGGCGAGGCCTGGACCTCGGGGGAGGGCACGAGCGGTACGGAAGGTTCGGGCGGACGGATACCGGGCGGGGAAGCGGCGGCCGGCCGGCTCACCGGCTCCACCGGTCGCGGCCGCGAGGGCCTGACCGGCGACGACCGCGCTCCCGAGGACACTCCGGCGCCGCCTCCGGGCCCGGCGGGCCTGGGCGCGGAGAACACGCGGCGGCCCGGTGGAGAGGCATCGACCCGATACGGACACGCCTCGCCGGACACTCCGGCGCCGCCTCCGGGACCGGCGGGTATGGAAGGGCTGCGGCCGGGGACCGAGGGCAGGGGCTCGGAGAGCGCGCGGAGGACCGGCGGTGAGGGCTTCGGCGATCGTTCCCGGGGCGGCGGCGAAGGCCTGACCGGTGACGGCCGGGCTTCCGGGGACGCACCGGCGCCGGCCGGGGCCGGTACGGAAGGGCCGGGGTCCGGCGACGGGTTCGGGGCCAGTCATCGTGCGGAGCGTGAGGCGATCTCGGAGGAGGACCGGATGCCCGACAACGGCCTGGGCGCGCCCGCTCCCGGCGAGGCGTCCCGGCGCGAGGCGACGACCGCCGACACCCCGGGCCGCGACACCTGGCCCACGGCACCGGGCGCCCCGTCCGGCGACGCGCCCGGCCCGGACACCGGACGCGGCACCTCGGGCCAGGCTTCTCCGCTGCTCGCCGGAGAGGAGGTCCAGGAGTGGGAGCGGCGGCTGCGAGAGGTCGTCGCGGGGTTCGTGGACCATCCGAAGGGCGCCGTGGAGCAGGCCGACCGGACCATGGAGGAGATCGCCGCCCGGTTCAGCGAAGCGGTGGCGCGGCGCCGTCGCACGCTGCGGACGTCCTGGGAGGGCGCCGAGGAGCACGGGCCCGGTGCCGGGACCGACACCGAGCAACTGCGGCTCGCGCTGCGGGACTACCGGGAACTCGCGCAACGGCTCCTGCACGGCTGAACGCGTGAACGGCCAGGGCCTGTCCGACAATTCGCGCCGTCGCCCGAAGCGCGGCGGACGGGAATCGTCAGGCAGGCCCTAGGTCGCGGCCGGGTCCGTGCCACCGGCGGCGGTCCTGCGCTGCCGCCATTCCCGTACGACCTCCTCGACGTCGTACGGCTTCTTGCCCAGCGGCGGCCCGGGCGGCGGCTTGAACATCATGTCGCGGATCCTGACGTTGACGTCCTCGATGAGCTTGCGGGCGATCCGCTCCGAGGGCGCCGCGTACGCCGCCGCGAGCGCGTCCTCCGCCTCCTTGCGCAAGGCCAGCGCGGGCGGCAGGAAGGCCAGTCCTTCCCGGGCCATCTTCCGCTTGACCCACCACAGTTCGTCGTACGTGGAGTCGACCTCTGCCGGCAGCGGCGTCCCGGCCCCGGGCAGCGCCTCGAACTCCCCGCGCCTCTGTGCGTCTCGGATCTGCCTGTCCACCCAGGAGTCGAACGGAACGCCCGGTGGCTTTCGCTCGGTCATGGCCCCATTGTGCCGGACGCCACCGTGCCGGTCGTCTTATCATGCGGCGACGGATGCGGCGGCCCGCCCGCCGCGACGCACCGCCGCACATGGACGTTTCAGGGGGAACGCTCGTGCTCGAACTCACCATGGTCGCCGTCTCCGGGACGGACGCGGGCGCCACGGCCGGCATGACGCTGGCCGAGGTGCCCAGCGCGCCCGGCACCGCGCTGCGCGTCGGCCGGGACGGGGCGGTGTGCCGGCTGGTCACTCCGGAGGACTGGCTCTTCGTCTCCCGCGTCCACCTGGAGTTCCACTGTGCCCCGGACGGCACCTGGCAGCTGACCTGGCTGCGCGGCTCCCAGCCCGATCCGGCCTCCGAGGTCCGGCTCGGCCACGGCCCGCACGTCCGGTCCGTCGGCTACGGCGAGACCGTGCCGCTGCCGCGCGGCGGATCCGGCGAGATCGTGGTCCAGGACCGGTCCGGGCCGCGCAGCGTCAGCGTCGGGTTCTTCCACGAGGCGTGAACCGCACCGGACGCGCGCTCAGTCCTGCACCCGCGCCAGCGCGAAGCCGTCGTAGCCCTTGAGGCCGACCGTCTGGATGGCCGTACCGCTCAGCCGCGGGTGCGAGCCGATCAGTTCCAGCGCGGCGCGGGTGCCGAGCACGTCCGGTTCGGTGCTGCGCGCGTCGGCCACCCGTCCTGCGCGCACCACGTTGTCCAGGATGATCAGGCTGCCCGCCCGGGTGAGCTTGAGCGCCCATTCCACGTAGTGCCGGTTGTTCGCCTTGTCCGCGTCGATGAAGACCAGGTCGAAGGGGGCCGGGTTCTCGTCGGCGAGCTTGGGCAGCGACTCCAGGGCCGGGCCGACCCGCACCTCCACGATCCGCTCCAGCCCGGCCCGGGAGATGTTGCGGACGGCGACATCGGCGTGTTTGGCGTTGTACTCCAGCGAGACCAGCCTGCCGTCCTCCGGCAGCGCGCGGCCCAGCCAGATCGTGCTGTACCCGCCGAGCGTGCCGATCTCCAGCACGTGCCGGGCGCCCTGTGTCAGGGCGAGGAGGTGGAGGAGCTTGCCCTGCGCGGCCGTGACGGCGATCGGCGGCAGCCCGGCGGTCTCGCTGTCCCGCAGGGCCGCCCGCAGCGCCTCGTCGTCCGGTGAGAGATGGCTGGTGAAGTAGTCGTCGACGTCGACCCAGAGCTGCGACCCGCTCATAGCGCCTGCTGCCTTTCCCGAGTGTCTTCCGGAGGCTGTTCCGCCCTGCACGTCCGATGATCCCAGCAGACGGGCCCGAACGGGGGAGTTACCCGGCGGCCGGCGTCCCACGCGGGTACGGCAGAGGCCCGCGGCCGGAAGGAATCCGGCCGCGGGCCTGTGAAGAACGGCGGGCGGGAGCGGTCAGCTGCCCTCGACCGACGGTGCGGAGCCCGGCAGCGGGCGGCCCGCCGACTCCGACATCCGCCAGACGGCGAACCCGCCCACGACGGCGGCGGCCATCATGTAGTACGCGGGCATCATCATGTTGCCGGTCGCGCCGATCAGCGCGGTGACGACGAGCGGGGTCGTACCGCCGAACAGGGACACGGACACGTTGAAGCCGATGGACAGAGAGCCGTAGCGCACCCGGGTCGGGAAGAGCGCGGGCAGCGCGGCCGGCATGGCGGCGGTGAAGCACACCAGCAGCAGGCCCAGCGCGGCCATGCCCAGGCCGACCGCGAGCAGGCTGCCCTGGCGGATCAGCAGCAGGGCCGGGACGGACAGCAGCAGGAAGCCCGCGCAGCCCGCCGCGATCACCGGACGGCGGCCGATCCGGTCGGTGAGCGCACCGGCGAACGGCTGGACGATCATCATCAGGGCCATCACGCCGAGCACGACCAGCAGGCCGTGCGTCTCGTCGTACTTCAGCTCGCTGGTGAGGTAGCTCGGCATGTACGACAGCAGCATGTAGTCGGTGACGTTGAAGACCAGCACCAGGCCCATGCAGATCAGCAGCGCCTTCCACTGGCCCGCGACCATGTCGCGCAGCGGCACCTTGGGCCGCGCCTCGGCCTTCTCCAGCTGCGCGGCGAACGCCGGGGTCTCCTCCAGGCGCATCCGCAGGTACAGGCCGATGATGCCCATCGGGCCCGCGATCAGGAACGGGATGCGCCAGCCCCAGGAGAGCAGGTCCTCGGAGGACAGCAGGGCGGTCATCAGGGTGACCAGGCCCGCGCCGCCGATGTAGCCGGCGAGCGTGCCGAACTCCAGCCAGCTGCCGAAGAAGCCGCGCTTCTTGTCCGGCGCGTACTCCGCGATGAAGGTGGACGCGCCCGCGTACTCGCCGCCGGTGGAGAAGCCCTGCACCAGCCGTGCGGCCAGCAGCAGGAGCGGCGCGCCGACGCCGATCACCGAGTAGGACGGGATCAGGCCGATGGCGAACGTGCCCGCCGCCATCATGATCATGGTGACGGCGAGGACCTTCTGACGGCCGATGCGGTCGCCCAGCGGACCGAAGACCATGCCGCCCAGCGGCCGGACCAGGAAGGCCGCCGCGAAGGCACCGAACGTGGACAGCAACTGCGCGGTGGGGTTGCCGGACGGGAAGAAGACCTTGCCCAGGGTGACCGCGATGTAGCTGTAGACACCGAAGTCGAACCATTCCATGGCATTGCCGAGCGCGGCCGCCTTGACGGCGCGCCTGACCAGTGCGGGGTCGGTGACGGTGACGCTGCGGGCCTTGGCGGTCCGGCGGGTCGTCGGACGCGGGGTGACGGCAGTGGCGGTCGCCAAAACGGGGCTCGCCTACCTTTCGACGGGGACAGGGTCGGGCCCGCCGACGGCGACGATGACGTGCGCGGGGCCGAAAATCGACCATAGGCGGCTTCTGCGGCTTACGTACTGTATGCATTTAGGTGCGCAGTGCAGCGAAACCGCCGGTACGCAGGTACGTCTGCCCCCTCATCCAAGGTCATTCCTGCTGGTCAGTGTGATCCTTATCGCGCCTCCGGCGTGCAACCGGGGCCGTACGGGACCGTAGCGATCCGGACATGTGCCGGTGCCGTAGCCGAGGCTCCACCCGGCTCTGGGGCCGTACCGACTTCAGGTGACGGCAGCCGAGGCGACGCCTCCTCCGGGCCGCCCGCGGGTATGGCTCATGCGGCAGTGGCGGACAAGAGTGAAGGAGTCCTTCGTGAACAAGACCAGGACGCGTGCGGTCGTCGCTCTGCTGGGCGCCGGGCTGCTGGCTTCCAGCGCACTGACGGGGCAGGCGGCGGCGCAGTCCGGGCTGGTGCTGGAGAACGTCGCCAATCCCGGATACGTCCTCGACAACGACGCCGGCCGGGGAGAGGACTCCGGTGTCCTGGTCTACGACCGGCACGGCGGGCCGAACCAGGTGTGGGAGGTGAACCCCGAAGGCGGCAACACGGTCCAGATCGTGCAGCGGATCGGCGGCCGGGAACTGTGCGCCTCCGCCGTGTTCAACGGCATCGCCGAAGTGTCCATGCAGAGCTGTGGCGACAACGGGTCGGTGACGTGGTGGACCCAGATCGCCGTGGGCGGCAACCGCTGGGTCTACCGGAACAGCGCCCAGCACAAATGCCTGGCGGCCATCCGGCTCAACGGTCCGGTCGAACTCGTCGACTGCGCCTACGGGGACCAGGAGCAGCAGTGGATCAAACGCGCCGGGTGAGGTGGAGTGCCGTCCGGGGCCCGGAAGCGTCCTCCTCTTCCTATGGCATGAACTATCACTTGTTCGAGTGATACACCGGACTGATTACTTTATTCTCTCCGTCCGGTGGGATGTCCCCTTCCGAGGGCTGCAACGGAAAAGGGGACACCGCTCATGATCCGCATCGCACGTCTGGCCAGACTCGTCCTGTCGGCCGGCGCGGCGGCCGTACTGGCCGTCGGCCTGACCTCCAGCGCGGAGGCCGCCACCGGGAGGATCCGGTACATCAGCGCCGCCGGACAGGAATTCCAGATCGACAACCCGCCGGACAACGTCTGCCTCAACCTCCGGGTCCGCGCACGGATCCTGGTCAACGAGACGAACAAGACGGTGAGCTACTTCTTCAACGCGAACTGCGCCAACTTCACCGGCAACCTGGACCCCGGCAGGGCGGTGTCCTACCAGAACCCCCTGTCCGTGCGTGTCATCGGCTGAGTTCGTCGCCGGACGCCGTGGGGGCGCCGTGGCACTCGAACCAGACCGTCTTGCCGCCGCCGGCGCTCGGCGACACGCCCCACGTGTCCACCACGGCGTCCAGCAGCGCCGGGCCCCGGCCGCCCTCCAGGTGCGGGAGAGCGGCGTGGCCGTCGGTCACCTCGGCACGCACCCCGGACGCCTCCCGGGCCACGACCACCCGGCAGCGGCGGTCGGGCACGTGCCGTACGACGTTGGTGACCAGCTCGCTCACGCCCAGCTCCACGGCGAACGTCAGCGGCTCCGGGCTCCACTCGCACAGCAGCGAGCGGACGATCCGGCGGATGCGGCGCACGGAGTGCTCGCCGACGGTGATTTCCAAAAGTACCCACCCCCTGGAGTTCAGTCAGCGGGTGGACGCGGCCCTGGGGACGGAGGGAGCGCCGACTCGGCTCGTCGAGCTGGTGCTCCGTAGCCAACTTCCGGCGTGGTTCCGTCGCGAGGACGGCGGCGGTGCGGCGCGGGGAGCGGTGGCCGGTGTCGCCAGGGTCTGCCGGGTCCGGCGGCGGCGCGAGCCCCGGCCGTGCCGGACCGTGATCCGGCCGCCGGTCATCGCGCCCAGCAGGAAGCAGCACAGGGACGTGGCCGTGTGGGGCACGGAGAAGCCGGGGGCGCCGGTGGCGGCGAAACCGAGGATGACGACGTCGCCGGTCATGTTGGGGGTGGGGCGGGGCACGCCGGGGGCGGGGGGCAGCCCGTATGGCGGAGGCCCCGTATATGCGCGTGCCCCCGCCGGGTGGGCGGGGGTGCGGAAGTGTGGGGTGCGGCCGGTGGGCCGCTGTGAGGGGCGGCGGCGATGGTGGTGCGCCTGGCCCCTCGAGGGGTGCTGTCGGCTTAGTACCAGCCGTTGGCCTGCCAGAAGTTCCAGGCCTTGACGGGGCTGCCGTAGCGGGAGTTCATGTAGTCCAGGCCCCACTTGATCTGGGTGGCGGGGTTGGTCTTCCAGTCGGTGCCGGCGGAGGCCATCTTGGAGGCCGGCAGGGCCTGGACGAGGCCGTAGGCGCCGGAGGAGCTGTTGGTGGCGCTGGGGTTCCAGCCGCTTTCGTGCGAGACGATCTTGCTGAAGGCGTTGAACTGGGCGGCGTCCGGGATCATCTTGTGCGCGATCGCCTGGGCGGAGGAGGCCTGGGCCGGGGCGGCGTGTGCCGGGGCGGCGGTGAGTGCCATGCCGGCGGTGGCGGCGGCCACGGCGGCGGTGGTGAGGGCCTTCTTCGGGGAGGCGATGCGGCGGATGAAGGAGACGGACACGGATTACCTCTTGCGTCGGGGACGGGGGTGTCGCTCGTATGGGGTGGGCCGGGGTGGGTGGCTCGCATACGTCGGCGCCGCGGCCCGCTGCGGGGCTCGTGGCGCCTGGCGACGTCGTCCAGATAAGCAGGCCCGGCAGATGCCCGCAATGACCCTCTTTACTAGTGGTGGCCGGATCGGTGAGGAATGCCGGGGATGTGGTGTGCGTCTCAATGTGCAGGTCGGAGGGGGTGCGGGGCGGGGTGAATCGGGCAAAAGGTACTACGGTGCGGGGTCGTAGGTGACGTGCGTCATGTGGGGTCCTTCACCGGCCCGCTCGCGCCGTGCGCCCGGATTCTCGCGCTGGGTCACTGTCCGGGACCCTCGAATGTGACCGCGGTCTCGAAGGCGGCTCGCCGGGTGGCCCGGCGCAGCGCGCGCAGCACCGCCGGACCGAGCGCGAGGGTGAGGACGACCGTGCACAGGGCCCGGCCCAGGTCCCAGCCGAGCGAGGTGGCCGTGCAGTACGCGACGAAACGGGCCAGGTTGGCGGCGACCGGATCGCCGGCGGTGAAGGAGATGCCCGAGGCACCGCCGCCCATGAAGGGCCAGCCGGCCAGGTTCATCACCGTGCCGTAGGCGAACGCGGCGAGGAAGCCGTAGACCGCGAGCAGCAGCAGCTCGCCGCGGCCGCGCAGCCGGACCGGGCCCGGGAGCAGGCCGGCGCCCATCGTGAACCAGCCCATCGCCAGCATCTGGAACGGCAGCCACGGCCCGACCCCGCCCGTCAGCAGGGCGGACGCGAACATCGTCACCGAGCCCAGAGTGAAGCCGAAGCCCGGGCCGAGCACCCGGCCGCTCAGCACCATCAGGAAGAACATCGGCTCCAGCCCCGCCGTACCGGCGCCGATCGGCCGCAGCGCCGCGCCCGTCGCCGCGAGGACGCCCAGCATGGCCACCGCCTTCGGGCCGAGGTCGGACTCCGAGATCGTCGCCGCGACCACCGCGACCAGCAGGATCAGCAGGCCCGCGAAGAGCCACGGCGCGTCCTGGGCGTGGGCGGCGAGCTGTGAGCGGGGCGGGGCGAGGAAGGGCCAGCAGAAGGCGACCAGGCCGACGGCGCCGGTGAGGACGAGAGCGGCGAGGGAGCGCGGGCCGAGGCGGACGGCGTGCGGACGGGCGGGCCGGACGCGGCTCATCGCAGGGCCTCGCGGACCTCGGAGACGGTCAGCCAGCGCTGCGGGGCCAGGATCTTCGTCACCTGCGGGGCGAAGGAGGGCGAGGAGACGACGATCTCCGCCATCGGGCCGTCCGCGATCACCTCGCCGTCGGCCAGCAGCACCACGCGGTGCGCCAGCTCGGCGGCCAGCTCCACGTCGTGCGTCGCCAGCACGATCGCGTGTCCCTCGGCGGCGAGAGTGCGCAGGACGGCGACCAGGCGGGCCTTCGCCGCGTAGTCCAGGCCGCGGGTCGGCTCGTCCAGCAGGAGCAGGGGCGGGCGGGCGGTCAGCACCACGGCCAGCGCGAGCGCCAGGCGCTGGCCCTCGGAGAGGTCGCGGGGGTGGGTGTCGTCGGTGATGTCCGGGAGCAGCTCGGAGACGAGGGCGCGGCAGGTGCCGGGGGCGGCCTGTGCGTCCTCGTCGGCGGCGGCGCACTCGGCCGCGACCGTGTCGGCGTAGAGGAGGTCCCGGGGGTCCTGTGGCACCAGGCCCACGTGGCGGATCAGGGTGCGGGGCGGGGTGCGGTGGGGGGTGGCGCCGCCGACGGCGACCGTGCCGGTGGTGGGGGCGAGCAGGCCGACGAGGGTGCTCAGCAGGGTGGACTTGCCGGCGCCGTTGCGGCCCATGAGGGCGATGGTCTCGCCTTCGGAGACGGTCAGGTCCACGTGGCGCAGGGCGTGGACGCCGTCCCGGTGGACGGAGAGGGAGCGGGTTCGGGCGAGGTACGGGTGGTCGTCGGGCCGGGTGGCGGCGGTGCGGCGGAACAGGGAGCGGTACCGGTGCTGCCGCGGGGCCGGGACGGGGCCGCTCACCGGCGTCGGCGCGGCACGGCGCGCGGGACCGTCGGCCAGGCGGTCGCGCAGGGGAGCCGCCCGGCGGC
Source organism: Streptomyces sp. SCL15-4 (assembly GCF_033366695.1). NCBI lineage: Bacteria > Bacillati > Actinomycetota > Actinomycetes > Kitasatosporales > Streptomycetaceae > Streptomyces > Streptomyces sp. SCL15-4. The sequence goes on from NZ_JAOBTQ010000001.1 coordinate 5,868,794, forward strand.
GGGCGTCTCTGACGGTGAGGGGCAGGGGGGTCCAGCCGGCCAGGCGGCCCAGGGCGATGACCGGGGGGTGGACGGGGGAGACCGCCATGATCTCGGAGGGGGTGCCCGTGACGGGGGCCGCGCCGGGGGACGGGAGGAGGACCATGGTGTCGGCGTACTGGATCACGCGCTCCAGGCGGTGTTCGGCCATGAGGATCGTCGTGCCGAGGTCGTGCACCAGGCGCTGGAGTACGGCCAGCACCTCTTCCGCCGCCGCCGGGTCGAGCGCGGACGTCGGCTCGTCCAGGACCAGCACCCGGGGATGCGGGGTGAGGACCGAGCCGATGGCGACCCGCTGGCGCTGCCCGCCGGACAGAGTGGCGATGGGACGGTCCCGCAGCGCGGCCAGGCCCAGCAGGTCCAGGGTCTCCTCCACGCGGCGCCGCATCACCTCCGGGGCGAGACCCAGCGACTCCATGCCGTAGGCGAGTTCGTCCTCCACGGTGTCGGTCACGAAGTGCGCCAGCGGGTCCTGGCCCACCGTGCCGACCACGTCGGCGAGTTCGCGCGGCTTGTGGGTCCGGGTGTCCCGGCCCGCCACCGTCACGCGTCCGCGCAGGGTGCCGCCGGTGAAGTGCGGGACGAGCCCGCTGACCGCGCCCAGCACGGTGGACTTGCCGACCCCGGACGGACCGGCGAGCAGCACGAGTTCGCCTTCGGGCACCTCGAAGTCGACGCCGGCGACGACGGGTCCGGCGGCGCCCTCGTACGTGACGCTCACCTCCTCGAAGCGGATCACGACGGCTCCCTGGGAGTGACGAAGGCGGGCAGCAGGGCGAGCAGGACGGCCGCGGCGGGCCAGAGCGGGAGGGCGGGGGCGACGAGCGGGACGACACCGGGATGCAGGGCCTCGGGGTCGCGGACCGAGGCCAGCGTCAGCAGCGCGGCCACGGCGGCGCCGGAGCCGGCGACCAGCCAGGCGTGCGCTCCCCACGGGTCGGGACGGTACCGGGTGCGCGGGGAGCGCCGGCCGCCCAGCCGCAGTCCGGCGAGCGCGGCGAGGACTCCGGCGAGCAGGACGGGAAGCCCGTAGGCGCCGCCTTCGGCGGTCAGCAGCCCGTACGTGCCCGCGCACACGCCGAGCAGGCCGCCGAGGGTGAGGCCGGCGGTGGTACGGCGGACGGGGACGGAGACCTCGGCGGTACGGCCGTAGCCGCGGGCCTCCATCGCGGCGGCGAGCGCGACCGAGCGCTCCAACGCGCCCTCCAGGACGGGCAGTCCGACCTGGACCAGGCCCCGCAGGCCCCGGTCGGGACGGCCGCGCAGGCGGCGGGCCGCGCGCAGGCGGCGGACGTCGGCGATCAGGTGCGGCGCGAAGGTGAGCGCGACGACCACGGCCACGCCCGTCTCGTACAGCGCGCCGGGCAGCGACTTGAGCAGACGGGCCGGGCTGGCGAGGGCGTTCGCGGCGCCGACGCAGACGAGGAGGGTGGCGAGCTTCAGGCCGTCGTACGCGGCGAAGAGCACGGCCTCGGCGGTCACCCTGCCGCCGAGCCGGATGCCCTGCGCCCAGTGGGGGAGGGGGACCTCGGGGAGGGTGAGGAGGGTGTGCGTGCCGGGGATGGGGGAGCCGAGCGCCACCGCGAACAGGACGCGGACGAGGACGACGGCGAGGGCGAGGCGGACGAAGGCGGTGTAGGAGCGGGCCCAGGGAGCGGAGGATCGGTGCGTCGCCACGACGTAGCCGGAGGCCGCGAGGAGGAGGGCGAGGAGGAGCGGGTTGGTGGTACGGGTCGCCGCGACGCCGAGGGATATCGCCCAGAGCCACCAGGCACCGGGGTGGAGGGCGGGACGGAACCGGGACGGCGTGGCGCGTGGCGGACGGTGCCGCGGCTGCCCGCAGGCGCGGGGAACCGCGCGGGCGGCCAGGGCGTGGCCGCCCGACGGGCCCGGCTCAGCCGGACGCATCGCGCCGCCGCCGGGACCGCCATATCGCCGCGCCCGCCAGCAGGGCCACCACGCCCGCGCCGATCGGCAGGCCCAGGGACGGGCCGGAGCCGGACGAGCCGGACTCGGACGCACCGGACTCGGCGGCGGGCTTGCCGCCGGTGGAGACCTGCTCGCCGCAGCCCGTGCGCGGATAGCCCGCGATGGCGCACAGCAGGGCGTTGGTGTCGTAGCGCAGGGGTCCCGCCACCGCGGCGAGGGCGTCCGCGCCGGACGCGTCGGACGGCACCCGCGCGCACGCGGTCCGCCGGCCCGGCGGGACCTCGCCGGACGGCGCGTCCGCGCGCGTGCCGAAGTCGAGGACGAGGGCCACCCGCTTGGACCCGGGCTTCGCCGGCGTGTCCGCGCAGATCGTGCCGAAGTCCGCCGTGCCGCGCGGCCGGTTCGCGTCCGCGGAGTCCGCGCTCACGGTGAACCGGAACCCCTGGACCGTACCGTCGTCGGGCCGGACGGAGGCCGGGCCCTGGGTCGCGTACGTCCAGTGGCCGCCGGTGCGCTCCCAGAAGGACCAGTAGCGGTAGCCGGCCGCGCCGGCCCGCCCGGCGCAGGCGAGGAGCAGCAGCGCGGCGGCGAGCACCGGCACGGCACGGCGGACGGCGGTCACGGCTGCTGCTTCTTCCGGCCGCTGATCAGGAAGCCGACACCGATGCTGGCGACCAGGCAGACGCCGAAGATCCACCAGCCCCGGTTCCCGGAGTCCTCCTTCTCCTCCTGCTGCCGGCCGGAGGTGTCCATCCGCGGGGCCGGGCCCAGCGCGTTCAGGGAGCCGACCAGGCTGGTGCCGTTGAAGTCGCCCGGCTGCTCGCCGAGGGCGTGGGCGGCGAGGATCAGCTGGGCGTAGGCGGCCGGACCGCTCTGCTTCGCCCACGGGCCGGCGTTCTTCTCCAGCCAGGCGTACGCCTTGCGGGCCGGCCCGACGCGACCGTCCGCGGCGAGCGCGACGACGGCGTCCGCGGTGTTGCCGAAGTCGGGCTGGTCCTTGGCGCCGGGCAGGGTGGAGTCGAGGTGGCCGGACTTGGCGACGGCCGCCGCGAGGTAGGCGCCGGCGTTGTCGGCGACCTGGGTGCGCGAGGCCGCCTCGACGCAGGTGTCCTTCGCGGGGGCCTTGCCGGCACGGGCGACGAAGCCCTTGCCGAGCGCGCCGAGCAGACCGGCCGCGGTGGCGTCGGCGTTGGGCAGCAACTCGCCCTTCTTGTCCGGCTGGAAGGCGAGGGCGCCACCGCCGTCCTGGTCGCAGGGAACGGACCAGGCGGGAAGGGCGTCGTAGGGGGACTTGCCGGAGACGCGGACGGACGCCGGGTCGGTGCCGGCGGCGGCGAGCGCGCCGATGACGACGGAGGTGGAGTTGGTGTCGCTGGGGTCGCCCGGGTAGTAGCTCCAGCCGCCGTCCTTGTTCTGGACGGACTTCAGCCATCCCACGGCCTTCTCCACCGCACCGCCGTGCCCGCCGGCCGCGGCGAGCGCCTGGACGGCGGCGGCCGTGCTGTTGGTGTCCGGCTTCGGCTTGTCGTCGCAGGGCTTCTCCGGAGCGGCCCGGAACGCGGCGAAGGAGCCGTTCGCGCACTGCTGGCCGGTGAGCCAGTCCACGGCGGCGGAGGCGGGCCGGTAGCCGAGCGTCCGCTGCGCGACCAGCGTCAGGGACTGCCGCCACACGCCGTCGTACGTCGGGTCCTCCTTGCCGTACAGCCCGGCGGGGGCCGCGGTCTTCGGGGACGGGGACGGGTCGGCGGCCGTGGCGGGCGCGGCGGCGGCCAGCACGCCTACGGCGGCGAGAGCCGCGGCACTGCGGCGGACGTTCATGGTCGGCGACTGCCTCTCCTGCGGGGAGCCGGACGGCGCGGGTGACATCCCGGGCGGCTCGGCTCCGTCGAACTCGACGGTGCCGTGCGCGGCGGACCACCGGCGCACGCGAGCCGTCAACGACCCGGCGAAGGCGTCCCGCCCGCTCCGGACAGGCCGGTGACGCGGCGAAGACACCGCCGGAATTGCACCGGCTTCCTCCCGTACGGGTGTGACGACCCCGCCACTTTACCGGCCGCCCCGCGGCGGTCCGCGGGGGCCGTGCGCCCGGCGCCAGGGGCCTGTCCGACATTTCCCGTCTGCCGCGCGACGCGAATGGTCAGACAGTCCCTAGGCCGCGTGGGTGCGGGGCGCCGGGTGGACCGTGGCCGTGAGGTGACGGGCCATGGCGCGCAGGGTGCGGACGCACTGGGCCGGGGTGTCGGCCGTGGCCACCCAGTGGGCGAGGCGGTCGGCGGGGCCGGCGTGCGGGGCCGCCGTCACCGGGGCGCCGGCGCGGGCGGTGAGGACCATGCGCTCGGCGGACGGCTCGTGCGCGGCGGCGGGGTCCAGGCACAGGTGGGTGAGGCGGCCGGTCACGGCCGGATAGGCGAACTGGACGGCCGCCGCCCGCTGCCGGGTCGGCGTGACGTCCGGGAGCCCGCCGGTGGCCAGCGTCGCGGCGGCCCCGGCCAGATCGACGCCGGTGGCCCGTTCCACCAGCAGCGGGATCAGGTCGCCGGGCGGATGCGGGACGACGTCCAGGACGCGGGGGCCGCGCGCGGTCAGCCGTACCGTGATGTGCGCGACGGTGTGGGTCAGTCCGAGGGCGCGTACGGCCCGTTCCACGCACTGGCGCAGGAAGCGGTTGTGCAACAGGCCGTCGTGGGCGTGGACGCTGTGCCGCAGCGGGCGGCGGGCGGGCGGCGGGCCCGGGGTCGTACGGGTCAGCGCGACGATGCGGACCTCGTCGTCCAGGACGACGGTCTCGGCCGACACCACCTCCTCCCCGGTGTCCCCCGGGCCCGCCGTCGGCACCCGGTGCCGGTCCAGCAGGGCTCGTAACGCCGGCGGATCGGCGCAGGTCACGGCCGTCTCGTACGGCAGGCCCGGTAAGCCCAGCCGGGCGGCGAGGCACGCGGCCGCGGGCAGGTACCGCGAGGACCAGGTCAGTACGCCGCCGACCGGATGTCCCCGTAACGCCCCGGCCGTCCCCTCCTCGGCCGGGTCCGCCGCCAGGTGCGCGGCCAGATACGGGCGGGCCCAGGAAGCGGGCGGGGACGGGTCGACCAGGAGGACCGGGTGGGCGGCGGCGACGCGCGCCAGCGGGAACTCGCCGCAGACGTCCCGGCCGGCCCCGAGGAGCACGACGGGCTGGGCCATGGGCCTGGACCTTCCTCGGGGCGAAGGCGATCAGGAGCGCCCCGGGTGCCGCTCCCCCATAGGCGGCACCCGAGGCGGGTCGGATCTTGCTCTCCGTGCAGTGATCCTCACCCACCGCGCCTCGGACTGTCAACGATAGCTGCGTAATTAGGCAGGGAGCCTTGTCAGATCTGGTCGCCGAGGAGGCAAGCTAGTAGCCTCGCGCGCAGCCGGCGAACGGAAAGACACGCAGGGGGGACTCGGTGAGTGACGCCTACGTCGCGCTGGCCGAAGTGCTGGACCGGCTCGGCGAGCTGACCGGACGGCCCGGCCGCCTGCCGGAGGCCCTGGACGTGGCCGGCCTCTCCTACCGCACCGGCATTCCCGTGGGCGTCGTCGTCGACCTCCTCTCCGGCGGCCGGGCCGGCGAGACCGACCTCGCCCACCGGGTGCGCCAGCGGCTGGACTTCATCCGGGAGACCCGGCGCCGCCCGGACGGCAAGCGGTACTCGCTGGACGAACTGGCCCGGATCGCCGGAACCAGCAGGCAGTGGCTGAGCGAGTGGCGCAAGAGCGGCATGCCCAGCCTGGAACACGCCGACCGGCTGCGCCGCTTCTTCGGCCTGCCCGCCGGCTTCTTCACGGCCGACGAACCGGAGGCGCTGTTCGAGGCGCTGCAACCGGTGCTCCAGAGCCTGGAGGCCGAGGCCGACCCGCTGCTGCGGCTGCGCGAGAGCGGCCTGATCCGGCTCGCCGCCCGGGCCCCGCAGATGAACGCCCGGCAGCTCGCCACCCTGGCCGACCTGGCCGAGATGATCATCGCCTCGGAGCGGGCGGGGGACAGCGGGCGTGCCTGAACAGTCCGCCAAGACCCCGTGGACGGCGCGGACCCTGAGGTCGGCGGCGTCCCTGCGGCCCTTCGGCTCTCCCAAGCGCTTCCTGGACCGGCTCGTGCGCGAGACGGTCCGCACCCTCACCCCGCCGACCACTCCCGAGGCGTTCCTGCACGCGCTGTGCGCCACCCTCAGCCCCCGCCTGGACCGACCGGTCAAGCTGCGTTTCGTCGCCTTCCCGCAGGGCCTGGACATCTCCGGGATCACCCTCGCCCGCGAGGAGGACTACATCGTCGTGGTCGAGGAACGCGCCCCGGACCCGCACAAGTTCGTCATCGCCGGCCACGAGATCGGCCACATCCACCACGGCACCCTCGACGTCCACTACGCCACCGGACTGCCCGCCGCCGCCCGCCGGCTGCTCTCCCGCGCCGACGACGACATTCCGTGGGACCGGGTGGTCGCCATGGCCACCCGCTCGCCCGCGGCCGAGGCGGCCGAGGCCGAGTGGGAGGCCGAGGAGTGGGGGCTGCGCCTCGCGGCGAAGTTCTCGAAGGTCGTCGGGCCGGGCGCGGCCGGCCGGATGACCCAGGACACCCTCACCGACCGGCTGTCCTCCTCGCTGGGCAACATCGGCGGCCCCTGATGCGCTGGGACATCTCCGGTTCCTGGGTCGCCTACGCCGTCCCGGCCGCCCTGTTCGCCGTCGCCTTCGTGATCAAGCTGCCGCTGCTGCGGCGCGCCTGGCAGGACCCGATCCTGCGGGCCACCGCCGTGCTGCTCGGCATCGGCACGCTCGTCTTCGTCTCGCTGCCGCCGGCCAACCTGCACCGCATCAACGTCCTCACCGGCGTCCCCAACTTCGCCGCCCTGTGGGTGTGTTCCCTCGCCACCGCCTACTGCGGCGCCTGCCTGTGGCTGATCATCACCTGGCGGGAACCGCCGTCCGCCGCGCGCCGCCGGCGCACCCGCCAGGTCGGGGTGGCGTACGCCGCCGTCATCGCCGGACTGTGCACGACGTTCCTGCTCGGCGACCACCGTGTGGAACGGCTGCGCGACCTCGACACCTACTACGCCGGCACGCCGTGGATGCGCGAGTTCATCCTGCTCTACGTCGTCGCCCACACCGCTTCCGCGCTGGTCGCCGCCGGTCTGCTGCGCGCCTGGTACCGGGAGGTCGAGGACACCTGGCTGCGCCGGGCGGTGATCTTCCTCCAGGAGGCCTACGCCCTCGGGCTGCTCTTCGACGTCGCCAAGCTCGCGGCCGTCGCCGGCCGGTGGAGCGGCCGGGACTGGGACTGGCTGTCGACCTACGCGGCCCCGCCGTTCGCCATTGCCGAGGCGGGGCTGGTGGCCGTGGCCTTCATCGTCGGCCAGGCCGGACCGCTGCTGGCGGAGCGGCGCCGGCTGGTCCGCGACCACCGGCGCCTGAAGCCGCTGTGGCAGACCATGCTGACCATCACGCCGCCCGCCGCGCCCGCCGTCGGCCGGGTCAGCGGCGCCGCCCTGCGCCTGGAGTTGCGCCGGGCCACCATCAACGACGGCCTGCTCAAGCTGGGCCCGTACCTGAGCGAGTCCCGGCGGGAGCGGACCCGGTGCGCGGCGACGGCGGCGGGCTACCCGGAGTCCGTCGCGCGGGGCATCGCGGGGGCGGTGGACCTGCGGTTCGCCGCGGCGGCGCTGCACGCGCCCGACGACCGGCCCGGCCTGCGGCCCGAGGACGGGAGCGCCGGGTTCCCCTGCGTCCCCGACAGCGAACTGCAGAACGTCTCGCACGCGCTGCGCACCCACGAGGCGGCGATAGAGCGCTTCCACCGGCAGGCCCTCGCCGCGGAGGGCCTCGACGCACGGGATCTGGGGGCTCCGGCCTGACGCGCGCCGACGCCACGCGGCGGTGCGAGGAGCCGGTGGCGTCACCGCCCGGCACCGGCTCCGCCCGGCCGTACCAGGCGGCGCACGTCCGGCCGGCCGGCGGTCGGGCCGCCGCCGGTGCCGGAGCTGTCCGGTGGTGCCGGTCCGCGGGGCCCGGCTAGCCTCGCGCCATGGCTGCCGAAGAGGAATACGCGAGGTACCGCGAGGACGCGGAGGTGCTCGCGGCGATCGGCGCGTGCGTACGGGCCGGGGCCGCCCGGATCGACGTACGGCTGCCGAGGGCCGTGGCCGACGCGGCGGTGGCCGCCTGGCGGCGCGAGGAGACCGGAGCTCTTGAGGAGCAGCGGGAGGAGAGCCGCGAGCAGTACGTCCTGCGCGACCGGGCCGCCGAACTCGCCTTGATCGGCGCGGCGATCGCCGAGCGCGGCCGGCCGGACGGCGGGGACGTCGTGGTCGCCCTGGACGTGGAGAGCGCGGGGGCCGCCGCGCGGGCGGCCTCCTGCGACCGGAGCCGGTAGCCGGTCCGGCGCGCCGCACCGCCGAGGTGATCGGAGGAGCAGGCGCCCTTCGTCCCTGTGGCGCGGCTCACACGGCGGTCGTGTCACGGGAAGCCCGGCCTGTCTCGTCCCGTGGGTGACGAACTGCTCCGATGGGAGGCCGAAATGAAGGTTGTGGTGGTGGGTGCCGGGTACGCGGGCGGGTTCGCGGCGAACCGGGTGGCCAAGAAGGTGAAGGACGCCGAGGTCACGGTGGTCAACGCGCGTCCGGAGTTCGTCGAGCGCATCCGGCTGCACCAGCAGGTCGCCGGGACGGGCGCGGTGGCGACGCCGCTCGGCGCGATGCTGCGGCCCGGCATCGCCGTGCGGATCGGCAGCGTGGAGAAGATCGGCGACGGCACGGCGGTCCTGGACGACGGCGAGATCCTCGCGTTCGACCACCTCTTCCTGGCCGTCGGCAGCACGGTCCGGGCGCTGCCGGGCACGGTTCCGGTCGGCACCTGGGAGGGCGCGCAGCAGGCGCGGGCCGAACTCGCCGCGCTGCCCGGCGGAAGCACCGTGACGGTCGTCGGCGGCGGGGCGACGGGCATCGAGACCGCGACCGAGGTGGCCGAGGCCCGGCCCGACCTGCGCGTCCGGCTCGTCGCTCCGGAGGCCGCCGACTGCCTGTCGGGCGGGGCGCGGCGGCGGGCGCTCGCCGCGCTGGAGCGGCTCCGGGTGGAGGTCGTGGCCGACGTCGTGGCGGAGGCCGCCGCGGGCACGGTGCGGCTCGGGTCGGGGCGGGAGCTGGAGTCCGGCCTGACCCTGTGGGGAATCGTGGCGGGCGTGCCCGACCTCGCGGCGCGCAGCGGCCTGGAGGTCGACGCGGACGGCCGGGTCGTCGTGGACGCCTGCCTGCGCAGCGTCACCGACCCGCGGATCTTCGCCGTGGGCGACTGCGCGGGCGTGGCCGGCGCCCGTTTCGGCTGCCAGACCGCCGCGCCGCAGGCCCGGGCCGCCGCCGACGCCCTGGCCCGCCTCGCCGAGGGCCGCGAGCCGGAGCCGTACGTGCTGCGCTACGCGGCCCGGTGCGTCAGCCTCGGGCGCAAGGACGCGGTGGCCCAGTTCACCCATCCCGACGACCGGCTCAAGGACGGCCACCTCAAGGGGTTCACCGCGGTGGCGTTCAAGCGGATGGTGTTCACCGGCACCCGCTACCTCACGCGCAAGGCGGTCGGTGCCTGAGGCCGGGCTGCGTCCGTTGGCAAATGGTCGGAATTGGGTGGTTCCGTCAGCGATTCTCCGGTATATCCTGTAAGCAGCCTACGGGGCGAGTGAGGGAGTCCGACCGGAGTAGCCGACTCAGGCGAGACGCGAAGAGCATCCGCCCGGGCCGACAGCGACGGTAGGGCTGAGAGGTCGGAAGGCAGCGATGCCGGACGACGACCCCTATGACCTGATCCGGGCCATACCGGCGAAGGGAACCCGTCTCGTAGGTTCTTCCGTGCCGACCGGCCGTTTCCCGCCGGTCGGCTTCTTTCGCGCCGGCCGTCTTTCGCGCGGAGTCTTTTCGCGCCCGTGGCTCTTTCGGCGCCGGCCCTCAGGGGCGCGCGGCGGCCGGGTCCGTCAGGTCGATCAGGCGGCACACCGTCTCGATGTCGACCCTCACCTGGGCGATGGAGGCGCGGCCGGACAGCCAGGTGATCAACGCCGAGTGCCAGGTGTGCTCGATGACCCGGACCGCGGACAGCTGCTCCGGAGTGGGGTGCTCCAGGCCCATCGCGTCCAGGATGATCGCGGTCGTCTGCCGGGAGACCTGGTCGACCTCGGGCGAGACGCTGCGGTCGGCGAAGGTGAGCGCCCGGACCATCGCGTCGGCCAGCTGCGGCTCCCGCTGGAGGGCGCGGAAGGCGCGCATCAGGGTCTCCGCGACCCGCTCGGCGGCCGAGTCGCCCGCCGGCGGTTTCTTGCGCAGGGTGCCGTGCATGTGCTCCAGCTGGTCCTGCATGGTGGCGACCAGCAGATGCACCTTGGACGGGAAGTAGCGGTACAGCGTGCCCAGGGCCACCTGCGAGGACTCCGCCACCTCGCGCATCTGCACGGCGTCGAACCCGCCCCGGCCCGCGAGCTGCGCGCTGGCGTGCAGGATCCTGCGGCGGCGGGCCTCCTGCCGCTCGGTGAGGGGTGGGGCGGCCGGGCGCGAGGTGCTGGCTTCCGCAGGCATGGGTCCCGTTCCGTGACAGTCGGTGAGGGGGTCGGCAGGGCTCGTGGCCGGACGGCGTGGCAGGGCCGCGCGCCGTGGCGCGAATCACCTGATCCACTGCTCACAGCGCCCCTACCTGCCGGTAGATTCAGAGCCTCTTGGATGATCAAGTCTGAAACTTGTTCTAGATTAGCGTCCCGTCGTAGTCTCGCGGGACAGTGCAGGCAGAAGGGGGCACGGAGTGACCGCTGAGGCCCGGGAAGCGGGTGCCGATCGGGACCCCGCGGCTGACGGCGAGCGACCGCTCGACATCGCGCTCCTCACCTACAAGGGGAACCCGTTCTGCGGCGGGCAGGGCGTCTACGTCCGGCACCTCTCGCGCGAACTGGCCCGTCTCGGCCACCGGGTGGAGGTCATCGGCTCCCAGCCGTACCCCGTGCTGGACGAGGGCTACCCGAACCTCGCCCTCACCGAGCTGCCGAGCCTCGACCTCTACCGCCAGCCCGACCCCTTCCGCACCCCGAAGCGGGACGAGTACCGGGACTGGATCGACGCCCTCGAAGTCGCCACCATGTGGACCGGCGGCTTTCCCGAGCCGCTGACCTTCTCGCTCCGCGCCCGCCGCCATCTGCGCGCCCGGCGCGGCGAGTTCGACGTCGTCCACGACAACCAGACCCTGGGCTACGGCCTGCTGGGCGACATCGGCGCCCCTCTCGTCACCACGGTCCACCACCCCATCACCGTGGACCGGCAGCTGGAGCTGGACGCGGCCCCGACCTGGCAGCGCCGCTACTCGGTGCGCCGCTGGTACGCCTTCACCCGGATGCAGAAGCGCGTCGCCCGCCGGCTGCCCTCCGTCCTCACCGTCTCCGGCAGTTCCCGCCAGGAGATCGTGGACCACCTCGGGGTCCGCCGCGACCGGGTCCACGTCGTCCACATCGGCGCCGACACCGATCTGTTCGCGCCGAATCCGGCCGTCGCCGAGGTGCCGGGCCGGATCGTCACCACCTCCAGTGCGGACGTGCCGCTCAAGGGACTGGTGTTCCTCGTGGAGGCGCTCGCCAAGGTGCGCGCCGAGCACCCCGGCGCCCACCTCGTCGTCGTCGGCAAGCGCCCGGCCGAGGGCCCGGTCGCCCAGGCGGTCGAGCGCTACGGCCTCGAAGGCGCCGTCGACTTCGTCAAGGGCATCTCCGACGCCGAACTGGTCGACCTGATCCGCTCCGCCGAGGTGGCCTGCGTGCCCTCCCTCTACGAGGGCTTCTCGCTGCCCGCCGCCGAGGCCATGGCCACCGGCACCCCGCTCGTCGCCACCACCGGCGGCGCGATCCCCGAGGTCGCCGGCCGCGACGGCGAGACCTGCCTCGCCGTACCGCCCGGCGACGCGGGCGCGCTGGCCACCGCGCTGAACCGGCTGCTCGGCGACCGAGACCTGCGCACGCGGCTCGGCCGGGCGGGCCGGGAACGGGTGCTGGCGAACTTCACCTGGGCCCGCGCCGCGGAGGGCACCGTGGCCCACTACCGCGAGGCCGTCGACCGCGCCGCCCGCACCGCGCCCTCGACGGGTTCCGCCCCGGGCGGCCTCTCCCACGCTCGGACCGGCCCGCGCGGAGCGACTCCCGCCGCGGCCCCCGTCCCCGGCCGCTCCGCGGCCCCCGCGAGCGTCGCGGCCCCGACCGGCGCCGCGTCCGCGACCTCGCCGAGTGACACCAGCGTCTCCTCCGAAAGCAGGGCCACGTGCTGACCGTCGACTTCTCCCGGTTCCCGCTCGCCCCGGGCGACCGCGTACTGGACCTCGGCTGCGGGGCCGGCCGGCACGCCTTCGAGTGCTACCGGCGCGGCGCCCGGGTCGTGGCCCTGGACCAGAACGGCGAGGAGATCCGCGAGGTCGCCAAGTGGTTCGCGGCGATGAAGGAGGCCGGTGAGGCGCCCGAGGGCGCCACCGCCACCGCCATGGAGGGCGACGCCCTCGCCCTGCCGTTCCCCGACGAGTCCTTCGACGTCGTCATCATCTCCGAGGTGATGGAGCACATCCCCGACGACAAGGGCGTGCTCGCCGAGATGGTCCGCGTGCTCAGGCCCGGCGGCAGGATCGCCGTCACCGTCCCGCGCTACGGCCCCGAGAAGGTCTGCTGGGCCCTGTCCGACGCCTACCACGAGGTCGAGGGCGGCCACATCCGCATCTACAAGGCCGACGAGCTGACCGCCAAGCTCCGCGAGGCCGGCCTGAAGCCCTACGGCAGCCACCACGCCCACGCCCTGCACGCCCCGTACTGGTGGCTGAAGTGCGCCTTCGGCGTCGACAACGACAAGGCGCTGCCGGTGCGCGCGTACCACAAGCTGCTCGTCTGGGACATCATGAAGAAGCCGTTCGCCACCCGGCTCGCCGAACAGGCGCTCAATCCGCTGATCGGCAAGAGCTTCGTGGTCTACGCGACCAAGCCGCACCTCCCCTCGCTCGCCGCAGAGGCGGACGCCAGGTGACCACTCCCCGGACAGAACACCTCGTCCTGCCCGGGGTCCTCACCGCCGGGCAGGCCGCCGCGACCGTCGCCGGCATCCTCGCCGGACAGCGGGAGGACGGCGCGATCCCGTGGTTCCGGGGCCACCACCTCGACCCCTGGGACCACACCGAGGCCGCCATGGCCCTGGACGCGGCCGGCGAACACGAGGCCGCCGAGCGCGCCTACACCTGGCTGGCCCGGCACCAGAACGAGGACGGCTCCTGGTACGCCGCCTACGCCGACGGCGCCCACGACGACGTCACCGACCGTGCCCGCGAGTCCAACTTCGTCGCCTACATAGCCGTCGGCGTCTGGCACCACTACCTCTCCACGGGAGACGACACCTTCCTGGACCGGATGTGGCCGGCCGTCTACGCCGCCGTCGAGTGGGTGCTGCGGCTCCAGCAGCCCGGCGGGCAGATCGGCTGGCGCCGCGAGGACGACGGCACGCCCACCGCCGACGCCCTGCTCACCGGCAGCTCCTCCGTCCACCACGCGCTGCGCTGCGCGCTCGCGATCGCCGAGCAGCGCGAGGAACCGCAGCCGGACTGGGAGCTGGCCGCCGGGGCGCTGCGGCACGCGATCCGCCGCCACCCCGAACGCTTCCTGGACAAGGACCGCTACTCGATGGACTGGTACTACCCGGTCCTCGGCGGCGCCGTGACCGGCGCGGAGGCCAAGGCCCGGATCGAGGCGGGCTGGGACCGGTTCGTCGTGCCCGGCCTCGGCGTGCGCTGCGTGGTCCCGAACCCCTGGGTGACCGGCGGCGAGTCCAGCGAACTCGCGCTCGCCCTGTGGGCGGTGGGCGAGTCCGACCGGGCCCTGGAGATCCTCCAGTCCATCCAGCACCTGCGCGACGCCGAGTCCGGCCTCTACTGGACGGGTTACGTCTTCGAGGACGACACGATCTGGCCGCGTGAGCTGACCACCTGGACGGCGGGCTCGCTGCTGCTGGCCGTGGCCGCGCTGGGCGGCCACGAGGCCACCTGCGCGGTCTTCGGCGGCGAGCGCCTGCCGTCCGGCCTGGACCCGGACTGCTGCGCCTGACCGGTCTCCGCGCCGGCACCGGCACCGGATACACCGCTCAGTACCGGTGTATCCGGCGGGCTATCGCGTGGCCGACGAACAGATAGACCACGGCGGCCAGGCCGTAGCCGGCGACCACGCGGGCCCATGCCTCGTCGAAGGTGAACAGGTCGTGCGACCACCCGGCCAGCCAGGCGGCCGCATCGTGCACGAACCGGACCAGGTCGTTGCCCCGGTTCGCGTCCAGCAGGTACATCAGGATCCACAGGCCGAGGATCAGCGCCGCGATGTCGGCGACGACCGCGACGACCGTCCCGGCCTGGTTCGCACCGTTGCGATATCGAGTGGACATACTCTCCGGATTGCCGCGGTGCGGCTCCTGTAACCCCCGACGCGGCCCCGACGCTTCCCCGAGCCGCCCCCGAGCCGACCCGGACGGCGTCCCCCGAGTGGCGCGCGGCCGCGTCCCGGGCGAACCTGCCTGAGGAACCAGACCGCTCGGGGAGGACACGTCGGGAGGACCCCGTGCCCGTACCGATACGGCGCCTGTTCGTGGCGCTCACCTTGTGCTGCGCCCTGGTGGCCGGTGCCACCGCCTGCGGAAGCAGCCAGCAGAGCAGTACGAAGGACACCTCGGCGGCCCAGGCCCAGGCCCAGGCCGTGCCCGCCGTCGACAGCCCCAGCCCCAGCACGTCCGCCGAACGCCAGAAGTTCGCCAAGACCCGGTTCGTGGCGAACGCGGGTCTCGCCGCCGGCGCCACCTACCAGTGGATCGTGAAGCCGTGGAAGGCGGGCAAGTTCAAGAAGGGCGCCAAGGGCCGCAGGCTGGCCCTGGTCAAGGCGGGCGTCGCCGGCCTCTTCGCCTACAACCGGCTCAAGGCCGCCCAGAAGAACGCCCAGGGCGACCCGACGCTCTCCAAGGCCCTCGCTCCGCTGGGCGCCGGCATCGAGTCCCTGAAGGGCCTCGCGGGCAAGCTCCGCAAGGGCGACGAGAGCGCGGTCGGCCCGTTCGACGACATCATCGGCCAGATCAAGGACGCGGGCAGCAGCGCCGGCGCCCCGGTCAAGCAGCAGGTGCCCTCGGCCGCCGAACTGTCGAAGGGCTAGGTCGGTTCCGGCCCGGGTGGCGTCTGAACGGCAACGGCCCCCCGCCCGGAAGGGCGGGGGGCCGTTGCGCCACGGAGATTCCGGCTCAGCCGCGCTGGATCCCGGAGGTGTCCTGGAGCAGGCCGCGACGGCCGTCCTGGGTCTGCGCGACGAGCGCGGCACCGCGCTGCTCGACGGCCAGGTACCAGGTGCCCGGCGCCAGTTCGGCGATCTGGCCGGCCGAGCCGTCCTCCGCGAACAGCGGACGGGTCACCGGCACGGCGAACCAGAAGGGAGAGAAGTCGGCGGCCGGGGGCTGCGCGGCCGGGGCGGCGGCCTGCGCGGCCGGCTGCGGCTGCTGCGCGTACGGCTGGCCCGGCTGCGGCTGGGCACCGTAGGGCTGCTGCGGCTGGGCGCCGGGGTAGCCGTAACCACCGGGCGGCTGGGCGCCGTAGGGCTGCGGGGCGGGCGGCTTCGGGGCCGGGACCAGGGAGGCCTGGAGCGCGGGGACGAGCGGGGTGGCGACGGCGGCGGCGGCCATCACCAGGGTGGCGATCAGAGCCAGGATCAGCCCCGTGCCGGCATCGGGCGCCTGACTGTCGGAACCGCCGCCGACGTTGTCCAGGCCGCCGACCGGGTCGAAGACGTTGCCCAGCGCGCTCCACGCGGCGAAGACCGCGAACGCCACGCCGAACGCGCCGAGTTCCAGACCCGCGATCTTGCGCGGCTGCGACAGGCCACGGCTCACGACGATGAGCGCCGCGCCGATGATGCCCGCCAGTACGACGCCGAACAGGACCGGTCCGCTCTCCCAGAGGTTCGGCAGGTCGACGCTGTCGGGAAGCCCGTCGTACGAGTAGTTGTCGAGGAACGACGCGATGAACAGCACCACCGCTGCTCCGATCACCACGCCGTCGCCTCTAGTGAGGGAGCGGATATTCACTTCAGGTCCTTCGTAGGTCGTCTCGTCGTCGGTAGACACTACAGTCCGCAAGATCGGGCTGTCCGGCCGGTTACGGCCGCCGGTCACGAATCGCGCAGGAAACTCACGATTCCCTCGGAGATCCCTCGCGCCGCCCGCTGCCGCCACGTTCCGCTGGTCAGCAGGCTCGCGTCCGTGTCATCGCGCATGTTGCCGCATTCGATGAACACCTTGGGAACTGTTGACAGATTGAGACCACCCAGGTCCGTACGCGTGACCAGACCGGTACCGCCGCCGATGTAGTTGGCGGGCGGCTCACCGGTCTCGCGGAGGTAGTCGCCCGCGACCCGCACCCCCAGCTCGTGGGACGGCCCGACGATGGGACGGGTGTCCGCCGCACCGGCGTGCACGGACCCCGGCAGGATCACGTGGAAGCCCCGGTTGCCGGGCTCGGAGCCGTCGGCGTGCAGCGAGATGGCCGCGTCCGCGTGCGCGGCGTTGCCGATCCGGGCGCGCTCGTCCACGCACGGCCCCCAGGCCGGGCTGTCGCCGTCACGGGTCAGCTTCACCGTGACGCCCTGCCGCTCCAGCAGCGTCCGCAGCCGGTGCGCCAGGTCCTCGGTGAACCGCGCCTCCGTATAGCCGTCGTTCGTGGACGTCCCGGTGGTGTCGCACTCCTTGGAGTTCGTGCCGATGTCCACTTGGCGGTTGATCTCGGCGGTGTGCCGGAAGTTGCCCGGGTTGTGCCCCGGGTCGATGACGACGATCTTCCCGCGCAGCGCACCGGAGCCGCCCGGCCGGGCGGCGGTCGACCCGGACACCTTGCCGTCGCCGCCGGGGGAGGCCGCCGGGGCGGGCGCGGACGACGCGGAGGAGGCCGTACGGACCTCACCGCCCGAACCCCCGTCGCCCAGCGCCTCGTACACCACCCAGCCGAGCAGCGCGCCGGGCACCAGCGCGGCGAGCGCCACGGTCAGCGGGCCGCGCCGGGGCCGACGGGGCGTGGAAGCATCGAATTCCGGACCTGTGTACGACACGTCTGCGACTTTAACCGGGGCCTCAGATTCCCGCCCCCGTTCGCCGCAGCACGCGCAGCGAGCCGGTGACGGAGACCTCGGTGAACGCCCCGGAACCGAGGGCGCGCAGGTACACCCGGTAGGGCGCCTGGCCCGTGAACTCGTCCTCGGGGTGCGGGAAGACGTCGTGGACGACCAGCAGGCCGCCCTCGGCGACGTGCGGCGCCCAGCCCTCGTAGTCGGCGCCGGCGTGTTCGTCCGTATGGCCGCCGTCGACGAACACGAGGCCGAGCGGGGAGTTCCAGAGCGCCGCGATCTGCGGGGAGCGGCCGACGAGGGCGACCACGTGCTCCTCCAGGCCCGCGCGGTGCAGGGTCCGGCGGAACAGCGGCAGCGTGTCCATCAGCCCGATCTCCGGATCGACCGTCTCCGGGTCGTGGTAGTCCCAGCCCGGCTGCTGCTCCTCGCTGCCCCGGTGGTGGTCGACGGTCAGCGCGGTGACCCCGGCCTGCCGGGCCGCGTCGGCCAGCAGGATCGTGGAGCGCCCGCAGTAGGTCCCGACCTCCAGCAACGGCAGCCCGAGCCGTCCCGCCTCCACCGCGGCCGCGTACAGCGCCAGCCCCTCGTCCACGGGCATGAACCCCTTGGCCGCCTCGAACGCGGCCATGATCTCCGGCTTGGGGGTGGGGGCAGGCATGTCGGCCTTTCGCTCGTACGACTGTCCAAACCCCGCTTATGCTGCCGCACCCCCGGCCACATGGGTGACAGGGGGTGCGATCAACGTCCCGTAAGAGGCGCAGCCCTATGCGTTCACAGCCTCCCCGGGCAGCGAGAGGTCGAGGTCGACAGCCCGCTCCTCGCCGGAATGCGTGGCGGAAGAGGCGAGCGGCCCATGGCCGGAGGCCTTCGCGGCGAGGACATACGCCCCCTGAGCCGGCACGGCCAGCACATACCGCCCCTCCTCGTCGGAGACGGCCGCTCCCGCCTGCCGCCCGCGCCGGTCGATCAGCGTGACCTTCGCCCGGGCCACCGGAGCACCGTCGGCCCCCAGCACCCGGCCCCGGAAGCCCCGCAGCACCTCCTCGGCCCGCTCCAGCGCGGCGTCCTCCTCGCTGCTCGCCCGCAGCTGCGTGTGCCGCTGCACCGGCCGGGGGCTCTTCGGCAGGAAGAGCGCCAGCAGCAGACCGACGGCCACCGCCGCGGTGGCGATCAGGAAGGACACCCGGAAACCGTGCATGGTCGGGACCGCGACCCCGCCCACGTTGTCCGCGGTGTTGGCCAGCACCATCCCGACGACGGCGCTCGACACCGACGTGCCGATGGACCGCATCAGCGTGTTCAGCCCGTTCGCCGCACCGGTCTCGGACGCCGGGACCGCGCCCACGATCAGCGCGGGCAGCGAGGAGTAGGCGAGGCCGATGCCCGCGCCGAGGATCACGGACGTGACGATCGTCTGCCAGGCCGCGTCCATCAGGCCGAGCCCGCCGCCGTAGCCGATCGCGATGATCAGCAGGCCGGTGATCAGGGTGACCTTGGGGCCGTAGCGGGCGGACAGCCGCGCGTACACCGGAGCGGTGAACATCATCGTCAGGCCCAGCGGGGCCACGCACAGGCCCGCGACGACCATCGACTGGCCGAGGCCGTACCCGGTGGCGGTGGGCAGCTGGAGCAGCTGGGGCAGGACGAGCGAGACGACGTAGAACGCCACGCCGACCATGATCGACGCGAGGTTGGTGAACAGGACCGCCGGACGGGCGGTGGTGCGCAGGTCGACCAGCGGCGCCTTGACGCGCAGCTCGAACAGTCCCCACACGACGAGGACGACGACGGCCGCGGCGAACAGGCCGAGCGTCGTGCCCGACGACCAGCCCCAGTCGCTGCCCTTGGTGATGGGCAGCAGGAGCAGCACCAGACCGGTGGACAGACCCAGCGCGCCGACCAGGTCGAAGGAGCCCCGCGCGCGCATCGGGGACTCGGGTACGACGAGGAGGGTGAGGGCGATGGCGAGCACGCCGAGGCCGGCGGCGCCGTAGAACAGCGCGTGCCAGTCGGTGTGCTGGGCGACCAGGGCCGCGGCGGGCAGCGCGAGGCCGCCGCCGACGCCGATCGAGGAACTCATCAGGGCCATCGCGGAGCCGAGCCGCTCGCGCGGCAGCATGTCCCGCATCAGGCCGATGCCCAGCGGGATCGCGCCCATGGCGAAGCCCTGGAGGGTACGGCCGACGATCATGGTGAGCAGCTCGCTGGTGAACGCGCTGACCAGGGCGCCGATCACCATCACGGAGAGGCTCAGGACGAGCATCCGGCGCTTGCCGTAGAGGTCGCCGAGCCGGCCCATGATCGGAGTGGCCACGGCACCCGACAACAGGGTGGAGGTGAGGACCCAGGTGGCGTTGCTGGGTGCGGTGTCCAGCAGCTGCGGCAGGTCCTTGATGACCGGCACGAGCAGCGTCTGCATCACCGCGACGACGATGCCCGCGAACGCGAGCACCGGGACCACCGCGCCGCCCGCTTTCCGGGTGGGCTGGTCGGTCGTCGTGTCTGTCATGGAGTGAGGCCTTCCACGTGTCATAAGTGCCGGGTAAACCTCGTATGCACAGGCAACTATTCCGTTGCTTCGGGCCCCTAACGAAATCTTGACCGTTCCATGGGTTTCTGACAGTCCGTCACGGTTCGGGCCGTGGATGGAACGCGTTCCAGTTTGTGCGGGCGGGGCAACGGTCCGGAGGGCTCATGGACTCCTTTAGACATCTAGGAGGTGCCCATGGGGGACGGGAAGCAGGCTCGGGACGAGGAGTTCCAGAGCTTCATGGTCGGCCGCTGGCCGCGGTTGATGCGTACGGCATTTCTGCTCACGGGGGAGCAGCACGCCGCCGAGGACCTGGTCCAGTCGACGCTCGAACAGGTCTATACGGCATGGCGCCGGGTCGGTGCCGCCGACGACCCGGAGGCGTATGTACGGCGGGTGATGATCAACGCCCACGCGCGCAGGCACCGCAGGAGGCTCCGGGAGTTCCTGGCGCCGAAGGACGACTCCGGCCTGGTGCGCGAGGTGGCCGACACGGGGGACCGGATCGCGCAGGCCGACGACCGCGGCGCCCTGCTCACGGCGCTCGCCCAACTGCCCGCGCGGCAGCGCGAGGCGGTGGTCCTGCGCTATTGGGAGGACCTGACGGAGACCCAGGCGGCGGAGGCCATGGGCTGCTCCGTCGGCACGGTGAAGAGCAACGCGGCCAAGGGCATCGCGAAGCTCCGCGCCATACCGGCACTGGCCGAGACGGTGACGCACGGGAGGCGGAAGTGATGAGCGGGGACCGGGAGAAGCACGACATGACGCAGACGGACATCGCCCTCCTGCTCGCCGACGCGGCGGACGAGGTCGAGATCGGCATAGCCCCGGTCCAGGCGGTCATCCGCGCCGGCCGGCGGCGGCGCACGGCGCGGCGCTGGGCCGTGGCGGCGGCCACCACCCTGGTGCTGGCGGGCTCGACGGGAGCGACACTGGCACTGACCGGGCTGCCCGGCGCCGACCGGCGGACGCACGTGGCCGCCGGACCGTCCACGCCGGAGGCACGCCATGTGTACCGGCCGCAGCGCACCTCGTTGGGCAGCGGGACGGACCAGGGCGGGGACTGGCGGGTGGAGCTGACCGTATGGGGAGCGCCGCGCGACCGGGCGGAGGCGGCCGGACAGCTGGAGGCCATGCGCAGGTTCGGGTTCGCGCAGACGGTGCTGCCGCCCGGAGCCGCCGGCCTGGTCAACCGGACGTCGTACTACACGAGCCTGTACCTCGGCGGCGACCGCCACCCGAGGGTGCTCGTCTTCGACACCTTCGAGGAGTGGGACCGCGTGTCGGGCCGGGACGTCTCGCTCGGCGCGGTGCCGCTGGGGAAGGAGGGCGCCACGGGTCCCGGCCGTCTCGCGGTGGGCCGGGTCGCCGCGACCGCGCAGCAGGTCAAGTGCACGTGGAAGGAGGGCGGCAGCACCGTGGACCTGCCGGTGAGGGCCGCCGGGGCTCCGGGCAAGTGGTTCCTCTGCCTGGCTCCGGAAGGGGAGGGCGTCAAGGCTGCGGAGGTGATCCAGTAGGAGGCGCCGCCACGGCAGGGGCCGCGCTCACCCCCTCACAGCCACCCCTGCTGCCGGGCCTCGCGCACCGCCTCGGCCCGGTTGCGGGTGCCGGTCTTGCCGATCGCGGAGGAGAGGTAGTTGCGGATGGTCGACTCGGACAGGGTCAGCCGCGCCGCGATGTCGGCGACGGTCGCTCCGTCCACCGACGCCTTCAGCACCTCGCACTCACGCGGGGTCAGCGGATTGGGTCCGGCGCCGAGCGCGGCGGCGGCCAGCGCCGGATCGATCACCGTCTCCCCGGCGAGCACCCGCCGGATCGCCGCGGCCAGCTCCTCCACCGGCCCGTCCTTGACGAGGAAACCGGCCGCGCCGGCCTCCATGGCCCGGCGCAGATAACCCGGCCGGCCGAAGGTGGTCAGGATCAGCACCCGGCACCCGGGCGCCCGCGTCCGCAGCTCGGCCGCCGCGTCCAGGCCGCTCATCCCCGGCAGTTCGATGTCCAGCAGAGCCACGTCCGCGCGGTGCTCGACCGCGGCGTCCACGATCCCGTCGCCCGAGCCCAGCTGGGCCACGACCTCGATGTCCTCCTCCATCCCGAGCAACAGGGCGAGCGCGCCGCGCATCATCCCCTGGTCCTCGGCGAGCAACACCCGGACACGGTGGACGGACCGCTGCTTCCCGGAGGTCTCACTCATGCGGCCAGGGTACGGGGGCACGGGCCTCGTCACCGCGGCCCGCGGTGTCATCCCGTAGGCGTCAACTCGTCGGCGCCGACGGGAAGGACGGCCGCGACCGTGAACCCGCCCCGGGCGGAGGGACCGGCCGTGAGCGAGCCGCCCACCGCCGCGAGACGCTCGGTGAGCCCCACCAGCCCGTTACCGCCCGCACTTCCACCCCGAAAGGCTCCCACGCTCTCATGCGCGCCCTCAGCCCCGCCGCACGTGCCGCCCCCGCCCCAGCCACCCGAGGCGATCCCCAGAACCTCACCACCGGAGGCGAACCCCTCACGCCCACCACCTGTGCCCCCACCACCGGAGACACCTTCCACGCCGCCGCCGACGGACGCGCCGGCCACGCCTCCGCCACCACACGCGAGCCCCTCGTCCCCACCGCCGGAGGCACCCGTGCCGTTGTCCGTCACCGTCAGCCGCACTCGTTCGGCGGCCGAGTCCACGGTGATCTCGCAGCGGGTGGCGTCGCTGTGGCGGACGACGTTGGTGACCGCCTCGCGGACCACCCAGCCGAGCAGCGCCTCGGTCTGCGGGTCGAGCGGCGTCCCGGACTGGCGGACCACCGGCCGCACGCTCGCCGCGGACAGCGCCGACCGGGCCCGGGCCAGCTCGGTGGCGAGGCTGCCCTCGCGGTAGCCGGTCACCGCCTCCCGGATCTCGGTGAGCGCCTGCCGGCCCACCGACTCGATGTCCGCGATCTGCGCCAGCGCCGCGTCCAGGTCGCGGGCGGCCAGCCGCCGGGCCGCCTCCGACTTCACCACGACCACGGAAAGGGTGTGGCCGAGCAGGTCGTGCAGATCACGGGAGAAGCGCAGCCGCTCCTTCTCCACCGCCCGCCGGGCCAGCTCCTCGCGGGCGGCCCGCAGCTCCCGCACCGCCTCCGAAAGACCGAGGATCGCGGCGGTCACCATGCTGGACAGGAACGTGGCATAGGCGATGCCGGTGCCTTCGTCCCAGCCGGCCCGCAGCCAGGAGATCAGCCCCGCGTACAGCGTGAGCAGCAGCCCGGCCCGGCCCAGCCAGGGTCCGCGCAGGATCGCGCCGGTGGCCAGGCCCAGCAGCGGGAAGAACATCAGCCAGTTGCCGCCGTAGCCGAGCGCGAGCCCCGTGGTGACCAGGCCGAGCAGCCCCAGCGCCACCCGGGTGGAGACCGACTCCCGCTTGGCCCGGTCGAAGGCACGGAAGGTGACGTGGACGTAGAGGGAGTTGAAGGCCAGCAGGCCCAGGCCGCCGATCCACGGGTTCGGCGTGTCGCCCTGGATCACATTGGAGATGGACCCCATGCCCAGCAGCAGCCAGGGCAGCAGGGAGAAACCGGTGGGCGGCGGCCCCGGATGGTCGACGCCGGACCTCCTGGCGTCGCGCAGCGTCCGCCGCGCGGCCCGGAAGCGCTCGCGCTCCGTGCGCCACCGGTCCCGCGGTCCGCACCACCCCGTCATCTTCGTCTCCCCCCGGTCGCCTGGTCCTCGCCGTGCGGCGACAGGACGCACAGCGTACGTAGCGAATGTAAGGAACCGGACACCACGTCGGGCAGATGCGGATGTACGGAGAAGGACAGTACGAATGTCACGGCCCGCCGCCCGGGACCGACGCCTCGCCGGGAGCCTTCACACGTGCGGAGCGCTCGGCTATACAGAGGGCGCCGGACTGGAACCCGTTCTAGACCGGCCGTCACCGTCACCGCTCCAGGAGCCCCATGCCCATCGACGCCACGCAGGCCCTCGCGGCCGGACCCCGGGCCGGTGAGATCACCTGGGACCACAAGGACGTACAGCTCTACCACCTCGGCATCGGCGCCGGGCGTCCCGCCACCGACCCCGACGAGCTGCGCTACACCCTGGAGTCCCGGCTGCACGTCCTGCCGAGTTTCGCCACCGTCGCGGGCAACGGCTCGCCCGGGGTGATCAGCGGGCTGTCCATGCCGGGGATCGACGTCGACCTGGCACGCGTCCTGCACGGCGGGCAGAGCATCGAGGTCCACCGCCCGATCCCGGTACGGGGCACCGCCACCGCCACCGGCCGGATCGCCGCCGTGTACGACAAGGGCACGGCGGCCGTCCTCGTCATGCGCACCGAGGCCGCCGACGCCGACGGCCCGCTGTGGACCAGTGAGGCCCGGATCTTCGTCCGCGGAGAGGGCGGCTGGGGCGGCGACCGCGGTCCGGCCGGCCGGCTCGGCCCGCCCGCCGGCGACCCGGACCGGATCGTGGAGCGCCCCGTCCGTGAGGACCAGGCCCTGCTCTACCGCCTCTGCGGCGACTGGAACCCGTTGCACGCCGACCCCGACTTCGCCAGGCGCGCCGGATTCGACCGGCCCATCCTGCACGGGCTGTGCACCTACGGCATGACCCTCAAGGCGGTCGTGGACACGCTGCTCGACGGGGACGTGACCCGCGTACGCGGCTACGACACCCGGTTCGCCGGGGTCGTGTTCCCGGGCGAGACCCTGCGCATCCGCATGTGGCGCGAGGCGGGACGGGTGCGAGTGGAGGCCGGCGCCGTGGACCGGGACGATGCGCCGGTCCTCGCCGACACCGTCGTGGAGCACACCTGAACGGCGCCACTCCCGCCGGCGGGCAGAGAAAAAGGGGGCGCCCGGTCGGACGCCCCCTCCACTTCACTGCCGTCAGGCAGCCGCCTCGGCCCTCTCCTGAACCGGCTTGCGGTGCCGGCCGTGCGGAGCGGTCTCCCTCTCCTGGGCCGCCACCGGGCCCCGGTGCCGACCGCGGCCGGCGGTCTCGGAAGAGCCGGCAGACAGCTGCTCAGTCGTGCTGGTGTCGCTCATCGGACGTATTCACCCCGTCAACATGATCTTCGGTACAGCCGAGCGAGTCTAACCGGCGCACCACGGGCCGAATCCAGGCGTACACGCCGACCGGCACTAGTTCGTTACAAGACGCCCCAGAGGGGCCTCCCGCAAGGGCACGGGCCGCATCGTCACCGGCCCGACGGCCCGCGCCAACGGCGCGGCGGCGGACGGGAGTTCCGGCGGGTCGGGGCTCCAGTTCTCCGTCGCGACGAGGACGCCGGCGCCCGTCGGTACGGCGGTACGGAACTCCGCCCGAGCGGGGCCCCCGGCCACCGGCGGCACGGCCCGGGGCTCCATGGCCACGGCCGCCCCGTGCTCCGCAGGCACGGCGGTCCCGGGCCCTGCGGGTGCGGCCGTCCTCGGGACCGTCGGCGCCGCCGTCACCGGGCCCGTCGGTACGGGCGCCGCCGGCGCGGTGGGCCTGGACGCCGGTCGCTTCGTGGATGCCGGCGGCTGCGGGGCCGGCTCCGGTCGCCGTGCCGTGGTTTCCCGGCCGGATGGTTCCGGCGACCGGGTGTCGCCCCGTGGGGCCGTCAGGTCCGACACGCCGCACGGTGTCGTCCTCGTCGCGTACGGCAGCCGTAGCACCCCGTCCCGCGTCCACACCCCGGCGCCCGCGAGCCAGCCCTCGGGCGCCGGCAGATGCCGGACCCGGCGTTCGGCCGGCCGCCAGGTGCCCACCCAGGTGCCGCGCGCGCCGTCGATGCGCAGGCCCACCGCGCAGTTCTCCGGCATCAGCACCTGCCCCGGCTGGATCGCGAACGGCGTCACCACGCAGTCCGGCAGCAGCAGGCACCGGGGGAACCGCACCGGCAGGGTGCTGCCCAGCACGCCCCAGCCCAATCGTTTTTGCCCGGGTGAGGGCGCGTCGGAGGAGATCAGCAGCAGTCCGCTGTCGAGGTCGGCGAGCAGCAGCCGGTCGTCGCTGTCGTCCGCGATCTCCAGCAGCGGCGAGACCACGCCCCGCTCCAAGTCCACCACGACCGTCTTGGTGCGCCCGCCCAGCTCCCGGTCCAGCGCCAGCAGCCGCCCGGCGCCGTCCAGCCAGACCCCGCCCGAGCAGCGCCCCGGCAGCTCGGCCAGCCGCTCCGGGCCGAACGCCCCGCCCGCCACCCGCCACACCACGCTGGAGCGCGGCCCGGTCGCGAGGGCGTACGCCCGGGCGCCTCCCGGCGCCGGCGGCAGCAGGGCGAGCCGGGTGCCGGGCTCGGGGCACTCCACCGCGCCGAGCGGCAGTTCGCCGGTGCCGGGCCCGGTCGGGTACAGCAGCGCGAACATGTGCCGTCCGGCCGCCGGCCGGTGGATCAGCACCCGGCCGTCCCCCATCGGCTGCACTCGGGTGCCGGGCTCCTCCGGCTGGCCGCCGGGCAGCGGCACCGCGTAGGGCTCCGGGCCGTCCAGGGTCCACCGCTCCGGGAACCAGCAGTCACCGGCGGGCGCGAGCCGGGCCGCGTACGCGCCGTCCGCCGTGATCACGCATCCCGCCTCCGGCGCGCCGTCGGCCCCGGCCGTGGACGGGGGTTCGATAGCACAGACCGTCATCGTTCGGTCACCTCCGGCGACGACGCTAGTTTTGGTGTGCACAGGCGTGTGAGGCGCCCGGGCCCGCTTCACACATACGGGTGGCGCAGAAGCGATTCACCCGAGGAAACCGGGACGGGTGTGCCGAGCGGGGCCAGACCGGACGCATGCGGTACACCCCCGTCGAACAGCCAGGTAGCCTTGGCCCGTGCCCCGTCTGTCTGAAGTCATCGCCGCGCTGGAGAACCTGTGGCCCGCAGAGCGGGCCGAGTCCTGGGACGCGGTCGGCACGGTGGCGGGCGACCCCGACCGCGAGGTCACCCGGGTGCTGTTCGCCGTCGACCCCGTGCGGGAGATCGTCGACGAGGCGGTGCGGCTCGGCGCCGACCTGCTGGTCACCCACCATCCGCTCTATCTGCGCGGCACGACCACGGTCGCGGCCACGCACTTCAAGGGCCGGGTCGTGCACACGCTGATCAAGAACGACATCGCGCTGCACGTCGCCCACACCAACGCCGACACCGCCGACCCCGGTGTCTCCGACGCCCTCGCCGCCGCCCTGGACCTGAGGGTCGTAGGCCCCCTCGTGCCGGACCCCACCGACCCGCACGGGCGCCGGGGCCTCGGCCGGGTCTGCGAGCTGGACCACCCGCTCACCGTCCGCGAACTGGCCGCCCGTGCCGCCGAGCGGCTGCCCGCCACCGCGCAGGGCATCCGGGTGGCCGGCGACCCCGAGGCCGTCGTCCGCACGGTCGCCGTCAGCGGCGGCTCCGGCGACAGCCTCTTCGACCAGGTCCGCGCGGCCGGCGTCGACGCCTTCCTGACCGCCGACCTGCGCCACCATCCCGCCTCGGAGGCGGTGGCCCACAGCCCCCTCGCGCTGCTCGACGCGGCGCACTGGGCCACCGAGTGGCCCTGGTGCGAGCTGGCCGCGAGCCAGCTCGACGAGATCTCCGACCGCAACGGCTGGGACCTGCGGGTCCACGTCTCCAAGACGGTCACCGACCCCTGGACCGCCCACGCGGCGTCCATCAACACCCTCTAGCCCACGGGAGCCCCCAACTGAACGCCGCGCCCGCCGACCAGATCCGACTCCTCGACGTCCAGGACCTCGACGTCCGTCTCCAGCAGCTCGCGCACAAGCGGAAGTCGCTGCCCGAGCACGCCGAGATCGATTCGCTGACGAAGGACCTCACGCAGCTGCGCGACCTGCTCGTGGCCGCGCAGACCGAGGAGAGCGACTGCGCCCGCGAGCAGACCAAGGCCGAGCAGGACGTCGACCAGGTGCGCCAGCGCGCCGCCCGCGACCAGCAGCGCCTGGACTCCGGAGCGGTCACCTCGCCGAAGGACCTGTCCAACCTCCAGCACGAGATCGCCTCCCTCGCCAAGCGGCAGGGCGACCTGGAGGACGTGGTCCTCGAGGTCATGGAGCGCCGCGAGTCCGCGCAGGAGCGGGTGAGCGAGCTGACGGAGCGGGTCGGCTCGGTGCAGGCGAAGATCGACGACGCCACCGGGCGCCGGAACGCGGCGTTCGAGGAGATCGACGGCGAGGTCGCCTCCGTGACGAAGGAGCGCGAGGTCGTCGCCGCGTCCGTCCCGGCGGACCTGCTGAAGCTGTACGACAAGCTGCGCGCGCAGCAGGGCGGCATCGGCGCGGCCAAGCTGTACGCCCGGTCCTGCCAGGGCTGCCGGCAGGAGCTGGCCATCACCGAGCTGAACGAGATCCGCTCGGCCGCGCCGGACACCGTGGTCCGCTGCGAGAACTGCCGGCGCATCCTGGTGCGCACGGCGGAGTCGGGCATCTGAGGAATCCTGGGGGAGCCGGCGTGCGGGAGTTCATCGTCGAGGCCGACGGCGGGTCGCGGGGCAACCCGGGGCCCGCGGGGTACGGGGCCGTGGTGCGCGACGCGGCGACGGGGGAGACGCTGACGGAGGCGGCGGAGTTCCTCGGCGTCGTCACGAACAACGTCGCCGAGTACCGCGGCCTCCTGGCCGGACTGCGCGCCGCGCACGCCCTCGATCCCACCGCGAGGGTGCACGTCCGCATGGACTCCAAGCTCGTCGTCGAGCAGATGTCGGGCCGTTGGAAGATCAAACATCCCGACATGAAGCCGCTGGCCGGCCAGGCACGCTCCGTCTTCCCGCCGGACCAGGTCACGTACGAGTGGATCCCCCGCGACCGGAACAAGCAGGCGGACCGCCTGGCCAACGAGGCGATGGACGCGGGAGCGAAGGGCGAGCAGTGGTCGCCGTCGCAGTCCCGCGCCGACCTGGCGGCGACGGCACCGACAGCCGACGAGACCGCGTCACCTCCCGACGAGACAGCTGCACTTCCCGACGAGACAGCGGCGGCACTTCCCGACGAGGCAGCTGCACTTCCCGGCGAGGAGGACCGCCCGCCCTCCGGCCAGGCGCACTCCTCCGCCCCCGGCTGGAGCGCCGCCCCCGACCTCGGCGCGCCCGCCACCCTCGTGCTGCTCCGCCACGGCGAGACCCCGCTCACCCCCCAGAAACGCTTCTCCGGCAGCGGCGGCACCGACCCCTCGCTCTCCGCCGCCGGCCGCGAGCAGGCGCACCGCGTCGCCGAGGCCCTGGCCAGGCGCGGCACCATCCAGGACGTCGTGGCCTCGCCCCTCGCCCGTACCCGGGAGACCGCCGCGATCGTCGCCGCCCGCCTGAACCTGGACGTCACGGTCGAGGACGGCCTGCGCGAGACGGACTTCGGCGCCTGGGAGGGCCTGACCTTCGGCGAGGTCCGCGAGCGCTACCCGGACGACCTGAACGCCTGGCTCGCCGACCCGCAGGCGCATCCCACCGGCGGCGGCGAGAGCTTCGCCGAGACCGCCGTACGGCTGGCCGCCACCCGGGACAAGCTGGTCGCCGCGTACCCGGGCCGCACGGTCCTGCTGGTCACCCACGTCACCCCGATCAAGACCCTGATCCGCCTCGCCCTCGGCGCTCCGCCCGAGTCGCTGTTCCGGATGGAGCTGTCGGCGGCGTCCCTGTCGGCGGTGGCGTACTACGCGGACGGCAACGCGAGCGTACGGCTGTTCAACGACACGTCCCACCTGCGTCCCTGAGCCCGGCCGCGGCCCGCGCCAGCTCCTCGATCCGGCCCCAGTCGCGGTCGGCCACCGCGTCCGCCGGGACCATCCAGCTGCCGCCGACACAGCCGACGTTGGGCAGGGACAGGTACTCCGGCGCGGTCGCCGGCCCGATACCGCCGGTCGGGCAGAACCGGGCCTGCGGCAACGGTCCGGCCAGCGAGCGCAGATACGCCGTACCGCCCGCCGCCTGCGCCGGGAAGAACTTCATCTCCCGCACCCCGCGCTCCAGCAGCGCGACCACCTCCGAGGCGGTCGACACCCCGGGCAGGAACGGCACCCCGGACGCGCGCATCGCCGTCAGCAGTGCCTCCGTCCAGCCGGGGCTGACCAGGAACCGCGCCCCGGCCGCCGTCACCGCGTCCACCTGCTCCGGTGTGACCACCGTGCCCGCGCCGACCACCGCCTCCGGTACCTCGCCGGCGATGGCGCGGATCGCCTCCAGCGCCGCCGGGGTCCTGAGCGTGACCTCGATCGCGGGCAGCCCGCCGGCCACCAGCGCCCGCGCCAGCGGTACGGCGTCGGCGGCGTCGGCGAGCACCACCACGGGCAGGACGGGCGCGAGATCCAGGACGGAGGGGTCGGCGGCGGAGGGCAGCGGCGAGGTCATGCCCTCATCGTGCCCAGCGGCTGCACCACCCGCAATGAGCGTTGCGCATAGTGCAACGAGCCGTCAGTGGATCTCGTCCACCAGCACGTCCAGCGCCCACGCCCTGCCCGCCTTGCCGGGAGCCTCGGCCTCCACGGTGTAGCCCAGCTCCCGCAGCGCCTCCACCAGCTCGGCGGGGTTCTCCGGCGCGGCGCCGGACGTCAGCAGGCCGCGCACGATCCGGCCCTTCGTCGCCTTGTTGAAGTGGCTGACGACCTTCCGGGTGGGCGCGTGCAGCACTCGTACCGTCGCCGTGCGCCCGGCCGCCTCGCCCTTCGGCTTCCAGGCGGTCGCGTAGGCCGAGGAGCGCAGGTCCAGCACCAGCCCCTCGCCGGCCGCCGCCGGCAGCACCTCGGCCATCGGCGTCCGCCAGTGTCCGGCCAGCGCGCCCAGGTCCGGCAGCTTCACGCCCATCGAGCAGCGGTAGGAGGGGATCCGGTCCGTCACCCGCACCGCGCCCCACAGTCCGGAGAACACCAGCAGCGAGTCCGCGGCGCGCCGCCGGGCGCCGGCGTCCAGCGTGGCCAGGCCGAGGGCGTCGTAGAGGACACCGGTGTAGATCTCCCCGGCGGGGCGGGCGCCGGCCGTGCGCAGCCCGGCGTTCTTCGCGACCTCGCCGCGCAGCCCCTCGCTGAGCCCGAGCACCTCGCGCGCCTTGTCCGGGTCGCCCGAGCACAGCTCGACCAGCTCGCCGAGCACGGCCTCCCGGGCGGCGGTCAGTCCCGGCAGGGACAGCGAGCCCAGCTCCAGCGGGGCGCCCTCGACCGCGTTCGCCTTGCCTTCCGAAGGCGGCAGCAGGACCAGCAACACGTACTCCTCACGTAGACCTCCGCGCCAGGGTACGGCGGTCCCGCGGGTGGCCCGGTCCGCGGGGTTCAGCGCGCCGCGAGGGCCTGGACCAGGGCGCCCGGGTCGTCGGCGTACAGCCGGACCACGCTCACCGGCCTGCGCCGGTACACCGTCGTCGTTGCTCCACCCCCAAGACGATCTCCGGCATACGGCGGACCGCCTCCGTCCGGCCGGGCACGAAGCGCCCGCAACGCCGTGTTGCGGAGTCTTGGTTGACGCACCGTCAGCAGTCCGTCGGGAACCACGCGCGAGGCTCCATGTCGGCCGGCGCGTACGCCTCGCGGGATACGGGCCACCGTGCCAGGGCTTGACGGCTAACGGTGTTAGCCATACGTTCTGGGCCGACCCTGGCGCGCCAAGCTCCCGACCCGGAGGCAGTCATGACCGCCACAACCGGCACGACCACCGTGACGCGGCACTTCCCGCGTCCGGCCCTGCGCCGCGGGGCCTGGCTGGTGTCCGCCCTGTTCTGGTCGGTCCTCGCGGTCGTGGAGGGCGTGCACCACGGCTGGCCGGCCGTGGCCCTCGCGCTGACCTTCCTCGTGCTGCCGGACCTGACCTTCCTGGTGGCGCTCGACGAGGCACCCCGCATGGCCAAGGGGCAGCTGCCGCCCCGCGCGGTGCCGTACTACAACGCCATGCACCGCGCCCTGGTCCCGCTCACGCTCGCCGTCGCCTGCGCCGCGCTCCCGCCGCACTGGCCGGCCGCCTTCGCCGCGCCGTGCGGCTGGCTCGCCCACATCTCCTACGATCGCGTCCTCGGCTACGGACTGCGCACCAAGGAGGGCTTCCAGCGTGGCTGACCGGCTCACCCCGCGGGCACGGGAGATCGTGGCGGCGGCCCGGGACCTCCTGGAGGAGTCCGGACCCGCGCACCTGACCATGCGCACCCTCGCCGACCGCCTCGGCATCAAGGCGCCCTCCCTCTACAAGCACTTCCCCGACAAGCACGCCGTGGAGGTCGAGCTGGTGGCACAGCTGCTGGCCGAGACCGCGCAGACCCTCCAGGCCGCCGAGGCCCGTGCCCCCGGCTCGCTGGAGGCGCTCGCCATGGCCTACCGGAGCTACGCCCTCGCCCACCCCCACCTGTACTGCCTGGCCACCGAACGGCCCCTGCCGCGCGCCGAGCTGCCTGCCGGCCTGGAGGACCGCGCCGCCCGGCCCCTGCTGCGCGTCTGCGCCGGCGACATGGACCTGGCCCGCGCCTTCTGGGCCTTCGCCCACGGCATGGTCGTCCTGGAGATCCACGGCCGCTTCCCGCCCGACGCCGACCTGGAGACGGCGTGGCGGCGGGGGATCGGGGCGCTGGGGACGTAGGGCCGGTCCGCGCGGGGGCAGCCGCCCGGTACCATGGTTCTCACGGCAGACGAGCCGGGCGGACGGCCGCGTGGAGTCCCTTCAAGGGGCTTCCCGAGGAACGTCCGGGCTCCACAGGGCAGGGTGATGGCTAACGGCCACCCGGGGTGACCCGCGGGACAGTGCCACAGAAAGCAGACCGCCCGGCGCTCAGGCGCCGGGTAAGGGTGAAACGGTGGTGTAAGAGACCACCAGTGCCCAGGGTGACCTGGGCAGCTAGGTAAACCCCACCCGGAGCAAGGTCAAGAGGGGACACTCCGGTGTCCCTGCGCGGACGATCGAGGGCTGCCCGCCCGAGTCCGCGGGTAGACCGCACGAGGCCGGCGGCAACGCCGGCCCTAGATGGATGGCCGTCGCCCCGGCCGCCGCGAGGCAACCGGGGAACAGAACCCGGCGTACAGCCCGACTCGTCTGCCGCCTAGGTCTTCTGGCCGGCGAACACACTGGACAGGCGTCCTTTTCCGCGTGTTGACGGACGTCGCTCGGCCCCGGTCCACACCGGTTCGTACCGGATTGCGTGGCCGTGACGTGGCCGTGGAAGCAGCCATGCCTCGGACGCCGGAGCCGGGCGACACGCATTGTCATATGAGGGGCGTGCCGTCGCGAAGGTACAGCGGCCGTCCCGCGTCCAGTGCCTTCAGGGCGTGCTCGAACCGGCGCCGGGTGCGGTCCCGGAGGCGGTCGGCGGCTTCGGTGATCGTGACGAAGGCGGCTTCGGACAGCTCGTCGTCTCGTGGCCGTAGTCGGTCGGCCTGGTCCTGGTTCAGGGTGCCGCCGTCGAAGATGAACGCGAGCTGATCATCCCAGGGACCGTGTGGGGCCACCCAGTCCACCACCAGCAGCCCGAGCAGCGTGACGCGCACGCCGAGTTCCTCCATCAGCTCACGGCGGGCGGTGTCCTCCGGCGGCTCGTTGGCCTCCGCCATCCCGCCGGGCAGATCCCATCCCGGTTTGTACGTGGGTTTCACCAGAAGCACACGGCCGTACGGCTCCCGCAGCAGCACGTCGGCCGCCACGCGCTTGCGGGCCTGCTTGGCGTTGCCCTCCGCGAGGTACGCATTCCACGCGTCGGTGTCGGCGGGATCGGGTGCTGTGGGCTTCATGCGGTGGTGCCTCCCGGGGATGGCGGGATCAGATCGGCCAGCAGGAGCATTCTGGCGCGGTGTGCATCATCGAACCGCGCCAGGTGCTCCCGGACCGGCCGGTACCCCCGGTGCGGCTCCAGCAGCCGGCGTAGCCCGTCAAGCTGCTGCACCACTCGGACCGAACCGAGAGTCGGGCTCGTACTGAGTAGGTCGTGGCCGACGCTCACAGCGGAGTCCAGGTCACCCCGGCGCACGTGGATGTCCACCAGGCTGATCCGGCTGAGAGCCAGGGACCGCGCCCGCCCCGCCTCGCGCAGCGCAACAGCTTGTTCGGCGTGCGACAGCGCCTCGTCGTACTTCTCCAGATCACGCAGGATCAGAGCCGACTCGCCGGCCAGCGCGGCGGTGTCGAACGGGCTCAGCCACGGGTGGTCGGCAGTGGGCGAAGCCTCCAGGCCGCGGTGCGCGGCCTCCAGCGCGTGGGCGGCCGGGGTGCGCTGAGACGCGACCGCCAGCGCACGCGCCCGCATGGTGTGCAGCCGCGCTGTCAGCGCGGGAATCCGAGGCCCCTGCGCGGCCAGCTCGAGCCCGGTCCGCGCCCAGCCGACAGCCCCGGCCGCATCCCCGGTCTCAAGGGCAAGGTGGCTGCTGCTCGCAGCAACGTGCGCGGCCAACGGGAGGTCACCAGAGGTGTGGGCCAGTGCGAGAGCGCGGGCGAAGTGCTGGGCCGCGCGGTCATCATGACCGGAGTCGTGAGCCATCCAACCCGCCATCTCGGTCAGCGCGGCTGCGGCGGCGAATACCTGCGGACCGCTGCCGATGTCGACCAGCCGGGGCGCCACCCGGTCCGACAGGTGCCGGATGACAGCCCCGTACAACCTGCCGCCGCCGGTCTGGCGGTCAGCGCTGCGGAAATGATCCATCGCCACCAGGTCGTCACCGTCCGGCGGCGGCCGGTCCGTGCGCTCGTGCTCGGCGGTCGTCGGCGCGGGCTCCCACGAGCGTCGAGCCAGCCCCAGCAGATGGCCGGGGATGTGGAAGGCGTCGGCGATCTGCTCGAACAGGGTCAGCTTCTCCACCCGGCTTTTGCCGTTCATGTAGTCGTACAGCCGCCCCTGCGTGATGTCGACGGCGGCAGCGATGCGCCGCGTACTGACACCGCGCGCATTGAGCATCCGGAACACCGCCCCCATGTCCCGCTCGGCGCACGCATGGCGCAGCCGTTCATCCCCGAGCAAACCGGCGGCGACCTCCCGCGGGTCCGGTGACAGACGGTCCATCTGCAACTCCCCCGGGTAGCGAATGGAACCGATGCTAAGGCCGACGCCGCTGAGAGGACTCCGCGGTGGAGTCACCTTCTGGAGTCTCCCCATCCCCGTGCCCACGTGTTGACTGACTGTCAGCTGCCGGGAGCCGCACCCGTGAAGGCACCTCGGCGCCGCCCCGCCAGCAGGCTTCTCCCCGAGGCACACGGGCGGGGCTTCCCTCCAGCCACCCAGACCAAGGCGTGACGACGACCATGACCAACGAGCGAGTGAGTCCAGCCGGCGGGCTCGGGCTGGACGCAACGGCCGCCCGCCCAATCCCTGGGAAGGGTGGCCCGACCACCCCCGGCCGAGCCCCGCTCGCCGTCCGGAAGCCGCGGGCGGCGGCCGCCATTGTCGGATCACCTGAGAGAAGAGGAGACTCATGCAGCAGCCATTCACGTCACTGGATCAGGTCAAGCCCTGGGGACTCGGACGCATGCGGCCGTACCCGGCTGCGGCCGTTCTCCCCGCCGCCCGGCCCGTCCTCGACCCGCACACGCAGGTCCCCGCGTGGGTCGGCAACGACGGCGCACCGCTGACGGTGGAGGCCAGGCACAAGCGGTCGGAGACGTCGCAGGAGACGAGCACGAAGACCAGCCTGGACGGCACTCCGGACCAGGGGAGCGACCAGAACGGGGACACCGACTGATGGCTGTGGGTGGGCCGCCCGTCCTCGTTGTCACGCGCCTGGACGACGCGACGGCTGATGAAGTGATCACTGAACTGAACCGGCGTCGCGTGCCAGTGGTCCGCCTGGACCCCGGCGACTTCCCCCGCGAGGTGGCCGTGTCCGGAACCTTCGACAGCACCGGGACCGGTGGCACTCTCGCCACCGCATCCCGGAGCGTCGACCTCGGGAACGTCCGCTCGGTGTACTGGCGGCGGCCCACCCCCTACACCGCCGACCTTGCCATGGACGAGCAGACCGGCCGATGGGCCGTCGGAGAAGCCCGCTACGGGCTTGGTGGCATCCTCGCCACTCTCCCCGGCGCGCACTACCTGAACCACCCATGGCGCAACAGGGATGCCGAGTACAAGCCGGCGCAACTGACCACGGCTGCCGCCTGCGGTTTTACCGTGCCACCCACGCTCATCACCAACGTTTCCGACCGCGCCCGCGCCTTCGCCGCTGAACACGGGCCGGTCATCTACAAGCCGCTCAGGGAAACCGAGTACACGGACGACACCGGCCGCGCGCTGACCGTGTGGATCGAGGACGTCACCCCAGGCCAGATCGACAACCACCTACGCCTCACTGCGCACCTGTTTCAGCAGCGCGTCCGCAAGTCCGCCGACATCCGCCTCACCGCCGTCGGCGACCACCTCACCGCCGTCCGCATCGACGGCTCACCCGGCGTGGACTGGCGCCGCCATTACGACCGGCTCACCTACACCCCCGTGCCCGTCCCTCCAGCCATCGGCAAAGGCGTGCGCGCCTACCTCGATGCCTTCGGACTCATCTTCGGCGCCTTCGACTTCGGTCTGGACCGTGAGGGCGTCTGGCACTGGTATGAGTGCAACCCCAACGGTCAATGGGCTTGGTTCCCCGACCACATCACCGCTCCCCTCACGCACGCCATCGCCGACCGCCTACAGCACGGAGTCCTCGCATGACCGACCCCGCGGACCTGCGCCGCCGACTCGCCGCCGCCGTCCCTGTGAACGACCCGGCTTGGCGCACAGCCCTCGAAACGGTGCCCCGCGAACTCTTCCTCGGCAACGGCCTGTTCCAGTTCGACGGCCGCCGGTGGACCCCCGTGCACCGCGACCAGACCGATCCCGGAAAGTGGCTGGGGATCGTCTACCAAGACACCACCTGGGTCACCCAAGTCGACGGCACCAGCGCTGTAGACGCCACCGGACCCGTCACCGGCCGCCCTACCTCGTCCAGCACGCTGCCCTCCCTGATCGTGCGCATGCTCGACATCGCGGGCATCAGCGAGGGTCACAAGGTGCTGGAGATCGGCACTGGCACCGGCTATTCCACCGCAATCCTGTGTAGCCGCCTTGGCGACAAGAACGTGTACTCCATCGAGTACGACCCGGGCTTGGCCGCCGCGGCGGCCGACCACATCCACGCCGCCGGGTATCGCCCCACCCTGATCACCGGCGACGGCCTCGCCGGACACAAGAACGGCGCCGAATACGACCACATCGTGGCCACCTGCGCCGTCCGCCACATCCCGCCGGCCTGGCTGTACCAAGTACGCGCCGGTGGAACCATTACCACCACCATCAGCGGATGGATGCTCGCGTCCGGACTCGTCCGTCTCACCGTCCAGGACGACGGCACCGCCATCGGCCGCTTCCACACCGACCAGATCAGCTACATGCTCGCCCGCCCCCACGAACGCCCGCCC
Source organism: Streptomyces sp. SCL15-4 (assembly GCF_033366695.1). Lineage (NCBI taxonomy): Bacteria > Bacillati > Actinomycetota > Actinomycetes > Kitasatosporales > Streptomycetaceae > Streptomyces > Streptomyces sp. SCL15-4. The sequence continues at coordinate 5,905,695 of NZ_JAOBTQ010000001.1, forward strand.
CGACCCACCTTCCACCAGCATCCCGGCCGCACCCGCGCCACCCGCGTGAACCCGGCACTCCTGGAGAACTGGACCGGGCAGTTCCTCGCTCAGCTCGCCGCACCGTCCGCCGAACTGATGACCACCAGCACGGGGGTGATCCTCGTGGACGTCGCCACCGGGTCGCAGGCGTGGACCGAACCGGCCGGAGGCGGCTGGACGGTGCACCAGCACGGCCCTCTCCGCCTCTGGGATCAGGTGGAAGACGCTCTCACTGGCTGGCAGGACGCGGGCTCACCCCCACACTCCGACCTCGGCCTGACTGTGGACCCGGACGGCACCCAACGGGTGTGGCTCGGAGCACCCGACGGCCGCTCCTGGAACCTGCCGGCCTGAACGCACGTTTGTGCAGGTCATAGCACTGCGGCGACTCTCCTCGGGGTACAGCCCGACTCGTCTGCCGCCTAGGTCTTCGTAAGCGGCCATCGTGGGAGCCGCGACTCGCGGGGCCGGAAACCGTTCTCGGGGTTGGCGCGGCGTCTCGGGCTTCCGATGTCTGCCGGTTCCCGGGCCGAGTCTCGGCGCTGCCTCCGGGGCCGGGGCGGCCTCGGGCCTCGGGAACAGGAGGCGGCGCGCCTCCGCGAGATTCGCCGCGAAGCCGTGCGGCTCCCACAGGTGTCCGTTCCACCGCTGGATCGCGCGGGGTGCCTCGGGATTCAGATGCGATGCCCGCGGGCCGTCGCCGGTCACGAGGGGTACGGCGCGAAGCTGCCCGATCCTCGCGTCCCGGCGCTCGGCCCACTCGGCGAGCGGTTCGTCGTCCATGCCCGGCCTCGCCGGCCTCGGGGCGTACCGGCGGGACACCGACCAGGTCGGCCGGTCCCGCGCCTTCCGCCGTACCGGTGTCCACCAGGTGGTGGACACCAGGTTCAACCGGTCGCCGCTGTCGGTGCCGTAGCTCCCGCCAAGAGCATGGACGGCATGAAGAATCTTCCTGTGCGCATGGCCGGCTGGAGTGCCGCCCACCCCTGGCGGGGCATCGCCGGCTGGCTGGCGTTCGTCGTGCTGTGCCTCGGCATCGGCATCTCCGTCGGCACCAACGCGGCGACCTCCGAGGACTTCCGTATCGGCGAGGCCGGCCGCGGCGAGGCGATCGCCGCCGAGGGCGGGCTCCAGCAGCGGCCCGTCGAGCACGTCCTGATCACCGCCGGGCCCGGCACCGGACGGCTCGACCGGCGTGCCGCCGACGCGGCCGCCGCCGACATCACCGCCCTGATGAGCAGGCTCCCCGAGGTCCGCTCCGTCGCCGGACCGGTGCACAACGCGCGGTACAGCGCCGTACGGGTCACGGTCACCCTCAACGGCCCCGAGCTGGAGGGCAAGAAGCACGTCGAGCCGCTGCTCGCGCAGACCGCCGCCGTACGGAAGGCCCACCCGGGGCTGCGCATAGAGGAGACCGGGTCGCCCTCCATCAGCAAGGGCGTCGAGAAGCTGCGCGGCGACGACCTCTCGCGCACCGAGGTCATCGCCCTGCCGGTCACCCTCGTCACCCTGCTGCTGGTCTTCAGCTCCCTCGCCATGGCCCTCGTACCGCTGCTGCTCGCCCTGTCCTCGATCGTGGCGGCCGTAGGACTGTCGATGGCGGCCTCGCACGTCTTCCCGGACGCGGGCGTCGGCACCAACGTCATCCTGCTGATCGGCCTCGCCGTCGGCGTCGACTACACCCTCTTCTACCTCAAGCGGGAGCGGGAGGAACGGGCCCGCGGCGGCGGCCGGCTGAGCCCGCGGGCCGTGGTCGAGATCGCCGCCGCCACCTCCGGCCGCGCCGTCGTCCTCTCCGGGCTCGCCGTCGCCGTCTCCAGCGCCACCCTCTACCTCGCCGACGACGTCATCTTCTCCTCCATCGCCACCGGCGCCATCGTCGTCACCCTCGTCGCCGTCGTCAGCTCCCTGACGGTGCTGCCCGCGCTGCTCGCCAAGATGGGCATGCGCGCCGAGCGCCGGGCCGAGCGCGGGCTCGCGCCGAAGAAGCCGAGGACGTACCGGGCCGGGCCCGGGCGGCTCACCGCCGCCGTGCTGCGGCCCGTCGCCCGCCGCCCCGCCGCCACCCTCCTGGTCGCGGTCCTCGCGCTGCTCGCCTTGGCCGCCCCGGTCCTCGGCCTGAAGCTCACCGACATGGGCCGCGAGACACACTCCCGTTCCATCGCCGCCATGCGGGTCTACGACCGGCTCAACGCGGCCTTCCCCGAGCTGAAGTCCATGCACCAGGTCGTCGTCCGCGCCGGCGCCGACCGCTCCGCCGAGGTCACCGCGGCCCTGCGCCAACTCGCCGCCGACGTCGAGGACGACCCGCGCCTGAGCGGCACGTCCACCCTGACCACCTCGCCCGACCGGCGGATCAGCATGCTCCAGCTCCAGGTTCCGCACTACGTCAGCACCAACCAGGCGCAGACCTCGCTCAAGGACCTCCGCGAGCGCTACGTCCCCGAGACCGTCGGCGCGGTCAAGGGCGCCGAGACCGCCGTGACCGGCGACGTCGCCCGCTACGCCGACTATCCGGCCCACCAGGAACAGAAGCTGCCGCTCATCATCGGAGCCCTCCTCCTGGTCACCTTCGCCATGACCGTCTGGGCGTTCCGCTCCGTCGTCCTCGCGCTGGTCGGCGTCGTCCTCAACCTGCTGTCCGCCGGCGCCTCGCTCGGCATCCTGGTCCTGGTCTTCCAGCACACCTGGGCCGAGCAGCTGGTCGACTTCACCTCCACCGGATCGATCGGCTCGCGCGTCCCGCTGTTCCTCTTCGTGATCCTGTTCGGCCTGTCCATGGACTACCAGGTCTTCGTGATCAGCCGCGTCCGGGAGGCCGCCCTGCGCGGAGTCCCGACCCGCAGGGCCGTCATCGAGGGCATCGGCAGCTCGGCCGGCGTGGTCACCAGCGCCGCCGTCGTCATGGTCACCGTCTTCGCCAGCTTCGCCGCCCTGCACCTGATCGAGATGAAGCAGATCGGGTTCAGCCTCGCCGTCGCCGTCCTCCTGGACGCCTTCGTCATCCGCATGCTGGTGCTGCCGTCCCTGATGCTCCTGCTCGGCGAGGCCAACTGGTGGCCCGCGCACGGTCCGCGCCGCACCCGCGCCGCCGCCGGACCCGCCCCCCGTCCCCTGGAGACGGTGAGCTGACCGCCACCGCCGCTAGGATTCCGAACACCCTTACGGATGAGGTGAGTCGGCGTGACCCCTTGGCAGCAGCAGCCGAGCGACCGGCTCATCCCGGACCGCGTCCTCCTGTGGAACACGGCGGGCTGGATCCTGTTCGGCCTGCTGCCGACGGCCGGCGGCGTCCTCGACCGGTCGCCGGCCCGGCAGTACTGGATGTTCGGCCTGCTCGCCCTGATCGCGGTGTGCCACACCGTCACCCTCTTCCGGCCGCCGGGCCGGTTCCTGAACCGCCGCGTCCACCTCGGCGTCCTCGCCCTCGTCCTGGGCGCGACCTCCTACCTCCTCGACGGCGGGGCCGCCTTCTACGTCGTGTCCCTGCCGCAGTTCTGGTTCTACACCCGCACTCCTCGTGACGCGGTCGCCTTCAGCGGCCTGGCCGCCGCGCTCACCGTGTTCGGCGGCACCCTCGGCCAGGGCTGGAGCCCGTCCTTCCGCACCGGCAACACGGTGGCCACCGTCGTCGCCTACGCCGTCGGGTCCGGCCTCGCCCTGTGGCTCCACCGCTTCGTCGGCCAGAGCAACGAGCGGCAGGAGCGACTCACCGCCGAACTCGTCCTCACCCAGGAGGAACTGGCCCTCGCCCACCAGCGGCAGGGCGCCGCCGAGGAGCGCGAGCGGATGGCCCGGGAGATCCACGACACGCTGGCCCAGGGCTTCGCCTCCATCGTCGTACTCGCCGAAGCCGCCCGCGCCGCCCTCACCGCCGATCCCGACCGCAGCGCACACCAGCTCGCCTCCATCGAGCAGACCGCGCGCGAGAACCTCACCGAGGCCCGGGTGCTCGTCGGCTCCGTACCGGTCAGCGGCGTGGCACCCGGCTCGGTCGCCACCACCCTGCGCCGCACCCTGGACCGCTTCGCGCAGGACACCGGCCTCACCGTCACCGCCGAACTGCCCGACATCGACCTGGACCAGCGCACCCGTGTCGCCCTGCTGCGCTGCACCCAGGAATCCCTCGCCAACGTGCGCAAACACTCCGGCGCCTCCACCGTCGGCGTCGTCCTCGGCGAGGTCCCCGGCGGCGTCGAACTGGAGATCACCGACGACGGCAACGGGTTCGTCGTCGCGGAGTCGCGCGGTTTCGGTCTCGACGGCATGCGCCGGCGGCTCGCCGAACTCGACGGCGAACTCACCGTCACCAGCTCCCTCGGCGACGGCACCCGCATCCTCGCCACCCTGCCCACACCCGGCCGCGCCGACCCCGAAGGAACCAGATGACCGACACCGACACCGTCACCGACTCCGCCGGCGACCGGATCCGTGTCGTCGTGGTCGACGACCACACCGTGATGCGCGCCGGTGTCGTGGCCCTGCTGGCCGGCGAGCCCACCATCGAGATCGTCGGCGAGGCGGGTGACGGCCGCGAGGGTGTCGACCTGGTCCGGCGGCTCACTCCCGACGTGGCCCTCCTCGACCTGCGTATGCCGGTGCTCGACGGAGTGGCCGCCACCACCGAGATCGTCGCCCTGCCGGTGCCGACCCGGGTGCTGATCCTCACCACCTACGACACGGACGCCGAGATCGAACGGGCCGTGGAGGCCGGCGCCGTCGGCTACCTGCTCAAGGACACCACCCGCCGGCAACTCGCCGACGCCATCCGCTCGGCGGCACGCGGCGAGACGGTCCTCGCGCCCAAGGTCGCCGAACGCCTCGTGGCCCGCATGCGCCGTCCCGAACCCGTCTCCCTCACCGCCCGCGAACGCGACGTGCTGCGCGCGGTCGCCGACGGTCTGTCCAACGCCGAGATCGGCCGCCGCCTGGTCATCGGCGAGGCCACGGTGAAGACCCACCTGCTACGGGTCTTCGCCAAACTCGACGTCAGCGACCGCACCCGAGCGGTCGTCGTCGCCTTGGAAAAGAACCTCCTGACAGGATGACGGTCCCACCCCGCTCCGGGCACCGGCTGCCCGCGCCCACGGCCGCCGGAAACATACGCCGGCCGGTACAAGAATTCCCGGGGTGGTGACGACGGTCGAGGCGTGTGCCCGCGACCGCCCGCCGCGGCCGCTCACTCCTCGAACAGCGTCTCCTGCTCGCCCTCCGCCGTGCGCCGCAGCCGGCGGGCACGGGCCCCGACCACCATGGCCGTCGCCGCCGCCGTCGCGCCGAGCGCGGCCGGGACCATCCAGCCCCGGTCGAGGACGTGCCCGAGAGCGTGGTCGAGGGAGAGGCGGCCGGGGCCGGTGACGGCGAGGCCGGTCGCGATCAGGCCCAGGAGTGCCGCGTGTTCGTAGCCGCCCTCCTGCGCGAAGAAGCCGTTCGGCACGTGCACCGCCGCCGCTCCCGCCATCCCGCCGGCCGCCGACGCGCCCGCCGCCGGGGTCGCGAGGCCCAGCGCCAGCAGTGTGCCGCCGCCGGTCTCCGCCAGGCCCGCCGCCATCGCGCTCAGCTTCCCGGGCACGTAGCCGATGGACTCCATGAACTGGCCGGTGCCCTCCAGGCCGTGTCCGCCGAACCAGCCGAACAGCTTCTGCGCGCCGTGCGCCGCCAGCATCCCGCCGGTGCCCACCCTGAGCAGCAGCAGGCCCAGATCACGTCGGTCGTAACAGGTCACGGTGACTCCCAGCAGACAGTCGGACGGACTTCCCCCGCGGCTCCGTGGCGCCCGCTCCGGGGCCCCGTGACCCCACCCTCGCACCGGCCGCCCCGCCCGGCTCCTCCTGGCTGCCGTTCGGGTGGCGGGCCGGGGACGGCGGTGTGAACCCGACGCCATGACGATCCGGCCGGCGAAGCTCCGCGACCCGGCAGGCCGGTCCTTCGTCCGCATCGTCGACGCGCACGACCGCGAGCACTTCCTCGCCTTGCGGCGCCCGGATTCCGCTCGTCGCGGCGTGATCCGATCCGTACGGCCCTCCGGTCACGGGACATCCGCTCGGCGCGGTGTACCGTCCCCGGGTGCGTGAATGTTCCCGGCTCAGCCGGCGTGCCGTCCTCGGGCTGACGGCCGCCGCCCTGCCCCTGTCCACGGCCACCGGTGCCGCGGCGAGCACGGCCATCGCCATCGGAGGCGAACGTCTGGCCCGTCCCGGTGTCCAGGTGCGCGGCGCCTCGGCGCCGCCCCGGAAACTCACCGCCCGCGCCTGGCTGGTCGCCGACTGCGCGAGCGGGGAGGTGCTCGCCTCGTTCGACGCGCACCGGCGGCTCGCGCCCGCGTCCACGCTGAAGATGCTGTTCGCGGACACCGTGCTGAGGAAGTTCGACCGCGCCCGGCGGTACAAGGTGACCGACGCCGACCTCGCCGACGTCCCGGCCGGCTCCAGTCTCGTCGGCATCAAGCCCGGCATCACCTACACCGTCGAGCAGTTGTGGCAGGGCGTGTTCCTGCGCTCCGGCAACGACGCCGTGCACGTGCTGTCCCACATGAACGGCGGCCTCGCCAGGACCGTCGCCGAGATGCAGGCCAGGGCCGACGACCTCCAGGCCCTGGACACCCATGTGGTCAGTCCCGACGGCTTCGACCACAAGGGCCAGCTCTCCTCCGCGTACGACCTCACGCTCTTCGCGCGCCACGGGCTGAAGGACGCCGACTTCCGCGGCTACTGCGGCACCCGCACGGCCGACTTCCCGGCGGGCGGCAAGAAGACCTTCCAGATCCAGAACACCGATCGTCTGCTGACCGGCGCATGGGGCCTGAAGACATACGACGGCCTGATCGGTGTCAAGAACGGCTACACCAGCCATGCCGGCAACACGTTCACCGGTGCGGCCACCCGGGGCGGGCGCACCCTGCTGGTGACCGTGATGCACCCCGAGGCCGGCGGCAACGCCGTGTACGAGGAGACCGCCGCGCTGCTCGACTGGGGCTTCGGCCACGGGCGTTCGGCCCGGCCGGTCGGCACCCTGGTCACCCCGCTCAGCGAGGGCGGGTCGAGCGCGGACCCGGCGTCCGGGCGGAAGGCGGTACGCGCGGCGGCCGGCGCTCCCGGCTCCATGACCGCCGGCGGCGGCGGCTCGGCCGGGCCCGCCGTGGCGGCCGGCGCCGGCGCGCTCGCGCTGCTGGGAGCGGGCGCGTGGGTGCTGCGCCGGCGCCGGACCCGAACGGCGGCGGCCGAGGGCGGCGAAGGGCCGCAGACGGGGCGGGAGAGGCGGAACTGAGCGGCCGCGGCCGGGTGGTGGCGGCCGGTACGGGCGGGCGCATGCGCCGAGCCGTCGTGTCCGGCCGTCCGTGCGCGTACGTCTGCGGCGGCCGTTCCACCGGTCGGACCGGCCCCGCGGCAGTGCGAGGCGTGTCCCCCCTGCTCCGGTCCGGTGGAACGGCCGCCGTCTCCCCCTCGCAATGGCTCGCGGAACCTGCGCACCCCAAGTGTGAAGTTCCGGTGGAGAAAAGTTGAGCACACGTCAGTAACGTGCGGCAATAGTCCGGACGTTCACGTTCCGCCCGCTCGTGCGGCCGGAGGCGGCTCAGCCGCGGCCGAGGTAGGGCATCGTCGTCGCCAGCACCGTCGCGAACTGCACGTTCGCCTCCAGTGGCAGTTCCGCCATGTGCCGCACGGTGCGCGCCACGTCGGCCACGTCCATCACCGGTTCCGGGGCGACCTCCCCGTTTGCCTGGAGTGCACCCGTTCGCATCCGCGCCGTCATGTCGGTCGCCGCGTTGCCGATGTCGATCTGGCCGACCGCGATCCGGTACGGTCGCCCGTCCAGGGACAGCGACTTGGTCAGGCCGGTCAGCGCGTGCTTGGTCGCGGTGTAGGCGACCGAGTGCGGGCGGGGCGTGTGCGCCGAGACGGAGCCGTTGTTGATGATCCGGCCGCCCTGCGGATCCTGCTCCTTCATCCGCCGGTAGGCCGCCTGCGCGCACAGGAACGCGCCGTTGAGGTTGGTGTCCACCACGTGCCGCCAGGCGTCGTACGAAAGTTCCTCGACCGGGACCCCGCCGGGCCCGAAGGTGCCCGCGTTGTTGAACAGCAGGTCCACCCGGCCGAACCGCTCCACGACCGCCGTGAACAGCGCGTCCACGTCCCCGGGCCGGGACACGTCGGCCGGGACGGCGAGCGAGGCCGCCCCGGGCGCCAGTGCCGCCGTCTCCGCCAGCGGCTCGGCACGCCGGCCGGCCAGCGCCACGGACCAGCCGGCGCGCAGCAGTTCCACGGCGACGGCCCGCCCGATGCCGGACCCGGCCCCGGTCACCACCGCGATCTTCGAGTTCCTGTCAGTCATGACTCCGCAGCGTAGGCGGAGAGTCCGTCATGCGGAATCCGATGTCCGCCATACGGCTAAACGGCCACCGCAGCCGCCGCACGGTCAGACACCCAACGCCGCACGGTCAGACACCCAACGCCGCGTCCCCGGGATACCGCACCCCGACCCGCTCCCGCACCGCGTCCATCGTGCGCATCACCGCGAGCGTCCCCTCCAGCGGCACCAGCGGCGACTCCTTCTCGCCCGCCCGCAGCGCCCGCATGACCTCCAGCGCCTCGTGCCGCATGCTGGTGCGCGGCCCGTCGACGGGATCGGCGGCGAACTCCTCCGGGTCCCGGCCCTCCCGGTGCAGCACGAACCGCTCCGGGTGGAAGAACCCGGAGGGCACGTCGATCCGCCCGCGCGTGCCGGTGACCGACGCGGTGTTCGCCGTAGCGCCGGTGATCGAGCAGTGCAGCGCGGCCAGCGCGCCGCTCTCCCAGGACAGCACGGCCCCCGTCTGGAGGTCGACACCCTCGGGCGAGAGCACCGCGCTCGCGGCGATCGAGTCCGGCTCGCCCAGCAGCAACTGCGCGAACGACACCGGGTACACCCCGAGGTCCAGCAGCGCCCCGCCGCCCAGCGCCGGGTCCCGCAGCCGGTGCGCGGCGGGGAACGGCCCGGCGATCCCGAAGTCCGCCTGCACGGTGCGCACCTCGCCGATCGCCCCGTCCGCCACCAGCGCCTTGAGCCGCCGGACCAGCGGATTGCAGTACATCCACATCGCCTCCATCAGGAAGCGGCCGTGCTCCCGGGCCAGCGCGACCAGTTCCTCCGCCTCGCGCAGGTTCAGCGTGAACGGCTTCTCGCACAGCACGTTCCGGCCCGCCGCCAGGCACAGCCCGGCCGCCGCGCGGTGCGCCGAGTGCGGGGTGGCGACGTAGACGACGTCCACGTCCTCGTCGGCGGCCAGCGACTCCCAGTCGCCGTACGCCCGCTCCGCCCCGAACCGCTCGGCGAACGCCTCGGCCGGCTCCCGCCGGCGCGAGGCCACCGCCACGATCTCCGCGTCCGGGAGATCGACCAGATCCGCCGCGAACGCCGCCGCGATCCCGCCGGTCGCCAGGATCCCCCACCGCACGCTCTGCTCCGCCATCGCCGCCCCGCCCTCGCTCGTGTGTGCCTCGGCAGTCTGTACGAGCTGAGAGCATAGGTGCCGGTCGGGCCGCCGACACCGATGTCCGTGACACCGATGTCCGCGACACCGGTGCCGGCGATCCCGACGGCACCGGGACCCGAGACACGGACAGGAGGGGCAGATGCCGGAGCACGCGGCGACACCGACGCCGGAACAGGACCACCAGTGCGCCGCGCCGCCTCCGCCGGCCGCCGCCCCGGGCCGCACCGGCACCCTCGTCACCCTCCTGCTCGGCGCGCTCACCGCGACCACCCCGCTCGCGATGGACATGTACCTGCCCTCGCTGCCGGAGGTCACCCGCTCCCTGGACGCCCCCGCCGTCACCGTCCAGCTCACCCTGACCGCGTGCATGGCCGGACTCGCGCTGGGCCAGCTGATCGTCGGCCCGCTCAGCGACCGCTGGGGCCGCCGCCGTCCGCTGCTCACCGGACTCGTCGTCTACCTGGCCGCCACCGCCCTGTGCGCCCTCGCGCCCACCGTCGAGACGCTGATCGCGTTCCGGCTGGCGCAGGGCCTGGCCGGCGCGGCCGGGGTGGTCATCGCCCGGGCCGTCGTACGCGACCTGTACGACGGTGTCGCCATGGCCCGCTTCTTCTCCACCCTGATGCTGATCTCCGGGGCCGCGCCCATCGTGGCGCCGCTCGTCGGCGGGCAGATCCTGCGGGTGACGGACTGGCGGGGCGTGTTCGTGGTGCTCACGGTGATCGGCGCGCTGCTCACCGCGCTGGTCTGGCTGCGGCTGCCGGAGACCCTGCCCCCGGCCGAACGGCACCGCGGCGGAACCGGCGAGGCCCTGCGCGCCATGCGCTCTCTCCTCGCCGACCCGCCCTTCACCGGCTACATGCTCGCCGGCGGCTTCGCCTTCGCCGCGCTGTTCGCCTACATAGCGGCCTCCCCGTTCGTCATCCAGGAGATCTACGGCGCCTCCCCGCAGACCTTCAGCCTGCTGTTCGGCCTGAACTCCGTCGGCCTGGTGATCGCCGGGCAGGTCAACGGCAAGCTGCTGGTCGGCCGGGTCGGCCTGGACAAGGTGCTCGCGGCCGGCCTGGCGGTGATCGTGCTCGCCGCGACCGCCCTGCTGCTGATGGCCACCGGTGTCCTCGGCGACACCGGGCTCGTGCCGGTCGCCGCCGCCCTGTTCGTCCTGATGTCCGCGATGGGCATCACCCTGCCCAACGCCCAGTCCCTCGCCCTGCTGCGGGTCCGGCACGCCGCCGGCTCCGCCTCCGCGCTGCTCGGCACCTCCTCCTTCCTCGTCGGCGCGGTGGCCTCCCCGCTCGTCGGCGTCGCCGGAGAGCGCACCGCCGTGCCCATGGCCGTGGTCCAGCTGGCCGGAGCACTGGTCGCGGCGGCCTGCTTCATGGGAATGTGCCGTCCCTGGACGACACGGGAGACCGCCCGTGCGCGCGCGGAGGGAGACGCGAGCTGAGCGCACCGAGACTGCGCGCCGGCACACCGGAACGAGCCGGGCTCGACCCCGTCGGGCTCGGGCACCTGGTCGCCGGGGTGCACGCCCTCACCGCCGGTGAGCGGCCCTGGGCGGCCGGCGCCGTCGTGCTGGCCGGCCGCGGACCCGTGATCGCCGTGGCCGAGGCCGCCGGCTGGGCGGTCCGCTACGCCGGCTACGACCCCAGGACCGGCACCGGCGTCGAACTGCCGCCTCCCGCCCGCGTCCCGGCCACCGTCGACACCCGCTTCGACCTGGCCTCCCTCACCAAGCTGTTCACATCGGTCGCCGCCGTGCAGCAGATCGAGCGCGGCACCCTCGGCATCGACGCCCGGATCGGCGACTACCTGCCCGACTTCCACGCCGCCGCCGAACACGGCGTCACGGTACGGCAGTTGCTCACCCACACCTCCGGGCTGCGCCCGGAACTGCCGCTGTACGACTGCCCGGACGACGCGACACGGCTGGACCTGCTGCGCGCCGAGGCACCGACGGGACCGCCGGGCACGTACCGGTACTCGGACCTGAACATGCTGCTGCTCCAGTCCGTCCTGGAGCGGATCACCGGCCGCACGCTGGACGTCCTGGTACGGGACGGCATCACCCGGCCGCTCGGCATGACCGCCACCGGCTTCGGGCCCTGTCCCGGCGCGGCGGCCACCGAGGACCAGCGGCGGCCGTGGGCCAAGGCCGAGCGGGGGATGCTGCGGGGCGTGGTCCACGACGAGAACGCCTGGGCGCTCGGCGGGGTCGCCGGACACGCGGGCCTGTTCTCCACCGCACCCGACCTGGCCGTCTTCTGCCGCACCCTGCTCGCCGGCGGCTCCTACGGCCCCGCGCGCATCCTCGGCCCCGACTACGTGGAGCTGCTGTTCACCCCGCCCGGACTGGGCTTCGCGCTGGACCAGCCGTGGTTCATGGGCGAGCTGGCGGGGCGCGGCGCGGCGGGCCACACCGGCTTCACCGGCACGTCCCTGGTCCTGGACCCGGCCACCGACACCTTCCTGATCCTCCTGGCCAACACGGTCCACCCCCGCCGCCGGCCGCCCGACAGCGCCCCGAGGGCAAGCCTGGCGACGAGCCTGGCGAGAGCGGTGGTCTAGCCCGGCCGGGACGGCGCCTTCCGGGCGGCGGAACCAGGCGGGCGGGCGGCGGAGGAGGGTGCCGGGCGCCGTAGAATCGCGGGGTGAACGACCCCCTCCGCACGGCCCTGGCCGACCTGCTGGACGGCCTGCCCCCCAAGGAGGTGGCCGCCGCCGTCGACCGCCTGATCGCCAACTACCGCGGCGACACCCCCACCCACGCGCCGATCCTGCGCGACCGCGCCGACGTGGCCGCCTACGCCGCCTACCGCATGCCGGCCACCTTCGAGGCGGTCCGCTCCGCCCTCGCCGCCCTCGCCGACGCCGTCCCCGGCTGGACCCCCGCTCGCCACACCGACGTCGGCGGCGGCACCGGCGCCGCCACCTGGGCCGTCCAGAGCACCTGGCCCGGCGAGCGCGGCGTCACCGTGCTGGACTGGGCCGAACCCGCCCTCGCCCTCGGCCGCCGACTCGCCGCCGCCCACCCGGCCCTGAAGGACGCCCGCTGGCAGCGCGCCCGGATCGGCGCCGACCTCACGCTGGACGACACCGACCTGGTCACGGTGTCGTACGTGCTCAACGAACTCGCCGCCGCCGACCGCGCCGCCCTCGTCGACGCCGCCGCCCGCGCCGCGCGGACCGTCGTGATCGTCGAGGCCGGCACCCCGGCGGGCTACGACCGCGTCATCGAGGCCCGCGACCGGCTCGTCCGGGCCGGCTTCCGGATCGCCGCGCCCTGCCCGCACAGCGCCGCCTGCCCGATCGTGCCCGGCACCGACTGGTGCCACTTCTCCGCCCGGGTCGGCCGCTCCTCCCTGCACCGCCAGGTCAAGGGCGGCTCACTGGCGTACGAGGACGAGAAGTTCTCCTACGTCGCCGCCACCCGGCTGCCCGCCGAACCGGCCCCCGCCCGGGTCGTCCGGCGCCCGCAGATCCGCAAGGGCCAGGTGCTGCTCGACCTGTGCGAGGCCGACGAGCGGCTGCGCCGCAGCACGGTCACCAAGCGCCACGGCGACCTGTACCGGGCCGCCCGGGACGCCGACTGGGGCGACGCCTGGCCGCCGGACGACTCCGCGTCGTAGCCCGCGCCGCCGGCTTGTTACTTTCGGTCCATGGTCAGCAAGCCCGCCCCCGACGCCACCCGCCGCAGCGAGAAGTCCCGCCGGGCGATCTACGCCGCCGCCCTCTCCCTGGTCGCGGAGGTCGGCTACCCGAAGACCACCGTGGAGGCCATCGCCGCCCGCGCCGGGGTCGGCAAGCAGACCATCTACCGCTGGTGGTCCGCCAAGGCGGACGTCCTGCTGGAGGCCTTCCTGGACCTCGCCGAGCAGGCGGCCCGCGCCGCCGGGCACGAGACGGCCGCCATCCCGGACACCGGCGACCTGGCCGCCGACCTCAAGGCGGTGCTGCGGGCCACGGTGGACGAGCTGCTCGACCCGCGCTTCGACGCGCCGGCGCGGGCACTGACCGCGGAGGGCGTCGTCAACGAACAGCTCGGCCGCGTCTTCGTCACCAGGCTCCTCGAACCCCAGCTCCAGCTGTACGTCGCCCGGCTGCGCTCCGCACAGGACGCCGGGCACGTACGGCCCGACGTCGATCCCCGGATCGCCCTGGAACTGTTCGTCTCGCCGCTCGCGCAACGCTGGCTCCAGCACACCGGACCGATCAGCTACGACTACACGGACACCCTGGTCGACTACGCGCTGTACGGCCTCGCGCCGCGCTGACGAACCGACCCGTACCGGTGACAGCCGGCTTCCCGCCCACCGCGACCCCCCGGAGCACGCGAAGATGGGACGATAAGGCATGCTGTCCGCTACACCAGCGAGGCGAGGGGATAGATGAGCGGGACGTTCGGCGGCCGGCCCGGCCGGCAGGGCAAACTCTCCCAGTGGCTGCGCGGACGCCGCCCGAAGGAGGGCGCCGCCGACGGCGGCGGCCGTGAGGCCCTGCTGCTCGCCGCCGCCGGCGCGGGTCTGCCGCTCGCCCCGGCCGCGCACCCCGCGCCCGGCTACCGCTGCTCCTGCGACCGCGTCGGCTGTCCCACCCCGGCCCGGCACCCGGTGTCGTTCGCCTGGCAGACGCAGTCCACCACCGACCGCGCCCAGATCGAGCGCTGGGCCCGGCACCAGCCGCAGGCGAACTTCATCACCGCCACCGGCATGGTGCACGACGTGCTGGACGTGCCGCTGGAGGCCGGCCGGGAGGCCCTGGAGCGGCTGCTCGGCGCCGGGATCGAGGTCGGCCCGGTCGCCGAGAGCGACGACGGCCGCATGCTGTTCTTCACCCTCACCCGGGGCACCCCGGAGGACGAGGACGAGTGGTGGCCCTGCGAGCTGGACTGCCACCCCGAGACGATGGACGAGCATCCGGGCCTGCGCTGGCACTGCCGGGGCTCCTACGTCCTCGTGCCGCCCGCCCGGCTGCCCGGCGACGACGGCCAGCGGGTGCGCTGGGTGCGCGGCCCGGAGCACGCGCTGCCCGACCCGCTGAGCCTGCTGGAGGTGCTCACCGACACCTGCGCCCGGCACGGCGTCGAGGCCGACCACCCGGGCGCGGCCTGGCCCCTGCGCCACTGACCGGCGCCCGGGCCGGCGCTCCCGGCCGGCCCGCCGGGCTTCAGCCGCCCTGCGCGGACGTCAGTCCCTGCACCCGTCCGAGCATCCGCACCGGGCCGCCGCCGGCCGGGTCGAGCACGACCTCGTTGGCGACGGACTCCATCGTCAGGGACTGCTTCACCTCGCCCTCGATCAGGGCCCGCACGTCCTTGTTGGGCACCGGCACGGTGGCGCCGGTGTAGGCGGTCCGCTTCTCGTAGTGGTGCGTGGTGAAGAACACCAGCGCACCGCCGTCCGTGGTGCGCAGCGCGAGCGGCGCGTAGGCGCCGTGGGTGAGGGGCTCGTCGATGAACTGCCGGACCAGGCCGGGTTTCTCGGCCTCTTTCCTGCGGTCCGCGCGCAGCCCGCTGGTGAACCGGCCGTCGGCGAAGGTCTTCCCGCCGTTCTTCAGATAGGCCGCGTACGTCTTGCTCAACGCGTCGGGCCGGACGGCCAGCTCGCCGGCGTTGGCGGGCACGGCCTCGGCCCAGCCGTCCTCGTCCTTCTCGAACTCCGGCAGGGTCCCGGGCGCCACGAGGGTCAGGTAGGCCACCTGCCACCGCTCGTCGAGGCCGTCGCGGGTGAACACCAGCACCCAGCGGGCGTCGCCGCCCTTGTTGCCCCGGGCGTCGGCGACGAACCAGCGGGGCCAGCCGGCCTTCTCCGGGATCGTGATCCGCACGTCCGTCAGGGTCAGCGGGGTGTGGCCCGGGTTCCCCGAGGGGTTGTTGACGTGCCCGGCCTTCAGCCGGGCGGAGTCGATGTCGGCGAGGGCACCGGTGACGTAGGGGGCGTCCGCGGAGCTGTCGTAGGTCTTGTCGGCCTCGTTGTACGCGTCCGTGAACGCGGTGACCACCCTGGCGGCCTCGGCGCGGGTGGCGGCGGGCAGCACCTCGCGCTCCCCGTGCACCACCACGCACCCGCTCGCCGTCAGCGACAAAGCGGTCAGCGACGCCGCTATGAGTGCGTTCCGGTCACGCCTGCGAAGCCGCCGACGGCTGCGTTCCCTGGTCATCGGGCTCCTTCACCTTCCCCTTCCCGGAGGCGAACCCTACCGGGGAGAGGAACAGCGCGAGCACCGGGACCAGATACAGCGCCCACACCGTGATCTGGACGACCGTCGGATCCGGCTGGAAGTTGAACACGCCCTTCAGCAGCGTGCCGTACCAGCTGTCCGGCGGGATGGCACCGCTGATGTCGAACGCCAGGTCGTTCAGGCCCGGCACCCAGTCGGCCTCCTGGAGGTCGTGGAAGCCGTACGCCAGCACGCCCGCCGCGACCACGACCAGCATGCCGCCGGTCCAGGTGAAGAACTTCGCCAGGTTGATCCTCAGCGCGCCCCGGTAGAACAGCCAGCCCAGCAGCACCGCCGTGGCCAGGCCCAGGGCGACCCCGACCAGGGGGCGCGGCGTGCCGTCGGAGGCGGCGTGCACCGATGCCCACACGAAGAGCGCGGTCTCCAGGCCCTCCCGGCCCACGGCCAGGAACGCGGTGGCGACCAGCGCGCCGGTGCCGAGTCTGAGGGCCGCGTCCAGCTTGCCGTGCAGCTCCGACCGCAGGTTGCGGGCGGTGCGCCGCATCCAGAACACCATCCAGGTCACCAGGCCCACGGCGACGATGGACAGCGAGCCGCCGAGGGCCTCCTGCGCCTGGAAGGTCAGCTCCTGCGAGCCGAACTCCAGGGCGCAGCCGAAGCCCATGGCGATGGCGATCGCGACACCGATGCCGGCCCAGATCGGCTTGATCGCGTCCCGGCGGCCGGTCTTGACCAGATAGGCGATGAGGATGCAGACGACGAGCGACGCCTCCAGTCCCTCGCGCAGGCCGATCAGGTAGTTGGAGAACACGGGCTACGCCTCCTTCGAGAACAGCGTCCGGCCCCACCAGTCGCCGGAGGTGCGGACGCCGGGCGGGACCGCGAAGACCGCCGAACCCACGTGCTGGATGTACTCGTTGAGCGCGTCGTGCGCCGACAGCTTGCGCTGGAGCGGGATGAAGCCCTTGCGCACGTCCCGCTGGTAGGCGAGGAAGAACAGGCCCGCGTCGAGCCGGCCGAGGCCGTCGGTGCCGTCGGTGAAGGAGTAGCCCCGGCGCAGGATGGTGATCCCGCCGTTGGAGTCCGGGTGCGCGAGCCGGACGTGCGCGTCCGGCTTCATCGCCTTCAGGAACGGCTCGTCGTGCTCCTTGGCCTTGCCGACCGGGGCGCCCTCGCGCTTGTCCCGGCCGAAGACGTCCTCCTGCTCCTGGAGCGAGGTGCGGTCCCAGGTCTCGATGTTCATCCGGATCCGCCGGGCGACCAGGTACGACCCTCCGGTCATCCACTTCGGTCCGTCGTCCTCGCCGACCCAGACGTGCTTGTCCAGCCGGTCGGTCTCGGTGCCCGCGATGTTGCGGGTGCCGTCCTTGAAGCCGAAGAGGTTGCGCGGGGTCATCGCGCCCGGGGTGGTGGAGGAGGTCTTGCCGAAGCCGAGCTGGGACCAGCGCACGGCCACCTTGCCGAAGCCGATGCGGGCGAGGTTGCGGATGGCGTGCACGGCGACCTGCGGGTCGTCGGCGCACGCCTGGATGCACAGGTCGCCGCCGGTGCGGGAGCGCTCCAGGTTGTCGCCGGGGAACCTGGGCAGGTCGACCAGGGCCTCGGGCCGCTCGTCCGCCAGCCCGAACCGGTCGAACAGCGACGGTCCGAACCCGATGGTCAGCGTCAGCCGGGACGGCCGGAGCCCGAGCGCCTCGCCGGTGTCGTCCGGCGGGGCCTCGGCGAGTCCGCCGTAGGCGCCCTCGCCGACCGGCTCTCCGGCGGTCATCCGGCGGGCCGCCGCCGTCCAGTCCTTGAGCAGCCGGACGAACGCCTCGCGGTCGTCGGTCTTGACGTCGAAGGCGGCGAAGTGCAGCCGGTCCTGCACCGGGGTGGCGATGCCGGCCTGGTGGGCGCCGTGGAACTCCACCGCGCCGCCCGTGCCGTCGGCCACCGGGTCCATGTCGTCGCCGGACCGGGCCATCGCCACGGCCCCGCCGGCCGCGGCGGCGCCGAGCGCGAGCCCGGCACCGCCCCAGCCGATCAGCGCCCGGCGCGACGGAGTGCTCCCCTGGGTTTCGGTCATCGCCCTTCCCCTGCTTACTTCACGACCGCGGCGGCGAGCTTGGACAGCGGCTCGGCGAGCGCGTTCACCGCGTCCGACAGCTCCTTGCGCTGGTCCTTGCCGACCTTGTCGTAGGAGACGAAGTCGTACGACGTCTTGTCCGAGCGGTACTTGTCCAGCAGCGCGTCCAGCGCGGCGAACTGCTTGTCCAGTTCCTTCGTCAACGCCGGGTCGTTCTTCGCGGCGACCGGCTTCAGCAGCTCGTAGGCCTTCTGCGCGCCCTCGACGTTGCCCTTGAAGTCGACGAGGTCGGTGTGGGCGTAGCGGTCCTCCTCGCCGGTGACCTTGCCGGTGGCGACCTCGTCCAGCAGCTCCTTGGCGCCGTTGGCCATGGAGGTCGGGGTGATCTCGGCCTTGCCGACGCGGCTCTGCCAGTCCTTGAGGTCCGTGATCAGCCGGCCGGCGAGCGCCTTCTCCTCGGCGCCGATCTTCTTGTCGTGCCAGAGGGCCTTCTCCAGCCGGTGCCAGCCGGTCCACTTCTGGCCGGCCTCCAGGCCGTCCTCGCGGACGTCCACCTTCGGGTCGATGTCACCGAAGGACTCCGCGACCGGCTCGGTGCGCTCCCAGCCCAGCCGGGACAGGCCGTACGCCTTCTTCGCCGCCTCAAGGTCGCCGTCCTTGACCGCCTTCGCGAACGCCTCCGCCTTCGGCAGCGTCTCGTCGGCCTGGTCCTGGGCGTACATGCGGTACCGGGCGACGGCGGTGTCCAGCTTCGGGTCGCGCCCGGCGGCGGAGCCCGCGCCGGTCACGGTCAGCTTCTGCCGGACGCCGTGGCCCTTCATGCCGGGCCGGCAGGCGATCTCGTAGGAGCCGGCCTTCACCTCGGCGGTGAGCGTGTACTTGGTGCCCGGCCCGATGTTCTCCTTCTCGGAGACGATCCGGTCGTCCGGGAAGAGGATCTCGACCTCGGTCGCCCTGGAGCCCTTGTTCTCTATCTTCAGCGTGACCTGGCCGGCCGGTACGGACTTGCTGGAGGTGTCGCACGTGGAGTCGGCCGCGGTGACCTGGATGGCGTCACCGTCCTTGGCGTCGCTCTTCGAGGTGCAGGCCGAAAGGGCGGTCAGAGCGGCCACGGTCGCGGCGGCGATGACGGTCGGTCGGACGGCTCGCATGCAGGCTCCAAGCGCATTCTCGTATGGTGAGGCTGCCCTAACTTACCCGAGGCTTACCTCACCCGTACCCGTGCGGTCGGTGATTCACCTCTCACACAGGGCGCACGGGCGGCGCACGGACACGGCTTCGTTGCGATGCCCCAAAGCAGGCATCACAGCAAGGCAAAGGAAAGGTCAAAGCGGCCGGTGCGGGCCCCGGACGGCGCCGTGGTGCTTGAATGCCGGGGTGACCGACTACGACGTACTCCGCGTCTTCTGCGGCCCGGACGGCGGATACGGCAACGAACTGGGTGTCGTCCGCGACGGCTCGGTGCTGCCCGGGCGGGACGACCGGCAGGCACTGGCCGGCAAGCTCGGCTTCAGCGAGACCGTGTTCGTGGACGACCCCGAGCGCGGCGTCATCGACATCTACACGCCCACCTCGCGCCTGCCGTTCGCCGGGCACCCCTGCGTGGGCACCGCCTGGCTGCTCGACGTGCCCGAACTCCGCACGCCCGCCGGTGTCGTCGGAGCCCGGCAGGACGGCGAGTTCAGCTGGATCGAGGCCCGCGCCGAGTGGGCGCCGCCGCGCACCCTGCGCCGCTGTCGGAGCGCCGCCGAGGTGGACGCGCTTGCCGTACCGCCGAAGGGGGAGTGGATCTACGCCTGGGCCTGGGAGGACGAGGCGGCCGGCCGGATTCGCGCCCGCGCATTCCCGGGCCGGGACGACGGTATCGAGGAGGACGAGGCCACCGGTGCGGCCGCGCTGCTGCTCACCGACCGGCTGGGCCGGGCGCTGAACATCACCCAGGGCCGGGGCTCGCAGATCCTGACCGCGCCCCAGCCGCACGGCTGGATCGAGGTCGGCGGCCGGGTCCGTCTGGAGCGCTGACGCGCGCGGGTGGCCGGGTGACGGCCCGCGCGTCCGTCCGGGTGGAAGCGCGTGTGCGCGCGCGGGGGAGCGGGGACCTCTGGCGTGACCACTCCGCCTCCCGAGAGGAGCACCATGCGCATCAGATCCGTCCTGGCCGCGACCGTTCTCGCCGTCGCCCTGGCCGGCGCCGGCGCGTCGACGGCAGCCGCCGGCAGCCATGATGACCACAAGGACGACGACAAGGCCGTCTGCAGCCCGTACTTCGGCGGGATCGTCTCGCTGGAGAACAAGATCTTCTGGGGCGGCGCCCACTGCGGCCACTACCTGCGCTGACGCGGACCCGGGTCTCCCTGCCGCATCCGGCGAGGGAGACCCGGTCGGTCCGGAGCCGGCCTCGGTGGCGGGCGGACGCCTCAGGGGAGGGTCAGGATGTCCGCGCCGGTGTCGGTGACGACGAGCGTGTGCTCGAACTGGGCGGTGCGCCTGCGGTCCTTCGTCACGACCGTCCAGCCGTCGTCCCACATGTCGTACTCGTGCGTGCCCAGCGTCAGCATCGGCTCGATCGTGAACGTCATCCCCGGCTGCATCACCGTCGTCGCGTGCGGACTGTCGTAGTGCGGGACGATCAGCCCGGAGTGGAACGCCGAGCTGATGCCGTGCCCGGTGAAGTCCCGTACGACGCCATAGCCGAAGCGCTTGGCGTACGACTCGATGACCCGGCCGATGACATTGATCTGCCGGCCCGGCCGCACCGCCTTGATCGCCCGGTTGAGCGCCTCCCGGGTGCGCTCCACCAGCAGCCGGGACTCCTCGTCCACGTCGCCGACGAGATAGGTGGCGTTGTTGTCGCCGTGCACCCCGCCGATGTACGCGGTCACGTCCAGGTTGACGATGTCGCCGTCCCTGAGCACCGTCGAGTCCGGGATGCCGTGGCAGATGACCTCGTTGACGGACGTGCACAGCGACTTCGGGAAGCCGCGGTAACCGAGCGTGGACGGGTACGCCCCGTGGTCGCACATGTAGTCGTGGGCGACCTTGTCCAGCTGGTCCGTGGTCACCCCCGGCGCGATGATCTTCGCCGCCTCCTCCATCGCCTGCGCGGCGATGCGGCCGGCGGTCCGCATCGCCTCGATGGTCTCCGGGGTCTGCACCTCCGGCCCGGTGTACGGCGCCGGCGCGGGCTTGCCGACGTACTCGGGCCGGCGGATGTTTCCGGGAACCGAACGGGTGGGAGACAGCTCCCCTGGGACGAGCAGCGACTGGCCAGACATGCCAGCGAGTCTAACCAGCGGCCATGGGGGAACATGTCGGTGGCGAGAGGAGCTGTCCATGGCCCTGTTCAAGAAGCGCACCGCCGGCAAACCGGGCGAGTGGTACTACTGCCTGGAGCACAAGAAGGTCGAAGAGGGCCCCGACTGCCCGGGCAGGGACCGCTTCGGTCCCTACGCCTCCCCGGAGGAAGCCCGGCACGCGATGGAGACCGCCGCCGAGCGCAACCTCCAGTGGGAGAACGACCCGCGCTGGCACGACGCCTCCGCCCGCGGGAACACCGAGGAGAGCTGAGCCGGCCGGACCGGCCCGGTCACCACGGTGGCGGCGGCGGGGCCGTCAGGGCCTCCGTGAGGCGGGACAGGCGGTCGCGGAAGCTTCGGCGCGATCTCGACGGGACCGCGTTCTCGCCGGCCGCCGCGCTCACCAGGTGCTGCACACGGTCCAGGTCCAGCTCCGCCCCGTGGGGCACGGCCAGCGCGTCGTGGGCCATCGCGGCCAGCTCGCCCCCGCCCGCGCCGCCCAGCGCCAGCACCGTCACCCCGGCCCGCCGGGCGTCGTGCACCCGCTCCAGCAGCGACGCCGGCTCCTCGGGCGCCACCACCAGCAGGGTCTCCCCGCGCCGCGCCGCCGCGATCCGGCCCGGCCCGACCGCCAGATGCGCCGGATCGGACGGGCGCGCGTGATGCCGTACCAGCGTCGGTGCCAGTTCCGGCGTGCCCGACCAGGCCGCCTCGTCCACCAGATGCGCGGCCAGGTGCCAGGGCTCGTACTCCGGGGTGCCCGCCAGCAGCAGCCCGCCCCCGTGCGCCACCACCGACCCGCGCAGCACCCCCGCGAACCTCCGGGTGGCCCCCAGCCACTCCGTCCCGGCGAGCACTTCCCGCAGCAACGCGACCCGTACGGCGTCCATGGGCCCGCATCCTGCCGCAACGGGTCACTCGTGACCCGGAGTTCACCGCGAATTCGCCCGACCCGGGGATGGGGCGCCCCAGACGCGCCTCACGCGCGCCCCCGTACGCGACCGAGGAGCCGCCCGATGACCGATGTGACCGTCCCCTTCCGCGCGGGCCGCGAGGGCTACGCGAGCTTCCGCATACCCGCCGTCGTCGCCACCCGGACCGGCACCCTGCTCGCCTTCTGCGAGGGCCGGGCCGGCTCCGCCGCCGACCACGGGCACATCGACATCGTGCTGAAGCGGTCCACGGACGGCGGCCGGACCTGGGGCCCGCTCCGGGTCGCCGCGAGCAACGGCACCGACCTCGCCGGCAATCCCGCCCCCGTCGTCCTCGACACCGGCCGCGTCCTGCTCGTCCACGTCCGCGCCGCCGCCTACGCCACCGAGGCCGCCATCCTGCGCGGACAGGTCCCGGACGCCGACGGGCGGCGGGTGTGGGTCCAGCACAGCGACGACGACGGCGTGACCTGGTCCGCGCCCAGGGAGATCACCGGGCAGGTGAAGAAGCCGGGCTGGCGCTGGTACGCCACCACTCCCGGCCACGCCCTTCAGCTGACCTCCGGCCGCGTCCTGGTCCCGGCCAACCACACCCTGCCGCCCACCGGCACCGACACCGGCGCCGAGGCCAAGTACAACGGCGGCCACTGCCTGCTCAGCGACGACCGCGGCGAGAGCTGGTACCTCGGCTACCTGGACGAGAACACCGACGGCTACGTCAACGCCAACGAGACCACCGCCGCCGAACTCCCCGACGGCCGCGTCTACCTCAACACCCGCAACGACTCGCCCTCGCCCGGCAACCGCGCCGACGCCCACTCCCCGGACGGCGGGAAGACGCTCCACAAGCCCTTCCGCCCGCAGGCCGGACTGACCGCGCCCGTCTGCGAGGCCGCCGTCCTTCAGCTGCGCGACCCCGACCTGCTGCTGTTCTCCGCCCCCGCCGACCCCGGCGGCGCCCGCGCCCTGATGACGATCCGCGTCTCCCGCGACGGCGGCACCACCTGGCGCCCGGCGTTCACCGTGGACGGACTGCCCGCCGCCTACTCCGACCTGGTCCGCGTCGACCCGCGCACGGTCGGGCTGCTGTACGAGACGGGCGACTTCGGCGCCTACGAGACGATCACCTTCCGCCGGGTGCCGGTGCGGCGGCTGACCTGAACCGGTGCCCCGGCCTGCCCGGACGTAGAGTCGGGCCATGACCTCTACCGACAGCGCACAGAAGGCCCCCGCCAAGGACCCCTGGGACCTGCCCGACGTCTCCGGGTACACCGTCGGAGTGCTCGGCGGCACCGGACCGCAGGGCAAGGGCCTCGCCTACCGGCTGGCCCGGGCCGGCCAGAAGGTGATCATCGGTTCCCGCTCCGCCGACCGCGCCGGGTCCGCCGCCGCCGAACTCGGCCACGGCATCGAGGGCGCCGACAACGCCGAGGCCGCGCGCCGCAGCGACATCGTGATCGTCGCCGTGCCGTGGGACGGCCACGGCGACACCCTGAAGGCGCTGCGCGCGGAACTGGCCGGCAAGCTCGTCGTGGACTGCGTCAACCCGCTCGGCTTCGACAAGAAGGGCGCCTACGCCCTCAAGCCGGAGGAGGGCAGCGCCGCCGAGCAGGCCGCCGCCCTGCTGCCCGACTCGCGGGTCACCGCCGCCTTCCACCACCTGTCGGCCGTCCTGCTCCAGGACCCGGAGACGGAGAGCATCGACACCGACGTCATGGTGCTCGGCGAGGACCGCGCCGACGTGGAGATCGTGCAGGCCCTGGCCGGCCGCATCCCCGGCATGCGCGGCATCTTCGCCGGCCGGCTCAGGAACGCCCACCAGGTGGAGTCGCTGGTCGCCAACCTGATCTCCGTCAACCGCCGGTACAAGGCACACGCCGGGCTCCGCCTGACCGACGTGTGAGCGGCCGGAGGGCATGGGGGACACTGGTCGGCGAAGCAGTTCCGAGCAGTGTCCCCGACAGGAGCCCCCCGTCATGCCCCGCATCGCCCTCTACGCCCTCGTGGTCTGCGTCCTCGCCGTGGCCGCGGCCGTCGTCTCCTTCGTGCAGGGCAACTGGCTGGGCATCGTCTGGGTGCTGCTGGCGGGCCTGTCGTCCAACATGAGCTGGTACTACGTCAAGCGCGCCCGGGCCGCCTCGGCCCGCGGCACCTCCGTCACGGGTTGAACGAGCAGATCGCCGGGCTGTCCTCCCAGAAGCGGTACTGCGCGTCGCCGCAGAACTGCGAGAAGGTGTCCACGTCCAGTGCGCGCATGACCGCGTCGACCACGTCGAAGAACGCGTCGTTGACCGACGGCAGCCACAGCACCGCGAACACGAACAGCAGCCCGAACGGGGCGAACGGCTCCACCTGCCGCTTCACCTTGTACGACAGCCACGGTTCGATCACGCCGTAGCCGTCCAGGCCCGGCACCGGCAGGAAGTTCAGGATCGCCGCCGTCACCTGGAGCAGCGCCAGGAACGCCAGCGCGAAGCGGAAGTCCGCGGGCACGCCGTCCAGGGCGCCCAGCCAGAACGGCGCCGTGCACACCGCGGCGAACAGCACGTTCGTCAGCGGGCCCGCCGCCGAAATCAGGCTGTGCCGCCAGCGGCCCCGGATCCGGCCCCGCTCGATGAACACCGCGCCGCCGGGCAGACCGATCCCGCCCATGATCACGAACAGCACCGGCAGCACGATGCTCAGCAGCGCGTGCGTGTACTTCAGCGGGTTCAGCGTGAGATAGCCCTTCGCGCCGACCGTGATGTCCCCGCTGTGCAGGGCGGTGCGCGCGTGCGCGTACTCGTGCAGGCACAGGGAGACGATCCAGGCCGCGGTCACGAACAGGAACACCGCGACGCCCGGCTGCTCGGCGAACCCGGTCCAGGTGGCCCAGCCGGTCACCGCCGTCACGGCCAGGATGCCGACGAACACGGGACTGACCTGCCGGTCGCCGGGGCGGGTGGTGGCGGTGGTCATGCATCGGCTCCTGTGGTGACGAGGGACACGGGAAGGGACTCTTGGAAGATCCGAGAGCATACGGGGAAAACGCCTCGCGGTCGCCGCCGGGTTCCTGGAAGGTGGGGGGATGGCACGGACGCGGGTGTTCTACGAGGACTGGCAGACGGAGTGCTGCGGGCGGCCGTTCGCGGTGGGCGACGAGGCGGTCCGGCCGCCGGCCGCCGTGGACACCCGGGAACGACCGGGCGAGTGCTACGGCGCCGAGGCGCGGGGGGAGCTGCACGGCGACCCGGGCCGCCCGGTCACCGGCCGGGTCCGCGCCATCGAGCTGGTGCGCCAGGAGTACGTGGTCCGCGCGGACCGGCGCGCCCGCGAGCGCGTCGACCGCGCCCTCGGCCCGGACACGGGGTCCGAGGGGACGGTCCTGCTCCCGTCCCCGTACCGCTGGGAGGCGGTGCCCGGCGCGCACACCCTTCGGGCCGCCGACAGCTGCCCGAGGCGGTTCCCGTCGCAGGAGCCCGGCCGGGGCCCGGGCCCGCACCGGGTGCACCGCACGGTCGGCGCCCTCGTCACGCTGGAGACCGCCGCCCCGGAGTGAGGGCCGCCGCCCCCGGCCGCCATGGAGTGGCGCCCCCTGCCGGCTGCGGCGCGGGCGACCGTCCTCGGCACCGGTGACCGTCCCGGTGCCCGCCGGGCTTCGTCGGCGGGTGGCGCGCCGCGCCGGCGACCGTCCCTGCCGGCGGTCGTCCCGCGGCGTCCCGCCGGGCTCGCCCGGTGGCCGCCTCCGGCACCCTCCCGCTCCCTCCCGCCCCCTTCCCGTACCCCCCTCCCCACCACCGGGCACCGCCCGCCATCCCTCCGGAGACAATGGACCCCGTGCGTTATCGGCTGCTCGGCACCACCCAGGCGATCCGTCCCGACGGCACGGCCGTCCCGGTCGGCGGGGCGCGGCTGCGTGCCCTGCTCAGCGTGCTCGCCCTGCGGGCCGGCCGGACCGTCCCCGCGGCCGTGCTCGTGGACGAGGTGTGGGGCACCGACCCGCCCGCCGACGCCCCCGGCGCCCTCCAGGCGCTCGTCGGCCGGCTCCGCCGTGTCCTCGGCGCCGGGGCCGTCGCCTCCGTCGACGGCGGCTACCGGCTCACCGCCGCCCCCGACGACATCGACCTCACCCGCTTCGACCGGCTCACCGGCGACGGCCTCGCCGCCCTCGCCGGCGGCGACCCCGCCAAGGCCGCCGCCGTCCTCGACGAGGCCCTCGCCCTGTGGCACGGGCCCGCCGTGCCGGACCTGCCCGACCGCACCGCCGAGGCGGCCCGCTGGGAGACCCGCCGGCTGGACGCCCGGCGCGCCCGGCACGCCGCCGCCCTCGCCCTCGGCCGGGCCGAGCAGGCGCTGCCCGAACTGACCGCGCTGTGCGACGACCACCCGCTGGACGAGCCGCTCCAGGCGCTGCGGCTGCGCGCCCTGCGCGACACCGGCCGTCCCGCCCGGGCGCTGGCCGCCTACGAGGAGGTCCGCCGGCTGCTCGCCGACCGGCTCGGCTCCGACCCCGGACCCGAGCTGCGCGCCCTGCACGCCGAACTGCTGCGCGCGGAGGCCCCGCCCGTCCCGGCCGCCGGCGCCCCGGGCAACCTGCCCGCCCGGCTCACCTCCTTCGTCGGCCGCGAAGCCGACCTGGCGGCCATCGCCGCCGACCTCGCCGGCGCCCGCCTGGTCACCCTGCTCGGACCCGGCGGCGCCGGGAAGACCCGGCTGTCCCAGGAGGCCGCCGAGGCGGTCCGGCACACCGTCCGGGACGGTGTGTGGCTCGCCGAGCTGGCCCCCGTGGACGACCCGGACGCCGTGCCCCAGGCCGTGCTGACCGGCATCGGCGCCCGGGACACCGTGCTGCACGGCGCCGGCGTGGACAGCATGCGCGCCGTCACCGAGCGGCACGACGACCCCCTCGAACGGCTCGTGGAGCACTGCGCCCGGCGCCGGATGCTGCTCGTCCTCGACAACTGCGAGCACGTCGTGGACGCCGCCGCCCGGCTCACCGAGACCCTGCTGGCCCGCTGTCCGGAGCTGACCGTCCTCGCCACCAGCAGGGAACCGCTCGGCGTGCCCGGCGAGCTGGTGCGGCCCGTGGAGCCGCTGCCCGAGCCGGTCGCGCTGCGGCTGCTCGCCGAGCGCGGCGCGGCGGCCCGTCCCGGCTTCCGGGTGGACGACGACCCCGAGGCGTGCGCCGAGATCTGCCGCCGCCTGGACGGACTCCCGCTCGCCATCGAGCTGGCCGCGGCCCGGCTGCGCATGCTGACCCCCCGGCAGATAGCCGACCGGCTGGACGACCGGTTCCGCCTGCTCACCTCCGGCAGCCGCACCGTGCTGCCCCGCCAGCAGACCCTCAGGGCCGTCGTGGACTGGTCCTGGGACCTGCTGGACGCCGCCGAGCGGGACGTCCTCGCCCGGCTGTCGGTCTTCGCCGGCGGCTGCGACCTGGCCGCCGCCGAGGCCGTTTGCGGACCGGCCGCGCTGGACGCCCTCGGCTCCCTGGTCGACAAGTCCCTGGTGGTGGCCGCCCCCGCCGGCGGCGGCATGCGCTACCGGCTGCTGGAGACCGTCGCCGAGTACGCCGCCGAACGGCTCGCCGAGACCGGTCGGCGCACCGAGACCGAGCGCGCCCACCTGGCGTACTACCGCGAACTCGCCCGCACCACCGACCCGTTGCTGCGCGGTCCCGAGCAGCGCGCCGCCATCGGCCGGTTCCAGCTGGAGTACGAGAACCTGCGCACCGCCCTCCGGCACGCCGTCGCCCTCGGCGACGAGCAGGAGGGGCTGTGCCTGATCCACTCCCTGCTGTGGTTCTGGCAGATGCGCGACCAGCGCGTGGAGACCCGGTTCTGGTGCCGGGAGGTCATGGCGCTCGGCCCCGACCCGTTCGCCGAGCCGGGCCGCCGGGCCGCCCCGGTGTGGCAGCGCTGCACCGACACTGTGCCGCCCTATACCGGCGAGGCCCTCGTCGAGGCCCGGCGCGGGGTCCACCTGGCTCATCTGGCCTGCATGGACACCGAGATCGACGCCTGGCAGACCCCCGCGGCACAGGCCAAGCTGCGCACGGTCGCGCAGGTCTACGAACCCGGGCTGCCGCAGACCTGCCGGGTGCCGGGCCTGCTGTGGTTCTTCGCGGTGCTGCTGACCGGCGGCGCCGACCGGCTGCGCGCCATCGTGGACGCCTGCGTGCGGACCTGCCGTCAGACCCCGGGCTTCGAGTGGGAGCTGGCCGGCGTGCTGCACCTGCGCGCCAACTTCCTGTCCAACCGGGCCGCCTGGACGGGCGACGCCACCCGGGACGCCGACGAGTCGCTGGAGATCTTCCGCCGCCTCGGCGACGCCTGGGGTGCCACCGAGGCCCTGGCCGCCCGCGGCGAGGCCAACGAGCGCAAGGCCGCCTTCGACCGGGCGGCGGCCGACTACCGGGCCGCCATCGAGCACGCCGAACTCCTCGGCGCCCGCGCCCAGAAGGCCGTGCTGCGCGCCCGGCTCGGCGGCGTCCTGCTGGAGTCGGGCGACAGCGGGAGCGGCGAGCGGATGCTCCGGGACGTCGTCGCCGGCCAGGACGGCGGCCTGAACGAGGCGACGACGATGGCCCGGCTGCACCTGGCCTCCTGGCTGGCCCTGACCGACCGCACCGCCGAGGCGCGCGAGCAGCTACGGGTGCTGCGCGAGGAACTGCCCGTCGCGCGCTTCGTCATCTTCGACTCCCTGCTGACGTGCCAGGAGGCCCTGGTGGACGCCCTGGACCGGCGGACGGAGCCGGCCCTCGCCGAGGCCCGCAAGGCGCTGCGGCTCAGCGCCGAACCGCTGTCCCAGGCCCTCACCCCGCATCTGCACTCCGTCTGCCTCACCGCCGCCGCGATGGCCCTCGCCGACGGCGGCCGGGCCGTCGACGCCGCCCGCTGCCTGGGCGCCGCCCAGGCGCTGCTGCCGGCCGGCCATGTGGTCGCCGGCGTGGAGCGGCGGATCCACGAGCTGGCCGAGACCCGGATCCGGGCCGCGCTGGACGAGCGGTCGTACGAGGCCGCGTACGCCGAGGGCGGTGGCCTCTCCCTGGAGGAGGCCACCGCCCTGGTCTGACCGGCGCCGAAGGTCAGCTCTTCGTACGGAACTTGTGGATCGCCACCGGGGCCATCACCACGGTCAGCCCGACCGACCAGATGACCGTCACCCACAGGGCGTGCGCGACCGGGCCGCCCTCCATCAGCCCGCGCGCGCAGTCGGCCAGCGCGGAGAGCGGGTTGTAGTCGGTGAACGCCTGGAGCCAGCCCGGCATCGACTGGGTCGGCGCGAAGATCGACGAGCCGAACTGGAGCGGCATCAGCACCAGGAAGCCCATCGCCTGCACCGACTGGGCGTTCTTCATGATCACGCCGAGCGTCAGGAACACCCACATCAGCGCCGAGCCGAACAGCGCGGACAGTGCCACGGAGCCCAGCAGACCGCTCCAGCTGCCGACGTCGTAGCCCACCAGCAGGGCGACCACCAGCAGCACCGCCGTCGCGAACAGCATCCGCATCAGCTCCACCGCGATCTTCGCGAAGAGCACCGAGCCGCGCCCGATGGGCAGCGAGCGGAAGCGGTCCATGACACCGGAGTTGAAGTCCTGGTTGAAGCCGGTGCCGACGCCCTGGGCCATGTTCATGCCCATCATGGCCAGCAGTCCGGGCACCACGTACTGGACGTACTGGTCCTGTCCGCCGCCCAGCGACTTGCCGATGGAGCCGCCGAAGACGTACACGAACAGCAGGGTGAAGACCACCGGGAACAGGATGGCGTCGAACATCGACTCCGGGTCCTGGCGGATCCACAGCAGATTGCGGCGGATCAGCGCGCCGGTGTGCCGCAGATGGGCCCGCAGCGGGATCGGCGTGTCCGCCTTGGCGGCGGCCGGGGAGAGGGTGGCGGTGCTCATACGGCGACCTCCTGGCGGGCGGGCGCGGCGTCCTGCGGGGCACTGGCACGGTGGCCGGTGAGGGACAGGAACACTTCGTCCAGGCTGGGCAGTTCGGTGGTGATGGAGGACAGGGTGATGCCGCGCGCGGTGACCGCGCCGACCACGGCGGTCAGCTGCTCGTCGCTCAGGATCGGCACCAGCAGGGCCCCGGTCTCGGTGTCCACGGTCGTGGACGCCAGTCCGGTGATGCCCAGCTCGTCCAGCATGCCGGCGAGCGGGCGCAGCTGGAGCGGGTCGACCGGGCGCACCCGCAGCGTGCGGCCGCCGACGCGGGCCTTCAGCTCCTCGATGCCGCCCTTGGCGATGACCCGGCCCCGGTCCACCACGGTCAGCTCGGAGGCGAGCTGCTCGGCCTCCTCCATGTACTGGGTGGTGAGCAGCACGGTGACGCCGTCGCCGACCATCGCCTTGACCTCGTCCCACACCTCGTTGCGGGTGCGCGGGTCGAGACCGGTGGTCGGCTCGTCCAGGTACAGCACGGCCGGCCGGCCGATCATCGAGGCGGCCAGGTCCAGCCGGCGCCGCATGCCGCCGGAGTAGGTGCCGGCCGGGCGCCGCGCGGCCTCCGTCAGCGAGAACCGCTCCAGCAGCTCGTCGGCGCGGCCCCGGGCCTCCTTGCGGGACAGGTCCAGCAGCCGGCCGATCAGATACAGGTTCTCCCAGCCCGGGAGCTTCTCGTCCACCGACGCGTACTGGCCGGTGAGACCGATGACCCGGCGCAGCTGCCGGGGCTGGCGTACGACGTCGTAGCCGGCCACGGTGGCCTGCCCGGAGTCCGGGGTGATCAGGGTGGAGAGGATGCGTACGAGGGTCGTCTTGCCGGCGCCGTTCGGCCCGAGCACACCCATCACGGTGCCCTCGCGCACATCCAGGTCGACCCCGTCCAGCGCCCTGGTCTCGCCGTAGTGCTTGACCAGCCCCCGTACGGTCACGGCGGCACGTCCGCCGGCGGGGTTGTCGTCGATGCGTGTCATGGGGAAGACGGTGCCAGGTCCCGCCGACAAACCGCCGACAGGTCGCCGACAGCGGGTGCCGGCACCTGTCGGCGCGGACGGGACGCTACGACACCTGCCGGATGTCGGCGCCGACGAGCTTGCCGCCGGCCACGGTGTAGGTGCCCCGGAACACCTGCACGCTGCCGTCGGACTGGGTCGCCCGGACCTCCGCGGCGACCTCTCCGCCGCCGTTGTCGGTGGCGGTGACGTCGATGCGCGAGGTGGAGGAGAAGCCCGCCACCCAGTCCGTGTAGGAGCCGCCGTAGAGCCGGTCGCCGCCCATGGCCCAGGCCGCCGGGAAGTCCCCCGCATTGAGGTGGTCGTAGTAGGCCGTGACGACCTCGCTCGCGTCCCCGGCCTCGTCCGAGGGCTCGGGGGCCGGGGTGGTCCGGTCGTCGTCGTATCCGCCGCTGCCGCCGCTGCCGCCGTAGTCGGCGGAGTGACCGTCGTCGGGCGTGGTGAACGCGCCGTCGGTCGTCGGCGTGCCGCCCCAGCCGTCGTAGCCCGCGCCGGTGGACACCGAGACGCCGGGGAAGCCGCCCGCCGACGGGGTGCCGGGGCGGCTCGCGAGCGCCACGCCGAGCGTCACCCCGCCGGCCACCAGCACCGCCAGCAGGGCCCAGGGCAGCCACACCGGCAGCCGGGTGGAGCCGACGCGCACATACCCGCTCCCGGCCGGCTGCCCGGCGGCGCGCGGTGCCCCGCAGTCGGGGCAGTCCGGGCGCGCGGCGTCCTCGACGCGCGTGCCGCAGTGAACACAGAAGTCCATGGCCCCCCGCTTTCCTTCTCCGGGCCTCGTGCGTCTACAAGCCGCGGACGGCTTCCTCGATGGTCACCGCCAGCGAGGCCAGCGCGGCGAACCCGGGCACGGCCTCCACCAGCGCCTTCGCGACCCGGCGCAGTTTGCCGGTACGGGGCTCGGGCCCGGCCAGCTCCTCGCGCGCGTCCTCGGCGAACTCCGCCAGGTCCTCCCGCTCCGGGTGGTCCGAGCGGCGCAGCTCCTCGATGAACCGGGCCAGCAGGGCGCTGATCTCCTGCGGGGTCGGCGGACGGCCCCCGGCCCGCTCCGCCGCCTCCTCCGTGACCCGGAAGTCGACGCGCGCATTGCTGCCGCTCGCCACCACCGCGTTCCTGACCTGCGCGTTGCCCGTCGCGATGACGCCGTCGTTGGTACGTCCGTGCATGCCGGTCCCCGTTCGTCCGTTGCGTGTGCGGTGGCTGTCAGTCGGTGTTGGGCCGCGGGATCTTCTTCCAGATGGTCGAGATGCGGGACTTGTCGCCCGAGGCGACCGCGCTCGACTCGACCCTGGCCCCCGCGGTGGCGATGATGCCGTTGTTGATGATGGTCTCCTGACGCTTGATCAGATCGCCCGCGTCGATGTCGTGTTCGACGGCGAACTCCACCAGCGCGTCCAGGATGCGCCGCTCGACGGTCTTGAGGACCATGCCGGAGTCGACCTTCTGGAAGTACCGCCGGTGGTCCGTGGCGGAGGCGAGCTGCCGCACGCTCTTGCGCGCCCCGTAGTCGAACATCCCGAGCCGGGTGATCTGCCGGTGCTGCTTCTTCAGCCGGCCGCGCATCCGGAAGTCCGGGAAGAAGCCCGTGACCGCGCGCCCCGGCGAGGCGATCATCACGAAGGGCGTGCTGGCGAGGGTCTGCAGCGCGATCGAGAGGAACTCGCGCGGCGAGGGGACCGGCATGAGGGAGTCGATGGTGCGGTAGCGGTCCAGCAGCGGGCACAGCACGGTCGGCAGGGCTTCCACGAACAGGTTGGAGTCCGAGCGCACCAGCCGCAGGAACACCGACGTCACCAGCTCCCCGCCCCAGCCCGAGGAGTGGGTGACCAGATAGGCGCGGGCGGTCTCCTCCGGGTCGCGCTTCAGCGCGTCCAGCCGGTCGGCGCCGATCCGCGCCACCGGCCGGCCGAGCGGGTCGGGCAGGAAGCGGGTGTCGCCCAGCAGCGCCGTGCCCTCCACGAAGACCCGCTCCTCCAGCTCCAGGCAGGGCAGCGACAGCTCGCCGACCCGCCGGGCGACATGGGCGTACAGGTCCGCGACGTCGAAGTCGCGCGGCCGCACGCCCTCGCGCTCGGAGGCGGTCACGTCGAAGGTCAGCGACCAGGAGTCGAGTTCCTGGCCGTATCCGGTGAACGGCGAAAAGCCGCTGTAGACGGTGAGGTTGCCGCGTGCGTACTCGTCGATCCGGCGCAGCCGCCGGGCGACCGACTCGTTCGGCGGCGGCGGCGCCTGCGCCGGGTCGAACCGGTCGGGCCGCAGCCGCTGGAGACGCTCGCCGTAGTGCGTGGACAGCGCGAACACCAGGGTCGTCGCCCAGCCGGACAGCAGCATGAGGAACACGGCCAGGCCGCTGCCGGCCACCAGCCAGCCGAGGACCAGCACCAGGAACTCGACTGCCAGCAGCAGGTCCCTGGCGTGCCGGCGCGCGTTGGCCTCGTAGGCGTAGCGCAGCACCACGGGCACGTCGCAGCCGGGGGCCGGGGCCACGCCGAGATGCGGTTCGGCGGCGATGTCCCTGATCAGCGAGTCGGCGTACTGTCGGTCCAGGAAGACGGCGGCGCACATGTACCGGGTCAGGTCCCGGCCGCCGGTCCAGCGGGGCACGGCGAGGCCGGACGCGGGGCGGTCCGTCTCCGGGGCGACGGCGACGGTCAGGGTGGCCCCGCACGCGCCGCAGAAGGCGGCACCCGGCACGGTGGCGGTGGAGCAGTCGGAACAGACGGCTGGTGCCTGGCTCATTGTCTCTCCCCCGAGTGTGAGACGGCCCACACTGTCAAGTGCACCACTGAGCCAGGAACCGGGAAGGCCCCGCGGCGGTTTCGACGCCACTCCGTTACAACTGCCGCTGCGTACAGGCAAGTTGAGGCCAAAGATTCGCGGTGCCGGAAAAGGGGACGGCCCGCCGACGGGGGAAGATCGGCGGGCCGTCCGGTGGTGCCGTGATGGACTAGTGGACGGAGTGCTCCGCCGCCGGGAACGCGCCGCCGACCACGTCCTCGGCGAACGCCTTGGCCGCGCCGGTCATGACCTCGCGCAGGTCGGCGTACTTCTTGACGAACTTCGGCACCCGGCCCGACGTCAGACCGAGCATGTCGGTCCACACCAGCACCTGCGCGTCCGTCTCCGGACCCGCGCCGATGCCGACCGTCGGGATGTGCAGGACCCGGGTCACCTCGGCCGCCAGCTCGGCCGGCACCAGCTCCAGCACCACCGCGAACGCGCCCGCGTCCTGCACGGACTTCGCGTCCCGCAGCAGCTGCTGGGCCGCCTCCTCGCCGCGCCCCTGCACGCGGTAGCCCATCGCGTTGACGGACTGCGGGGTCAGGCCGATGTGCGCCATGACCGGGATGCCGGACTCCACCAGCAGCCGGATCTGCTCGTGCGAGCGCTCGCCGCCCTCCAGCTTGACCGCGCCGACCCCGGCGTCCTTCACCAGCCGGGTCGCCGAGCGCAGCGCCTGCACCGGGCCCTCCTGGTAGGAGCCGAAGGGCAGGTCGCCGACGATGAGGGCGCGCTGCGTGCCGCGCACCACGGCGGCCGACAGCATGGTCATCTCGTCGAGGGTGACGGGCACGGTGGTGTCGTACCCGAGGTGGCAGTTGCCCGCCGAGTCGCCGACCAGGATCACCGGGATCCCGGCCTCGTCGAAGACGGACGCGGTCATCGCGTCGTAGGCGGTGAGCATGGGCCACTTCTCGCCCCGCTCCTTGGCGAGGGCGATGTCGCGGACGGTGATGCGGCGCGTGCCCTTGCCCCCGTACAGCGCCTTGCTGCCGTCGGAGGGCTTCGTCTGGGCAGCCGAAAGCTGCGTCATTGCAACGGCTCCTTACGTCATCTCGAGGCGCCCTGACGGCGTCCCCGGACCGTCTCCATGGTGGCACCTCGTGCCGGGCGGGGCCAGGGGACCCCCCTTGATCCCTTGTGCCGCCTTCCCGTGTAAGGCGTTGGTAAAGAAATTAAGATACGAGACCGTTCCGTATCGAAATGATCGTAGGGTCGGACGCATGACAAGTCCCGTCCCTGCCGCCCGAATACCGGAAGCCGTGCACCGGCGCCGCTGGGCGATCCTCGGCGTGCTCATGCTGGCCCTGCTCATCGTCGTCCTCGACAACTCGATCCTGAACGTCGCGATCAAGACCATCGCGACCCCGGCGCCGACCGGTCTCGGCGCCACACAGAGCGAGATCGAGTGGGCGATCAACTCCTACACCCTCGTCTTCGCCGGTCTGCTGTTCACCGCCGGACTCGTCGGTGACCGGCTCGGCCGCAAGAAGGTGCTGCTCGGCGGCACCCTGGTGTTCGGCATCGGCTCCGCGCTCGCCGCCGAGTCCGGCACGCCGAACCAGCTGATCGCCTACCGCGCGGTGATGGCCCTGGGTGCCGCCTTCGTGATGCCCGCCACCCTGGCCGTCCTGATGAACGTCTTCGAGCGCCACGAGCAGCCCAAGGCCATCGGCATCTGGGCCGGCGGCGTCGGCCTCGCCATCGCCATCGGCCCGATCACCGGCGGCGCGCTCCTCGACCACTTCTGGTGGGGCTCGGTCTTCCTGATCAACGTGCCCATCGTGATCGTCGCGCTGATCCTGATGGCCTGGCTGGTGCCCGACTCCCGCGACCCCAGGCCCGGCCGCCTCGACCCCATCGGCGTCGTCCTGTCCGTCGTCGGCCTGATCCTGCTGGTCTACGGCATCATCAAGGGCGGCGAGCTGGCCGACTTCACCGACCCCAAGGTGCTCGCGGCCATCATCGCCGGCGTCGTCGTCCTGGCCGCCTTCGTGATCTTCGAGAAGCGCACCGACCACCCGTCGCTGGACGTCACGTACTTCAAGAACAAGGTCTTCTCGGCCGCCATGAGCGCCATCGCGCTGGTCTTCTTCGCGCTCATGGGCGTCACGTTCTTCGGCGTCTTCTACACCCAGAGCGTGCGCGGCTACTCGGCGCTGGAGTCCGGCCTGCTGATGCTGCCGCTCGCCGTCGCCCAGCTGCTCTTCGCGCCGCGCGCCCGGCTGGTGGTCGACCGGTTCGGCTACCGGGCCACCACCACCGGCGGCCTGCTGCTGATCGCCGCCACACTGGCCGCGTTCGCCGGCTTCGAGGCCGACACGCCGATCTGGCTGCTGGAGGTCGTCTTCTTCCTCATGGGCACCGGCATGGCGCACATCATGACCCCGACCTCGGTCGTGATCATGCAGGCCCTGCCCCGGGAGAAGGCCGGCTCCGCCTCCGCGCTCAGCAACACCTTCCGGCAGGTCGGCGGCGCGCTCGGCATCGCCGTCCTCGGCTCGGTCCTCGCCACGTCCTACCGCAACGGCATCGAGGACAAGCTCGGCGCGCTGCCGCCGAACCTGCGCGACAGCGCCGCCGAGTCCATCGAGGCCACCCTCGGCGTCGCCGAGAAGCTCGGCCCGCGGGGCGAGGCCCTCGTCACTCCGGCCAACGACGCGTTCCTGCACGCCATGCACGTCACCGCGCTGTGCGGTACGGGCGTCGCGCTGATCGGCGCCGTGGTCACGGCCCTGTTCCTGCCGGGCCGCACACCCGCCGGCCCACGGGACGAGAAGGAACAGGAACTGGTCACCGCGATGGACTGAGCCCCGACCGGCCCGGACACCCCGGGCACGGCACGGCGGGGAAGCGGAGGTTCCGCGCGCGGCTCACGGGGGTGACCGGGGGCCGGGCGCGGTACGGCGGATACCGGGCCGGGCCGGGTGTGCCGCGGCGGACGTCGACGGGCGGGCGCGGCACACCCGGGGAAGCGGAGGATCTGCGCGGTCCACGGGGTGACCGGGAGCCGGGCGCGGTACGGCGGATACCGGGCCGGGCCGGGTGTGCCGCGGCGGACGTCGACGGGCGGGCGCGGCACACCCGGGGAAGCGGAGGATCTGCGCGGTCCACGGGGTGACCGGGGGCCGGGCGCGGTACGGCAGGAAAAGCGGAAACCGGGCCGATAGGCAAACCGGGCCGATCGCGGCGCCACGGCGGATGCCGGGGGCCGGGCGGGGTTCGACGGGGGGAGGAGGCCGCTGCGGGACAATTGCCGCAGCACAGCGAGAGGACGGAACGACGTGAGCCTTGCCGGCAGCCGACCGCGACCGGACGTACCCGCGCGGGGCCGCCCGCGCAGCGAAGCCGCGGAACGCGCGATCCTGGACGGCGTGATGAGGCTCCTGGAGGAGGGCGTGCCCCTCGCCGAGCTGTCCATCGAGCGGATCGCCCGCACCGCCGGGGTCGGCAAGGCCACCATCTACCGCCGCTGGAGCGGCAAGGAAGAGCTGTTCATCGAGGTCGTCCGCGCGGCCGAGCCGCCGGAGCCGGACCTTCCCGGCACCTCCATGCGCGACGACCTCCTCGTCCTGCTGGAGAACCTGCGCCGGCGCGGACTGGCCAACCGCTCCTCGGTCCTGCTGCACAACGTGCACGTCCAGATGAAGTCCAACCCGAGGATCTGGGCCGCGTACCACGAGAACGTCATAGAGCCCCGGCGCCGGCTCGTGCTGGACGTGCTACGCCGCGGGCAGCGCAACGGCGAACTCCGCGCCGACGTCGACGTGGACCTGGCCAACGACCTGTTCGTCGGCCCCATCCTGGTCCGCTCCGTCATGCGCCCCGACGCCGACCTGTGCGAGGACCTGCCGGAGCGGATCGTCGACGTGCTCCTGGCCGGCCTACGACCCGTCAGCTCCACAGCCTCGTAGCACTCGTGTGCGCGTTTCGTCACAGACCCCGCCCGCCGGGGCCCGACCGGAACTCCCGCCCCCGCATCGCACGTCATCGTCTTCCGTACGGCCGTCATGGGACGGCGGGAACGGAGCCGATCATCCCCTAGGGTCGGGAACTACGGGGGACGAACGGTGTGCACGGCAGGCAGTGAGGCAGACGGTATGGCGCAGCAGGCGTACATGACGGAGACGGCGGACGGCGGCTCGGGGCCCGAGCGACCGGGGACCCGGCTCCGACGCCTAGCGCACCGGCTGTTCGCCGGCTGGCGGGGCGACCCGGGCATCTGGCGCCGCGGCGCCGTCCTCGCCGCGCTGGCCCTGCTGCTCGCCCTGGTGATGCTGCTCCACGCGCACATCCCCAACGCGGTGGGCAACCTCGGCAGCCTCACCGAGACCTTCCTGCCCTGGCTGGGCCTGGCCATCCCGGTGCTGCTGGTGCTCGGTCTGCTGCGGAAGTCGGCGACCGCGCTGATCGCCGTGGTGCTGCCGGCGATCGTCTGGCTGAACCTCTTCGGCGGACTGCTGGCCGACCGCACGGGCACCGGCGGCGACCTCATGGTGGCCACCCACAACGTCAACGCGGACAACCCCGACCCGGCCGCCACCGCCACCGACGTGGCCGCGTCGGGCGCCGACGTGCTGGCCCTGGAGGAGTTGCCCGCCTCCGCCGTCCCCGTCTACGAGAAGGCGCTGGCGCCGACCTACGAGCACCACGCGGTGGTCGGCACCGTCGGCCTGTGGAGCAAGTACCCGATGACCGATGTGCGCGCCGTCGACATCAAGCTCGGCTGGAAGCGGGCGATGCGCGCCACGCTGGCCACTCCCGAGGGCCCGGTCGCGGTCTACGTCGCCCACCTGCCCTCGGTCCGGGTGAAGATCGAGGCCGGGTTCACCGCGCGGCAGCGGGACAAGAGCGCCGACGCGCTCGGCGAGGCCATCGCCGACGAGCCCGTGCGCCGGGTCGTGCTGCTCGGCGACCTCAACGGCACCATGAACGACCGCTCCCTCAACGCCGTCACCTCCCAGCTGCGCTCCACGCAGGGCGCGGCGGGCAGCGGCTTCGGCTTCAGCTGGCCGGCGTCGTTCCCGATGGCGCGCATCGACCAGATCATGGTCCGGGGCGCGGAGCCGGAGAGCAGCTGGACGCTGCCGCGCACCGACAGCGACCATCTCCCGGTGGCGGCCCGTGTGAAGCTGGACACAGGCTCGTAACCTGCCGGAATGCCGGACCCGAGAGCGTTTGTTCGACACGGGAACATACTGCGACACTCGTCGTTCCCCCCTTTTCCGCTCTGAAAGGTCCCTCATGCCCCTGGCCCTGCTCGCCCTCGCCGTGGGCGCCTTCGGCATCGGCACGACCGAGTTCGTGATGATGGGCCTGCTGCCCGACGTCGCGGACGACCTGCACATCTCGATCCCCACCGCCGGACACCTGGTCTCGGCGTACGCGCTGGGCGTCGTCATCGGTGCCCCGCTGCTGGCCGCGCTCACGGCCCGCATGTCCCGCCGGACCGTTCTGATCGCGCTGATGGTCCTGTTCGTGGCCGGCAACGCGCTGTCGGCGTTCGCCCCCGGCAACGGCTCGCTGCTGGCCGCCCGCTTCCTCAGCGGCCTGCCGCACGGCGCCTTCTTCGGCGTCGGCGCGGTCGTCGCCACGGCGATGGTCCCGCCGGAGCGCAAGGCGCGCTCGGTGTCCCTGATGTTCCTCGGCCTGACCGTCGCCAACATCGCGGGCGTGCCCGCCGCCACGCTCATGGGGCAGCACCTGGGCTGGCGGGCGACCTTCCTGGCGGTCGGCGCGATCGGCCTGGCCGCGATCGCCTCCCTGGCGTTCCTGATCCCCCGCGACCACGCGCCCGCGCCCGCGGCCGGCCTGCGCGGCGAACTCGCGGCACTGCGCTCCGTGCCGGTCTGGCTGGCCCTGGGCACGACCGTGGCGGGCTTCGGCGCGCTGTTCGCGGCGTACAGCTACGTCACCCCGATGTTGACGGACGCGGCGGGCTACGCGGAGACCAGCGTGACCCTGCTGCTGGCCCTGTTCGGCGTGGGCGCGACGGCGGGCAACCTGCTGGGCGGCCGGCTGGCGGACCACTCGCTGCGCGGCACCCTGTTCGGCGGCCTCGTCTCGCTGACGCTGGTCCTGCTGCTGTTCCCGCTGCTGATGCGGGCGCAGTGGAGCGCGGCACTGGCGGTGGCCCTGCTGGGCATGGCCGCGTTCGTCACCGGCTCCCCGCTCCAGCTGATGGTCATGGAGAAGGCGTCGGCGGC
The DNA here is from genome assembly GCF_033366695.1 of Streptomyces sp. SCL15-4. Classification (NCBI taxonomy): domain Bacteria; kingdom Bacillati; phylum Actinomycetota; class Actinomycetes; order Kitasatosporales; family Streptomycetaceae; genus Streptomyces; species Streptomyces sp. SCL15-4. The sequence continues at coordinate 5,945,591 of NZ_JAOBTQ010000001.1, forward strand.
CCCGTCCCTCGCCTCCTCGGCCAACCAGGCGGCCTTCAACCTGGCCAACGCGGGCGGCGCCTGGCTCGGCGGCGCGGCCCTGGCGGCCGGCTTCGGCACGACGTCCCCGGCGCTGGCCGGCGCGCTGCTGGCGGTACTGGGCCTCGGCGTGGCCGGCGCGGCGTGGGCGGTGGACCGCCGGTCCGCACCGCACACCGGCCGGGTGGTGGCCGCGCACCTGCCGGAGGAGTCCGGCGCGCTGCACCACTGACACCACCGCCCCGGCCGAAAACACCGGCCGGGGCAGTGACGCGCGACTAGCGCAGGCGCTGGGCGACCGCCTTGACGAGATCCGTCCGGGCGACGCGCAGGGCCCTGCCCTTCTTGCCCGCGGGGCCCGACTTCGCGTACCAGGGCAGTCCGATCCGGCGCCACTTCGCGGCGGGAAGATCGCGCGGAGGCTGCGGCAGGGCCCACTTCCAGGGGCCGAGGTGCAGGTCGCCGCTCCACAGGCCGGCCGGGAGCTTGGTGACGGGGATGCGTACGACGACCCGGCCGTCCCGGTCGACCACCGGACGGACGGCGTAGGTGTCGCCCTGGTCGCTGGCCAGCGTGACCTTCAGATCGCCCTCGGGGAACTCGGCCAGCGTGCAGCGGCCGGTGATCTCCAGCTCGGTGGGAGCGTCCGCGGCCCAGTGGACGTCGTCGAAGGCGAAACCGGACCGGACCCGGTGCTTCGTCTCGGCGAGGTCGAGGGTGAAGTTGCCGTAGGGGTTGGTGGTGTAGAGCGTGACGGCGCGCGGGCTGCCGTCCACGGTGACGATGCGCGTGGTCGCCTTGCCGGAGACGTCGTCGGCACGCCTGCTGCCGATCCGGGCCTGCTTCGACACGCCCTGGGCGCCGATGATGAGGGAGATGTCCCACAGTCCGGCGTCCAGCGGCTTGCCGTCGGCGGCGGTGGCGACGTCGACGGTCGCCTCGAAGCCGGCGAGGTCGTAGACGTACCGTCCGCAGTCCTCGTCGGCACCGGCGCCGGGCGACGGGACGTGCTTGACGGGCAGCTCGTACTCGACCTGGGTGTTCCGCTCGCGCAGCAGGAGGTAGGTGCTGACGTCGCGGGTCTCGACGCGGTGCAGATAGGCGTGGCCGGCCAGGTGGAGCGTGGTGCCCCGCATCTCCGCCCGGGTGACGAAGTGGCGGACGCCGAGCTGGCCCGTGACGTCGTAGCAGGAGTCGGGGATGTTGCGCTCGGGGTCGCGCAGGAAGGGGTAGCGGGCGTAGGCCTTGCCCTGGACGACGAGCACGGGCGTGGACACCTTCGACTTGGCGAGCTGCCGCTCGAACTCGCCGAGTTCCAGCACCTCGTCGAGCATCCGGTGCCGGACCAGGTAGATGCGCAGCCGGGCCATGGCCGAGAGGTGCTCGTTCATGCCCTCGTGCCACAGCGGCTCGACGATCTCGGCGAACTGGTCGAGGATCTTCTGCTGGTCCTCGCGGGGCTCGCGCCGCAGGTGGTTGAGGAACGCCTCCACCTCGACGGTCAGGTGGCGGTGCGCCAGGTGGTCGCGGCCGGGGCCCGGCGGCACGTTCTCCAGGAGCACGTTGACCATGATCGGCAGGAACCGCAGCCGGGGCTCCGTGCCCCGGGTGCGCTGGGTGATGTTGCCGCCGTCCTCGCGCAGGGAGCAGAACAGGCAGTCGTAGTCCGCGATCACGGAGACGCCCGAGGCGTGCAGATACGCCAGGGCCACGAACTTCTGGTCCTCGCCGACGGGGAGCCCGGTCGGGAAGCGCAGGCTGTGCCGCTCCAGCAGGGAGCGGCGGTACAGCTTCAGCGGGTTGAGGGCCCAGTAGACGCGGGAGTTGAAGACGTCGGTCTTCGGCTGGTTGCGCTTGAACATCGACTGGGGCAGCCGGCGGCCTCCGACGCCGACCATCTTGCCGAGCACGATGTCGGTGCCGTTCTCCTCGGCCATCGCCACCATGCGCTCGAGGGCTTCCGGGCCGATGTAGTCGTCGGCGTCCAGGATGAAGACGTACGTCCCCATGGCGTGGTCGAGACCGACGTTGCGCGGCGCGGAGGGGCCACCGGAGTTCTCCTGGTGGAAGACGCGCAGCAGGTCGGGGTAGAGCTGGCTCAGCCGGTCGAGTTCGGCGGCGGTGCCGTCGGTCGACCCGTCGTTGACGACGATGAGCTCCAGCCGCTCCTGCCCGATGCTCTGCTCGGCGACCGAGGTGATGCAACGTGTCAGATACGGCATCGCGTTGTATGCGGCGACAACGACGGAAACGGTGGGGCCGGGCATGATTATGCGCTCCAAAGAAACCGGTCAGCCCCATTCCATGGAGGGTTCTGTCATCTCCTATGGAGGCATTGCTTGCCTGGGGGACGCTGCTAGGCGGCTGTGAACATATCATGGAATGTCGATGTACAGAAGATGAGATCCTGGTGAAACGGCGAGGGGGTGAGCGTGCTTGCTTGACCAGCCAGAAGGCCGATTTGCCCCAGTATCTCCACGAATCTTCAGCGGTTTTAATTCACGGTGTTTCCCGAGGAAGTGAATTCCGGCTCAGTTTCTAGTCGCCGAGGAACCAAAGAGAGCTTCCCGGCGTCCGCGCGCAGGCTTCCAGGAACTCGGCGAGATCAAGGAGGGCGGCTTCCTGGAAGGGACTGGTGCACTTGTCCGCCAGAGCGGTCACCTCGCGGAGGGCGGCCTGCGCGTCCTGCTCGGTGAACCGGGTGTCCCGATAGGGGTCGATCCGCGAGAGCCGGCCCTGACCGGCCGGGACCAGCGTTTCCAGGGCCAGGGCGAGCGAGTCTCCGTGGCGGTGGGACCGCCGCGTCGTGCTCTGCGGGATGCGCAGCTCCAGCTCTATCCCCATGCGTCCCCCTCGGTACGGTACTTTCCACTGCCTGAGCTGCCAAGGTAACCCGTGTTGCGGTGCGGGGCCGGTCCGCGCCCCCTGGGGACCAGGTGACCGTGGGGCCGCTCGCTTCCCGGCCGGTGTCGGGCTTCCGCGAGCCGAGTCGAGGGCGCTGCGCGTCGCCTTCGGCGATGGTCGTCCGGGCCACCCTTGACACCCCTCGCTCCAGCCCGGGGAAGAAGCGAGCGAGCGGCCCGGAAGAGCGCTGGCCCCGACCGGCACCGGACCCTGAGGCGGGCTGCCTCCCCCTGTCGGCAGAGGTGCGCGCCCGCGCCTCGCCAGCACGCCGGTAGGGCTAAGCGACTGGCGGGCCGGTGGGGTGGTTCGGCGACTTGTGACGGGGGTGGAGGGCGGACGGCTCCCATCCCATGGCCTTGGCGTGGTCGATTTGGGGGACGGGGACTCTGCCGTGGAGGTGCCGGGGGGCGAGGGGGTCAGTTATGGACGGGTGTTCCAAAACCAACCACCGGATGGATCGGCCGACAGGTCGGTGAGGCCCGGCCGCCGTCCGGGGAACCCGAAAGACCCGTGTGGTGTCACCGGCTGGTCCGATGGCGGCCGCCAGCCGCCGAACCGGCCCGGCGTGCAGGCGAGACGCGAACGCGCATTCCTCGCCGACGATGCGGACGCAGTCGACCCCACGGCAACCTCTTCAACTCCTCAGTTCACACCACACCGTCTTGCAGTTCGGCCCCTGCACCACGCCCCAGCACTCGGCCAGCGCGTCCACGAGCGCCAGACCCCGCCCCGACTCCTCCGACTCCGTGGCGCAGAGCAGGACGGGCAACGCGCGCGGGTCAGGATCGGTCACCTCGATGCGGGTACGGCCGTGATGGGCCGCCGTACCGATGACACGTACGGTCACCGGCGTGCCGTCGCCCAAGTGGTCGATGACGTTGGTCAGCAACTCGGTTGCGCACAGACGGACGTCGTAACCGTGGTCGCGGAGCTGGTGACGCAGGTCCGGCGCGGCCTTCGGCGTCGCCAGCAGGTGGAACTCCAGCGACGTCATCATCGGTCCGCCGCCTTCCGCAGTACGGCGGCGAGGGCCCGCGCCGTGGTCGTGTTGCAGTTTCCGAGGGTGACGAGTCCGGGGCCGTACGTCCCGGCGAAGCTCGGCAGGTCGACCTGGAGGGACGGGAGCGTGATGCCGTGCAGGGCGAGGGCGGCGCGTAGTTCTTCTACGCGGAGGGCGACGGTGCAGGGCGCGGGGGAGTGGTCGGGCATGTGGGGGCGCAACCTTCTGTGCGATGTGTGACGAACACCTCACAGACTGTCGCCGTGCTCGCTACCGTGAAAGGGGTTTCGCGTTCGCGATCACGCCAGCGGAGGAGGACGAGCGATGGCTCGCGGCAAGGACATCGACGGTTCGATCAGCGTCCCCACCTTCTACGGCAAGGAGTTGCGGTGGAAGAGGGAGGCGGCGGGCCTGTCGCTGGAAGCGTTCCTCGAGGGCAGCTTCTACGGCAAGACCTACCTCAGCGACATCGAACACGGCGAGCGACGCATGCCACTCGACTTGGCCCGGCATGCCGATCGGGTCCTGGGCACGGACGGCTTCTTCGAGCGCCATTGCGAGGACGTACGCAAGGCGCGGCGGGCTGGGCATGCGGCGTACTTCGAGAAGGTGTTGGAGGCGGAGAAGTACGCCGAGTCAATTGAGGAGTGGTCTCCCAGTACCCTGCCTGGACTGTTGCAGACCGCTCCCTATGCGCGGGCTCTGGTCCAGTCGTCTCACCCGTCGGCCTCCGACGAATGGGTCGAGGAGAAGGTGCGGGCGCGACTCGACCGCGCCCGCCTCTTCGAGGACGACCACTCAGTCCCGGAATACTGGGCCATCCTGCATGAGTCGTTGTTCACCGATGCCATCGTGGCGCCGGCGGACATGGCCGCGCAGCTCGATCGCATCGTGGACCTGACGGAACGGCGCCGCATCACTCCGCAGGTCGTCTCGCGGAAGCAAGGGGCGTATCCCCTGATGGCCGCCTCCGTCATGATCATGTCCTTTCCGGATGCCCCGCAACTGATCTATACCGAGGCGTCCTACAGCGGGGACACCCTCGATGATCCGGCGCTCGTGAAGCAGTACCGCAAGGCATACGATCGGCTCAGGGCCGTCGCGCTGTCACCAGACACGTCCCTCGCCATGATCAAGGCCGCGGCAGAGGATTTCCGAAATGGCAAGCAACCGGATCGACTTGAGTGAAGCTCTCTGGTTCAAGAGCAGCTACAGCAACGGCGATGGCGGCGACTGCGTCGAAGTGGCCGGCGACTTCCCCGGCGCAGCCCTCTGGCGCAAGTCCAGCTACAGCAATGGCGATGGCGGCAACTGCGTAGAGGTCGCCGACAACATCCCCGGCCTCGTCCCCGTCCGCGACTCCAAGCTCCCCGGCGGCCCCACCCTCACCCTCCCCGCCACCGCCTGGACCCCCTTCATTACTGCTCTCAAGACGCAGTAACGAGTGACGCACGCCCACGTGTCGCACGGGTGGCCCTGGACGAACCGGTCAATAGGCTTTGCCTCGTTGCCAGGATTCTTCGGGGTGCCCGAGAGCTACAGCGGTTCCCCGCAGCTGCCGCAGGTGGACTCGCCGTCCTCGTAGATCATGCCGCAGCAGTACCTGGCGTCGCCGTCGGTCCCGTCGTCACCCCACTCGCAGCCCAGCTCCTGATGGATGGCCAGACCCTGCGGGTAGCCGAAGTCGACGTCACAACCGGGACAGACGTACGAGGACACGAACTCAACCTTCCGAGAGGCGACCGACCCGTAGCCGCCCACCATATTCTCGGCGGAAGCGGGTTGTCAGTCTTTCGTTCAGAGCGGCAACAACACCAACGGGGGCGTGAGGCAGAACCCCACGCCCCCGGTCGGCGCAACGACTCAGTGCCGCCGGAACGACTGCACGTACCCGTTCGCCGGCGAACCGACGCCCGTCACGTCGTCGTAGCCCTTGACCGCCGACAGGGAGCTGTCGCGGCCGAGGCTGCGGGCCGAGTACAGCAGGCCGCCCGTCGCGTCGAGGCCGTTGGCGAAGTCGACGCGGGCCACCGCGAGGCCGGAGCCCGTCGGGTTGTCGGTGACGTCGTGGTAGACGCCCTGCTTGCCGTACTTGGCGTAGATCGCCGGGTTGGCGAAGCCGAGGGGCGCACCGCCGCGGGCCTCCTGGGCCAGGGCCTGGACCGCCGCGATGACCGGCGCCGCCAGCGACGTGCCGCCGATGCGGTACTCGCTGTACTGCTCCGTGCCGTCCGGGAAGGTCTGCGTCTGGCCGACCAGGAACCCGGTGTTCGGGTCGGCGATCGCCGCGATGTCCGGGACCACCCGGTTGCCGGCCGCGTTGTTGGCCTTGGCCAGGGAGTCGGGGACGACGCCCTTCTGGTAGTACGGCTGCGCGACCGTCGCGCTCGTGCCGCCGCCCGCACCGGAGGTGAACGCGCCGGGGAAGTTCTCCCAGGTCTTGCCGTCGGCCGACAGCGACGCCTTCTGGGTGCCCCAGCCGGTCTCCCAGAGGTACTTCTCGCCCTTGCCGACCGCCAGCGACGTGCCGCCGACCGCCGTCACCCACGCCGAGTTGGCCGGGGTGTCCACCTGCTTCGTACCGGTGTTGGCGACCTCGTCGCCGTTGTCGCCGGAGGAGAAGTAGAAGCCGATGCCCTGCACCGCGCCGAGCTGGAAGACCTGGTCGTACGCGGCGGCGAGGTCCGGCGTCTGGTTGGCCTCGATGTCGCCCCAGGAGTTGGAGACGATGTCGGCCAGGTGGTCGTCGACGATCTTGCCGAGGGAGTCCAGCAGGTCGTCGTCGTAGCAGGAGGCCGCGCCGACGTACGTCACCTCGGCGTTCGGGGCCACCGCGTGGGCCGCCTCGACGTCGAGGGTCTCCTCGCCGTACCAGCCGGCCGCGCCGCACTCCTCGGTCTTGGTGTAGTTCTTCGGCAGCACCTGGTGCAGCTGGCCGGTCTTCCAGGCCGCGTCGCCGTTCTTCGCCGCGTACGTCGCGGCGTCGTAGGCGATCGTCGGCGAGGCGTACGCGTCCGTGATCGCGACGCGGACCCCGCGGCCGGTGTACGTGCCCGCGCCGTACGCGGCGCGCAGCTGCTTGCCGGTGTAGCCCTTGACCGCGTACGGGATCTTGCCGCCGTAGGCGTCCGGGAGCGTCGTGGCGAGCTTCGAGCCGTAGTACGAGGAGAACGGGCCGGAGCTCTTGAACACCGCGTCGGGAGGCGGGAGCTGGTCGGCGTGGCGCGCCTTGTGCGGTGCGCTGTCCAGGCCGGTGACCGTGAGGACGGCGCCCTTCAGGGAGGCGGGGGCGGAGGCGGTCGCGGCCGGGGCGCGGTAGGTCTTCGAGCCCTTGGCGAAGTCGTGCAGCTGGGTGCCGAAGGCCTTCTCGGCGGCGGCCACGTCACCGGAGACGGCGACGTAGCGCGGGGTGACCGCGGTGACGGTCAGGCCGGCCGACGTCAGCCAGGACTTGACGGCGGCGACCTGCGTCTTGGTGGCGCCGAAGCGGGCTTGGACCTTCTTGGCGCTCAGGTACTTGCCGTAGAGCGGCGAGGCGGGGTCGGACACCGCCTTGGCGTAGGCGGCGAGGCCGGCGGCGTCCCGGCCGGCCAGGTAGACGCGGGCCTTGACCCGGGCGCTGTCCGGGGTCGCGCCCTTGTCCGCCCGGGCCGTGGCCCACAGCGGCTTGGTGCCCTTCAGTACGGCCCGTGCGGGGCTGTCGGCGGCGTGCGCCGCCGGCATGCCCAGCGCCAGCGCGCCGGCGATCATCGGCAGTGTCGCTGCCATGCTCACACCGGCGCGTATGGTGGCGCGGTTGGATCTCATAGAACCCCCTGCGATGCGGTTCGCATGCATGTAGTGGCTGGTGCGTCATGCGATCCGCGCCCGGTCCGCGGCGGTTCGGCCGCGCAATGGATCACACGCTGGGGGTCACTCTTGCGATGAACCGTTCATGCCAGGGGAACGTAGAAGTCAAGAGAAGCTCAAGGAGCGTTCGATTCCGACGATTTGAGCCCTTGTGTCACGAACGGGGCCGTGCGCCCCGCTCCTTGAGCATCCCCGCCATCAGCTCGATCTCCGACCGCTGTGCCTCGACCATGCCCTGAGCGAGCCGCTTCTCCACTCCGACCGCGCACTTGGCGGCACAGCCCTCCGCCATGTGGACGCCGCCCTTGTGATGGGCCGTCATCAGCTGGAGGTAGAGGACCTCCGCCTGCTTGCCGTTGAGCGACCGGAGCCTGTTCAGCTCGGTGTCGGTCGCCATGCCCGGCATCAGCGCGCCGTCCTCGCCGGGAGGCATGTCGCCCATGCCCATCCAGGTCATCGGCGGATCGGCCGACACCTTCGGCAGCCCCCACAGATCCAGCCAGCCCAGCATCATCCCGCGCTGGTTGGCCTGCGTCTGCGCGATGTCGTACGCGAGCCGCCGCACCTCCTCGTCCTTCGTGCGGTCCCGCACGATGTACGACATCTCGACGGCCTGCTGGTGGTGGACGGCCATGTCCCGCGCGAAGCCCGCGTCGGCGGACTCCGCTCCCGGCGTCCGCGTCTCGGGACCGCCGCCGTCCTGGGCGACCGCGTAGGTGATCGCGCCGGCCGCGACCAGCACCGCCGCCGCGGACCCGGCGACCCAGCCGAGAGAGCGCCGGCTCACTTCACGACCCCGCCGGTGCACGAGGCGCCCGGCTCGGGCGTCTGCTTGCCCTGGACGTACTCGGCGAAGAACTTGTCCACTTCCGGGTCCTTGGCGCTCTTGACCGCCACCTGGTGGCCCCAGGCCGACAGCAGCAGCGGGGCGTCCTGCTTCTCGTACGGGCTGATCAGCGAGTACGGCGTGTTCTTCACCTTCGCCGCGAGCGCGTCGACGTCCGCCTTCGGCGCCTTGTCGGTGTACGTCACCCAGACCGCGCCGTGCTCCAGCGAGTGCACGGCGTTCTCCTCCGGCACCGGCGCGGTGTAGACGTCGCCGTTGCAGTTCAGCCACACCGGGTTGTGGTTGCCGCCGACCGGCGGGTGCATCGGGTACGACACCTTGGTCGTGACGTGCGTCCGGGCCAGCTTGCCCGACCAGGTCCGCACCCCGTCCTTGCCGGTGGTGAAGTGCCCGGAGTCGCCGGAGCCCTTGGCGTCACCGCTCGCGGTGGAGTCCTTGTCGTCCGACTGACCGTTCACGAGCACCACGCCGCCGACGACGAGACCGGCGACGACCACCACGCTGGCGGCGATGACGAGGATCCGGTTACGGCGTTCCCGGGCACGCTCGGCGCGCCGCATCTCGTCTATGCGCGCCTTGCGCGCCGCGGTGCTGTTGTTCTTGCCGGAGCCCATGAGACGTGTCCTTTTTGGAGAGGAGCGGGTGGGGACGGTGGGGCCCGCTGATCGTAATGCGGAAAAGGCCGGCTTCCGTAGGGACCGCACAGCACACGGATAATTTGAAGCCAGGATGCGCATTACCTACGCTCGCGGTATGCGGCTGTTGCGCTCCACCGATCTGGCCCTGCGCGTCCTGATGCGACTCGCCGTCGCCGCCGACGCCACTCCCACCACGCGCCAGGTCGCCGCCGACATGGAAGTGCCCTATACGCATGCCGCGAAGGTGGTCGCCGAACTCCAGCACCTCGGCCTGGTCGACGCCCGCCGGGGCCGGGGCGGCGGGCTGGCGCTGACGGAGAAGGGGCGTACGGCGTCCGTGGGCGCGGTGGTGCGCACCTTCGAGGGCGAGGGCGACGTGGTGGACTGCGAGGGCACGCCGGCCTGCCCGCTGCGCTCCGGCTGCCGGCTGCGGGGCGCGCTGCGACGGGCCCAGGAGGCGTTCTTCGCCACCCTGGACCCGGTCACGATCTCCGACATCGTCACCGACCCGACCGGCCCCCTGCTGCTCGGTATCTCACGGGGGCCGGCGGAACGGGACTGAGGCGTTCCTAGCCCCGCGCCAGCCACAGGTCGGGGCCGAAGACCTCGTAGTGGATGTCGGCCGGGGCCACGCCCTTCCCGATCAGCTGGGCGCGGACGGCGCGCATGAACGGCAGCGGGCCGCACAGGTACGCGCGCGTGCCGGGCCGTACGGCGAGGTCCGCCAGGTCGACCAGGCCGGTGCGGGTGCCGGGCTCGGCGTCCCGCTCGTAGAAGAAGCGCACGTCGGCGTCGGCCAGCTTGCCGGCGTAGGCGGTGTGGTCGGCGCGCAGGGCGTGGTCGGCGGGGGAGCGGTCGCCGTGCACGACGGTGACCGGGCCGCGGTGGCCGCCGGCGGCGAGGTCGGCCAGCATCGCGATCATCGGGGTCACGCCGATGCCCGCCGAGGCGAGCAGCAGCGGAGCGGTGTCACCGGCGTCCAGGACGAGGTCGCCGTACGGCTCGGACAGCTCCAGCACGTCGCCGGGCCGCACGTGCGCGTGCAGGTGGGCGGAGACCTCGCCGTCGGGGGTCGCGCCGCCGCGCACCCGCTTGACGCTGAACTGCCGCACCGACTCGGCCGGCGCCCCGGTCAGGCTGTACTGGCGGATCTGCCGGGCGCCGTCGGGCAGGGTGACGCCGACGGAGACGTACTGTCCGGCGCGGAAGGCCGTCACCGGGCCGCCGTCCGCCGGGCGCAGCCGGAAGGTGACGACGTCCGCGGTCTCCTCGACCCGCTCGACCACCTCCCAGCGGCGCGGGCCGGGGCCGCCGCTCTCCTCGTAGAGCCGCTTCTCGACCGCGATGAGCGCGTTGGCCATCAGCCAGTAGACCTCGTCCCAGGCGGCGGCGACCTCGGGAGTCACGGCCTCGCCGAGGATCTCGGCGATCGCGGCGAAGAGGTGCTCGTGGACCACCTGGTACTGCTCGGGCGCCACGCCCAGGGAGGCGTGCTTGTGGGCGATGCGGGCGAGCATCGCGTCCGGCCGCCGGTCGGGGTGCGCGACCAGGTGCGTGGCGAAGGCGGCGATGGAGCCGGCGAGGGCCTGCCGCTGGGTGCCGGCGGCCTGGTTGCCGCGGTTGAACAGGTCCCGCAGCAGCTCGGGGTGGGCGGCGAAGAGGCGGTCGTAGAACCGCTCGGTGATCTCGCCGATGGCCGCGCCGACGGCGGGCAGGGTGGCGCGGACGGTGGCTGCGGACTGTTCGGTCAGCATCGGGACTCCTCGGAGAACTCGGCTGATCATCACGGTAAGAAAATTGGCATCTGAGATGCAAATTAAACGGAGGTGGTGTCGGTCACGAGGGAAGCGGACCGGCCATTACGGATACCGGTGCGAGCAGGCAAGATGGGCGAGAGCGCAGTACACCCGCCGTACGAGAGGCGTTCAGCACGTGGACGCGTCCGCGATCAAGGTCCGCAACGCGCGCGAAATGGTGTTGTGGTGGGATGCTCAGGTGCCCGACCGCCTCCCGCGGTATGGGGGACAGGCGGCCTGACCAGCAAGGATGGGGAAGCGGAAGATGGACAAGCAGCAGGAGTTCGTGCTCCGGACGTTGGAGGAGCGCGACATCCGGTTCGTACGCCTGTGGTTCACGGACGTGCTGGGCTTCCTCAAGTCCGTCGCCGTGGCCCCCGCCGAACTGGAGCAGGCCTTCGACGAGGGCATCGGCTTCGACGGCTCCGCGATCGAGGGCTTCGCCCGGGTCTACGAGTCCGACATGATCGCCAAGCCGGACCCGGGTACCTTCCAGGTGCTGCCGTGGCGCGCGGAGACCCCCGGCACGGCCCGCATGTTCTGCGACATCCTCATGCCGGACGGCTCCCCGTCCTTCGCCGACCCGCGCTACGTCCTCAAGCGCGCCCTCGCCCGCACCTCCGACCTGGGCTTCACCTTCTACACCCACCCGGAGATCGAGTTCTTCCTGCTGAAGGACCGCCCGCTGGACGGCTCCCGCCCCACCCCGGCCGACAACTCCGGCTACTTCGACCACACCCCGACCAACGTCGGCATGGACTTCCGCCGCCAGGCGATCACCATGCTGGAGTCGATGGGCATCTCGGTGGAGTTCTCCCACCACGAGGGCGCGCCCGGCCAGCAGGAGATCGACCTGCGCTACGCCGACGCGCTGTCCACCGCCGACAACATCATGACCTTCCGCCTGGTCATGAAGCAGGTGGCGCTGGAGCAAGGGGTCCAGGCGACGTTCATGCCGAAGCCGTTCTCCGAGCACCCGGGCTCCGGCATGCACACCCACCTGTCCCTCTTCGAGGGCGACCGGAACGCGTTCTACGAGTCCGGCGCGGAGTACCAGCTCTCCAAGGTCGGCCGCTCCTTCATCGCGGGCCTGCTCAGGCACGCGGCGGAGATCTCCGCGGTCACCAACCAGTGGGTGAACTCCTACAAGCGCATCTGGGGCGGCTCCGAGCGCACGGCGGGCGCCGGCGGCGAGGCCCCGTCGTACATCTGCTGGGGCCACAACAACCGCAGCGCCCTGGTCCGCGTCCCGATGTACAAGCCCGGCAAGACCGGCTCGGCCCGGGTGGAGGTCCGCTCCCTGGACTCCGGCGCCAACCCCTACCTGGCCTACGCCGTCCTCCTCGCCGCCGGCCTGAAGGGCATCGAGGAGGGCTACGAACTCCCGCCGGGCGCCGAGGACGACGTCTGGGCCCTCTCCAACGCCGAGCGCCGCGCGATGGGCATCGAGCCCCTGCCGCAGAACCTCGGCGAGGCCCTGACCCTCATGGAGAGCAGCGACCTGGTCGCCGAGACCCTCGGCGAGCACGTCTTCGACTTCTTCCTCCGCAACAAGCGCCAGGAGTGGGAGGAGTACCGCAGCGAGGTCACCGCGTTCGAGCTGCGGAAGAACCTGCCGGTGCTGTAGGCGCCGCTTTCCGTTCCGAGCGGGGCCGACGGTCATCCGACCGCCGGCCCTTCTTCGGCTCGGCCGTGTGCGAGGCGCCCGGCTGTCCCTCCCCGGCGGGCGTCACTATCATCCAGGCCCATCGTGGAGGGGGCTCTATGGACGACCAGTACCGCTCGCTTTACGAGCGGCTGCTCGGCGTGGTCTGGGAAGACCGCGCAGAAGCGGAGATCTACGGCAAGGCCGTGGAACTCTGTCTCGAAGAGCCGGACATCACCAGGCGCCTGGGCGCGCGTCCGGGCGCCAGCGCCGAGGCCATCCGTTCCGCCATGGCCGCCGAGGCCAACGCCACCCGCGCCGTGGAGCCCGCCCGGGCGACCCTGGACACCTTCCGCCGGCAGCTGTCCGCCGCCCGCAAGTCCGACGCCGACCAGGCGGGCCGCCTGCGGGCGATGACCTGGAACTGGCGGACCGGCAGCCCCCCGGTTCTCTGCTTCCTCGCGCTGATGTCCTGGTTACAGGTCAGACCGGGCGCCACGGTCTACGCGACCGCCGCTCTGGCCGCGGTCGCGACCCTGGCCGCGCTGTCGCGCGCCGAGGGCCGGCGCACCTTCGGCCTGGTGCTGGTGTTCCTCTGCCTGGCCCCCGTACAGGCGTTCCGCTCCATGCGGGCCGACCGGGCGGGGAACACGTGGGCGGAAGACCTCCGGGTCAACGGAGTGAAACCGCTGGTGAAACGGGTGCTGGACGCCCTTCTCGGCGACGACCCGGACGAGTTGCTGTTCCCGGACAGCTATGAGGGATTCAGGACCAGCGCGAGCCGTCCCTACTTCGTGCACAGCGTCGGAGCGGAGCAGCTCACGCGCAAAATGGGGCACATGGACGGCGGGACCATCGCCCTCTGCGGTCCCAGAGGTTCCGGCAAGACGACCCTGCTCGAACACTGTGTGACCGAGAACGACTTCTCGGTGATGACGTCGGCGCCGGCCACCTTCGCTCCCCAGGACTTCATCGTCTCCCTGTTCTCCGCCCTGTGCGAGCGCTACATCGAGAGCGAGGGATACCGGGCGCCCGACTTCGCGCGGATCACCACGACCGGGCGGGCCGTGCGGCGCGTGCTGCCCTGGGTGCGGCGCACCACCGGATGGATGTCCTACGCCCTTCCGGCGGTCCTCCTGATCGGCCTCGGCACCTTCGCGGCGATGCGCTCCCTGGAGCAGCGGCACGGACCGTTCCTCACCGCGCAGACGCGGCACTTGCTGGACGGTGTGACCGGCCTCGTGGCCGCCGTCTGGCGGGGCGAGAACATCGGAGCGGGTCTGGCGCTCGCCCTGCTGGGCGTCATGGTCTGGAGGACCAGGAAGAACCGGGTCGTTCTGCGGGCGCTCAAAGACCTCTGGGTGTGGGGCACCGGCGCCATCGGCCTGACGCTGGTGGCCGTGCCGGCCGTCTCCGTGTTCCGCGACCCGGAGCTGGAGCGCAACTGGGACCGGCTCCTGGCGGACGACTTCGCGTTCGTCCTCCTCGCGATCTGCGCCCTGCTGTACGTGTTCTCCGACTCCCGTGACAACGACAGGCACATGTCCGTCGGCCGGTGGGAGATCTCCTACCGGCGGATACACGCCGCCCGGCGTCTGCTGAGCGTGGCGGGCATCGCCTACGTCTATGTCCGTCATGCGGCCCTGCGCGACCTGGTCACCGACGACGACAACCCGGTGCGCGTCCTGTCCGTGCTGACCGGTGTGGCGCTCATCAAGATCGGCGAGTGGAATCCCAAGCCGGGCGAGCCCCGCCTGGTGAGGCGGTGCCGCGATCAGCTGTACCGGCTTCAGACCGTCCAGAGCACCACCTCCACCCTCACTCTCGGCACTTCCCAGATCGTCTCCCTGGGCAGCTCGCACGCGACCGCCGTCACGACCGTTCCGCCGAACCTCCCCGCACTCGTCGCGGACTTCCGCGCACTGCTGTCGGACATCGCCCTGAGCAGGTCCCTGCAGGGAAAGCGGACCGTCATCGCCATCGACGAGCTGGACCGGCTGGGCAGCGACGTGAAGGCGCTCGCCTTCCTCGGCGAGGTGAAGGCCGTCTTCGGCGTCCCCCACGTCCACTACCTCGTCTCGGTGGCCGAGGACGTCGGGGCCGCCTTCGTCCGCAGAGGCCTGCCCTACCGGGACGCCACCGACAGCTCCCTCGACGACGTCGTCCACGTCCAGCCGGGCACCCTCGCGCAGTCCAGGAGGATTCTGCAGAAGCGGGCCCCGGGCATATCGCCCCCGTACGTGGCACTGGTGCACGCCCTGTCCGGAGGCATCCCGAGAGACCTGGTGCGCTACGGCCGCCGCGTCATGGAGACGGAGAAGAAGGCCGGTACGGTCGAGCTGTCGGACATATCCCGGACGCTCGTCCTCGACGAGCTGTACGAGACCCTGTCGGGCTTCCGCGTCCTGCTCGGCCGGCAGGAATGGACCGAGGCCGCGAGTCCGGTGCTGGAGTCCTTCAGGAGGCTCATGGCGCGCCTGAAGTCGGGAACCGGCGACCTGCGCGCCCTGCGCCGGGACCTCACCGATTTCGCGGAAGGACGCCGCCAGTTCGACTTCTCCGGCGGCTTGCCGCCTCTCGGGGCGGAGACCTCCAGACTGCTGGTCGAAGCGTCGGCCTACGCGTATTTCTCGCTCACCCTGCTGGACGTCTTCGGCACGGAGGGTTTCACCCGACGCAGCGAGAGGGCGTTCGCGTCTGCCGACGGGGACCCGCAGCTGCTCGCGGAGGCCAGGCAGGAGCTGGCCGTGTCGCCGTACACGGCCAGATCGCTGCTGCGGTCGGTCCGCCGGGCCTGGGGACTGCCGGTGCAGGGCCGGGCGCACGCGCCCCGCGGAGCCGGCCGCCGCCCCCGGCCCGTCCCCGGGCAGCGGACCCCGTGAGCCCTCCCGGGCCGGGCCCGGGCCCGGGAGGGCCGCAAGGACCGCGACGGCACCCGCCGGCCCGTCACGGCGTCGGTCCCGGCGTCAGTCCCGCAGCAGGCACTCGATCTCGTAGTCGCCCGTGTCCTCGTCGATCGTCACGCCGTGGGTCTCGCTGCGGAAGCCCGGGAAGCGGCGGTCGAAGGTTTCGAGGGCGGTGAGGTAGCGCAGGAGGGGGCCGTCCGAGGCGCCGGTGGACTCGCCGGGCATGAGGACCGGGATGCCGGGCGGGGTCACCGTGACCATCGCCGCCGCCACCCGCTGCGCCGCGTCGGCGATGCGGACGCGCTCGGTGCCGCCGCGTACCAGCCGCTGGTAGCAGTACTGCGGCGGGTGCACCGGCTCCGGCAGCTCCTGGAACGCGGTGTCCAGCAGCTCCACCAGGCGGGCCGAGCGCAGCTCGTCGTGCATCTCCTGGCACAGCTGCCGCAGGGTCATCCCCGAGTAGCGGCGCGGATGCTCGGCGACCGCCTCGGGCAGGACGCGGTCCAGCGGGGCATCGGTGTCGTAGAGGGCCTTGAAGTCCATCAGGGCGTCCAGCAGCGTGCCCCACTTGCCCTTGGTGATGCCCATGGAGAACAGGATCAGCGTGGTGTAGCTGTCCGTCTTCTCGACCACGATGTTCCGGGTGGCCAGGTACGCCGTCAGCACCCGCGCCGGGATGCCCTCCTCGGCCATCTCGCCGGTCGCCGTGATCCCGGGACAGGTCAGCGTGACCTTGACCGGGTCCAGCATGCAGTGGCCCTCGGTCAGCCCGGGGAAGCCGTGCCAGGCCGCGCCCGGCTCCAGCAGCCAGCAGGACTGCTCCCGGCCCAGCAGCTCCGGCGGGGCCTCGTCGAAGGCCAGCCGCTTGCCCGTCGCCGGGTCGGTGACCTCCTGCGGCTGCCAGACGCCGAAGAACCACGGCGGCCGGTCCCCGGCGCTCGCCACCCGCCGTCCCAGCCGCACCATCTCCTGCCGGAACCGGATGGCCTCGGTGACCGCCTCGTCCACCAGCCACTCGCCCTGCGGCCCGTCCATCATCGCCGTCGCCACGTCCAGCGAGGCGATCATCGGATACAGCGGCGAGGTGGTGCCGTGCATCATCAGCACCTCGTTGAACCGGTCGTGCTCCACCGGGGCCCGGGGCGCCGGCCGTACGTGCACCATCGCCGACTGCGACAGCGCGGCCAGCAGCTTGTGCGTGGACTGCGTGGCGAACACCGTCGGCCGGTCGGGGCCGGGGAATGCCGCCTCGTCCACGGACATGCCGTACCGGCCCGCGTACAGCGGGTGGAAGCGGGCGTAGGCGAACCACGCCTCGTCGAAGTGCACCCGGGGCGTGCTGGCCGCGAGCGCCTTCGCGGCCGGTACGGCGTCGTAACTCAGGCCGTCGTACGTGGAGTTGGTGAACACCACGTACTGGGGGTCGCGGGAGGCGGCACCCTCGGCGAGGGGGTGCGCGGCGATCCGGGCGGCGATCGAGTCCGCCGCCAGCTCGGCCGGGGGCAGCGGGCCGGCCAGGCCGTAGCCGTTGCGGGTCGGGATGAGGTAGACCGGCCGCGCGCCGGAGACCACCAGCCCGTGCAGCACCGACTTGTGGCAGTTGCGGTCCACCAGCGCCAACTCGTCCTGCGTCACGCTGAAGTGGCCCACCAGGCGGTTGCAGGTGGAGTCGCCGTGCAGCACGAAGTAGGTGAGGTCGGAGCCGAAGACGCGGGCCGCGTTGCGCTCGGCCTCGCCGATGGGCCCGGTGTGCTCGAACAGCGAGCCCAGGCCCTCCACCGAGATCGACAGGTCGGAACGGAGCAGCCGCTCGCCGAAGTAGTCGTGGAAGGCCCGCCCGGCGGGCGACTTCAGGAAGGCGACGCCACCGGAGTGGG
Organism: Streptomyces sp. SCL15-4; assembly: GCF_033366695.1. Lineage (NCBI taxonomy): Bacteria > Bacillati > Actinomycetota > Actinomycetes > Kitasatosporales > Streptomycetaceae > Streptomyces > Streptomyces sp. SCL15-4. The sequence continues at coordinate 5,963,071 of NZ_JAOBTQ010000001.1, forward strand.
CCGGCGTGTGCCAGGAGTACTCGTGCGCGTCGTGGAAGCGGCGCAGCGCCCGGAAGAACGGCGGCAGCACGTCCTCCCGGTAGTCGCGGGCCGCGCTGGTGACGCGGCCCGCGATGAATCCGGGGGTGTCCTCCAGGGGCCAGACGTATCCGACCACCGTCTCCGACACCCACAGCGGCAGTTCCTGCATGCCCTCCTCGGCGGCCATCACCAGGAACACCGGCAGATCCCGGTAGCGCCGCCCGATGCGGCGCAGTACGGCGGCCCCGCCCGGCTCCCCGTCGACGGTGCCGGCCGGCCCGGCGAGCGCCGCCCCGGGACCGTCGCCGGCCCGCGGGCTCCCGGGCAGGTCCCAGGCGACCAGGGCCGCCGCCAGTCCCGCCTCGGTGCGCAGCACCGCGTCGGCGTCCTCCGCGGTGACGGCCCAGCGCACGCCGAAGCCGTCCCCCTCCACCGCCTCCCGGATCTTCCGCAACTGCTCGGCGGCGGCGCTCTCCGCGCGCGGGTGCTCCGGCACCGCCACCAGGATCCTGCTCTCGCTCATCCCGTGCCCTGCCCTCTCCCGGCGGCCGCCCGGCCGCCGCCCGGCACAGTCTCCGGGGCGGTCCGCCGGGCGGCCGGGCGGCGGCGACGGGAGATCATCCGGATGGCGCACGACCCGGCCCCGCGTCGACGCAAGCGAACGGCTATCCGAGGTACGCCGGTGACACCGCGGCCCGGCTGATCTCGCGTGCCCGGCCCGATCCGTCCGCCGGGACCTGGTACAGGTCGGCGCCGTAGTCGCCGGGCAGGGCGTACACGAGCGTGTGCGCGTCCCGCCACACCGCCTGGTCGTCCACGCTGCGCGGCTCGGCGAGCGCCGTCTCGCGCAGCGTGCGCAGATCGAGCACGTACAGCCGCCAGGGCGCGTCCTTAGGCAGCCCCGCCACCCGCTTCTTGTACGCGACCCGGGTGCCGTCCGGCGACAGCGACGGGCACTCGACGTTGGCGTGCAAGGTGGTGACCGTCCGCGCGCGCAGGTCGCCGCGGACCAGGTACGTGCGGCCCTTCGTCGCCAGCGTCGCGTAGAACGTACGGTCGTCGTCCGCGAACGTCACGCCCCAGAAGTTGACGTCCGCCGCCCGGTAGGCGCGCCCGTCCTTGACGATCCGGAACGCCTCCAGGGAAGGGATCAGCTTCCCGCTGCGGGTGTCCACGACCGCCGTCCGGGTGGAGAAGTCCGTCCCGGCGTACGAGTCGCCGCCCACGAACGCCGTCCAGGCGGCGAAGTGTCCGGTGGGGGAGACGCGGGCGCGGGAGGGGATGCCGGGCACGTCGTAGCGGTGCCGGGTGCGCAGGCCGGCGTTCAGGACCAGCGCGCGGTAGGTGTCCGACACGGGGCCGTGCACGGCCTGGAGGCACACTCCGGTGCCCGCGGCGGCGTAGAAGCGCAGGCACTTGAGCCCGGCGGCGGTGCGCGGCCCGTCCGGATCACCGGCCGGGACGGCCGTCAGCTCGTCCCGGTGCGGCCCCCACGCCAGGTTCCGGAACACCAGCCGCCCGGAGGCGCGCAGCGACACCGCGCCGGACGTGACGCGCGGCCCGCCCGCCTGCGTGTGCTCACGGCGCTCGGCCCGCGCGGAGGCGTGCAGGACGGCGGCCAGCCCGACCGCCGCGAGCACGGCGAGGGCCGCGACGAGGACCAGCACCCGGTTGCGTACGCTCACGCGCCCACCACTCCCTTCGGACGCAGCGTCAGGGCGAACGCCACGCACCCCACGAGCGCCACCGCCGCCCCGGCCAGCGCCGCCCGGTCGCCCCACGCCGTCCAGGCCGCGCCGAACAGCAGCGAGCAGGCGAACCGGGTCAGCGCCTGCCCGGTCTGTACGACGGCCAGCCCGGAGGAGCGCAGCGCCTCCGGCACGCTGTCGGAGGCGGCGGCCATCAGCACGCCGTCGGTGGCCGCGTAGAAGCAGCCGTGCAGGGCCAGCACCAGCCAGGGCAGCGCCGTGCCGTGCCAGGAGCCGAGCAGCAGCCCGTACCCGGCGAGCAGGGCGCCGTGGCCGACGAGGAAGACCGTCCAGCGGCCGACCCGGTCCGCGAGCCGGCCGAGCGGCATCGCCAGCAGCAGGAACGCGGCGGCCGTGCCCAGCGGCAGCAGCGCGAACCAGCGGTCGGGCACCCCGAGCCGGCGCTGGAGCAGCAGGTACACGAAGGAGTCGCTGACCGTGGCCAGGCCCAGCAGCAGCGCGCACACGGTGATCCGGCGCAGGTCGCGGCGGCGCAGCAGGCCGAACGCGGCCCGCAGCGTCGGCCGTTGTCCCGCCGCCGCCGCGCCCCGCCCGCCCGGCACGAACAGCACCAGCACCAGCACGCCCAGCACGGCGACGCAGAAGCTGACGGTGAACACCGCGTCGTAGCCGTCGACGGTGGCCCGCAGGATCAGGAACGCCGCCAGCGGCCCGAGCAGCGCCCCGGCGGTGTCCATCGCCCGGTGCACCCCGAAGGCCCGGCCGCGCGTCGCGGGTGTGCTGGACAGCGAGATCAGCGCGTCCCTGGGCGCCGTCCGCAGTCCCTTGCCGGTCCGGTCGGCGGCGAGCACGATGCCGATCGGGGTGAGCGAGTGCGCCACCAGCAGCAGCGGCTTGCACACGGCCGAGATGCCGTAGCCCAGCCCGGCGACCCACTTGTGGCGTCCGCCGCCGCGGTCGGCGAAGTGCCCGCCGACCAGCCGGACGAGCGCCGAGAACCCGTTGTAGACGCCGTCCAGCAGCCCGAATCCCAACGGTGACAGTCCCAGCCCGCTCACCAGGTACAGCGGCAGCACCGCCGTCACCATCTCCGACGAGATGTCGGTGACCAGGCTCACCGTGCCCAGCGCGAGCACGGTCGGCGCGACCGCCGCACGGCGCCGCCCGGCCGGGGGCCGGACGGCGTCATGAGCGGACGTACTGGCACGGCTGTCCGCTACGTACACGTCAGGACGCCCAGATGCCGGTGATGTCCTTGGCGGAGGCCGCGTTGCCCGCGTGCGTGCTCAGCCCCTGGGTGTCCTCCAGGGTGCGCAGCAGGTCGTAGTGGTTGTACGTGGTGCCGGAGGAGGAGCCGGCGGCGACGGGCTGCCCGTAGAACACCGTCGGGATCCGGTTGCCGCTCAGCCGGTTGTCCTCGTCGAAGGTGACGACGAGCAGGCTGTTGTGGGTCTTGGCCCAGGTCGCGTACGCGCCCAGCTTGTTCTTCAGCCAGGTGTCACCGGTGGACACCGAGCAGTCGTGCATGTCGCTGCACAGGTTCGGCACCACGAACGACAGCTGGGGCAGCGTCGAGTAGTCGGTGGGGAACTGCGCGAACGTCTTGGCGCTGGACGTGGGCACGTTGGAGAACCCGAACCACGGGTTGTGCTTGCGCGCGTAGTCACCGCTGCCGCACGTCGTCGAACCCTGGCTCGGCAGGGTCTCGTTGTAGCTGGCCCAGCTGCGGCCGGCGGCGATCATCTCGGACGCGAGGTTGGGCGCCTTCGAGAAGCCCGGGGTGTAACAGCTGTCGTCGGTGATCCCCTGGGTGGACCCGGAGAACATCGCGAAGTAGTTCGGCTGGCTCGGATGGGTCTCGGCGTACGACTGGGTCAGATCGGCACCTCCCGCCTTCAGCGAGTTGATGTACGGCGCGCTGGACGACCCGATGACCTGGCTGTACGCGTGGTTCTCGAAGACCACGACGACCACGTGGTCCGGGCTGGGCACGGCGCCCGCGGCGTGCGCGGACTCCTGGCCGAGCCCGGTCCACAGCCCGATCGCGGCCGCGGCGAGGGCCGCCGTGGCGGCCACCACGGCACGGGCACGGCGGTACACGGAACTGCCGGACACATCGACCTCCGGAAATGGATGGACGGCTGGCGGTGCGGACAGAGCATGCACACGCCAACAATCCCGCGCCCCACGCGGGCCGACCTCACGGGTGAAGACCCGATGAACGCCGGGTACTTGCGCTCCCATGGCGGACATCCTCATCGGCACCTGCGGCTGGACCGACCCCCACCTGCTCAAGAGCGGCTGGTACCCACCGGGCCACCGCGACCCCGAAAAACGCCTGCGCCACTACGCGACCCGCTTCCCGCTGGTGGAATCCGACTCCCCGTACTACGCCCTGCCCTCCGCCCGCACCACCACCCACTGGGCGGAGCGCACACCGCCCGGATTCCGCTTCGACGTCAAGGCGTTCTCCTTCCTCACCGGCCACCCCACCCGCCCCGCCGCCCTCCCTCCGGACCTGCGCGGCCGCCCCCGCGACGAGGCCCTGCGCACGGAAGTCTGGACCCGCTACGCCGAGGCCCTGACCCCGTTGCTCCACTCCGGCCGCCTCGGCACCCTCCTCTTCCAGTACCCGGCCTCCCTCCACCCCGGCCCCGAGGCCGAGACCTTCATCCGCACCGCCCGCGAACGCGCCCACGGCTGGCCGTTCGCCGTGGAGTTCCGCGACCCCGCCTGGTGGCACCCCGCCCACGCGGCCCGTACGACCGCCTTCCTGAAGGACCTGAACGCCACGGCGGTCGCCACGGACACCCCCGAGGACCGGCACCCCGTCCCCGTCACCACCCCCCGCCTGGCCGTCGTCCGCTTCCACGGCCGCAGCCCCCACTGGCGCACCGGCACCAAAGAGGAGCGCTTCCGCCACACCTACACCGAGCGGGAACTCACCGAGTGGCTCCCGCGCGTCCGTACCTTGGCGGCGGCCGCGACCGAGCTGCACCTCCTCTTCAACAACTGCTGCGCGGACGCGGCCCCGAAGGCGGCCGAGACGATGCGGGAGCTATTGAGCGCGAACGGGCTCCCGCACCAGAGGGCAGCGACGGAGGGGACACCGGCGGGGCAGTAGGGAGGCGGCGCGGACCCGCGGCCGCGCACGGCGGGAAGGGGACGTGGCGGGTCGTGTCCGCCCGCAGCGGCCGGCGAAAAGTCCGGAAACGCACGAGAGACAGGGCGCCGGACCGAGGACAGACACTGCCCGTCGCGGCCCCGACGCCGAACGCACGGCAGGCGCGACCGCGACCACGACGCACCCGCACGGGTCGCCGCAGGCACCGCGCCCCGCCACGACGCGCACGCACAGGCCGCCGCAGGCACCGCGCCCCGCCACGACGCGCCCGCACGGGCCGCCGCAGCGCGGCCACGCACCCGCACGGGCCACGTCCCCACACAGCCAGGCGCCGCACACGAGCCACGCACCCGCAGGCGGCGAATCACCGCCACCCCCACCCACGGCCGGAGGCCACCCCCGCCCCTCCGGTTAGGCTCTGGCCAGGACAACGCTCACCCCTCAAGGAGGCCACGGACATGACGCCGGGGCGCAGCAGCAGCACCTTCACCCGTCTGCTCCGACACGGCTTCACCGACCCCTCCGCCGCCGAACGCCTCCTGGACGGCCCCGAACTGGCGACCGTCCGCAACGACCCGGTCCTCCTCGAAGCCCTCGGCGCCACCGCCGACCCCGACCTCGCCCTGCACGGCCTGGTCCGCCTGCTGGAGGCCCAGCCCACCCCCACCGCCCACCGCGAACTGCTGGACACCCTCGTCGCGGCCAAGCCCCTGCGCGACCGCCTCCTCGGCATCCTCGGCGCCTCCACCGCCCTCGCCGACCACCTGGCCCGCCACCCCACCGACTGGCACGCCCTGGTCACCTACGAACCGCACGACCTCCACCCGGGCGTCACCGAGTTCGAACAGGGCCTGGCCGAGGCCACCGACCCGGTCACGCTCCGCGTCGCCTACCGCCGGTGCCTGCTGTCCATCGCCGCCCGGGACGTCTGCGGCACCACGGACGTCGCCGAGACCGCCGCGGAACTCGCCGACCTGGCCACCGCCACCCTCCGCACGGCCCTGGCCCTCGCGGAGGAAGCCGCCCCCGAGGACGCCGCCGCCTGCCGCCTCGCGGTGATCGCGATGGGCAAGTGCGGCGGCCACGAACTGAACTACGTCTCCGACGTCGACGTGATCTTCGTGGCGGAACCCGCGGAGGACACCCCCGAACCCCAGGCCCTCAGGTCCGCGACGAAACTCGCCTCCCACCTGATGCGGATCTGCTCCGAGACGACGGTGGAGGGCTCCATCTGGCCGGTGGACGCCAACCTCCGCCCCGAGGGCCGCAACGGCCCCCTCGTGCGCACCCTCAGCAGCCACCTCGCCTACTACCAACGCTGGGCCAAGACCTGGGAGTTCCAGGCCCTGCTCAAGGCCCGCCCGGTGGCCGGCGACCCGGCACTCGGCCAGGCGTACCTCGACGCGCTGCAACCCCTCGTCTGGCAGGCGGCCGAGCGGGAGAACTTCGTCCCCGACGTGCAGAAGATGCGCCGCCGCGTCGTGGAGAACATTCCCGCGGCCGAGATCGACCGGGAACTCAAACTCGGCCCCGGCGGCCTGCGCGACGTCGAGTTCGCCGTCCAGCTGCTCCAGCTGGTGCACGGCCGCACCGACCCCACCCTGCGCAGCGGCACCACCCTGGACGCCCTCCGGGCCCTCGCCGCCGGCGGCTACGTCGGCCGGGAGGACGCGGCCCGGCTGAACGAGGCGTACCGCTTCCTGCGCCTGCTGGAACACCGCATCCAGCTGTACCGCCTGCGCCGCACCCACCTCGTCCCCGAGGCGGAGGCCGACCTGCGCCGCCTCGGCCGCTCGCTGGGCCTGCGCACCGACCCGGTGACCGGGCTGATGCGCGAGTGGAAGCGGCACACCACGGTCGTACGGCGCCTGCACGAGAAGCTGTTCTACCGCCCGCTGCTCGACGCGGTCGCCCAGCTCGCCCCAGGAGAAGCCCGGCTGAGCGCGGAGGCGGCCCGGGAACGCCTCATCGCCCTCGGCTACGCCGACCCGGCCGCCGCCCTGCGCCACCTGGAGGCACTGGCCTCCGGCGTGTCCCGCAAGGCGGCCATCCAGCGCACCCTGCTGCCGGTGCTGCTCGGCTGGTTCGCCGACTCCGCCGACCCGGACGCCGGCCTGCTGAACTTCCGCAAGGTCTCCGACGCGCTCGGCAAGACTCCCTGGTACCTGCGGCTGCTGCGCGACGAGGGCGCGGCGGCGGAGAACCTGGCCCGCGTGCTGTCGGCGGGCCGCCTCGCGCCCGATCTGCTGATGCGCGCCCCGGAGGCGGTCGCCCTGCTCGGCGACGGCGACGGCGGCGGCCTCGCGCCCCGGCAGCAGGCCGCGCTGGAGCAGGAGGTCCTCGCGGCCGTGGGCCGCGCGGAGAACGCCGCGCAGGGCGTCACGGCGGCCCGCGGCGTCCGCCGCCGCGAGCTGTTCCGCACCGCGGCCGCCGACATCGTCGGCTCCTACGGCACCGAGACCCACCCCGCCGAGGCCGACCAGGGCGCCCTGGTGGACCGGGTCGGCGCGGCCGTCTCCGACCTCACCAAGGCCACTCTGGCGGGCACTCTGCGCGCGGTCGTCCGGGAGGGCTGGGGCGACACCCTGCCCACCCGGTTCGCCGTCATCGGCATGGGCCGCTTCGGCGGGCACGAGCTGGGCTACGGCTCCGACGCCGACGTACTGTTCGTGCACGAGCCGAGGGAGGGCGTGGCCGAGCAGGAGGCGTCGGCCGCCGCCAACCGGGTCGTCGCCGAGATGCGCCGGCTGCTCCAGCTGCCGAGCGCCGACCCGCCGCTGCTCATCGACGCCGACCTGCGCCCGGAAGGCAAGTCGGGCCCGCTGGTGCGCACCCTGAAGTCGTACGAGGCGTACTACCGCCGCTGGTCCCTGGTCTGGGAGTCCCAGGCGCTGCTGCGGGCCGAGCCGGTGGCCGGCGACGCCGACCTGGGCCGGCGCTTCATCGAGCTGATCGACCCGCTGCGCTATCCGGCCAAGGGCCTCGGCGAGGACGCCGTGCGCGAGATCCGCCGGCTGAAGGCCCGGATGGAGTCCGAGCGGCTGCCGCGCGGCGCCGACCCGAAGCTGCACACCAAGCTGGGCCCCGGCGGCCTGTCCGACGTGGAGTGGACGGTGCAGCTGCTCCAGCTCCGCCACGCCCACCGCGAGCCGGGCCTGCGCACCACCCGGACCCGCGAGGCGCTGGCCGCCGCGCGCGCGGCCGGGCTGCTGTCCGCCGAGGACACGGAGATCCTGGACGAGGCGTGGGTGCTGGCGAGCCGGGTGCGCAACGCGGTGATGCTGGTGCGCGGCCGGGCCGGGGACACCTTCCCCACCGAGCCGCGCGAGCTGGCCGCCGTGGGCCGCTACCTCGGCTACGGCGCCGGCCACGTCGGCGACATGCTGGACGCCTACCGCCGCACGGCCCGCCGGGCCCGCACGGTCGTGGACGACCTGTTCTACGCGGACTGACCCGGGACGGCATCGCACGGTCCGGCCGGTGGCCGTGGCGGGTGCCGGTGCGGGGCCGTGCCGTGCGGGCCGGTCGTGAGGTGCCGCGGTTCCCGGCAGGGGCCGGGGCCGGGCTGTACGGACGGTGTCCGGCCGCCGGGCCCGCACGGTCGTGGAGGATCTCCGCCACGCGGACCGGCGTGCGCGCGCTACACGGACGGTGCCGAACCCAGCGCCCGTCCGCCGGCTCCCGCCGGCCGCGCGGCCAGCCGGGGCAGTGCGTACGGCAGGCTGCCGTACCAGAGCCGGGCCGTCGCGTAGCCGAAGCCGAGGCAGACCACTCCGCCCACCGCGTCCAGCCAGAAGTGGTTGGCCGTGGCGACGATCACCACCAGGGTGACCACCGGATACAGCAGCCCCAGCACCCGCGCCCACGGCACCGACGCCAGCGCGCACACGGTCAGCCCGCACCACAGCGACCAGCCGATGTGCATCGACGGCATCGCCGCGTACTGGTTCGACATGTGCTTGAGGTCGCCGGAGGCCATCGAGCCCCAGGTGTGGTGTGCCATCACGGTGTCCACGAAGTGCCCGCCGCGCATCAACCGAGGCGGCGCGAGCGGAAACAGATAGTAACCGAGCAGTGCCACACCCGTGGTCGTGAACAGCACCAGCCGGGTCGCCGCGTACCGGCCGGGATGCCACCGGTACAGCCACACCAGCACTCCGAGCGTGATGACGAAGTGCAGCGTGGCGTAGTAGTAGTTCATTCCGATGATGAGCCAAGTCACCGAGTCGGCCGCGTGGTTGATCGTCTGCTCCACGCCGACGCCGAGCGCGTGCTCGGCCCGCCAGATCCAGTCCGCGTTGCGCAGCGCCGCCGTCCGCTGTTCCGGGACGGCGTTGCGCACCAGCGAGTACGTCCAGTAACTCACCGCGACCAGAAGGATCTCGAACCACAGCCGGGGCCGGCGACGGCGACGTGGCCGGCCGGCCGGACCCTGCCCGTTCTCGCCCGTGACGGCCCGCGGAGCGGCCACCTTCTCGCGACCGTCCGGCTCTGTCACGGTCGAGTCACTCATGGTCACAGAGTCTGCCAGAAAAGGATTCCCCGGCCGATCATCCCAAGGTTGGGTCCGCGGCGCACCTTCTGGGGCGTCCGCGGCGCCGCTACGAGGCGCGCGGCGCCGAGGCGGTCGAGCCGCGCACCACCAGCTCCGGCATGAACACGAACTCGCTGTGCGGCGCCGGGGTCCCGCCGATCTCCTCCAGCAGCGTGCGCACCGCCGCCTGCCCCATCGCCGGGACCGGCTTGCGGACCGTCGTCAGCGGCGGGTCGGTGAAGGCGATCAGCGGGGAGTCGTCGAAGCCGACCACGGACACGTCCCGGGGCACTTCGAGGCCCCGCTGCCGCGCCGTGCGTATCGCGCCCAGCGCCATCATGTCGCTGGCGCAGACCACCGCCGTGCAGCCCCGCTCGATCAGCGCCGCAGCCGCGGCCTGGCCGCCCTCCAGTGTGTACAGCGAGTGCTGGACCAGCTCGCTCTCCACGGTCTGCGCGGCGAGCCCCAACTGGTCCTGCATCGACCGGACGAAGCCCTCGATCTTGCGCTGCACGGGCACGAACCGCTTGGGCCCGAGGGCGAGCCCGATCCGGGTGTGCCCGAGCGAGACGAGGTGCGTCACCGCGAGCGTCATCGCCGCCCGGTCGTCGGGGGAGATGAACGGCGCCTGCACCTGCGGCGAGAACCCGTCCACCAGCACGAACGGCACGCCCTGCGCCCGCAGCCGCTCGTAGCGCTGCATGTCGGCGGTGGTGTCGGCGTGCAGCCCGGAGACGTAGATGATCCCGGCGACCCCGCGGTCCACCAGCATCTCGGTCAGCTCGTCCTCGGTCGACCCGCCGGGGGTCTGCGTGGCGAGCACCGGGGTGTAGCCCTGGCGGGTCAGCGCCTGGCCGATGACCTGGGCCAGGGCCGGGAATATCGGATTCTCCAGCTCCGGCGTGATCAGCCCGACCAGGCCCTCGCTGCGCTGGCGCAGCCGGACCGGGCGCTCGTAGCCCAGGACGTCCAGGGCGGCGAGCACGGATTGGCGGGTGGTGGCGGCGACGCCCGGTTTTCCGTTGAGGACCCGGCTGACGGTCGCTTCGCTCACCCCCGCCTGCGCAGCGATGTCGGCAAGCCGTGTGGTCACGCCACTGGACTGTACCGGTCGACCCCGCCCTTGCACACCGGCCGGACGCCGGGCGCGGACGGCCGGACGGCCCGCCGTGGGTTGCTGCCTCATCGCGGCTCCCTCGAGTCATGGTGGCAAGAGCTTGCAGAGTCTTGCACAAGTGCCCGTCGGCCGACGAACGGTTACGACCGGGTAACCATCGTGTTCCCTTGCACTTTTTTTCTGCAAGGTCTTTCGCAGCGCTTACATCGCTGTTACGTTCCCTGTCGCCCGGCCGCGGCAACGGCGCAGTCGGCAAGTCGCAGGGAGCGGGCGGGACCGTCCCCTGTACCACTCGGGCTTAACCCTCAAGGAGAACTCATGCGGCGTGGCATAGCGGCCTCCGCGCTGGTGGCGTCCCTCGCCCTGACGGCGACGGCGTGCGGCGGGAGCGACAGCGGGAAGTCGGACGGCCCGGTCACCATCACCTGGTGGGACACCTCCAACGCCACCAATGAGGCGCCGACGTACCAGGCCCTGGTCAAGCAGTTCGAGGCCGCGCACAAGGACGTCAAGGTCAAGTACGTCAACGTGCCCTTCGACCAGGCCCAGAACAAGTTCGACACCGCGGCCGGCGCCACCGGCGCCCCGGACGTGCTGCGCTCCGAGGTCGGCTGGACCCCGGCCTTCGCCAAGAAGGGCTTCTTCCTGCCGCTGGACGGCACCGAGGCCCTCGCCGACCAGGCCAAGTTCCAGCCCAGCCTGATCAAGCAGGCCCAGTACGACGGCAAGACCTACGGCGTGCCGCTGGTCACCGACACCCTCGCGCTGGTCTACAACAAGGCCCTCTTCCGGAAGGCCGGCATCACCGAGGCGCCCAAGACCTGGGACGAGCTGAAGGCCGACGCCGCGAAGATCAAGGACAAGGCCGGCGTCGACGGCTACTGGGGCTCCACCCAGGCCTACTACGCCCAGCCGTTCCTCTACGGCGAGGGCACCGACACCGTCGACGTCGCCGCCAAGAAGATCACCGTGAACTCGGCCGCCGCCAAGAAGGGCTACGGCACCTGGCAGAGCCTGTTCTCCGGCAAGGGCCTGCACAAGGCCGACACCACCGCCGACGCCTACGCCCACATCCAGGACGCGTTCGTCAACGGCAAGGTCGCCGCGATCATCCAGGGCCCCTGGGAGATCACCAACTTCTACAAGGGCTCGGCGTTCAAGGACAAGAACAACCTCGGCATCGCCACCGTCCCGGCCGGCTCCGCCGGCAAGGCGGGTGCCCCGACCGGCGGCCACAACCTGTCGGTCTACGCCGGCTCGGACAAGGCCCACCAGGAAGCGGCCCTGGAGTTCGTGAAGTTCATGACCTCCGCCGAGGCCCAGTCGACCGTGGCCCTGAAGAACTCCACCCTGCCCACCCGCTCCGACGCCTACACCGCGACGGTCAAGGCCGACCCGGGCATCGCCGGCTACCAGGGCGTCCTGGCCGCCGCCCAGCCCCGCCCGGCGCTGCCCGAGTACAGCTCCCTGTGGGTCCCGCTCGACACCGAGCTGGCCAAGGTCGGCGGCGGCAAGGAGTCGCTGGACAAGGGCCTGGGCAACGCCGAGCTGGCCATCTCCAAGCTGGTGGACGGCTTCGCCAAGTGAGCCCGCGTGGCCGCCGGGCCCTCCCGCCGTGAAGGAGGGAGAGGCCCGGCGGCCACCGCCCCGCGCCCAGCCCATCCCCTTGATCCTTTGAAGGTGTCGAACCATGACAGTCGCCATCGACCGCGCCACCGGCAAGCGCCGCGGTGACCGCGCGCCTCGTCCCGGGCTGGGGCAGCGCGTCCGCAACGGCCTCCAGAAGTACTGGTACGCCTACGCGATGATCGCTCCGGTGGTCGTCGTCCTCGGCGTCCTCGTCGGCTACCCGCTGGCGCGCGGTTTCTATCTGACCCTGACCGACGCCAACAGCCTCAATTCGGCGCGGACGATCGGCGTCAACCACATCGACGCCACCTATAAGTTCGTCGGCCTGGACAACTACCAGGACATCCTGTTCGGCCCGACGGCCTACGACCGGTTCTGGTCGCACTTCCTGTGGACCGTCTTCTGGACGGCCGCCTGCGTCGCCCTGCACTACTGCCTCGGGCTCGGCCTCGCGCTCATGCTCCACCAGAAGCTGCGCGGCCGTACCGTCTACCGGCTGCTGCTCGTCCTGCCCTGGGCCGTGCCGACCTTCGTCACCGTCTTCTCCTGGCGGATCATGCTCGCCGACTCCGGCGCGCTCAACCAGCTCCTCGGCAGCCTCCACCTGCCCCAGCCGGAGTGGCTGGAGGACACCTTCTGGCAGCGGTTCGCCGCGATCATGGTGAACACCTGGTGCGGTGTGCCGTTCATGATGCTCTCGCTGCTCGGCGGGCTGCAGTCCATCGACTCCACGCTCTACGAGGCCGCCGAGATGGACGGCGCGAGCGCCTGGCAGCGCTTCCGCCACGTCACCCTGCCCGGGCTGCGCGCGGTCAGCTCCACCGTGGTCCTGCTCGGCGTCATCTGGACCTTCAACCAGTTCGTCATCATCTTCCTGCTGTTCGGCAAGAACTCCGCCCCGGACGCCCAGATCCTCGTCACCTGGGCCTACCAGCTGGGCTTCGGCCAGCAGCCGCGCGACTTCGCCCAGTCCGCCGCCTACGGCGTGCTGCTGCTGTCGATCCTCACCGTCTTCACCTCCTTCTACTTCCGCTGGCTGAAGCGCAATGACCAGCTCGCCGTCTGACGCCGCAGGAGCCGCCGCCATGAGCACCACGACCCCGGACACCACCGAGACCGCGCCGGTCCCCGCCGCCGCGCCCGTCCGCCGCACCCGCCGGCGCGGCGAGCGCGGACCGCTCGGCACCGCCCTGCTGCACGGCGGCCTCGTCCTGGCCAGCCTGATCGCCCTCGCCCCGGTGGCCTGGCTGTGCTATCTGTCCCTCGGCCCGGACAAGGACGACTACCTCCACCCGGGCGGGATCGCGGGCAAGCTGACCTTCTCCAACTACGACTTCGTGCTCCGGCACACCGGCTTCTTCGACTGGTTCCGGTCGACGATGATCGTGGCCCTCGGCACCACCGTCATCGGTGTCCTCGTCGCCGCCACCACCGGCTACGCGGTCTCCCGGATGCGGTTTCCCGGCTACAAGCAGCTGATGTGGGTCCTGCTGCTCACCCAGGCCTTCCCGATCGCCATCCTGATCGTGCCGATGTACGAGATCTTCAGCGAACTCGGCCTCATCGACACCTACTGGGCGCTGATCGCCGTCAACTGCTCCACCGCCGTGCCGTACAGCGCCTGGCTGCTCAAGGGGTACTTCGACACCATCCCCTTCGAGATCGACGAGGCCGGACGCGTGGACGGGCTCACCCCCTTCGGCACCTTCTTCCGGCTGATCCTGCCGCTGGCCCGCCCGGGCCTGGCCGTCGCCGCGTTCTACACCTTCATCACCGCCGTCGGCGAGGTCGCCTTCGCGACGACCTTCCTGCTGGACGACTCCAAGTACACCTTCGCCGTCGGCCTGCAGACCTTCGTCAGCGAGCACGACGCGCAGTGGAACTACATGGCCGCCACCGCGGTGCTGATCGCGATACCGGTGACGGTGTTCTTCTACCTGGTGCAGAGGAACCTGGTCACCGGCCTCACCGCCGGCGGCACCAAGGGCTGACGCCCTCCACCGGACCCCACCACGCCCCCGTCACGTATCAAGGACGTCATGAGCCAGCAGCACTCCGCCGCACCGGCCCGCCGCCTCGTCACCGTCGCCGACCGCCGCGACTGGTGGCGGGACGCGGTCATCTACCAGGTCTACCCGCGCAGTTTCGCCGACGGCAACGGCGACGGCATGGGCGACCTGGCGGGCGTACGCTCCCGCCTGCCGTACCTGCGCGACCTCGGCGTCGACGCGGTGTGGCTCAGCCCCTTCTACGCCTCCCCGCAGGCCGACGCCGGCTACGACGTCGCCGACTACCGCGAGGTCGACCCGATGTTCGGCTCTCTGCTGGACGCCGACGCGCTGATCCGCGACGCCCACGCGCACGGCCTGCGCGTCATCGTGGACCTGGTCCCCAACCACTCCTCCGACCAGCACGAGTGGTTCAAGCGCGCCCTGGCCGAGGGCCCCGGCTCCCCGCTGCGCGAGCGCTACCACTTCCGCCCCGGCAAGGGAGAGAACGGCGAACTTCCGCCCAACGACTGGGAGTCCATCTTCGGCGGCCCGGCCTGGACGCGGGTGCCGGACGGCGAGTGGTACCTGCACCTGTTCGCTCCCGAGCAGCCCGACTTCAACTGGGAGCACCCGGCCGTCGGCGACGAGTTCCGCTCCATCCTGCGCTTCTGGCTGGACATGGGCGTGGACGGCTTCCGCATCGACGTCGCGCACGGCCTGGTCAAGGCCGAGGGCCTGCCCGACCTCGGCTCGCACGACCAGGTCAGACTGCTGGGCAACGACGTCATGCCGTTCTTCGACCAGGACGGCGTGCACGCCGTCTACCGCCAGTGGCGCCGCATCCTGGACGAGTACTCGGGCGAACGCATCTTCGTCGCCGAGGCGTGGACCCCGACCGTCGAGCGCACCGCCAACTACGTCCGCCCCGACGAACTCCACCAGGCGTTCAACTTCCAGTACCTGGCGACCGCCTGGGACGCGGAGGAGCTGCGGACGGTCATCGACCGCACGCTGGACGCGATGCGTCCGGTCGGCGCCCCGGCCACCTGGGTGCTGTCCAACCACGACGTCACCCGGCACGCCACCCGCTTCGCCAACCCGCCCGGCCTCGGCACCCAGATCCGCTCGGCCGGCGACCGCGAGCTGGGCCTGCGCCGCGCCCGCGCCGCCACCCTGCTGATGCTCGCCCTGCCCGGCTCGGCCTACCTCTACCAAGGCGAGGAACTGGGCCTTCCGGACGTCGTGGACCTGCCCGACGAGGTGCGCCAGGACCCGGCGTACTTCCGGGGCGCCGGTCAGGACGGCTTCCGCGACGGCTGCCGGGTGCCGATCCCGTGGACCCGTACGGGCTCCTCCTACGGCTTCGGCGGCGGCGGCAGCTGGCTGCCCCAGCCGCCGGCCTGGGCCGAGCTGAGCGTGGAGGCGCAGACCGGCGCGCCCGGCTCCACGCTGGAGCTGTACCGGGCGGCGCTGCGGACCCGCCGCGCGCACCCGGACCTGGGCGCGGGCGAGTCCGTGGAGTGGCTGCGCGCCCCCGAGGGCGTCCTCGCCTTCCGGCGCGGCGGGTTCGTGTGCGCGGCCAACACCACCGGAAAGTCCGTGACGGTCCCGTCCCACGGCCGTGTCCTGCTCTCCAGCGGCGAGGTGACCGAGGCGGACGGTGAGACGAAGGTCCCCGCCGACACCACCGTCTGGTGGACCACCGCCGACTGACACCCCGTCCGGAAGTTCTTGCATCAACCTCACCACGGCCCGCCGCCTTCCGTGCGGCGGGCCCCTGGCCTCCGCGTCACGCAAGCTTGCTGAAAGATTGCAGCAAGCGTCCGGCCGTCCCTGTCGCCTTCACCGTCGAAGGACTCCGCATGGCACGCAGCACGCTCCCCACGGCGGTCGCCCTCACCGCCGCCGCCTTGTTCGGCATGACCCCGGCCAGCGCCGAGGCCGCTCCGCCCGGCACCAAGGACGTCACCGCCGTCCTCTTCGAGTGGAACTACGCCTCCGTGGCCAAGGAGTGCACCACCGCGCTCGGCCCCGCCGGCTACGGATACGTCCAGGTCTCCCCGCCCGCCGAGCACATACAGGGCGCGCAGTGGTGGACGTCGTACCAGCCGGTGTCGTACCGGATCGCCGGCCGGCTCGGCGACCGCGCGGCGTTCCGGAACATGGTGGACACCTGCCACGCGGCCGGCGTGAAGGTCGTCGCCGACGCCGTCGTCAACCACATGGCGGCGGGTTCGGGCACCGGCACCGGCGGCTCGCCGTACACCAAGTACGACTACCCGGGCCTGTACTCCTCCTACGACGTCGACGACTGCACCGCCCAGGTGTCCGACTACTCCGACCGCTGGAACGTCCAGCACTGCGAACTCGTCGGCCTGGCCGACCTCGACACCGGCGAGGAGTACGTCCGCAAGACGATCGCCGGCTATCTGAACGACCTGCTGAGCCTCGGCGTGGACGGCTTCCGGATCGACGCGGCCAAGCACATCCCCGCCGCCGACCTGGCGAACGTCAAGAGCCGGCTGACCGACCCGTCCGTGTACTGGAAGCAGGAGGTCGTCCACGGCGCCGGCGAGGCCGTCCAGTCCGCCGAGTACACCGGCAACGGAGACGTCCAGGAGTTCCGCTACGCCTACGACCTCAAGCGCGTCTTCACCGGCGAGAAGCTCGCGTACCTGAAGAACTACGGCGAGGGCTGGGGCTATCTGAACAGCTCCGTCGCGGGCGTCTTCGTGGACAACCACGACACCGAACGCAACGGCAGCACGCTCAACTACAAGAGCGGCGCGAACTACACTTTGGCCAACGTCTTCATGCTGGCCTGGCCCTACGGCGCCCCCGACGTCAACTCCGGCTACGAGTGGTCGGACGCCGACGCCGGACCGCCGAACGGCGGCCGGGTCGACGCCTGCTGGCAGAACGGCTGGAAGTGCCAGCACGCCTGGCCGGAGATCAGGTCCATGGTGGCCTTCCGCAACGCGACCCGGGGCCAGGCGGTCACGAACTGGTGGGACAACGGCGGCAACTGGATCGCCTTCGGCCGCGGCACCAAGGGCTACGTGGCGATCAACCACGAGCAGAGCGGCATGACCCGCACCTACCAGACCTCCCTGCCCGCCGGTACGTACTGCGACGTCCAGCACAACACCCCGGTGACCGTGAACTCCAGCGGACAGTTCACCGCCACCCTGGGCCCGGACACCGCCCTGGCCCTGTACGCCGGCAAGCCGAGCTGCTGAGGAGTCACCCGCCGCGGTACCGAGACGGCCGCGCCGGCCGGGCGCCGTACCCGGCGGTGCGCGAGGACTAGGGTGAGGCCGTTGCCGTAGAACGGGAGTGCGCATGCCGCAGATCACAGTCGACTACTCCGACCTCATGGAGGACGCCTTCGATCGCGAGGGCTTCGCGCGGGCACTGCACGAGGCCGCCGTGGAGATCGCGGCGGCGAGGCCGGGAGGCTGCAAGACGCAGTTCCGGCCGAGCGCGCTCACGGCGTTCGGGTACGAGGAGCCCGGGGCGCGCGGGCACGCCGTCGTGCACGTGACGCTGGGGCTGCTCGCCGGACGCACCGACGAGACGAAGGCACGGCTGACGGAAGCGGCCCTGGAACTGCTCCGCAAGCACGTGACGGGCGGGGCGTTCACCCTGCACGCCTCCGCCGAGGTCCGGGACCTCGACCCGTCCTACCGCGGGTTCGAGAGCTAGGGCCTGTCTGACCATTCCCGTCTGCCGCGCGACGCCGTGCACGCACTCTCGCCGCACCGGCCCCGGACCCGAGTACGTCCGGTACGAGGGCCTGGAGCCGGCACGCCGAGAGCACGCACCTGACGCCGCGCGGCCGCCCTTTCGGGCGACGACGCGAACGGTCGGACAGGCCCTGGCCCGCTCAGGACCCGAGGGCGATGAGCCGGCCGGCCAGCTCCGCGAAGGGGCCGTCGGCCGGCTCGTCCTTCACCATGGAGCGCAGCAGCTCGGCCATGTCCGCGTCGTGGGCGGCGCTGACGGCGGCCAGCGCGGCGAAGTCGTGCACGAGCTGGACCTCCAGCTCGGCACGCGGCACCCGCCGGCCCTCCAGCCAGATCAGGGCCGTGGACTCCGCGAGCGAGATCCAGGAGCGGACCACCAGCTCCAGCCGCGGGGACGCCTCGGTCACGCCCAGGTGCGACAGGATCTGGTCATAGGCGGCCTGCCGTACGGAGTCGATGAGCGCGTTGGTCGCCGACGAGCCGACCGCCGGGCCGCCGCGCAGCAGCGCCGAGAAACCGGGGCCGTGCTCGTCCACGAAGTCGAAGTACCGCCCCATCACCCGCAGCAGCCGGGCGCCGAGCGGGCCCTCGCGCGGCTCGTCGAAGCGGCTCGCCAGATCATCCGACGCCCGCTTCAACGCGGCCTCGTACAGGCTGAGTTTGCCCGGGAAGTAGTGGTACACCAGTGGGCGCGAGATGCCCGCCGCCGTGGCTATCTCGTCGATGGAGACCTCGTCGGGCGAGCGTCGGCTGAACAGCTCCAGGGCGACGCCGATCAGCTGCTGCCGACGTTCCTCGACGCCCATCCTGCGGCGAACCCCGGTACTCATACGAACACCTTACCGAGCGGATTCGGCCGCCGGAGATCACATGTCGAGCACCAGCCGGCCGCTTCTGGCCCGGGACACGCAGATCAGCATCGAGTCGTGCCGTTCGGCGTCCGTCAGCAGCTCGTCCCGGTGCTCGACCTCGCCCTCCAGCACCGTCTGCCGACAGGTGCCGCAGAAGCCCTGCTCGCAGGAGTAGGCGGTGCCGGGCAGCTCCCGGCGTACGGCGGCCAGCACGCTGGAGCCGGCCGGGACCGCCACCGTCCGCCCGCTGCGGCGCAGTTCCACCTCGAACCCGCTGTCGCCGCCGGCCCCGGTGTGCGGCGCGAACCGCTCCAGGTGCAGGGTGGCGGCCGGAGGCAGTGCTTCGGCGACGGCCGCCATCAGGCCCTCGGGACCGCAGCAGTACACCGCCGTGCCCTCGGCCGTGTCCGCGAACAGCGCGGCCAGGTCCGGCCGGCCGTCCTCGTCCTCGGCGACGACCGTCAGCCGGTCGCCGGCGAGCCTCGCCACCTCCTCCAGGAACGGCATCGAGGCCCGTGTCCGCCCGCCGTACAGCAGCCGCCACTCGGCGCCGTCCGGCAGGGCCCGCAGCATGGGCAGGACCGGGGTGATGCCGATGCCGCCGGCGACGAAGACGTAGGCGGGCGCGGTGACCAGGGGAAAACGATTCCTGGGCCCCCGTACCTCCAGCTCCATGCCCTCGGCGAGCCGCTCGTGCACCTCGCGGGAACCGCCACGGCCGTCCGCCACGAGCCGGGCGGCGAGGGTGTAGGCGGAGGTGTCCCCCGGGTCCCCGCACAGCGAGTACTGCCGGACGAGCCCCGACGGCAGCACCAGGTCGACATGCGCGCCCGGCTCCCAGCGCGGCAGGTCGCGGCCCTCCAGACGCAGCCGTACGACCCCGTCGGCGACGGTCTCGTGCGCGGTGAGCAGCAGCCGCAGGGACCGCCGGCGAGGCCGGCCGGAGACGGGCGGGTCCAGGGCGGGCAGCGGCCACAGCGGCGAGACCCGCACCCGGCGGCGCAGGGCCCGCCGGGTGAGCAGGGCGGCGGCCGTGGCGCCCGCGACGATCGCGGCGGTGCGCGGCCCCGGCGTCACGCGGTCCTCCGCTCGGCCGCCCGGGCCGCGGGAGAGGCGGCCAGGTAGGCGAGGGCCTGCTCGGTGTCGCCTTCCTGCGAGGGGTGATAGGCGCGGCTCAGATAGCGGGGTATGGAGCGCAGCATGTCCCCGGTCCCGGGCAGCAGGCCCCGCCGGCCCCGGTCGTGGAAGTCCTTGAAGCCGGCCTTGCCGTCGGTGAGGAGCGGATCGTTCTCCATGAAGAACCGCGTCCCGCGCTGCCACAGGAACACCAGCGCCGTGAAGGCGGCGGCCCAGGTCCGGACCCGCCGGCGGTAGCTTCCGTCGAGGTGCGTGAACAGCTCGAAGGCGACCGAGCGGTGCTCCACCTCCTCCGCGCCGTGCCAGCGCAGCAGGTCCAGCATGGTCGGGTCGGCGCCGCGCCGGTCCAGCTCCCCGGCGTTCAGCACCCAGTTCCCGAGGAACGCCGTGTAGTGCTCGATGGCCGCGATCAGCGCGACCCGCTCCAGCAGCCACCACCGGCGCGGCCGGCCCGGCGGCAGGGTCCGGTCGCCGAGCAGCTTCTCGAAGAACCAGTCGACCTGCGCGGTGTACGGCGTCGGGTCGAGCCCCAGCTCCCGCAGGCGCGGCAGCACCCCGTCGTGCGCCTCGGAGTGCACGGCCTCCTGCCCGATGAAGCCGATCACGTCCTCGCGGAGCCGGTCGTCCCGGATCAGCGGCAGCGCCTGCTGGTACACCCGCACGAACCAGCGCTCCCCGGCGGGCAGCAGCAGGTGCAGCACATTGATGGTGTGCGTGGTGAAGGGATCTCCCGGCACCCAGTGCAGCGGTGTGCCGTCCCAGGAGAAGGACACGTCGCGTGCCTTGAGCGGCACCCGGGCCTGCGTATTAGACATGGCGTCAATGTACTGACGGGTAGCGCGGCTGAGAACCCCCCGCACCCCACTTGTCGACGCCGCCGCCGGCTAGCGCAGGCCGCTGATCTCCCGTCCGTCCGCCGACACGCCCTTCAGCTCGGCCCGCGCCCCCTGCTCGGCCCGCGCCACCAGCAGCGGTCCCGGCCCGGACGCGGTGACCCCGCCCGTCGCCTCGATCGACGCCGTGTCCTTGCCGCCCGCCGCCAGCAGGTACCAGTGCCCGCCCGCCGACTTCCACAGCACCCCGGCCAGCACCCGAGGATCACGCGGCCCGCAGGCCGGGACGTCCGTGCCCTTGGCGACGACGGCCCCGGCCGCCCCGCCCGGCGCCCGGAACTGGGCCAGCGCCGCCGTACCGTCGCCGCGCCAGGTCTCCGCCCGGGTGCACACCCAGGTACCGGCCCCACTGCCGTCGGGCAGCGGCTGCTCGGCGTACGCCCAGGCGTTCACGCTGCGGACGCCCGCCGCGCGCTCGGCCGCCAGCGAGCAGGCGAACGGCGCCCAGGTGCGCAGCCCCCGCGCACCGGACGCGTCCCCGGCCGCGCCGGGCCGGCCGGCCGTGAGCCGGGCCGGGACCAGTTCGCCGAGGTCGGTGCCCAGGTGTGTGCCGGAGGCGTCGGTCAGCTGGAGCACGGTCCACGAGGCGCAGTCGCCGGGCTGGACGACGGGGCTGGCCAGCGGCTCGGTCACGCCGTCGGCGAGGCCGAGCGGGATGGCGGCGGCGTCCGGCTTCGTCAGGTCCCGCCGCGCCGCCTTCGTCACCCAGGGAGCGGTCAGATAGCGGACGTTGCCGTCGGAGCGGCCCAGCACCAGCGCGCTCGCCCCGGGGCCCGTCGCGCCGTCGACCCGGGCGAAGTCCAGGGCCGCGCCCTGGGTGCCCTCCTTCGGCTCGGCGTAGCGGGCGACGCGCAGGCCGTCGTAGAGGAGCACCACCCGGGCGGCGTCGACCTCGCCCGCGTACAGCAGCTGCGGCGGGCCGGCCGGGCCGCCGGTCGGGGTGCCGGGAGTCGCCGAGACCCGGACGCTCCGGCCGGGGCGGGCCCACACGGCCAGGGCGCGGCGCAGCAGGTCCCGGTCGCCGGTGAGCGGGCCGCGCGCGGGCCACACGGAGAAGTCGGTGCGGTCCGCGGTCCGCCAGGCGGTCGGGGAGACGCGGGTCAGCCTGCCGGGGTCGAGGGCGGCCTCGGCGGCGGGGTTCCCGGCGTACGCGGGCGCGGCGGCGCCGTCGGGGCCCCAGCCGCCGCCCGGCAGGACCACCAGCGCGCCGCACACCGCGAGCGCGGCGGCGGCGGCGAGGGCGGCCTTGGCGTGCTGGCGGCGGCGCACCAGATCGGTGGGCCGGACCTGGAGCGTGCACGGGTCGAACTCGGGAGAGGAGAGCAGCCCCGGGTGCGCGGGCACTCCGTTGGCCGAGGCCAGCGCGCCGCCCGGGTCGGACACGCCGGCCGCCTTCAGCAGCTCGCGGACGTCCGCGTCGGGCAACTGCTCCAGCCCGCGCAGCACATAGGCGGCACGGGCCGGGGCGGACAGGGTGGCGAGCCGCTGGTCCAGGGCGAGCGCGTCGGCGCCGCCGGAGCGCGGGAACAGCTTCAGTCCCCACACCTGCGGCAGCGGGGCGAGGCGGGGCAGGCCCTTGCGGGGACGGGCCGCCGTCAGGGCCGCGCGCAGCACCCGCTCGCGCAGATACGCGTACTCGGGGTCGTCCCCCCGGCCCGCGCCCTGGGCCGGGATCAGGGACGGCTTCGTGCGGCCCCGGGGCAGGGCGCGCTGGGCGAGGGCGTGTGCGGTCAGCACGCGGCGGCCGCGGCCGAGGCCCGGGGGCAGCAGGAGATAGGCGAGCCGGACCAGCCGGGGGTAGTGCTCGACGAACGCGGCCTCGGCCTGCTCGGCGTCGACCGGGCCGGTACCGGCGGTTGGGGCGTGGCGCTGGGAGACATCCTGTGACTGCACGTCCGGAAGAACGAGCGAGCCGGAGGTCGGTCACCGCCGGGCGGCCGGTTCAGGCCTCCGCGTCGACCAGAGCGCGCGCGTAGTTGGCCATCGACCGCTGGTAGCGCGGCAGATGCGGGGCGAGCGCGCCGAGCACCAGGGACAGTCCCTCGCGGTCGCGGCCGAGACCGGACAGGCACAGGGCGAGTGTCGCCCGGACCGCGTCGTCCAACTCGTCGGACGGCGCGTTCAGTTCGGGAGTGAGCAGTTCGACGCCCGCCTCCGGGTGCCCGGTGTTCCGCAGCGAGCTGGACAGCTGGATCTTGGCCCGGCGGCCCTTGTAGCCGGCCAGGCCGCGGGCCAGCGCCTCCCGGTACAGCGGCACCGCCTTGTCGGAGTGCCCGGTCGAGTCCCAGGCGCACGCCTGCTCGAAGGGGCCGAGCGGGCTGTCGTCGGGCAGCTCGGCGACGAGGTCGTCGATCAGCGCGCGGAACTCGTGCGCGCGCTTTTCCGGATAGTCGTCGAAGGTGGCCCAGGCGGCGGTCACGCGGTCTTCCCAGTCTTGGTTCACCGCGCCACCTTCGCACGCGCGTGCCCCTCCGGTCACCGGATTTGAGCGCACCGGGCCCGGGAGCCGTATCCGAAGGGGCCGGGGCCTGCCCGGCACACCAGGACCGGAGGGACAGATGAGGGTGACGCGATGTGCGCCCGTCGTGGCGGTGCTGCTCGCGCTGGCGGGCTGCGGCTCGGACGGGGACACCGGCCGGCCGCCGCCCACCGCGACCGGCAGCCTGGAGCAGCTGGCCGCCGAGGTGCGGTGCGCGCCGGACGTGCAGACCGACGCCGACGAGATCCGCCAGGCCATCTGCCGCACCGGAAAAGGGCGGTTCGTCCTCGCCACGTTCGCCACCGACCGGGGCCAGCGCGAGTGGATCGACGACGCGAAGGACTACGGCGGCCACTACCTGGTCGGCCGCAAGTGGGTGGCCGTCGGCGACGACGGGGTGGTCAGGGCGTTGCGCGGCACGCTCGGCGGTGAGCTGGAGGCGGGCGCCGACCATCACGCGCACGGCGGCTGACGCGGCGCCGGGCAGGACGGAGGCCGGTGACGGTGGGGGTCGTCACCGGCCTTCGGTCAGCCGCCCGCGCCGGGGGTCACGCGCAGTTCTGACCGCGGTTGAGGCAGTCGGCGATTTTGCCGGCCAGCCCGTTCCGGGTGACGCTGATGAAGTCGTCGTGGTCCGTGGCCGGCTTGTGCAGCTGCTCGGGGAAGCCGTCCACCGCGTAGGCGTTCCGCACCTGGCCGTTGCGGATCACCGGTGGGGTGACGGCGTAGACGAGCCGCATGGTCAGCTGCGGGATCGCCTTGAAGCCGTTCGGGCAGACACCGCTGGCCGGGTCGGCGAAGGCCACGTGCGCGCGGTGGTTGGCGCTGTCGGTGTTCTGCCCGTCCCAGCAGCTCTGGAAGGCGAAGGAGCGCACCACCTTGCTGCCCTGCGGGCAGATCGGGTACTGCTCGGTGAGCTGCACCTTGTTCTCGAAGCCGGTGCAGCTCCAGTGCGCGTTGGCGTTGGCGAGGCCGTTGGTGGTGGTCTTGGCGTCACCGGTGATGATGCGCAGGAACCGGGGCATCGCGACGACCTTGGCCGCCGGGCTGCCCACGTACGTGATGTCGGCCTGGACCGGGGTCAGGATCCGGCCGGCGTTGCCCTCCTTGCCGCCGCCGTCGGCGTTCTGGTCGAAGTCCCGGGTGCCGTCCTGGACGCGGACCACCGGCCAGTAGTACGAGGACAGGTCGTCGCGGTTGCGGCAGCTGGTGCCGCCCTGGAGGAACGTCTGGTTGCTGGAGAAGGCGTTGACCTTCTGGTTGCCGACGTAGTCGTGCAGGTGGTGCGCGCCGTTGGTGACACCGGGCGCCACGATCACGTTGTCGGTGTTGTGGTTCTTGTTGGCGTTCACCCCGCAGCGGGTGGTGAACGTGCCGGTCGAGGCGTTGCCGGTCCGGCGGGGCCTGCCCTGGACGTTCGGCGCGACCTTGGTGATGTCCACGAAGTCGGCCGCGACGGGACCGTTGCCGGCCTGCCCGCCGATGCCGCCTCCCTGCTGACCGCCGTTCTGCTGCCCGCCGCCGTTCTGCTGCGCGCCGCCCGCGGTGGTCTGGTCGGCGCTGCGGGCCGTGCAGGAGGCGAGCTGCCTCAGCGCGTCGTCGAAGGAACCGCCGGCCCGCTGGATGCCGATCCGGATGCGGTCGATCGTCGCCGCCCGCTTCTCGCCGAGGGGCCCGACGATCGCGTTCCGCACGAAGCCGGGGTCCTTCGCCTGCGCGTCGCGGGTCGAGGCGAGCCGGGCGTACGCCTCGGTGATCTGCCGGTCCAGAGCGGCCAGTTCCGTCGCCACGCCCTGCCGGGCCGCGTTCGGCACGTTCGTCAGCTTCTGGCCGACGTCCGGGCAGGAGACGGTCACCACCTGCGCGGTCGCGGCCTTGGTCCGGCTGCCTCCCCACGTCCGGTGCTCCGACTCGTGCGCCGAGGCGTGGAAGTTGGCCCAGAGCAACCCGCCCCCGCCGAGCGCTAGGGCCGCCGATACGGCTATGGCCTTGACGGCCGGCGGCGTACGGCGTTTTCGTGTGTTGCGTCCCATGGAACTCCTCTGACTTCCTTGTGGGGCGGCATCGAGGCGCCCGACAGGAGTGAAGCGGCGCCCATCCATACGGACGCCGCCCCCAAGGTGTTCACTGCTCCCGCGCATTCACCCGTGGATGGGCGGAGCCGGCGGGTCAGCGGTCGCGGTCCAGATGGGCGAGCACCGCGAGGACGCGCCGGTTGTCGTCGTCGGAGACCTCCAGGCCGAGCTTGGCGAAGATGTTGGAGGTGTGCTTGGCGATCGCGCGTTCCGTCACCACCAGGTGCGCCGCGATGCCCGCGTTGGACCGGCCCTGGGCCATCAGCTCCAGCACCTCCCGCTCGCGCGGGGTGAGCCGGGCGAGCGGCCGGCCGGCGGCGGAGCGCCGGGTCAGCAACTGCCGGATCACCTGCGGGTCCATGGCCGTACCGCCCGCCGCCACCCGTCGTACGGCGTCCACGAACTGCGCCGCGTCGAACACCCGGTCCTTCAGCAGGTAACCGATCCCGCCGTCGCCGTCGGCGAGCAGCTCGCGCGCGTACAGCTGCTCCACGTGCTGGGAGAGCACCAGCACCGGCAGTCCGGGCCGGGCCCGGCGGGCGGCGAGCGCGCACTGCAGGCCCTCGTCGGTGTGCGTGGGCGGCAGGCGTACGTCCACCACGGCCACGTCCGGCGTCAACTCCTCCAAGGCCCTGGAGAGTTCCGGGCCGGACTCGACGGCCGCGGCGATCTCGAAGCCGTGCGCCTCGAGCATCCGCACCAGCCCGTCGCGCAGCAGGAACAGGTCTTCGGCTAGGACAACACGCACGGGATCTCCATGGTCACCATGGTGGGACCGCCCGCGGGGCTGCTGACGGCCAGGACTCCGTCGAATGTACCGAGCCGGCGCTCGATGCCCGCGAGCCCCGAGCCGGCCCGGACCACGGCCCCGCCCCGGCCGTCGTCGGTGACCATGAGCCGCAGCCGGCCGTCGGTGTGGTGCACATCGACGTGGACCCGGTCGGCGCCGGAGTGCTTGACGGCGTTGGTGAGGACCTCGTTGACCGCGAAGTAGGCGGCCGACTCCACCGGCGCCTCCGCCCGGCCGGACAGCTCCACGCTCACCTCGGCCGGCAGCGGCAGCCGCAGCGCCAACGCCCGTACCGCGTCGCCGAGTCCGCGCTCGGCGAGGACCGGCGGATGGATGCCGCGGACCAGGTCGCGCAGCTCCTCCAGGGCCTCGGCGGAGTTCCGGCGGGCCTGCGCGATCAGCTTCTTCGCCGCCGCCGGGTCCCGCTCGATCAGCGTCTCGACGGTCCCGAGGTCCATGCCCATGGCCACCAGCCGGGCCTGGGCGCCGTCGTGCAGGTCCCGTTCGATCCGGCGCAGCTCGGCGGCCGAGGTGTCCACCGCGTCCCGCCGGGTCTCGGTCAGCACCCGCACCCGCTCGGTGAGATCGCCGCGGCCACCGCCGAGGGCGGCCCGGGTGAGCCGGAAGTGCGCGGTGAGCAGCCCCGGGGTGAAACGGTGGGCGACCACCAGCAGCGCGGCGGCGAGGACGGCGGCGAGCAGCGCGGTCGCCTGCCCGGTGACCGGTACGAAGGCGTACCAGTAGGTGTCGCCCGGACCCTGTACGTACGCCCGCCACAGTCCGGCCGCCACCAGGAATCCCTGCACCGGGAAGAACAGCAGCACGGCCGGGAGCAGCGCGGTGACCAGGCCGGCGGTCATGTCGGTCAGCAGCCACCGGACATCCCGCCAGGTCTGCGGGTCCCCGAGCATGGTGACCGTGCGCGTCCACGGGCCCGCTCCCGGCGGAACGGGCCGGTAGACCACCAGGATCACCACCCCGCCCCACTCCGCGGCGAGCCCGCGCCGCGCCTCGGCGTACCTGCGTACCGCGCCGAGCACCGGGGGCACCAGGAACAGGCCGAGGCCGAGCGGGAGGAGTTCGAGGGATATGACGGTGAGGGCGAAGCACAGCACCGTCACCGGCGGCATCGCCAGGGCCAGCACCAGGCCCCGCACGGCGGCCAGCACTGCCTGCCGGGTGCGGCTGCGGAAGTCGTCCCGCTGGACGTCGGTGTTCATGGCGCCAGTCTGGCCGACCCCGCCGGGCCGGTCACGGGGCCGGACCCCACGTCAGGGGGTGGTGCCAGGTACACCCCCGGCCAGGCCCAGCACCTTCGCCTCCACCCGGGGGTCCAGGCCCGGGCGGCCGCGGTCCGAACGCCGCGGCCCGGTGCCGCCGAGCCCGCTCAGCCAGCGCCAGGTGTCCGCGACGGTCTCCTCCACCGGCCGGCACACCAGCCCGGTCGCCACCGCCCGTGACACGTCCGCGCGGTGCACGGCGTCGTGCATCTCGCCGCCCGGCGGCACCCACACCGGCAGCTCGGTCCACGGCTCGATCCCGGCGGCCAGGATCGCCTCCGGCTCGGTCCAGCGCAGCTCCGCGTCCGCGCCGGTCGCGGACACGCAGGCCCGGAGCAGCTCGCCCATGGTGGTGTGACCGGGCGGGCTCACCAGGTTGTACGGCCCGCCGAGCCCGCGCTCCAGCGCGCCGAGCAGCCAGCCGGCGAGGTCGCGGGCGTCGATGTACTGCAGGGGCAGCTCGCGCGGGCCGGGGGCCAGGACCGGGCCGCCGCGCGCGATCCGGGTCAGCCACCAGGGCAGCCGGCCCACGTTCTCGTACGGGCCGAGGATCAGCCCGGCCCGCACCAGCAGCGAGTCCGCCGCGCCGAAGGCGTCGACGGCGGCCAGTTCACCGCCGCGCTTGTCCGTCGCGTAGTCCCGCGCCCCGGCGTCGGCGGCGCCGTCGACCAGCGGGGCGTCCTCCGCCGCGCCGGGCGGCCAGGGCCAGACGTACACCGACCGGCTGGAGACGTACGCGTACCGCCCGGCCCGGCCGCGCAGCAGCCGGGCCGCCTCGCGCACGGCGCGCGGGGCGGCCGACCAGGTGTCCACCACGGCGTCCCAGCCGTCGCCCGGCCCGGCGGCACGGAGCGCGGCGAGACCGTCGGGCGCGGTGCGGTCACCGTGCAACGACCGTACTCCGGCCGGAGGTTGGTGCCGTCCGCGGTGGAAGACGGTCACCTCCCAGCCGCGTCCGAGCGCGGCCTCCGCCACGGCGCGTCCCACGAACTCCGTACCGCCCAGCACCAGAAGTCTCATGCCGGTGATCCTGCCCGGTCCGGGCCCGTGGGAGCGCGCGGCTCTGCCGAGGGCAGAAGGGTCAGCGGGCGGTCGGCGGGGTGTACTTGTAGCCGACCCGGCGCACGGTCTGGATGGCCTGGCGGTGGCCCTCGCCCAGCTTGCGGCGCAGCCGGGCGATGTGCACGTCCACGGTGCGGCCGTCGCCGACATGGCCGTAGCCCCACACCGTGGTGACCAGCTGGTCGCGGGTGTGCACCCGGTGCGGATGCGCCACCAGGTGCGCCAGCAGCTCGAACTCCAGGTAGGTCAGGTCCAGTTCGCGGCCGTCGACGCTGGCGGTGCGTCGCACGGGGTCGATCCGCACCAGCGGCTCGGTGCCGGGGTCCGCCTCGGCGCGCGCGGTCTCCGGCTCCGGCTGGCCGGGGACGGCGACCGGGAGGAACGGGGGCCGCTGGTCGGCGGGGACCAGCACCAGGTAGCCGACCATCGGCGGCTGGCCCGGCAGGGTGGGCAGGGTGTGCTGCGGCGCGGGCAGCCAGGTGGCGCCCGGCGGCAGGAAGTCCGCCACGTCGACCACCTCGTCCCGGTCGACGGCGCGCAGCCGGTGCCGGGTGCCGTTCGGGGCTGGAGCGGGGAGGGTGGCGGTGGAGAGGGAACGGGTGGTCGCCATGAGAGGTCAGCTCTTTCGCGCGAGGAGGTCGTCGGGAGATGCGGCGGACCCGATTCGTGGTCGGGCGTCACCGGCGGACGTACGTCGTTTCGCGCTGGCCGAAGGCCGGGGGTACGGCTTTAGAGGGCCCGCGCGTTCATCGCGGGGCGACACACACGGTCGAAGTCGTGGTGCTGACGGGAAGGCCAGAACGGCTGGAGGTCATAGCGACCCGTCGCGGTGATCTGCTGGATGCTGGCCATGCTCCCATTGAAGCAGAGCCGCGCCGCGGGCAGGAGTCTCCTCTCACAGCTTGGACGTTTCCTTGGTGCGCAATTGACGCGGAAACACCCTCGGAATCCGGCTTTCCGCGCTGGTCGGAGGGGTGGTGACGGGCCGGGGGCGGCCGGTGCGCCGTCTCACTCACCGGACAGCGGCGCCGGGCCGTGCGCGTGTGCCGGCGTTCCCGGCCGGTCTCCTCCGTGCCGGCGCACGGCATGCGGCGGGGGCGCCCGCCGTGATGGCGGGCGCCCCCGGGTGACGCGGGACGGATCAGACCTGGCCGGCCTTCTCCAGCGCGGCGCAGCAGGTGTCCACCAGCAGGCGGGTCACCACGTACGGGTCGACGTTGGCGTTCGGACGGCGGTCCTCGATGTAGCCCTTGCCGTCCTTCTCGACCTGCCACGGGATGCGCACCGAGGCACCCCGGTCGGAGACGCCGTAGGAGAACTCGTCCCAGGGGGCGGTCTCGTGCAGGCCGGTCAGGCGCTCGTCGATGCCGGCGCCGTAGTTCTTGACGTGGTCCAGCGGCTTGGAGCCCTCGCCGAGCGACTCGCAGGCGGTGATGATGGCGTCGTAGCCCTCGCGCATGGCCTTGGTGGAGAAGTTGGTGTGCGCGCCCGCGCCGTTCCAGTCGCCCTTGACCGGCTTGGGGTCCAGGGTCGCGGAGACACCGAAGTCCTCGGCGGTGCGGTACAGCAGCCAGCGGGCCACCCACAGCTGGTCGGAGACCTCCAGCGGGGCCAGCGGGCCGACCTGGAACTCCCACTGGCCGGGCATGACCTCGGCGTTGATGCCGGAGATGCCGAGGCCCGCCTTCAGGCAGTTGTCGAGGTGGGCCTCGACGACGTCCCGGCCGAAGATCTCGTCGGCGCCGACACCGCAGTAGTAGCCGCCCTGCGGCGCCGGGAAGCCGCCCTCGGGGAAGCCGAGCGGACGGGAGCCGTCGAAGAAGGTGTACTCCTGCTCGATGCCGAAGATGGGCTCCTGCGCGGCGAAGCGCTCGGCCACCTCGGCCAGCGCGGCCCGGGTGTTGGACGGGTGCGGGGTCAGGTCGGTGTCCAGCACCTCGCACAGCACCAGGATGTCGTCGCCGCCGCGGATCGGGTCCGGGCAGGTGAAGACCGGCTTGAGCACGCAGTCCGAGGAGTGGCCGGCGGCCTGGTTGGTGGAGGAGCCGTCGAAGCCCCACAGCGGCAGCGCGTCGAGACCGGCCGGGGCACCCGTGATGACCTTCGTCTTGGAACGGAGCTTGGCCGTCGGCGCGGTGCCGTCGATCCAGATGTACTCAGCCTTGAAGGTCACGGGGCCACATCCTTCGTGGGTGGGTCGGGCGTACCCGGCTGCGCGGGTGCCGCGGCGCTGCGGCACTGAGGCGCCGCTCGAACTGCGGGCAGCCTGTCAACAGGCCGTTTCCCGGCCATTGCCCGGATGTGAACCCCGTGTTACCTGATGCCTGTGTGCCGCGGCTCACGCGGTGAGGCGGAGCGGGCCCGGCCGCCCGGGTTGCGTACGACCGCGGGCCGCCGTGTACGGCGTCCCGGGCGCGACCGCGCCTTCCCGGCGGCCCTGGCGCGAGGCGGTGG
Organism: Streptomyces sp. SCL15-4; assembly: GCF_033366695.1. Lineage (NCBI taxonomy): Bacteria > Bacillati > Actinomycetota > Actinomycetes > Kitasatosporales > Streptomycetaceae > Streptomyces > Streptomyces sp. SCL15-4. Next base: position 5,993,963 of record NZ_JAOBTQ010000001.1, read on the forward strand.
TCAGCGCTTGGTGTGCGAGAGGGCCTCGCGTACGGCCTCCTCGCTGCGCGCCACCAGCGCCGTTCCGTCGTCCGCCGTGATGATCGGCCGCTGGATGAGCTTGGGGTGTCCGGCGAGCGCGGCGATCCAGCGGTCCCGGGCGCCCGCGTCGCGCGGCCACTCCTTGAGCCCCAGCTCCTTGGCCGCCGCCTCCTGGGTGCGCGTGATGTCCCACGGTTCGAGGCCCAGCCGGTCCAGTACGGCCCTGATCTCGTCCTCGCTCGGCACGTCCTCCAGATACCGCCGCACGGTGTACTCCGCCCCCTCGGCGTCGAGCAGGGTGAGCGCGCTACGGCACTTCGAGCAGGCGGGATTGATCCAGATCTCCATGGGCGACACGGTACGCGGTACCCGCTCTGTTCGAATTTCCGGCGTCCCGGCAGCCACGTCCCCACCATCCGTGACGCGGCGCCAACTTCCTGTGTGAGCTGCGGATTCCTTCACTTCGCGACCGGTCGATTGTCAGTGGCCGCCGGTAGAATTGAAGCAGTGTTCGAGACCGGGCGCCGGGGCCGCCGGCGACCGGTCTGACCGCGACAGGAGGATGCCTGTGCCCGCTGCCGCCCTCAAGCCGAAGCCGTTGCCGACCCAGTCCACCGCTCAGCACCCCGTGCTGTTCGACTCGCCCTACGCGCCGGAGGCGAAGCGACCGCTGCCGGCCGGACGGCCGCGCGAGTGGTACGTCACCCACAACCGGCGCCTGAAGGCCATGCGCCTCGCCATAGCCCTGCTCGACTCCGGGGTCTACCTGCCGGACCAGGCCCGCAACGAGACGATCCGCGGCACGGCCGAGCGGATCGGCATGCGTCCGCCCTCCGACACCACGTGCCACATGGTGCGGACGCTGATGCGTTACTCGCGGTGAGCCGCGCGCCGGGCGCCCTCGCGTCGGTGCGGGGCGCCCGGCACCTTCAGCGAAGGGGCGCTTCCGGGTACCCGTCCAGGCCCGCCAGCAGCCGTGTCACCAACTCCCACCGGTCTCCGGCGTGGTCGCGGAACCACAGGCCCAGGATGTGATCGGCGTCCGGGAGATCGAGGCGGGAGAACCGCGCGCGCTCCGACAGCGCCCGCTGTACGGCCTCCGTGACCACCCGCGGGACGACCGTGTCGTTGCCCGGCACCGCCAGCACCGCCCGGCCCGTGTACGAACGGAACACCTCCAGGGCGCGGGAGTCCCGCCAGCCGTCCGGCGTGCGGATCAGCTCCGAGAAGCGGCCGTCGCCGTGGCCGAACGGCACGTCCCAGGCGTTTGGCGCGTAGACGGCGGGCGCGCACAGACCCACGGCCGCGACCCGGCGCCCGTAGTGCTCCATGAGGTCCGCGACCGTCTGCCCGCTCATGCTGAAACCGATCACGATCAGCGGGTCGCCCGCCGGCGCGTGCGCGTCGAGCACCGCCACCGCCTGCTCGTACCGGCGGCGCAGGCTCAGCTCCGCGAGCGCGCCGGTGCTGTCGCCGTGCCCGGAGAAGTCGAAGGCGAGGGCGCGGCAGCCCTGGCCGGCGAAGTCGGCGAGGAACGGCAGCAGCCGTTCCTTGCTGCCGTTGCCCGCGCCGTGCAGCAGGACCGCCGTGGCCCGTCCGGCCGGACCGGCGACCGCCCCGCTGAGCCGTTCACCGTCGTACGCGTAAGCGAAAGTGGGGAGTTGGTCCATGCGGGCCATTTACTCACGGCGCCCTTCCGCGCCCGCGGGAGCCCCTCGGCGACCACCGCGGGGCGCGTGGAAAACGGGATGCGCCGGTGATCGTGCCCTCCCTAGGCTGTACGTACGGAGACGAACCAGACACGCTCCGCATCCCCTGCCGACTCACCCACGGAGGTCCGTCATGCGTGGCATTCTCGCGACCGGGACCGTCGTCCTGGTGATCCTCGGAATCGGAGACCATCTCTGGTGGCTCGCCGCCGTGGCGCTGCTGTACCTGTACGCGACGCACGGACGCGGCTCTCCGGGCGCGGCCCCGCCCGCGCCCGGCCCCGGTACGCCCGACAGCTACCGGGCGTACCGGGAGGGCCGGGACCGCCAGGCCCGCTGGGAGCGGCGCTACCGCCGGGAGCGGCCCTTCGAGGCCCGCCGGCAGGAGCGGGAGAAGGCGCGGTGAGCGGGGCCGCCGCCGGCCGTCACAGGCCGGGGGCGGCCCACACCGGGAACCAGCGGCCCAGGTCCGGCTCGACGGGCAGATCACCGTCGAGGGCCGCCTTCAGCCGCAGCTCCAGCGCGGTGTCCCGCCGCTCGGCGGCACCGGGCAGCGGGGCGAACGGATAGAAGGTGCCGCGCTTGTAGAGGTACACGAGCGCCAGCCGCCGCCCGGAGCCGTCCGTGAAGGAGACCAGCGAGCACAGCAGCTGCGGTCCGAAGCCGGCCGCCTCCAGCGAGCCGTTCACCGCGTGCAGGTCGGCCACGAGCTGCGGCAGCTGATCGGGGGAGCGGCGGGAGACCAGCCAGGAGTAGCCGTAGGCGTCCCGCAGCGGTTCCACCGGCGGGCCGGTGCGGTCGCTGTCCGCGTCCAGCAGTGCCCGTACCTCCGCGCAGAGCCGCTCGAAGGCCGCGCCCTCCACGGTGGCGAAGCATACCGCTCCGCTTCCCGTCGGCCCGAAACCGGCCGCCGCCTCCAGCGTCACCGCCGCCGACGGCAGCGCGAACAGCCGGTCGAGATCGGGCGCGACCGGCCGGGAGCGGCCCAGCAGAACGTCCAGCAACCGCACGCTCAGCCCCCTCCCACCCACCACCCACACCGACCCGGACCGGCTTCCCGCGTCCGGCGGGCCTGCCGTGTCCGGTCGGTTTCCCGCGTCCGGTGGGCCTGCCGTGTCCGGTCGGTTTCCCGCGTCCGGTGGGCCTGCCGTGTCCGGTCGGTTTCCCGCGTCCGGTGGGCCTGCTGTGTCCGGTCGGTTTCCCGCGTTCGGTGGGCCTGCTGTGTCCGGTCGGCCTGCCGCATCCGAGTGACCTGCTGTGTCCGGCCGGCGGCCCCTGTCGGGTGAGCGGCCCGTGTCCACTCGGCTTTCCGCGCCGGGGCGACCTCCCGCGTCCGGTGGGCCTGCCGTGTCCGGCCGACGGCCGTCGGGTTGGCGGCTCGTGTCCAGTCGGCCTTCCGCGTCTGGTCTGCCTTCCGCGTCCGGTTGGCGGCCGGCGTCGGGTCGACCTGGGTCCGGTCGGCGGCTTGTGTTCGCTCGTCCTTCCGCGTCCGGTCGGCCTGCCGCATCCGAGTGACCTGCCGTGTCCGGCCGGCGGCCCCTGTCGGGTGAGCGGCCCGTGTCCACTCGGCCTTCCGCGCCGGGGCGACCTCCCGCGTCCGGTCGGCCTGCCGCGTCCGGCGGCCCTGCCGTGTCCGGTGGGCCTGCCGCATCCGAGTGACCTGCCGTGTCCGGCCGGCGGCCCCTGTCGGGTGAGCGGCCCGTGTCCAGTCGGCCTTCCGCGCCGGGGCGACCTCCCGCGTCCGGTCGGCCTCCCCTGTCCGGTCCGCCTCCCGTGTCCGGCCGGCGGCCCGCGTCAGGCCGGCCGGACCCGTCTGTTCGGCCTCGGCCCGCCAGCGGGTTCCGCCTGGCCGGGTCTCGTTCGTCCGGTCGGCTTCCGCCCGTGGTCGGCTCGTTCTCATCGGTCAGCCCGCCTTGCCCGGGGCGGCCGTCTCGCCCAGCTCCACCGAGATGCGGCCCAGCTGATCCAGCCGCTGCCGCAGGGTGGGGTGGGTGGAGAAGAAGCGCTCGATGCCGGGCTCCCGGCCGGTCGCCGGGGTGAAGTAGAACGCGTTGAACGCCTGCGCCGTCCGCAGGTCCTTCGTCGGGATCCGCGCGATCTCGCCGGAGACCTTGGTGAGCGCCGCCGCCAGCGCCGAGGGCCGGCCGGTCAGCAGTGCCGCCGCGCGGTCGGCCGCCAGCTCGCGGTACCGGGACAGCGCCCGGATCAGCACGAAGCTGATCGCGTACACGGCCGCCGAGACGCCGATGACGGCGGCGAGGACGACGGCCGTGTTCTGGTCCCGTCGGCCCCCGCCGAAGATCTGCGAGTAGAGGGCGAACCGGACGACCAGGCCCGCGACCACGCCGAGGAAGGACGCCACCGTGATCACGGCGACGTCCTTGTGCGCGACGTGCGACAGCTCGTGCGCGAGCACGCCCTCCAGCTCGGCGGGCTCCAGCCGGCGGAGCAGTCCCGTGGTCACGCAGACCACGGCGTGATCCGGACCGCGCCCGGTCGCGAACGCGTTCGGCATGTCCATCCCGGACACCGCGACCACGGGCCTCGGCAGGTCCGCGATCGCGCACAGCCGGTCGACGACGGCGTGCAGCTCGGGATACTCCTCGCGGGTCACGGGCCGGCCGCGCATCGCGAACAGCGCGATCCGGTCGGAGAACCAGAACTGGGCCACGAACAGCGCCCCGACCAGGACGGCGACCAGCACCCAGGACCTCAGCAGCACGATCAGCGCCGCGACGAAGCCCACGTACAGCAGACCGAGCAGGAACAGCGTCAGGCCCATGCGCACGGTCAGCCGCCGATCACTTCGGAACCGGCTCCGCATCTCGCCTCACCCCGCAGTCAGGCACTCGCCCCGCCTGTCCAGTGTGCACCCGCCGCTGCCCGGTGGGCAGAGGGATCAGTAGGGGGAGCGCACCTGCGCGTACCCCAGCAGCACGATCACCGCGGCCACGCAGCCGAGCACCACGGCCGTCGACACCCACGACGACCGGCGCGGGCCCACCGGGTCCGGGTCCGCCCGGAAGGGCGCCGGCTCCGGCGGGTTCTCCTTCCAGCGGGCCGCGAGCATCCGGGCCCGGGCGGAGGGCTCCTTGTGCTCGGCCGAGTTCGCCCACGCGTGATCGAACTCGTGCTCCCAGTCGTCCTGTTCCGCCATCCCCGTACAACCTCTCTCGTCCGACACTCCGGAGGCATGATCCTCCGACAATAGGAAGTCTGGGAAGCCGGAAAGGTTGCACAGTCCGCGCAAGGCCGAGGCCCCGGCGCTCGCGGGGAGCGCCGGGGCCTCGGCTGTGGTGCGCGGGTCGATCACACGTCGAAGTAGAGCTCGAACTCGTGCGGGTGCGGGCGGAGCTGGAGGGGAGCGATCTCGTTGGTGCGCTTGAAGTCGATCCACGTCTCGATCAGGTCGGACGTGAACACGTCGCCCTGGAGGAGGAACTCGTGGTCGGCCTCCAGCGCGTCGAGGACGGCGTTCAGCGAGGTCGGGACCTGGGCGACGTTCGCGTGCTCCTCGGGAGCCAGCTCGTACAGGTCCTTGTCGATCGGCTCGGCCGGCTCGATCTTGTTCTTGATGCCGTCCAGGCCCGCGAGGAGCAGGGCCGAGAAGGCGAGGTAGGGGTTGCCGGAGGAGTCGGGCGCGCGGAACTCGACGCGCTTGGCCTTCGGGTTGGAGCCCGTGATCGGGATACGCATCGCGGCCGAGCGGTTGCGCTGCGAGTACACCAGGTTGATCGGCGCCTCGAAGCCCGGCACCAGACGGTGGTACGAGTTCACCGTCGGGTTGGTGAAGGCCAGCAGCGACGGAGCGTGCTTGAGGATGCCGCCGATGTAGTAGCGGGCCATGTCCGACAGGCCCGCGTAGCCCGCCTCGTCGTAGAACAGCGGGTCGCCGTTGCTCCACAGCGACTGGTGCACGTGCATGCCCGAGCCGTTGTCACCGAAGATCGGCTTCGGCATGAAGGTCGCGGTCTTGCCGTTGCGCCACGCCACGTTCTTCACGATGTACTTGAAGAGCTGGAGGTCGTCGGCGGCGGCCAGCAGCGTGTTGAACTTGTAGTTGATCTCCGCCTGGCCGGCGGTGCCCACCTCGTGGTGCTGGCGCTCGACCTTCAGGCCCTGCTTGTCCAGCTCCAGGGAGATCTCGGCGCGCAGGTCGGCGAAGTGGTCGACCGGCGGGACCGGGAAGTAACCGCCCTTGTAGCGGACCTTGTAACCGCGGTTGTTCTCCAGCGCGCCCGTGTTCCAGGCGCCGGCCTCGGAGTCGATGTGGTAGAAGGACTCGTTCGCCGAGGTGGCGAAGCGCACGCTGTCGAAGACGTAGAACTCGGCCTCGGGGCCGAAGTACGCGGTGTCGGCGATGCCCGTCGACGCCAGGTACGCCTCCGCCTTCTTCGCCACGTTGCGCGGGTCACGGGAGTACTGCTCGCCCGTGATCGGGTCGTGGATGAAGAAGTTGATGTTGAGGGTCTTGTCCCGGCGGAACGGGTCGACACGGGCCGTGGACAGATCGGCACGCAGAGCCATGTCGGACTCGTGGATGGCCTGGAAACCGCGGATCGACGATCCGTCGAAGGCCAGCTCCTCGTCCGGGTCGAACGCCTCAACGGGCACCGTGAAGTGCTGCATGACGCCCGGCAGGTCGCAGAAGCGGACGTCGACGAACTTGACGTCCTCGTCCGCGATGAACTTCTTGGCCTCGTCGGCGTTCTGGAACATCCAGCTCCTCCTACTCCCGACCGTCCTCGCCGGGGTGGTAGATCGTTCGTGCGGCCAGTGCGGTGGCACACGCTGGTCTCGACCCTAGGGATGGGTGATTTCTCAGGCGTGACCCGTTTGTTTCGCAGAAGTTAACCGGCCACATGTCCACCGTAGCCCCCGCACACCCCTGCGCGTAGTGTCCGAAACCGGGCGCAGTACCGTGGACGGGTGGACAACAGGCAGGCAATCGGATCGTGGCTCTCCGGCCCGCGCGCGGCCATGGAAGAGGCGGGCGCCGACTTCGGCTACCGGGGCGAGCAGCTCGGTCTGCCCGAGGACGGGCCGAACTCGATCGCACGGCCCGGACGGCGGCTCGGCGCGCTCGCCGTGGACTGGGCGCTGTGCGTCCTGATCGCATACGGCCTGATCACGCACGGCAACGGGGCGGTCACGAGCAACTGGGCGCTGGGCGTCTTCTTCGTGCTGAGCGCGCTCACCGTCGGCACGGTCGGCTGCACGCCCGGCAAGCGGCTCTTCGGCATCCGGGTCGTGGCCCTGAGCACCGGCACGGTCAGCCCGGGCCGAGCCCTGCTGCGCACGGCCCTGCTGTGCCTCGCGATCCCCGCGCTGGTCTGGGACCGCGACGGCCGCGGCCTGCACGACCGCCTCGCCCGGACGGTCGAAGTCCGCATCTGACGCGCGTGAGACCCGCCCGCGGCCAGGAAGGCCACCCGTGCCACGCGGCGCGGGCGACCTCCGGCGTCCCGTCTTCCATGCCTCACCCCCGCCGCAGCACCGCTCTCAGCGCCCGCCGCAGTTCCGCCTCCGGGTCCCGCGCGGCGCCGGCCGCGCGCCAGGCCACGAATCCGTCCGGGCGGACCAGGACCGCTCCGTCGGCCGTCGTGCCGTGCAGGGACGCCCAGTCGGTGCCGCCGCCGGGGCCCTCGCCGTCGTAGGCGAGGTCGGCGTCCGGGCCGGTGCCGATGCGGTACGCCCGCAGGCGTACGCCGTCCGCGTCCGCGACGCGCCGCGCGGCGGACTGCCAGGCCGCGCCGGCGGCCGAGCCGGCGTCGCTGAGGAGGACGAGCGAGCGTTCGTAGAGGTCGATCGTGGAGAGCCGCCGGTCCGCCCGGCGCAGCCACAGGTGCGGGGCCCGGCTGCCGGGGTCCGCGGTCAGCCGCACTTCGTCGGGTACGACCGGCTGGGCCGGGTCGGCGTCCAGGACGGCGCCCGCCGGATAGCGGTAGGCGAGGACCACCGGGAGGATGCCGCTGCGCGGACCGCCGCCGACGCCCGGGGTCGGGGCGAAACCGGGGTGGCTGTGCTCCACGGAGCGGGCCGAGGCGCGGGCGCTGGTGGCCAGCGCGACCGGCCGGCGCTCGGTGTCGTAGGTCTCCAGCAGGCCGGGGCCGGCCCAGCCGTCGAGCACGGCGGCCAGCTTCCAGGCCAGGTTGTGCGCGTCCTGGATGCCGGTGTTGGAGCCGAACGCGCCGGTCGGTGACATTTCGTGGGCCGAGTCCCCGGCGAGCAGCACCCGGCCGGCCGTGTACCGCTCGGCCACCCGTTCCGCCGCGCGCCAGGACGCCTTCCCGGTGATCTCGATGTCCAGGTCGGGCACCCCGACGGCCAGCCGGATGTGCCGCTGGAGCCGTTCCTCGGTGAACTCCTCCAGCCGCTCGCCGTGCTCCGGGTGCCAGGGCGCGTGGAAGACCCAGTGCTCCTTGTTGTCGACGGGCAGCAGCGCGCCGTCGGCCTCGGGGTTGGTGAGGTAGCAGCAGATGAAGTGCCGGTCGCCGACGGTCTCGGCCAGCAGCTTGGACCGGAAGGTGATGCTGACGTTGGCGAACAGGTCGCCGGGTCCGCTCTGCCCGATGCCGAGCCGGTGCCGCACCGGGCTGCGCGGGCCGTCGCAGGCCACCAGGTAGTCCGCGCGGACCCGGTACAGCTCGTCGCTGTCACGGTCCCGGACGAACGCCGTCACTCCTTCGGGGTCCTGGGAGAAGGACTCCAGCTCGTGGTGGTAGCGCAGGTCGCCGCCGAGCGCCCGGGCCCCCTTCAGCAGCACCGGCTCCAGGTCGTTCTGGCTGCACAGGCACCAGGTGGTGGGGCTGAACCTCGCGAGCCCGCCGCCCGGGTCGATGTGCCGGAACAGCCACTCGCCGGCGTCACCCACCAGGGTGGGGGTCTGCAGGATGCCGTGGTTGTCCGCGAGCAGCGAGGCCGCCGCCTTGATGTCCGGTTCGATGCCGGCCACCCGGAACAGCTCCATCGTGCGCAGGTTGTTGCCGCGGCCACGCGGGTGGATCGAGGTCCCGGAATGCCGCTCGACGAGCATGTGCGGTACGCCGAGACGGCCCAGGAACAGGGAGAGGGACAGGCCCACCAGGGAGCCGCCCACGACGAGGACGGGCACCCGGTGATCGGCTTTCTGCTGCATCAGGGCTCCAGAGGCAGGGTTCGGGATGCGGGGGCGCATTGGTGTTTGTGTGCCCTGTGGGACGGCTTTCGCGTGCGCAATCACCCGCGTGGTTCACGCGAGTCGCGCGACGCGGGGGAAGCGGCACAGGATCAAGAAGCGCTGACGTCGCGTCATTCGGCCGCCGGCGTCCGCCTCTGCCCCCGTGAAGGAGATGTGCGCAGCATGACCACCTTGTCGGAAAAGCCCTCGGCCCCGTCGACGCGCCAGGTGTCGAAGCGGGTCTCCCAGTCGGTGTTCGACGGCTCCCGCCTGCGGGTCGTCCTCCTCGTGGACGTCCACGACGGCGCCCAGCAGCAGTTCCTGGAGGCCTACGAACAGCTGTGCAACCAGGTGGCGCAGGTTCCCGGCCACGTCAGCGACCAGCTGTGCCAGTCCATCGAGAACCCCTCCCAATGGCTCATCACCAGCGAATGGGAGAGCGCCCCGCCGTTCCTCACCTGGGTCAACAGCGAGGAGCACGTGCGGATGGTGGAGCCGCTGCACAGCTGCGTCCGGGACACCCGGTCGCTGCGTTTCCACGTCGTCCGCGAGACCGGGGGAGGGGCCGGCGCCTCCGCCGCGCGCCGCCGCCTGCAGTCCTCCCCGCGGATCGGCGACGGCGTGATCCGGCACGCGCTCACCTTCACGGTCCGGCCCGGCAGCGAGCAGGAGGTGAAGCGGATCCTGGCGGGCTACGCCTCGCCCCGGGCCCGGGTCGACGAGACCACCCGGCTGTGCCGCACCTCCCTGTTCATGCACGGCAACCGGGTGGTGCGGGCCATCGAGGTGCGCGGCGACCTGCTCGCGGCGCTGCGCCATGTCGCCCGGCAGCCCGAGGTGCGGGCCGTGGAGGAGGCCATCAACCCCTATCTGGAGCAGGAGCGGGACCTGGACGACCAGGAGTCCGCGCGGGTGTTCTTCACCCGGGCGGCGCTGCCCGCCGTGCACCACGTCACCGCGGAGGAGCTGACCGAGGGCGAGCGGCTGGCCCGGTACTACCCGGCCCGGCCGGGCGACGGCATGCGGCTGGCGGAGCTGCTCGCCCAGCAGGACGAGGCGGCGGCGGACGACCCGGACAGCCCCGTCCTGCGCAGCACGATCTTCCAGCGCGACGACGTCGTGGTGCGGCTGCTCGACGTACGCCCCGGCCTCGGCGCCCGGGCCGCCTCGCCGGAGCCCGGGCACCCGGCCGCGCTGGAGGCCCTGCTGGACGGCGAGCCCGTCGCCATGGACCTCGTCACCGACCGCCGTTCGCCCGACGCCTGACCCCCGCAGGCCGGCCCAACCAACGGAGGAACACCGTGATCACACCCCTTCCGAAGATCGTGGACCTGAGCGAGATCGAGCCCAACACCCGGCGCGGCGGTGATCTGCGCGCCATGCTCACCCCCACGACGGTGGGCGCCACCAGCGGTTTCATGGGCGTGGCCATCGTCCGGCCCGGCGACCGCATCGGCGAGCACTACCACCCCTACTCCGAGGAGTTCGTCTACGTCCTGTGCGGGCAGCTGGAGGTGGACCTGGACGGCGAACCGCACCCGCTGCGGCCCGAGCAGGGCCTGATGATCCCGATCAACATGCGCCACCGGTTCCGCAACGTCGGCAACGTGGAGGCGCGGCTCGTCTTCCACCTGGGCCCGCTCGCCCCGCGGCCGGCCCTCGGCCACGTCGACACCGAGGAGACGGCCCGGCCCGTGGCCGCCGTCGCCGAGCCCGCCGGCCGGGAACAGGTCCGCTCATGACCCGGCGCGTGGCGGTCACCGGCATAGGCGTCGTCGCTCCGGGCGGGATCGGCGTACCGGCGTTCTGGGACCTGCTGGCCGAAGGCCGTACCGCGACGCGGGGCATCACGTTCTTCGACCCGACCGGGCTCAGGTCCCGGATCGCCGCCGAGTGCGACTTCGACCCGGCCGCGTACGGCCTGGACGCCGAGCAGGTCCAGGGGGCGGACCGGTACATACAGTTCGCGCTGGTCGCCGGCGAGGAGGCGGTCCGCGACTCCGGTCTCGACCTCGCCCGCGAGGACCCCTGGCGGGTCGGTGTCTCCCTGGGCACCGCCGTCGGCGGCACCACCCGCCTGGAGCACGATTACGTCCTGGTCAGCCATCGCGGGCAGCGCTGGGACGTCGACCACACCGAGGCCGAGCCGCAGCTGCACCGGGCGTTCTCCCCGAGCACCGTGGCCTCCGCCGTGGCGGAACGTTTCGGCGCACGGGGTCCGGTGCAGACCGTCTCCACCGGCTGCACCTCCGGCCTGGACGCCGTCGGCTACGCCTTCCACACCGTCCAGGAGGGCCGCGCCGACATATGCGTCGCCGGGGCCTCGGACTCCCCGATATCCCCGATCACCATGGCCTGCTTCGACGCGATCAAGGCCACCAGCCCGAACAACGACGACCCGGCGCACGCCTCCCGGCCCTTCGACAACAACCGTGACGGCTTCGTCATGGGC